>NZ_DASWXC010000038.1:0-9550 GCF_036405735.1 Nocardioides sp.
CCTTGTGGGTTAAGGCCCCCAACAGACTATTGGGTTGATAGGCCGGAGGTGTACAGCAGCAATGCCCAGCCGACCGGTACTAATAGGCCGAGGGCTTGTCTTACAAACACTTTGCAAAACCAACGAACCGCTCGCGTCCACATCCGGCTCACCGCCTCGCGATGGCGGTGGGTTCACACAGGCAGACTGAACTGCCCAGATCGAACTAAATAGTGGCTTGGTGGTCACCAGCAGCCCCGGCGAAAGCTGGCGAGCGCGGTGAACGCTATTAGAGTTACGGCGGCCATAGCGAAAGGGAAACACCCGGTCCCATCCCGAACCCGGAAGTTAAGCCTTTCAGCGCCGATGGTACTGCAACCGAGAGGTTGTGGGAGAGTAGGACGCCGCCGGACATACTTTTGAGACGTAGGGGCCACCGCAAGGTGGCCCCTACGTTGATTTGCGGGGCATGCTTCGGCAGGCTCGTCGTCAGACGTGGGGCCGATACGGCCCAGAAGGTGGTTGGATCGTGGCTGAGGATCGTCGAGGATCGCGTCCGTCGCAGGGACGTCCGAGCAAGGGTGGCTCCGCGAGGTCGGGTGCTGGCAAGGGTGCCGGTGCGGGTCGGCCGGCGCGCGCCGGTGGCAAGCCGCCCGCGAAGGGCGGCGCCCGTCCTGACAGGTCCGGCGGTGCCCGCTCCGGTGGCGCCCGGTCGGGCGGCGAGCGCTTCTCGCGTGAGCGCCCCGCTCCGGTCGAGCGGACCGAGGACCAGAAGTCGTACGACGGCCCCGACCTGCCGCCCGACATCACCGGTCGTGAGCTCGACCGTTCGGTGACGGCTCAGCTCAAGGGCCTCCCGGAGAAGCTGGCCGCCCGCATCGCGCGTCACCTGGCTGCAGCCGGCGTCTACATCGACGACGATCCGGAGCTGGCCTACCAGCACGCCAAGGCGGCCAAGAACCGTGCCCAGCGGCTCGCGGTCGTCCGCGAGGCGCTGGGTGAGGCGGCGTACGCCGCGGGCCACTACGCCGAGGCGCTGGCCGAGCTGCGGGCCGCCAAGCGGATGAACGGGGCGACGGCGTACCTCCCGATCATGGCGGACTGCCATCGTGCGCTCGGCCAGCCCGAGCAGGCGATCAAGCTCGCTCACAGCCCCTCGGTGGCGGGCTTCGTCCCGGAGGCCAAGGCGGAGATGACGATCGTCGAGGCCGGTGCCCGGCGGGACCTCGGTCAGTTCGACGCTGCGCTGCGCGTGCTGGAGCTCGCGCCGCTCCACAACAAGTCGCGCGCGTCCTGGGTGGTGCGGCTGCGCTACGCGTACGCCGACACGCTCGAGGCCGCCGGGCGCCTCAACGACGCGCTGGCGTGGTTCCACCGCACCCAGGCTATCGACGCCGACGAGATCACCGACGCCGCGGCGCGGGCCTCGGCGCTCGAGAGCCGCCTGGCGGAGAGCTGAGCCCTTGCTGAGGTTCGCCGGCGCGGGTGTCACCGACGTCGGTCACGTCCGTGAGCACAACGAGGACGCGGCCTTCGTGGGGCCGTCGGTCGCGCTGGTCGCCGACGGTGTCGGGGGAGCGGCGGCCGGTGAGGTCGCCTCCGCGACAGCGGCGTACGTCGTCTCGGCGGTCGCTCTCGCCCGCCGGGGCGATGCGCCGGCGGCCGTGCTGGCGGACGCCGCGCTGGCCGCTCAGCGGCGCCTTCACGAGGGCATTCTGGCCGACGCCTCCCGCCACGGGATGGCAACCACGCTCACGGCCCTCGTGTGCGACGGCGACGAGGTCTGGTTGGGCCACGTCGGGGACTCCCGCTGCTACGTGTGGGGCGACGGCCTGTTGCGGCAGGCGTCGGCCGACCACACCTACGTGCAGCACCTGGTCGACCACGGCCAGCTGACCCCGGACGAGGCGATCGGGCACGAGTGGCGTCATGTCGTGGTCCGTTCGTTGGACGGCGCGACGGAGGAGCCCGGTGCCGACGGTGGCCCGGTGCTCGACGTCGCCCGGCTCGGCGTCGCGGCGGGCGACCGGCTGCTGCTGTGCAGCGACGGACTGACCGACCTCGTGAGTGACGAGGGCATCGCCGACCTGCTGCGCCTCGAGGACGCCCAGTCCGCCGCCCGGGCCCTCGTGGACGCCGCTCTGGCGGCCGGTGGCCGTGACAACGTCACCTGCGTGGTGCTCGACCTCGTCGTCGGGCCACCTCCGGACGGCGGTGATCAGGGCGTTGTGCTCGGCGCGCTCGATGACCCGGCCAACGTCGTCGACGCCGCCGGTGCCACGCGTTAGCGCGCGAAGTGCGCGGCGCACTGGTGCACAGCGGCCACATGCGTCACAATGGGTCGTACAACTACACATGTGTCATTCAGTGCAGCACTGATTCGTTCGAGTTCGTTCCGAGGAGACCGCTGGGGAAGGCGTCGCTCACGCCGGAACGAAGGAGACCAACGGTGACTGCATACTCGACCTCTGCTACCGCCACTCGTCCCGCCACGAGGGGCGTCCTCTACGTGCACTCGGCGCCCTCTGCGCTGTGCCCGCACGTGGAGTGGGCTGTCGGCGGGGTGCTCGGCGTTGCCGTGAACCTCGACTGGACGCCGCAACCGGCCCAGGCCGGCACCTACCGTGCCGAGCTGTCCTGGGCCGGCGCTGTGGGCTCGGCTGCCGCCGTCGCCTCGGCGCTCAAGGGTTGGAACCACCTGCGCTTCGAGATCACCGAGGAGCCGACGTCCGGCTCGGAGGGCTCGCGCTTCTCCTACACCCCCGAGCTCGGCGTCTTCCACGCTGTCACGGGTCTGCACGGCGACATCATGATCCCCGAGGACCGGCTCAAGGCCGCCGTCGTCAAGGCAGCGCTCGGCGACACCACGATCAACGTCGAGATCGACAAGCTGCTCGGCAAGCCCTGGGACGACGAGCTGGAGACCTTCCGGTACGCCGGTGACGGCGCACCGGTGCGCTGGCTGCACCAGGTCGTCTGAGCCGACCTCACCGGCAGCGGCGGGGGTGCTGCTTGCGCCACGTCGGCTTGGCGCACTTCTTCGGCTTCGCCGGCGTCATGCGGAACTGCGTCGGCGTCACGGCCCCGGAGTACTGCTCCGGATAGTCGTTGTAGGTCAGGACGCCGCGGATCGTGAACACACCCGGCACGGTCGTGCTCCGACAGATCCGCCAGTGCCGGACGGCGGAGGTCGGGTTGCCGCCCGACATCATGATCTCGGAGCCGATCGCCCTGCCCCGGCGATCGGTCAGGAAGACCTCGAGCGCCCAGTCGGGCTCCGGCGGCGTCACCGCGTAGCGGTACGCGTAGTCGTGGCACCCCCTCGCCAGGCGGTACGTCGGCGCGCTGAACGATCCCCACGACGCGAACTGCGCCGCGGTCGGGGCGGCGCTCTGGCCGGGAGCGGTCCCACCGGCAGCGGGCCCGGTCAGTGCACCGCTCACGCCGGTGAGGAGGTCGGTCACCGGATCGGCGGCGGCCGGTGGGGCGGTGACCAGTCCCGCCGGACCCAGCGCCGTGAGGCCCAGGGCGACGGCCGCGGCGACGAGCGCCCGGCACGGGCCGGTGGTGGTGCGGCGGTGACGCGCGGACATGACAACCCTCCCGGATCGTGATCGGTCTCCGAGGGGTTCAACGCACCGGCGCGGATGTGGTTACGGTCACACCTCGGCCGGGCGGCTGCGACGGCCGCCCGGCCGGGAGATGCGAGCTGTGCCCGAGCGGTGCGGGCGTCAGAGCGGGATGTTGCCGTGCCGACCGCGTCGCACGCCGTCGCGCTGGACCGCGTCGTGGATCGCCCGGGCGATCGCGGAACGGGTGGCGCTCGGCTCGACGATCTCGTCGACGACGCCGATCTCCACGGCCTTGTCCACGCCGCCGGCGATCCGCTCGTGCTCGGCGGCGAGCTCCGCCTCGACCTGGGGACGCAGGTCCGGCGGCAGGTCGGCGAGCTTGCGGCGGTGGATGATGCGGACCGCGGCGACCGCGCCCATCACGGCGACCTCGGCTCCCGGCCAGGCGAAGACCCGGGTGGCGCCGATCGAGCGAGCATTCATGGCGATGTACGCGCCGCCGTACGTCTTGCGGGTGACGAGCGTGATGCGGGGCACGACGCACTCGCCGAAGGCGTGCAGCAGCTTCGCGCCGCGGCGGACGACGCCGTCCCACTCCTGCCCGACACCGGGGAGGTAGCCCGGCACGTCGACGAGCACGACCAGCGGGACGCCGAAGGCGTCGCACATGCGCACGAAGCGGGAGGCCTTCTCGGCCGAGAGCGAGTCCAGGCAGCCGCCGAGGCGGAGCGGGTTGTTGGCGACCACGCCGACCGTGCGGCCGCCGAGCCGTCCCAGAGCGGTGACGATGTTGGGCGCCCACCGGGCGTGGAGCTCGATGGCGGTGCCCTCGTCGAGCACGGACTCGACCAGCGGGTGCACGTCGTACGCACGCTTGGCGGAGTCGGGGAGCAGTGCGGCCAGGTCGGTGTCCGCGACGGCGTCGAGGTCGAGGCCGCCCTGGGCGCCGAGCAGGCTCGCCAGGCCGCGGGCCCGGTCGAGCGCCTCGCGCTCGGTTTCGGCCAGCACGTGGACGACGCCGGAGCGGCGGCCGTGCGGCTCGGGCCCACCCAGACGCAGCATGTCGACGTCCTCGCCGGTGACGGAGCGGACCACGTCCGGGCCGGTGACGAAGATGCGGCCCTCGGGGCCGAGGATGACCACGTCGGTGAGGGCGGGACCGTACGCCGCGCCGCCCGCCGCCGGGCCGAGCACGACGGAGATCTGCGGCACGATGCCGGAGGCCTGGGTCATCACCTGGAAAATCCGGCCGACCGCGTGGAGGGAGAGGACGCCCTCGGCGAGCCGGGCGCCACCGGAGTGCCACAGCCCGATGATCGGGACGCCGTCGGTGATCGCGCGGTGGTAGGCGTCGACGACCACCCGGCAGCCCTCGTCGCCCATCGCCCCACCCATGACGGTGGGGTCGGAGCAGAAGGCGACGACGTGGGTGCCGTCGACGGTCCCGGTGACCGCCAGCATGCCGGAGTCGTCGACCGGGGAGAGCAACTGCACGCTGCCCTCGTCGAGCAGTGCGTGGAGCCGGTTGAGCGGGAAGCGGGGGTCCTCCTCGCGCGGCGGCTTCGCGGCGGCTCGCTGCTGGGTGGCTGCGCCGGCCTCGGCCTGTCGGACGGTCATCACATGCTCCCGAACGCGACCGCGACGTTCGCGCCGCCGAAGCCGAAGGAGTTGTTGAGGGCGGCGATGTCACCCAGCGGCAGGTCGCGGGCCTTGGTGGCGATGTCGAGCTCCACCTGGGGGTCGAGGTTGTCGAGGTTGATGGTGGGCGGCGCCACGCGGTGGTGCAGCGCCAGCACGGTCGCGACCGACTCCAGCGCGCCGGCGCCGCCGAGCAGGTGACCGGTCATCGACTTCGTGCTGGTGACGACCACCTCCGTGGCGTGCGCGCCGAGGGTGGCGTGCAGCATCAGCCCCTCGGCGATGTCGCCCTGCGGGGTGGAGGTTGCGTGGGCGTTGACGTGGGCGATGTCGGTCGGGGCGATCTCCGCCTCGGCGAGCGCCCGCAGGATCGCACGGCTGCCGCCCCGGCCGGCGGGGTCGGGCTGCGCGATGTCGTGGGAGTCGGCGGTGATGCCCGCGCCGAGCACCTCGGCATAGATCCGCGCGCCACGTGCCTGCGCGTGCTCGAGTCGCTCGAGCACCAGGATCCCGGCACCCTCGCCGAGCACGAAGCCGTCGCGGGCGGTGTCCCACGGCCGGCTCACCGTGGTGGGGTCGCCACCGTCCTCGGAGCCGGTCTTGGACAGCGCCATCATGTTGGCGAACGCCGCCATGGGCAGCGGGTGGATGGCGGCCTCGGTGCCGCCGGCCACCACCACGTCAGCCCGGCCGAGCCGGATCTGGTCGACCGCGAGGGCCAGCGCCTCGTTGCCGGAGGCACAGGCCGACACCGGGGTGTTCACAGCCGAGCGCGCGCCGACGTACAGGCTGATGTTGGCGGCCGGCGCGTTGGGCATCAGCATCGGCACGGCCAGCGGCGAGACCCGCCGCGGCCCCTTGGCCAGCAGCGCGTCGTAGTTGTCCAGCAGCGTGGTGACGCCACCGATGCCGGAGGCCACGGCGACGCCGACCCGGTCACCGTCCAGCCCGCCCTCGCCCACGGCGTCCACGAGGCCGGAGTCACGCCACGCCTCCATGGTCGCGACCATCGCCAGCTGGGCGGAGCGGTCCAGCCGCCGCGCCTTGACCCGGTCGAGCACGTCGGTGGGCTCGACGGCGGCTCGACCGGCGATCTTGACCGGGAGCTCCTCGGCCCAGGCGTCGGTGAGGCGGCGGATCCCGGACCTGCCCGCTACAAGGGCCTCCCAGGTGCTCGGCGCGTCACCGCCGACCGGGCTGGTGGTGCCCAGCCCGGTGACGACGACTCGGGTGCGGCTCATGGCTCTCCTTGGATGCGAAAGACGGGGGGACGGCCCTGACGGGCCTGGGCTGCCCGGTGCCGGGTCGGCACCGGGCGGTGGTCAGGCCGAGGCGCGCTCGATGTAGCCGACCGCGTCGCCGACGGTCTTGAGGTTCTTGACCTCGTCGTCGGGAATGCTCACGCCGAACTTCTCCTCGGCGGCGACGACCACCTCGACCATCGACAGGGAGTCGACGTCGAGGTCGTCGACGAAGGACTTGTCGAGCTGGACGTCGGCGACGTCGACGCCGGCGACCTCGTTGACGATCTCGGCGAGGTCGGCGCGGATCTCCTCAGTGGTGGGCATGGATCCCTCTTTCTCTCTCTGTGGGTCTACTTCGGGTTATCGGGTGGTGCGTACGGCGGCGGGTGGCCGCCGGGATCGGGGGTGTCAGGGCACCCGGACGACCTGGGCGGCGTAGGCGAGCCCGGCGCCGAAGGCGATCAGCAGCGCGGTGTCGCCGGGCCGGGCGTCCCCCTCGCGCCGCATCCGCTCCAGGGCGAGCGGGACCGACGCGGCCGAGGTGTTGCCCATCTCGGTGATGTCGCGCGCGATCTTCACGCTCTCGGGCAGCTTCATCGCGCGGGCGAGCGCCTCGACGATGCGCAGGTTCGCCTGGTGGGGGACGAAGCAGTCCAGCTCCTCGGCGCTGACGCCGGCGCGGTCGAGGGCCTCCTGGCCGACCTTGGCCATCGCGAACGAGGCCCACCGGAAGACGGGATTGCCCTCCATCACCAGGTGCGGCATCGCCGGCCGCTCGGCGGCGATCACCTGGTCCCAGGGCTCGCGCTGCCGGATCAGGTCGGCGCGCTCACCGTCGGAGCCCCAGACGACCGGACCGATGCCCGGGGTCTCGCTGGGGCCGACCACGGCGGCGCCCGCACCGTCGGCGAAGATGAAGGCGGTGCCACGGTCGGTGGGGTCGGTGATGTCGGAGAGTCGCTCCACGCCGATGACCAGGACGTGCCGGGCGCTGCCGCCACGGACGAAGTCGGCCGCCATGGCGACGCCGTGGCAGAAGCCGGCACAGGCTGCCGAGATGTCGAAGGCCGCGGCCTGCTCGGTGCCGAGCTCGTGGGCGACCAGGGTCGCCACGGCCGGCGTCTGGGACAGGTGGCTGACGGTGGCGACCACCACACAGTCGATCTGTCGCGCGTCCAGCCCGGCGTCGGCGATCGCGTCGCGGCCGGCGCCGAGCGCCATGCTCAGCACGGTCTCGTCGGGACCCGCCCACCGGCGCTCGCGGATGCCGGACCGGGTCTGGATCCACTCGTCGCTGGAGTCGATCGCGTCGACGATCTCGCTGTTGGGGACGACCCGGGACGGCCGGTAGGCCCCGAGCCCGAGGAGCGCGGCGTGGGCGGCGCCGGTCGGCGCCTGCAGCGTGGCCATCAGGCGGCGCCTGCCGGGTGCAGCCGCAGCAGCGGCTGACCGGGTGCGACGGGGTCGCCGTCCTCCACGAGCCACTCCACGACCTGGCCGCCGTGGGCGGCGGTGACCGCGATCCGGTCGCGCAGACTGGCGACGTCGCCGATGGTCGTGCCGGGCGCCAGGACGTGCGCGTCGGCAGCCGCCTCGGAGCGGTGGAAGGTGCCCTTGCTGGGGGAGACGACCATGCGCCAGGTCGGCGAGGTGTCCAGCCCGCTGCGCGAGCCGACCTCGCCATGCCGCTCGACGAACGCCCGGGCCTCGTCGAGCTGGTCGGGGGTCTTGAGCGCGAAGGTCTCGACGCCGGCGCCGGCGAAGAACCGCTTCGCGATGCCGGTCAGCGTGCCGGCCGGGGGCATCTCGAGGATGCCGGTCACGCCGAGGTCCGCCATCGTCTCCAGGCAGAGGTCCCAGCGCACCGGGCTGGCGATCTGCCCGACGATGCGGGCGAGGAGGTCGGCACCGGAGTGGACCACCTGGCCGTCGCGGTTGGAGATGACGCGGGTGCGCGGGTCGTGCACCGAGACCGAGCGGGCGAGCCCGGCCAGGTGGCCGACGGCCGGCGCCATGTGCTCGGTGTGGAAGGCGCCGGCGACGCTGAGTGGCATCAGCCGCGCCTTGGTCGGCGGGTCGGCCTGCAGCGCGTCGAGCTGCTCCCGCGTGCCCGCCGCGACGACCTGGCCGGGGCCGTTGTCGTTCGCGGCCACCAGCCCGTGACGGGCGAGCGTCGCCAGGACGTCCTCGCGGTCGCCACCGAGGACGGCGGTCATGCCGGTGGGCGTCGCGGCGGCGGCCGCCGCCATGGCCTTGCCGCGCTCGCGGACCAGCACCATCGCCTGCTCGGCGGTGATCGCCCGGGCACCGGCGGCGGCGGTCAGCTCGCCGACGCTGTGGCCCGCGACGGCGGCGATCCGCTCGAAGGCGTCGGCCGGATGCGGGAAGAGCTCCAGGGCGGCCACCAGGCCCGTGGCGACCAGCAGCGGCTGCGCGATGCTGGTGTCCTGGATGGTCGCCGCGTCGGCCTCGGTCCCGTAGTGCACCAGGTCGAGGCCGGCCACGGTCGAGAGCCACTCGAAGCGGGCGGCGAAGGTGGGGTCGGCGAGCCAGGGGGTCAGGAAGCCGGGGGTCTGGGCCCCCTGGCCGGGGGCGACGATGACGAGCACGGGACAACCTTGCCTGGCTACCGGCGGGTCACCCGTGTCGGGCCCGCACGAAACTCGCCGCTGCTTCTTTGGAGGGTTCCTACAAACGCGAGGCGTCCTGCCGGCCGAGCACCAGCGCCAGCCGGAGCGCGAAGGCGTCGCGCGGGTCGCTCGGCGTGAAGCCGGTGGCCTCGGCGGCCTGCCGCAGCCGGTAGCGCACCGTGTTGGGGTGGACGAACAGCTCCCGGGCGGTGGCCTCCAGGGAGCCCCCGGTGTCGAAGTAGGCCGCCAGCGTCGTCACGAGCGTGCTGCGCTCCCGGGTGAGCGGCTGGTAGACCTGCTCGACCAGGTGCCGCCGGGCGTCCTCGTCCCCGGCGATCGCACGCTCGGGCAGCAGCTCCGAGCTCAGCACCGGCCGCGGGGCGTCGGGCCAGCCGTCGGCGGCGCGGTGCCCGGCCAGCGCCGCGCGTGCGGAGAGATGGGCGCCCGCCAGGTCCGCGACCACGGGGCCGGCCACCACCGGGCCCGG
>NZ_DASWXC010000039.1:0-30346 GCF_036405735.1 Nocardioides sp.
GCAGCGCGCCGCGCGTCCAGATCCGCGACGTCGCGGTCGTCGGGTGCTCGACCGGCAGGCCCAGCTCACGCGCCAGCGCGGTGCCCTCGGGGCGGCGGTGGAGCATGGCCTCGGCGCCGACGTCGACCCGGACGCCGGCGACCTCCTCGGCGCGCAGCTTGCCGCCGACCTCGCCGGCCGCCTCGAGCACCACGACCCGGTGGCCCGCGGCGGCCAGGTCCCGAGCAGCCGTCAGCCCGCCGATCCCGGCTCCGACCACGACGACCCTCACGCCCCCAGTCTCCCAGCCCGTCGAGTCCCGGGTTCCCGAGGGTCGAGCCCCGGGTTCCGGGCGGTCGAGTCCCGGGTTCCCGAGGGTCGAGTCCCGCGCACCGGCGCACGGGGCGTCAGGCAGAGTCGGCGAGCCGACCGAACCCGCTGCGATGGAAGACCAAGGGACCGCCCTCGTCGCCCGGCCCGGACCGAGGGTGGTCCAGCGCGTGCAACTGCAGCAGCACGAGCACGTGGTCCCCGGCCTCGACCTCGCGGTAGATCGTGCAGTCGAACCGGGCGAGTCCCTCGTCCAAGGTGACGGCGCCGTCACGCGTCACGGTGACTGGAACGTTGTCGAAGCGCTGTGCGACGGGCCCGGCGAGCTGCCGGCAGACGTCCCCGTGGTGATCGGCGAGGACCGTCACGCCGAGATGTGCGGCACGCCGGAGGTCAGGCCACGTCTTGGAGGTCCTGGCAACCGAGAACGACACCAGCGGCGGGTCGAGGCTGATGGTGGTGAAGGAGCTCGCCGCGAGTCCGACCAGCCCGCCGTCGACAGCGGCAGCCACGGCCACCACGCCGGTGGGGAACACTCCGAACGCCTGTCGCAACCGGGCAGGGTCGAAGTCCTGGTTGGTGGTGAGGCGATCGACGGTCATCTGCGTGCCTCCAGGAGAGCGGTGACGACGGGCCGGATGGCGGCGATCCAGTCGGCGTAGGCGGCCGGTTCGTCATGGGTCGAGTCGAGGACGTAGAGCCCCCGTCCGGGAACAGTGCCACCGATCTCGGTCAGCACCGGCCGCAGGGTCAGCTCCGGCGCCAGCGCGTGCCCCGGGCTTGCGCCGAGCATTAGCGGGACCGCGACGCCGGACAGGCCCGAGCCGCCGGCGAACCGGTCGAGGAAGACCTTCAGCATGCCGGTGTAGGCGCCCTTGTAGGTCGGGCTGGCCACCACCACCAGGTCGGCGGCGCCGACCTGCGTGACCAGATCCGTGACGTCGGGGTCGGCCGGGTCCAGCAGCGCGGGACCGACGGTGGCGAGGTCTGCCACGACGTGGGGCGCTGTCCCGGTCAGCTGCTCGGCGACGTACGTCGCGGCGCGCAGCGTCCGGCTCTCCGGTCTCGGATTGCCGACGACGACAGCCGTGGTCATCCGGCCACCGCCTGCTGAGTGCCGGCCGCACTCCCGGGCGCTGCGTAGAGGGACGCGGGCCGCGGCAGTCCGTAGTGGTCGCGCAGCGTGGTGCCGGCGTACTCGGTGCGGAACAGGCCGCGGTCCTGGAGAAGAGGGACGACCCGGTCCACGAAGACGTCGAGCAGCTGCGGGTAGAGCGGCGGCATGACGTTGAAGCCGTCGGCGGCGTCGTTGCGGAACCAGTCGCTGATGACGTCGGCGACCTGGGTGGGCGTGCCCGCCACGACGTTGTGGCCTCGCGCGCCGGCGAGACGGTGCAGCAGCTCGCGCAGCGTCGGCCGGTCCCGCTCGACGATGTTGGCGACCACCTGCAGCCGACTGCGGTTGTTGTCGAGCACGTTGCCGGCCGGCCCGAAGATCTCCACCGGCACCTTCTCATCCAGCTCGAGGTGGGCGAGCGAGATCCCCGCCAGGCCCTCCAACTGGGCCAGCCCGTACGCCGGCACGGTGAGCGAGTCGACGTAGTGCTGCAGCTCGCGGGCCTCGGCCTCGGTGTCGGCGAGGAACGGGCTGATGCCCGGCAGGACCTTGACGTGGTCGGGGTTGCGACCCAGCCGCGCTGCCCGGCTCTTGATGTCGGCGTAGAAGGCCTGTGCGTCACCGATCGTCTGATGGGCGGTGAAGATCGCCTCGGCGTTGCGGGCGGCGAACGCCCGGCCGTCGTTCGACGACCCTGCCTGCACGTAGACCGGACGACCCTGCGGGCTGCGCGGCGCAGCGAGCGGCCCCGCCACCTGGAAGTGCCGCCCGACGTGGTCGACGGGGTGCACCTTGTCGGGATCGAAGTAGAGCCCACTCTCCCTGTCGGCCACGATGGCGTCGTCCTCCCAGCTGTCCCAGAGCTTCGTGACGACGTCGACGAACTCCTGTCCGCGGGCGTAACGCTCCTCGGCCGAGGGCAGCTCGGCGAGGCTGAAGTTCCGGGCCACGGCCTCGGACTGGGTCGTGACGATGTTCCACCCGGCGCGGCCGCCCGAGAGCATGTCGAGGGAGTTGAAGAGCCGGGCCAGGTTGTACGGCTCGTAGAACGTCGTCGACGCGGTGGCGATCAGGCCGATCCGTTCGGTACGGGCGGCGATGGCCGCGAGCCGGGTGATCGGCTCCAGGTGGGCGGTGGGCCGGTACGGCGTGGCCGCCCACATGCCCGGGCTGTCGGCGAAGAAGACGCCGTCGAGCTTGGCCGCCTCCGCACGCTGGGCGAGCTCGACGTAGAAGTCGATGTCGTGCACGCGTTCGGCCGCGGAGTCGGGGTGGCGCCACGACGCCTCGTGGTGACCGGCGTCGTGCAGGAAGGCGTTGAGGCTGAGCTGGCGGGTCATGTCGGTTGCTCCGTTCGAGAGGTGAGGGAGAGGAGGTCAGGCCGCGCGCCAGCGCGAGAAGCGCCGCTCCAGGGCGATCAGGCCGTAGTTGACGAGCACGCCGATGAAGGAGGTCGTGACGATCGCGGCGTACATCTTCGGGATGAGGAAGTTGAACTGGGAGTAGTTGATGAGGAAGCCCAGGCCCGCGGTCGCGCCGATCATCTCGGCAGCGATCAGCACGAGGATCGCGGCCGCACCGGAGATGCGGACGCCGGTGAAGATCGTCGGCACCGCCGCCGGGAAGACCACCTTGCGGAACGTCGCGACCGGGCTCAGCCCGAGCACCTTGGCCGAGCGGAGCAGCTGCGGGTCGACCGTCGCGACGCCCGTGACCGTTGCGAGCAGGATCGGGAAGAAGCAGGCGTAGAGGACGATGGCGATCTTGGAGGTCTCCCCGATGCCGAGGATGAGGGTGAAGACCGGGAGGATCGCGAGCGCCGCCGTGTTGCGGAACAGCTCGAGCACCGGCGTGCAGAACTCCCGCACGGGCCGGTACCACGCGATGGCGGCGCCCAGCGGGATCGCGGCAGCGATCGCCAGGAAGAAGCCAACCGCGGAGCGGACGAGGCTCGCCGAGATGTGGCGCACCAGCTCGCCGTCGCCGGCGATCCTCCACCACTCCTGGGCCACGACGTGCAGTGGCGGGATGAAGTAGTCGTCCACCACGCCGAGCCGGGGCAGGATCTCCCACAGCAGCGCGAGGGTGACGACGCCGGCCACGCCGCGGGCCGCGGTGACGGCGCGGCGCCGTCGCAGCGAGACGCCCTTGGCCCGGGCCGACTCCTCCTGTCGGGGGTTGGGGCGCGCCTCGGTGCGCTCCTCAATCAGGCTAGGCAACGGTCCGCACCTCCTCCAGCGAGCGCTGGACCGGCGCGCCGTGCTGCTCGCGCAGGAGGGTCCAGATGTGGTGCCGGTACGCCGCGAACGCCGGCGTCGCCCGGAGGTCGGTCTCACCCGCGGCCTCACGGTCGAGGTCCACGTCGATGACCTCCTTGATGCGCCCGGGTCGAGCACTCATCACCGCCACCCGTTGCCCGAGGAAGACCGCCTCGTCGATGTCATGGGTGATGAACACGACCGTCGTGCCGGTGCGACGCCAGATGCCGAGCAGCTCCTCCTGGAGCCGCTCACGGGTCTGGGCGTCCAGCGCGCCGAAGGGCTCGTCCATCAGGAGGACCTGCGGCTCGTAGGAGAGGCTGCGGGCGATCGCGACGCGTTGTTTCATGCCACCCGACAGCTCGTGGGGGTACCGGTTGGCGAACTCCGCGAGGCCGACCAGCGCCAGGTAGTGCCGGGCCTGCTCACGCCGCTCGCCCCGGCCCTTCACGCCGGCCGCTTCGAGGGCGAACTCGACGTTGCCCTGGGCAGTGCGCCACGGCAGCAGGGTGTACTGCTGGAAGACCACGCTGCGGTCACGGCCGGGTCCGGTGACAGCGACCCCGTCGACCGTCAGGCGGCCACCACTGGGGTGCGCCAGCCCGGCGATCAGGTCCAGCACCGTCGACTTGCCGCAGCCGGACGGGCCGACGACGGTGAGGAACTCACCCTCACCGATCGCCAGCGAGAGGTCGTCGAGCGCGACGAACTCGCGCAGCTGCTTGTCGTCGTCGCCGCGGACCCAGAAGGTCTGACGGACGTGGTCCAGTTCGATTCGGGAGCTCATGGGTCCGCCTCACGCGTAGGGGTTGAAGTCGTTGGTGTAGACGTCGGACGGCTGGATCGCATCGGCGTCCACGTCGCCGCGGCTCTCCAGCCAGTCCAGCCAGAGCGAGATGTCGCCGTCGCCGATGACGGGCTCGGCGGGCAGACCCAGCGTCCCGGGGAAGTTGGCCTCGATCGGCTCGATGTAGTCGGCGTGCCCGTGCTCGGTCAGCCACGGGAAGTAGACGTCGTAGATCTCCTGCTTCTCGTGGGTCTCGATGAAGTTGACGGCCTTGGCGATGCCCTCGACGAGCGTCCTGGTCGTGGTCGGATTGCGCTCGATGAACTCCTCACGCAGCGTGAAGCCGCCGCCGCCGTACGTGTGGCCGACCACGTCGATGTCACGCACCAACGTCTTGAGCTTCACGGTCCTCTTGGCGACCTCGAGGGAGGTGAAGCTCAGCGACGCGGCGTCGACCTGACCCTCCTTCAGCGCCTGCGGCGTGTTGAGGGGAGGCAGCGGGACCAGCGTGATCCGGTCCTGCTCCTCCTCGGTCAGGCCCTCCTGGTCGAACCAGGTGTCGAGGACGGCCTCGGCGTTGGCGCCGAGGGTGTTGACGGCGATCTTCTTGCCGATCAGGTCACGGGCGTCGGCGATGCCGCTGCCCTCGACCGTGGCGACGACCTGCCAGAGCTCGTCGGTGGAGCCGTACGTCGGCACCACGGCCTTGATCGGGACGCCGGTGCCGACTAGTTGTGCGATCGCGCCGTAGAAGGCGCTGGCGCCGATGTCGGTCTGGTTCGACGCGAGCGCCTGCAGGCCCTGCGGGCCGCCGGTGACGTCGCCGACCTTCTCGAGCTCGAGGCCGTCGAGGTAGCCGAGCGCGTCGGCGAGCTCGAGTGGATTCACGGTGCCGACGCCGGACTGGTACCGGATCGTCGTCACCTCCTTCCCGGCGGTCGCCCCGCTGCTGCCGGCGCAGCCGGTCAGGACGGAGACGGCGGCGGCCAGGGTGGCCAGCAGGACGATGGTCCGGACACGGGTCTTGCGGTGCGCACTCATGGGACTCACTTGAGGTCGAGGGGTGGTAGCGCCAGGCCGGTCGGCCCGGTGTTCAATCACCATAAAGTTACTCGACTTAAATGGCAAACATCGTCCCGGGTGTCGGACGGAACCGATGCCTGCCGCGAGCCGTCCCAGTTGCATGAGACGCACCGACAACGCCCACGCCACCACGCCAGGACCCCGCGCCGCACTGCTCTCGGTCTCGGTCTCGGTCGCGGTCGCCGTCGCGACCGCCGCGCTGCTCCTGGCCGGCTGCACCGGCTCCCCCGAGGGCTCCGAGGACTCCGGCGGCTCGGCCGGCACCATGTCCGCCGAGGCGGGCGACTCCGCACGCGCCTCGGGCGGGGGCGCCGACGTCCCGGCGGCCGTGGACGGGCTCCAGAGCTCCACCGGGAACCGTCAGGCGGCCGAGCGGCGAGCGGTGCGCGAGCCCGCGATCATCGCCACCGGTTCGGTGGCCCTCACGGCGAAGGACGTCGGCGACGCGCGTGCCGACGCGCAGCTGGTGGCCGAGCGCCACGGCGGCCACGTCACCGACGCCCAGACGAGCACCGACGAGGACGGCGAGGTCCGCTCCGCGCACCTGGTGCTGCGGGTGCCGAGCGACGCGTTCGCCGAGGCGATGGCGGACGTCGAGAGGATCGGGACGCTGCGGGAGTCCAGCACCACCAGCGAGGACGTCACCCAGCAGGTGGTGGACACCGACGCGCGCGTCGCGACCGAGCGCGCCAGCATCGACCGGATCCGGCTGCTGCTCAGCCGCGCCGAGAAGCTCGGCGACGTCATCTCGATCGAGTCCGAGCTCGCCCGCCGCGAGGCGGACCTGGAGTCGCTGTTGCAGCAGCAGGCCTACCTGGCCGACCAGACGTCGCTGTCGACGATCACGGTCACGGTGGAGCGCTCCGGTCCCCGCAGCACGTCGGACGACGCCGGCTTCCTGGCCGGCCTCGGGGCCGGCTGGGACGCGCTGGCCGGGTTCGCCGCGGCGCTCGCGACGGCCGCCGGAGCGGTGCTGCCGTGGGTGCCGGTCATCGCCCTGGTCGGCGTACCGATCTGGCTGCTGACCCGGCGGCGCCGTACCCGGCTGGCACCTGACCTCGCCGACGGCGACGCGCCGGCAGCCGGTTGAGCCCGGTCGACACCGTCAGGTGCCCACCGTCGGCGAAGGGTCAGAGCTCGTAGGACTGCACGAACTCCGTCAGCCGCTTGAGCTGGTCGGGGTCGGTGGTCGGGATGACGCCGTGGCCGAGGTTGAAGATGTGGCCGGGCGCGGCGCGGCCGGCCTCGATGACGCGCGCGGCACGCTCGAGCATCACCTCGGTGGGCGCGAAGACCAGCGTCGGGTCGAGGTTGCCCTGGACCGCGCGCCCGCCGACCTGGCCGATCGCGGCCGCCATCGGCGTGCGCCAGTCGACGCCGACGACGTCGGCGCCGGCCTGGCCCATCAGCCCCAGCAGGTTCGAGGTGCCGACGCCGAAGTGGATCCGCGGCACGCCCAGCGCGCCGACCCGCTCCAGCACCCGGGCGGAGTGCGGCATCACGAACGCTGCGTAGTCCTCCGGCGTCACCGCGCCGGCCCACGAGTCGAACAGCTGCACGGCCGAGGCACCGGCCGCGACCTGCACCTCGAGGTACGTCGCCGCGATGCCGCCGATCTTGCGCATGAGCGCGTCCCACACGTCCGGCGCCCCGAACATGAGCGCCTTGGTCTTGGCGTGCTCCTTCGAGGGCCCGCCCTCGACGAGGTACGACGCCACGGTGAACGGTGCGCCGGCGAAGCCGATCAGCGGCGTACCCCCGTTGATCGACGCGAGCTCGGCGGTGAGCTGCCGCACCGCCTGGGTGATCATCCCGACGTGCTCGGGCATCAGATCCGGGATCGCCTCGACGTCGGCGAGCGTGCGGACCGGGTTCGCGACCACCGGGCCGACGCCGGGCTTGATGTCGAGGTCGACGCCGACGGCCTTGAGCGGCAGCACGATGTCGGAGAAGAAGATGGCCGCGTCCACGCCGTAGCGGCGCACCGGCTGCAGGGTGATCTCGGTGACCAGGTCGGGGTCGAGGCAGGAGTCGAGCATGCTGACGCCCTCGCGGACCTTGAGGTACTCCGGCAGCGAGCGGCCCGCCTGCCGCATGAACCAGACCGGCGTGTGCGGCACCGGCTCGCCCCTCGCCGCCTTCAGGAAGGCACTGTCGGCGAGGCGAGGGTCGGGCTGCTGGATCTGTTCGGGCACGTGACAAGGGTCCCACCGTGACCGGCGTGTTCGCACATCGCGAGCGCCGCCTCGACCTAGGGTGGGGTCATGGTGGTGCGTGAGGAGACGCGCCCTGGCTCGGGCGCACCTGCAGCCCCGGTTGAGTTCCGGGCTGCGGTGGCCGCCATGCACAGCGCCAGGCTGCGGCCCGAGATCTTCTGCGAGGACATGCCTGCCCCGCAGCGCATCGCGCCGTACGCCAGCGCGCTGTCGGCCGACGTCACCGTCGACGACGTCGAGGTCGCCACGGGTCGGCTGATCCTGCTGCACGAGCCGGCCGGCAACGAGGCGTGGGCGGGCGGCACGTTCCGCCTGGTCGCCTACGTCCGCGCCGACATCGACGTGGAGCTCATCACCGACGAGATGCTCGGCGCGGTGGGTTGGTCCTGGCTGACCGACGCCCTGGAGGCGCACGGCGCCGAGTACGCCGCTGCGTCCGGCACCGTCACCCGGGTGGCGACGGAGAGCTTCGGCGGCATGTCGGAGGAGGACGCCACCGCCCAGATCGAGGTGCGCGCGTCCTGGACTCCCGTGGTCGGCCCCTCCGGCCCGGACGTCGCCGCGCACGTCGAGGCGTGGGGTGAGCTGCTCTGCACCGCCGCCGGCCTCCCGCCGGTGCCCGAGGGCGTCGCCGTCATCCCGAGCCGCCGCGGTCAGCGGGGCCCGGGCGCGTGATGTCCGAGGAACCCACCGACGCGCCCCAGCAGCCTGACGAGAGCGAGGCGGAGCCGGCACCGCTGCTGACCCTGCGTGACGGCCTGCCGCGCGTGATCGACACCGACGAGGGCCTGCTCGCGGCCGCGGCGGCGCTGGCCGCCGGCACCGGCCCGGTGGGCATCGACGCCGAGCGCGCGTCCGGCTACCGCTACTCCAACCGTGCCTACCTCATCCAGCTGCGCCGCGAGGGCGCGGGGATCTGGCTGATCGATCCCATCGACCTGTCGACGCTCGCGCCGTTGCAGGAGGCCCTCGAGGGCACCGAGTGGATCCTCCACGCGGCCACGCAGGACCTGCCGTGCCTCACCGAGCTGGGGCTGCATCCGAGCTCGCTGTTCGACACCGAGCTGGCCGGCCGGCTGCTCGGCTATCCCCGGGTAGGCCTGGCGACGCTGGTCGAGACCGTGCTCGGCTACCACCTGCGCAAGGAGCACTCGGCCGCCGACTGGTCGACGCGTCCGCTTCCCGAGGCGTGGCTGGAGTACGCCGCGCTCGACGTCGAGCCCCTCGTCGAGCTGCGGGACCGGCTCGCCGCCGAGCTGGAGGAGTCCGGCAAGGCCGAGTGGGCCCGGCAGGAGTTCGAGCACCTGCGCCACTTCGAGCTGCCCACCCGGGTGGACGCCTGGCGCCGCACCTCGGGGATGCACAAGGTGCGGGGACGACGCGGGCTGGCCGCCGTACAGGCCCTGTGGGAGACCCGCGACGAGATCGCCCGGGAGCGCGACGTCACCCCGAGCCGGCTCATCCCCGACGCGGCGATCGTCGCCGCCGCCAGCGCCCTGCCCACCGACCGGGTGGCGCTGCTGGGCACCAAGGGCTTCCACGGCCGGGGCGCCGAGCGCTACGCCAACCGCTGGGTGGCCGCGCTGCAGCGGGTCGCGGCGATGCCCGAGTCCGAGCTGCCGGCCCGCACGCCACGCGGTGACGGCCCGCCGATCCCGAAGGCATGGGCCGACCGGGACCCGGTCGCCGCCCGCCGGCTGGAGCTGGCCAAGGAGGCGATGGCCGAGCTCTCCGAGCGGGTCGAGGTGCCGCTGGAGAACCTGCTGACGCCCGACACGCTGCGCCGGGTGCTGTGGTCGCCGCCGCGCACCCGCGAGCCGGGGGCGCTGCTCGACGAGGTGACCGCCCTGTTGTCGGGGTACGGCGCCCGCGGCTGGCAGATCGCCCTGACGGCGCCGCTGCTCACCACCGCGATCCTCGACGCGGAGTCGAAGGCCTGACCCGCCGCCTGACGGCAGGCACCTGACCGTTCCGACCACTCTCCGGCGTGTCGCGGTTGGGAATGTCAGGTGACCGCGGGAGTCCGGCGGGAGGGTCAGGAGCCGGGCTGGAGGACCGTCTCGGCGGCCGCGTCGACCTGCTCGGTGATGGCGTCGATGTCGACGGTCGGCCCGGCGGCGAAGAGCTGCCGCAGCGGGGCCGCCGCAGCCGCCTCCAGCGCGGGCCACTCGTGGGTGAACGGCAGGATCTCCATGCTGCGCACGCTGTTGACGAACACCTGGGCGTGCAGCGGCTGCTGGGTGCGCTGCAGGAAGTCGTCGGACAGGGCGACCTTCTGGTTCACCGGCACCAGGTGACCGGTCGCCGCAACCGGCTCGAGCAGGGCCTCCGAGGCCAGGCCGACCATCAGGTCGGCGGCGTCCTCGCGGCGCTCCGACTCGCGCGAGATGCACAGTGCGGTGTAGTCGCCGATGGTGGCCGCGCCGTCGATGGACGGGATCGGCATCACGTCCCAGCGCAGGTTGGGGACCGCGCGGAGCTCGGGCACCAGGCTGCGGTCGCCGACCATCATGCCGAGACGGCCGCGCTTGAAGCGCCCGAGGATCGTGCCGTTGCCGAGCTCGTCGGGCGCCAGGCTGATCTCGGGGGTGCGCAGGATCGGGAGCAGCGTCTCGAGCGCGTCACGGGTGTCGTCGTCGCTGAAGGCCAGCGCGCTGGGCTCGTCGGCGTCGTCGGCGATGCGGCCGCCGGCGGCCAGCACGAACGGCGCCAGGCCCTTGAGGCTCGGCTCGATCGCGAAGCCCTTCACCCCGGGGCGGATCGTCGTCGCGAAGGTCGCGGCCGTGACGAACTGCTCCATCGACCAGGAGCGGTGGTCCTTCGAGGTCGGGACCTCCAGGCCGGTGGCCTCCATCCGCGGGAAGTCGACCAGGTCGGTGTTGTAGAAGATCACCTTCGGGGAGACGCCGTACGGCATGCACAGCAGTCGCCCGTCGGCGGAGAACGCCTCGAGCGCCTGCCGGGAGTACTCGTCGCCGAGGTCGACGGCGCGAGCGTCGAGGTAGTTGTCGACCGGCGAGACGCGGTCGTCGGCGCGCAGCTGCTCCATGTCGCCGCGCGAGACCAGGAACACGTCGGGCACCGGCTGGCCGGCCTCGAGGGCGGCGGTCATCGACGCGTCGTCGGGCCAGGAGGCCAGCGTGACGTCGGCCGCGTCGGTGCTCGCGTTGTACATCCGCACGACCTCGCCGTAGGCGGTCACCTCGGCGGGAGAGCCCCAGACGCCGAGCGTCAGCTTGGCGGGATCGTCGACCGGCGGCGGCGTCGGGCTGGCCGAGGGGGTCGCCACGGGCTCGCGGTCCTCGCTGCACGCCGTGAGCACCGTGAGCGGCAGCACGACGGCGAGGACGACGGGGGCGAGGGTTCCTCGCAGCTGCATGAGTCGCCGGGCCACCGTGGGCATCGTGTGCGACCTCCTGAGTCGGGCATGTGCGGGACGAGCCCGCTCACCCTACCGAGCGCCGGGAAGGTCTTTACCGTCGCCCATGCCCGCACCGGGGGTCGTCACCGGAAGAGAGGTCGAGCACGCCGGACCGGGAGCGCCTCACGGCGCGTGGCCGCTCGTAGCGGCTGATGTTGGGACCCGGGGCTGCCGCAGCCCGGCGTGCTCGACGCCCACTGTAACCCGGTCAGCTCAAGGTTTGTTCCAGTTCGGCGTGACCGGCCGCCTCCAGCTGCTCGGCTAGCACCAGCATCCGGCGGACCTCCGCCTCGCTGCTCCCCGCCAGGTGCGCTCGGCCGGTCGCGACGACACGCGCGAACGCGGCGGCACGGAACAGTACGTCGGCGAAGTCACCCGCGACGATGCCGCGCAGCACCTCGTCGACCATGGTGCGCAGCTCGTCGGGGCCCGGCGGCTCGGCCACTCCCGCGACCACGCGTGCCACCTGCGCGTGCGCCCGGCCCGCCTCGAACTCGCGAGCGACCTTCACCGGCGCGGCGTGCACCCACGAGCGCAGCAGGTAGAGGCGCCACAGGCAGCCGGACAGCGTGTCGGCCGGGGCACCGGACCAGACCTCGGCGATGGTCTCGATGCCCTCGGTCTCCGCGAGCCGCAGCAGCCGGTCCGCCACGGCGGCATCTCCCGCCGCGGCCGCGCCGCGGGCACCGCGGACCAGCAGGGTGGCCGCCAGGTCGCCGGCCTCGCGCACCAGGGCGGGGTCCGTGCCGGCCTCGATAGCGTCGAAGAACCGGTCCCCCGGCGTCATCGGACGGTGATGGTGCCTGCTCACCTGATCGAGACTAGGCGCGCGGCGAAACGCGCGGGGCGGAACCGGCCGAACCACGACAGCGGATGCGGCGTCCTACGGAGACCCCCGTGCGTCTCCGTGGGCGCCGCACCCGCTGCCGGAGGGCGGATTCCCAAACACCCGCTCTCTCAACGCCCAGAGGCGAGGAGGGTTACGCCTGCCTCGGCCAGCCGCGGTGCATGGGGTCAGGCCAGCAGCTTGCGGATCCTGGCGTCGCTGACGGTCTGCGCGGTGCCGAGCTGCTGGGCCCACAGCGAGATCCGGTACTCCTCGAGCAGCCACCGGACCTGCCGGAGCCGCTCGCCGGGCGGGCGGCCATCGGGCAGCGCCGCGAGCTGGTGCCGGTAGAGCTCCTGCAGGTCGGCGAACCGCGCCATCACCGCGGCGTCGGCGTTGACGTTCTCGTCCAGCTTGCGGCGACGCACCACGATGGCCTGGAGGTAGGTCGGGTAGCGACGCAGCTGCGTCGGGCCGGCCTCGGCGACGAAGCCGCCCCAGCGGCCCACCGGGTGCACCAGCCGGTCCAGCTGGGCGCGCATGTCGGTGACCGCGGGCAGCGACCACATGTCGACCCGGCCCGAGAGCGCCTTGTCGGCCGCGCGCCAGGCCTCCAGCGCCCGCAGCACGTCAGCGACGACGGCCCGGACCGCCGCCTCGTGCTCGTCGCCCCGGGAGTCCGGCGCCGCGCCCAGGGCGGCCACCAGGCCGGCGTACTCCTGCTCCGAGCGCGGCAGCGGACGGGCGTCCACGACGGCGCGGACGACCGCCATCCGGCAGTCCTCGAGCAGGTCGGCGACCGAGGGGTACGGCGCGCCGGCCAGCCCCAGCTTCTCGGCGTTGGTGAGGCTGTCGAGGATCCGCTTGGTCACCCCGCGGTCGAGGCCGAGCCACAGCAACCGGGCGACGCCGAGCCGATGGCGCGCCTCGGCCTCCTCGGCCGAGCCGACGACGGTGAGCCCGACACTGTCGCCCTCGTCGACGAGGCACGGGTGCACCGAGACCTCGTGGCCGGCGCGCCGCTCGGTGACGGTCGGCGCCAGCGTGCCGAAGGTCCACGTCGTCTGGCCGGTGGCGCTGAGCCCGGCCTGCCCGGCGACCTCGGCGATCGCGCGGTCGAACTGCGGCCGCAGCGGTGCCTTGAGCGCGTCGAGGTCCTTGCCGCGCCCCTGCTCGCGGCCCTCCTCATCGACGACGCGGTACGTCGGCCGCAGGTGCTCCGGGACCTTGGACCAGTCCCAGGCGTCGCGCGGGACGACCACCCCGGCGGTGGCCCGGCACCACCGCTCGAGCGCGTCGAGCAGCGGCTCCTCCCCCGGCGACGTGGCGGCCAGGAACTCCCGCGCCTTGTCCGGCGCGGGCACGAAGCTGACCCGCAGGCTCTTGGGCAGGCTGCGGATCAGCGAGGTGACGAGCTCCTCCCGCAGACCGGGCACGTTCCACGAGAAGTCGTCGGTCTCGACCCGGTTGAGCGTGGCGACGGGGATGTCGATGGTGACGCCGTCCTCGGCCGCGCCGGGCTCGAAGTGGTAGCTCAGGCTGAAGGTCAGCGGGCTCTGTCCACCGGCCTGCCACAGGTCGGGGTAGTCCTGGGCCGTGACCTCCTCGGCTGCCCGGTTGGTCAGCATCGCGGGGTCGAAGGTCAACAGGCCGGGCCGCTGACGACGCTCCTGCTTCCACCACTGGTCGAAGTGGGCGCCGCTGACGACGTCGGCACCGACCCGGGCGTCGTAGAACTCGAACAGCGTGTGCTCGTCGACGACGATGTCGCGCCGGCGGGCGCGGTGCTCGAGCTCCTGGGCCTCCTCGAGCAGCCGCTGGTTCTCCTGCAGGAAGCGGTGCCGCTTCTCCGCGCCCGGCCACTCCCCCTGGACGAGCGCGTGGCGGATGAAGAGCTCGCGGGAGAGCTCCTTGTCGATGCGGCCGTAGTTGACCGGCCGATCGGCCACGAGCGGTACGCCGTACAGCGTGACCTTCTCCCGGGCCATGACCGCAGCCCGTCGGGTGCTCCAGTGCGGCTCGGAGTAGCTGCGCTTCGCCAGTTCGCCGGCCAGACGCTCGGCCCACTCCGGCTTGACCGCCGCGCACTGCCGGGCCCAGAGCCGACTGGTCTCGACCAGCTCCCCGGCCATCACGAACTGCGGGTTCTTCCGGGTCAGGACACTGCCCGGGAAGATCGCGAACCGGGCGCCGCGGGCGCCGAGGTACTCCCGGGGGCCGCGGCGCTTCTGGTCCTTGCGCTCGGGCTTCTCGCGCTCGTCGAGCAGGCCGATGTGCGAGAGCAACCCGGACAGCAGCGCCTGGTGGATGCCGTCCTCGTCGACCTCGCTGCCCGAGCCCGTCGAGCCCCCGGGTCGGCCGAGCTGGACGTCCATCTCCTTGCAGACCTGCCGCAGCTGCGACTCGAAGTCCTGCCACTCCCGCACCCGCAGGTAGTTGAGGAACTCCCGCTTGCACATCCGCCGGAAGGCGCTGGAGGACAGCTCGCGCTGCTGCTCGCGCAGGTAGCGCCACAGGTTGAGCCAGGCCAGGAAGTCGCTCGTCTCGTGCTTGAAGCGCGCGTGGAGCTGTGCGGCCTGCGCCTGCTCGGCGGGCTTGTCGGGGCTCGGGCGCTCGCGCGGGTCCTGCAGGCTGAGCGCCGCGGCGATGACCAGCACCTCGCGCACGCAGCCGAGCCGCTCGGCCTCGAGGATCATGCGACCGAGCCGGGGATCGATGGGCAGTCGCGCCAGCCGCCGGCCGAGCTTGGTGAGCCGTCCGCCGGTGAGCGCACCGAGCTCCTCCAGGAGCTGTACGCCGGCCGAGATGTTGCGCTTGTCCGGCGGCTCCACGAACGGGAACCGCGCGATCTCGCCCAGGCCGAGCGAGGCCATCTGGAGGATGACGCTGGCCAGGTTCGTGCGCAGGATCTCGGGGTCGGTGAACTCCGGCCGGCCCTCGAAGTCCTCTTCGGAGTAGAGCCTGATCGCGATGCCGGCCTCGACGCGGCCGCAGCGGCCCGAGCGCTGGTTGGCGCTGGCCTGGCTGATGGGCTCGATCGGGAGCCGCTGCACCTTGGTCCGCACCGAGTAGCGGCTGATCCGCGCGACGCCTGTGTCGACGACGTACCGGATGCCGGGCACGGTCAGCGACGTCTCCGCGACGTTGGTGGCCAGCACGACCCGGCGCCCGGAGTGCGGCTCGAAGACGCGGTGCTGCTCGGCGGCCGAGAGCCGGGAGTAGAGCGGGGTGACCTCGACATGGCCCGGGCTGCGACTGCCCCGCCTGTCGAGGCCGAGCGCTCCGGAGAGCGCGTCGGCGGTGTCGCGGATCTCCCGCTCGCCGGGCAGGAAGACCAGGATGTCGCCCGGTCCCTCCGCGGAGAGCTCCTTGACCGCGTCGACGATGGCCTCGGTCTGGTCGCGGACGACCGGCTCGCCCTCCTCATCCGCCTCGGGCAGCTCCATGAGCGGCCGGTAGCGCACCTCGACGGGATAGGTGCGGCCGCTGACCTCGATGATCGGCGCCGGCTCGCCGGTACGGGCGTCGGCGAAGTGCTCCGCGAACCGCTCGGGGTCGATGGTCGCCGAGGTGATGATCAACTTGAGGTCGGGCCGCTTGGGCAGCAGCTGCTTGAGGTACCCGAGCAGGAAGTCGATGTTGAGCGAGCGCTCGTGCGCCTCGTCGATGATGATCGTGTCGTACTTGCGCAGCATCCGGTCCCGCTGCAGCTCGGCCAGCAGGATGCCGTCGGTCATCAGCTTGACCCGGCTCGCCGGCGAGGTCCGGTCGGCGAAGCGGACCTGGTAGCCGACCAGATCCCCGAGCTCGGTGCCGAGCTCCTCGGCGATGCGCTCGGCCACCGAGCGGGCGGCGATCCGGCGCGGCTGGGTGTGGCCGATCAGGCCACCGCCGTTCTCCCGTCCCGCGCCGCGACCCAGCTCGAGGCAGATCTTCGGCAGCTGGGTGGTCTTCCCCGACCCGGTCTCCCCGGCCACGATGACGACCTGGTGGTCGCGGATCGCCGCCGCGATGTCGGCTCGACGCTGGGTGACCGGCAGCTGCTCGGGATAGCTGATCCGCAGCTGTGGGGGCGGGGACTGGGACATGGCCGCACCATTCTCCCGCACTCCCGGTCGTCAGCTCGTGGTGGAGGGCTCCGCCCGCCGCCGCAAAGTGTCACCGTGACACTTCCAAAGTGTCACCGTGACAGTTCGCGTCGCGAGTGACAGTTCAAAGGGTCACCCCTAGCGCCAAGTGTCACCGTGACACTTTGCGAACGCCACCCCGAGGCGCGGCTCAGGGCAGCGCGGTGACCAGCGCGGGCTTCGCAGGGCCGCCCGCGGCTTCCAAAGTGTCACCGTGACAGTTCGCGTCGCGAGTGACAGTTCAAAGCGTCACCCCTGACGCCAAGTGTCACCGTGACACTTTGCGAACGCCGCCTCGACGCACGGCTCAGGGCAGCGCGGTGACCAGCGCGGGGAGCGCCCCGGTGATCGCGGCCAGCAGCTCGTCGCGGGCGATCCGGTCGTCGGCGGGCGTGTCCTTCCAGGCGAGCACCATCTCCTCGGCCAGCGCGGACCAGCCGCGGACCAGCAGCCGGGCGGCCGGAGTGTCCGGGACGAGGTTGTCGGTGTCGGACTCGAAGATCCGGTCGGTCAGCGCGGCCCGCGCCTCGTCGTACACCCGCCGCATCGTCTCGTTGCCGCTCTTGGCGCCGGCGACCAGGGAGAGGTAGCCCTCGTAGTTCTCGTCGACGAACTCCACGTAGGCGCCGACCGAGGCGAGCAGCCGCTCCACGGCGGTGCCCTCGGCCGGCGGCGCGGTGCGGGCGACCAGGTCCGCCGCGGCCCGCCGGACGACCGCCTCCTGGAAGCCGACCAGGTTGCCGAAGTAGTGGTAGAGCAGGCCGCGGGAGATGCCGGCCTTCTCGGCGAGCAGGTCGATCGAGACCTCGTGCAGCGGACGGCGCGCGAAGAGCCGTACGCCGAGGTCGAGCAGCTGCGAGCGACGCCCGTCGGGCGTGAGGCGGGTGCGCGGTGCGGTGGTCACGAGCACCACTGTATTGACATTGGTTCAACAACGCTATTGACGATCTTTCAATAGCCCGCCTACGGTTGTGACCATGACCACCCAGCTAGTCGATCACCTCATCGTCGGCGCCGGCTTCGGCGGCCTGTGTGCAGCGATCAAGCTCGACGAGGACGGCGAGAAGGACTTCATCGTCGTCGAGAAGGGCAGCGATGTCGGCGGCACCTGGCGTGACAACACCTACCCCGGCGCCGCGTGCGACGTGCCGAGTCAGCTCTACAGCTACTCCTTCGCGCCGAACCCCGACTGGTCGATGAGCTTCTCCCCCCAGCCGGAGATCCAGGCCTACATCAAGCGCGTCGCCCAGGAGTCCGGCGTCCTCGACCGCTTCGTCTTCGACACCGCGGTCACCGCGGCCACCTGGGACCAGGCGCAGCAGCGTTGGGTCGTCGAGACCAGCAACGGCACGTACGCCGCCCGTACGCTCATCGCCGGACCAGGCCCACTCTCCGAGCCCCGCCTGCCCGAGATCGAGGGCATCGAGGACTTCCAGGGCGAGGTGTTCCACTCCGCCCGCTGGAACCACGACGTCGACCTCGCCGGCAAGCGGGTGGCCGTCATCGGCACCGGCGCCAGCGCGATCCAGATCGTGCCCGAGATCCAGAAGACGCTGGCCGAGACCGGCGGCCACCTCGACGTCTACCAGCGCACCGCGCCGTGGATCATCCCCCGCAACGAGCACCGCTACTCCGGCCTGGAGAAGTTCGCCTTCCGCCACGTCCCCGGCCTGCAGAGGGCCGCCCGCACGGCGATCTACTGGGGCCGCGAGCTCTACGTCCCCGCCTTCACCTGGCAGCCGAAGCTGGCTGCGCCCGCGAAGGCGATGGCGCTGGCGAACATCCGCAAGGGCATCAAGGACCCCGAGCTGCGCCGCAAGGTCACCCCGGACTACGAGATCGGCTGCAAGCGGATCCTGATCTCCAACCGGTACTACCCCGCGCTCGACGCGGACAACTGCGACCTGATCACCGACCGGATCAGCAAGGTGACCGGCTCCTCGATCGTCACGCAGGCCGCCGACGGGACCAGCACCGAGCGCGAGATCGACGTGCTCATCGTCGCCACCGGCTTCTACACGACCGACATCCCGATCGCCCACAACATCACCGGTCGCACCGGCCGCACCATGGCGGACCGGTTCGCCGAGGCCGGCGCCGCGGCGTACAAGGGCACCACGGTCCCGGAGTTCCCGAACTTCTTCTTCGTGATCGGCCCCAACACCGGCCTGGGCCACAGCTCGATGGTGTTCATCATCGAGAGCCAGGTGCAGTACATCCGCGACGCGATCCGCACCATGCGCGTCAACGAGTTCGCGACGGTGGAGCCGACCGAGCAGGCGTTCACGGCATGGAACGCCGACCTGCAGCGGCGCATGGAGCCGACCGTGTGGAGCAGCGGCGGATGCGCCAGCTGGTACCTCGACGAGCAGGGACGCAACACCACCCTGTGGCCCCGCACGACGTTCATGTTCCGGCACCTGCTGCACTCCTTCGACGTCGACAAGTACGTCGTCGCCGCGGCCGCGCCTGTGCGCAAGCCGGCTCGCAAGACCGCCAAGAAGGCCACCAAGACGGCCACCAAGACGGCCACCCAGACGGCCCCCGAGAAGATGGACGTGAACGCATGAAGTCGCTCAAGGACAAGGTCGTCGTCATCACCGGTGCCGGGTCCGGCATCGGCCGGGCACTGGCCGTCGAGGCCGCCCGCGAGGGGTCGCTGCTGGCGATCTCCGACGTCAACGAGGCCGGCCTGGCCGAGACCGTCGAGCTCGTCAAGCAGGCCGGCTCGGGCGAGGTGAAGGCCGACCGGCTCGACGTGGCCGACCGCGCCGCGTTCGAGTCCTACGCCGCCGGCGTCGTCGAGCACTTCGGCCGTGTCAACGTCGTCATCAACAACGCCGGCGTCGCGCTCTCGGGCCGGGTCGAGGACCTCGAGTTCGACGACATCGACTGGATCATCGGCATCAACTGGTGGGGCGTCGTGCACGGCACGAAGTTCTTCCTGCCGCACCTCATCGCCTCCGGCGACGGCCACATCGTCAACATCTCCTCGCTCTTCGGCCTGGTGTCGATGCCGGACCAGGCGTTCTACAACGCCTCGAAGTACGCCGTGCGCGGCTTCACCGAGGCGCTGCGCGAGGAGATGCTCATCGACAAGCACAAGGTCGGCGTCACCGCGGTCCACCCCGGCGGCATCAAGACCTCGGTCGCCCGCTCGGCGCGCTACTCCGCCAAGGACGACGCCGCGAAGACGGCGCGGTTCTTCGACGAGAAGCTCGCCAAGATGTCGCCGGAGAAGGCCGCCCAGATCATCGTCAAGGGCATCCACAAGAACCAGGCCCGCGTGCTGGTCGGCCTCGACGCCCACGTGATCCACAACTTCGGCAAGTTCACCGGCTCCTACTACCAGGACATCGTCGCGCTCGGCGCGAAGTACGTGATGCCGAAGAAGAACGGCTGAGGGTCTCGATACGCTCGCTAGCGCTCGCTACTCGACCAACGAGGTAGTTGCTCGCTACTCGACCAACGAGGTAGATCATGCGCTTCGACGCCGGCCGCCCCATCTCCGTCGCCATGACGAAGTGGGGCGGCCGGCGTCATTGGCGCTACGACGGCGTCTACCTCGGCGCCGACGAGCACGGGGACTGGCTCGGCTTCCCGCGCGGCACCCACTACCACCGCCCCGGCAAGGAGCTCGTCGCCGACTTCGCCTGCGTCTCGCTGGCGCCACGGCGCGACGCGGCCCACTTCGCGGGCTTCTACGACGAGGACTACGAGGCGGCGCTGTACGTCGACGTCACCACGCCACCGGAGTGGGACGGCACCACGCTGCGGATGGTCGACCTCGACCTCGACGTGATCGCGCTGCGCGACGAGCGCGGCCTGGTGCTCGCCGACGAGGACGAGTTCGAGCAGCACCGCATCGAGCTGGAGTATCCGGCCGAGATCGTGGCGCTCGCCGAGGAGTCGGCCGAGCGCGTCTACGCCGCCGTCGCGGCCGGCGAGCCGCCGTACGACGGGAGCGCGGAGCGCTGGCTGGCGGCCCTGGCCGCGCTCGGCTGACGGGTCACGCCGACGCGCGCTCGCGGCGACGACGGCGACGGCGTACCGGCCGCACCGGGCCGACCAGCCGCGGCCCGGCCAGCCGCGCCTCGACCCGGCGGGCCTCACGGCGCAGCGGCTGGGCGACGTACTCGCCGAGGATCACGCCCGACGCGAGCGCCACCGCGACCGAGGCCGCGCTGACCAGCGCCAGCAGACCCGCGGAGGCGCTGTCGCCCTCCTCGGCCAGCAGGGCCAGCCCGCGGTAGATCGCGAGACCCGGCAGCAGGGGTACGACGGCCGAGACGACCGTGACGAGCGGCGGCACGCGGAGCCGCCCGGAGACCGAGTAGCTGACGAGGCCGACGAAGAACGCCGCCGCCGCGACCTGCCAGGCCCGGCTGACGTCGTCCGGGATCAGCGCCACCAGCCCCATGGCCGCGCCGGCGATCACCGCGATCGGCAGCAGGATGCGGTGCGGGGCGTAGGAGGCGTAGGCGAACGCCGCCGCGCCCACGGCGGCGCCGGCGAGCGACAGGCCCACGCTCTGCAGGCTGGTGGCGCCCGGCGCCAGCCGCGGGATCTGGACCCCGAGCAGCTGGGCGAGGGCGAAGCCGCCGCTGACCCCGGCGATGATGCCGCCGGTCGACAGCAGCGCCTCGGTGATCCGCGCCCCCGCGGTGATGTAGAAGCCGGTGAGCGCGTCCTGGATCGCGCCCATGAAGCCGATGCCGGCGAGCAGCATGATGATGTTCGCGGTGACCGCGGTCGAGACGTCGACCTGCAGCGGGGAGGCGGCCGCGACGACCGCCAGCGTGGAGGCGACCCCCGCGCCCACGACCTGCTGGTAGAAGACCGGGATGCGGCGCCGGGTCAGCGCCAGCTGGACCCGGTCGATGACGGCCGCCGCCACGCAGGCGAGCGCCGCCACCAGCGCGTCGCCGCCGAGCTGCACCGTGACGCCCGCCGCCATCACGGCCATCCCGACCGTGACCGCCCAGCGCGGCCGGCTGTGACCGGTCGACACGATCCGGGCCAGCTCGTTGCGTGCCTCCTTGAGGTCGAGCTCGTCGCGCAGCACCGCGCGGATCAGGTGGTCGACCCGGGTCAGGTCCTCGTAGTCGATCACCCGCGCCTTGACCTGCCGGTTCGCCATCACGTGCGGCTCCTCGGGACCGGCTTGGTAGTGCATCGAGACGTTGATGAAGGTCACGTCGGTCTCCGCACCACGTAGGCCGAGGTGCTTGGCGAGCAGCTGCATGGTCGCGGTGACGTCCGCCGCCCCGGCCCCCGAGGCGAGCAGCAGCTCGCCCACCCGCAGGCAGAGGTCGATGGTCAGGTTCACCTGTCGCACGTCCACCGGACCCATGTTGCCGGTGCGGCCGATCGCACTCGCCAGCCGGTCCCACGCCAGGGCCATCGCGGGGGTTGGGACATCCGTGGAAGGCTGAGTCCATGCGGATCGACTTCCACGGCTCGCCGGCACCGACGCTGGGCGTGGAGTGGGAGCTGGCACTGGTCGACCGCCACACCCGCGACCTGTCGAACACCGCCGAGCACCTGTTCGCGCGGGCCAAGGCCCGGATGCGCGATCCGGGGCGGCTCCACAAGGAGCTGCTGCGCAACACCGTGGAGCTGGTGACCGGCGTGTGCGACACGGTCGGGGACGCGATGGCCGACCTGCGCGAGAGCCTGGCGGCCGTCGTACCCGCGTGCGACGAGCTCGGCGTCGACCTGTACGGCGGGGGGACGCATCCGTTCGCGTCCTGGACCGCCCAGCAGCTCTCGCCGGGGCACCGCTACGAGGAGCTGATCAACCGCACCCAGTGGTGGGGTCGCCAGATGCTGATCTGGGGCGTCCACGTGCACGTCGGCCTGCCGGAGCGGGCGCGCGTGATGCCCGTGCTGTCGAGCCTCCTGACCTACTACCCGCACTTCCAGGCGCTGTCGGCCTCCAGCCCGATCTGGGCGGGCGTGGACACCGGCTACGCCTCCAACCGGGCGCTGATGTTCCAGCAGCTGCCGACGGCCGGGCTGCCGTTCCAGTTCGAGACCTGGGAGCAGTTCGAGGCGTTCGCGCACGACCAGCTGACCACCGGCGTCATCGACGAGCTCTCCGAGATCCGGTGGGACCTGCGGCCCTCGCCGAAGATCGGCACGCTCGAGAACCGGGTGTGCGACGGCGTCTCGACCTTCGAGGAGCTCGCCGCGCTGACGGCGCTGGCGCACTGCCTGGTGGTCGACCTCGACGAGCGGATCGCGCGGGGCGAGCAGCCGCCGATCCTTCCGCCGTGGCACGTGCAGGAGAACAAGTGGCGCGCGGCGCGGTACGGCCTGGAGGCCATCGTCATCCTCGACGGCGCCTCCAACGAGCGGCTGGTGACCGACGACCTCGCCGACCTGCTGGTCCGGCTCGAGCCGGTCGCCGAGCGGCTCGGCTGCGCCGACGAGCTCGCCTCGGTGCACGACATCACCGTGCACGGGGCGTCCTACGAGCGGCAGCGGGCGGTGGCCGAGGAGTCCGGCGGTGACCTGGTCGCCGTCGTGGACAGCGTCGTCACCGAGATGCGCGACAGCCTCGAGCGGGGCTGAGCCCGGCTCAGGGGCGGCACGGACCCGGCTCAGGAGCTGGCGACCGGCGGCAACGCGTCGGTGGCCTCGAACTGGCCCATGCCGGTGATGCCGAGCAGGTCGACGATGACCGAGCGCAGCTGCGCCAGGATCACCTCGGCGTTGATGACGTCGCTGCGCTCGACGGTCGCGGTGGCGGCGCCGACGCCCAGCAGCGCGGGCCGGGCGGCCTCGGCGAGCTGGTCGGTGCCGGCGCTGCGCACCAGCTCAGCGGCGACCAGGTCGGTCGCGCGGGCCAGCTCGAACGCCAAGGCGGCGTACGACGCGGGCACCGGACGGCCGCGGTAGGCCGCCACGGCGATCTGCCGCATGAGCACCCGTGTGCTGCGCAGCGCCCGGTCCAGCGGGTCGACGAGCTCGGCCATGTGCCGCACGTGCGGCCGGTGCTTGACCCGGAACGGCGAGGACGCGACCACGGCCATGCCCTCGTCCGCGGCCGCCTGCAGCTCGCGGATCAGGCTGTCGGTCGAGCGCGCGTCCCGCAGCACCGCCATGCCGTGCACCGCGTCCGCTTCGAGGATCACCTCCCCGCCGGCCCTCAGCAGCCCGGAGATCTTGCGCACCACGACGGCCGCCTGCTCGCGCGGGCGCCGCAGCGGCGCGGCGGGGACGACGGTGGCCGCCAGCAGGGCGACCGCGCCGCCGACCAGGGCGTCGGTCCAGCGGGTCAGCCCGGCACCGGTGGTGGGCACGAGGGCCGCGACGAAGATGGACTGGACGGCGGCCTGGTTGACGAAGAGCTGGCTGCCGTCGATCAGCGTCGCCGCGGTCATCGCGAGACCGACGATGACGACCAGCTGCCAGGCTCCCTGGCCGATGCCGGCGACGAGCAGGTCGCCGATGAGCACGCCGAGCGCCACGCCGATCGTGACCTCGGTGACCCGCCGCAGCCGCTGGCCGTACGACGTCCCGAGGCTCACGACGGCGGCGATGGCCGCGAAGACGGGCAGCTCGTGACCGAGCACCTCCGAGGAGATCAGCCACGCCACGCCGGCCGCCGCCGCGCACTGCGCGATGGCCCACCGCTTCGCGCGCCAGCGGGCGAACCGGGCGCGCGCCGAGAGCCGGCCGCGCGACATAGCCTGCTCCGTCCGCTGGTCGAGCAGCGAGCGCCAGCGAGCGGTCCCCCGAGCGTGTCGAGACCCCACGGTCACAGCACCCGTTCGTCGAGGCCGCCACCGACCTCGGCGGCGACGGCGCGCAACCGCGCCCGGGTGATGTCGGCGACGGTGGCCAGCCCGGCGAGCGCCGCGTTGGAGCCGGGCCGGGTCGGTTCGGCGCAGTTGACCGAGACGCACGAGCGGCTGCCGCCGTCGGCGACGTTGGCCAGGGCGACCGCGTGCCCGGTGGTGCCGGAGCCGGCGAAGAAGTCGAGCACCCGGGCCTCGGGCGGCATGGTGGCGAGGATCCGGCGCAGCAGGCCGGTCGGCTTCGGCGACTCGAAGACGTGCCCCACCAGCGCCTTCAGCTCGGCCACGGCGACGTCGGTCGACCCGACCTCCTCGGCCAGCCAGATGGTGCGCAGCTTCTTGCGCCGCTCCTGACCGCCGGCGCTGTCGAGCCAGTCGCGCTGGAAGACGTCCACGCGCTCGCCGCGCACGCCCTTGACCAGGCGGCACACCAGGTCCTCGGACCGCTGCTCGATGAGCGGTCGCGACCAGCGCCACACGGCCGGCGTACCGTCGCCGAAGACCGGCGCGACCTCCACCGCACCAGGGAACGGCGCGGCCCCCACCCTCCCGCTGTCCGGGTCGCCCCAGACAGGGAAGTGCAGCGTGGGGGCGGTGGCGGGGTTGAACTTCTTGTTGGTGTTGCGCAGCGGCAGGTGGCGGTAGCGGCGGCCGTCGGGCAGCGTCAGCGGGAAGTCCCGCTCGTCGACGAGGTCGGGGATGCTGGCCTGCAGCGCGCAGCGACGGGGGTCGCGGGCGTAGACCATCAGGTACTCGTGCGACGTCGCGAACCCGGGACCGAGCTGGCGGCCCTTCGGGTTGAGGTTGACCACCACCTGCGCCAGGAACGACGCCTCACCGAACACCTCGTCGAGCAGCAGCCGCAGGTGGGCGGCCTCGTTGTCGTCGATGGAGACGTAGATGGCGGCACGGTCGCTCATCACCGCCCGCGCGGCCTCCAGCCGGGGCCGCATCATCGCCACCCACGCCTCGTGGCGGCCGCGCCGGCTGCCGTCGGCGCCGCGGATGTCGTCGACGTACGCGAAGTCGTTGCCGGTGTTGTACGGCGGGTCGATGTAGACCAGGTCGAACCGCTCCTGGTGCGCCTCGAGCGCCCGGAGCACGTCGAGGTTGTCCCCCTCGATGAACGTGTTCCATGGCTCCACGGCGCAAGGCTATGCCGGAGAACGCCTGCGCAGCCGACGACGTGCGGGTGAGGATGAGAGTCATGAGGAGGGGCCAGCGTCGGGTACGCCGCGACCTCGAGCGCCGGATGCGCGAGCTCGACCGGCTCGACGCGCAGTTCGGTGGTTCAACAGCCCGACTGCGACCGGGAACCCCGCCGCCGCCCAGGCGGTCGTCATGCACGAGCTCGGCCACGTCCTCGGACTGGACCACGTGCCCGACCCTGGCGAGCTGATGCACGACGAGAACACCGGGCGGGTCGACTTCGGGCCGGGAGACCTCGAGGGCCTGGCCAGGCTCGGTGCGACCGAGTGCCGCTGAGGCCGACCAGTGCGCCTAGGGTGGCGCGCGTGACCCGACGCTTCACCCGTGCCGAGCTGGAGTCGTTCCGCGACGCGACGGTGCCGGACCTGGTCGCTCCGGGAGTCCGGCTGCTGTTCGTGGGGATCAACCCGGGGCTGTGGACGGCGGCCACCCAGACGCACTTCGCGCACCCGGTGAACCGGTTCTACCCCGCGCTGCACGCCGCCGGCATCGTCGAGCGCCGCATCGACCCGGCCGCCGGGATGACCGACGAGGACCGGGCCCACCTGCTCGCCCGCGGCATCGGCATCTCCAACGTGGTGCACCGCGCCACCGCCCGCGCCGACGAGCTCTCGAAGGCGGAGCTGGTCGAGGGCGGCCGCCGCCTGCAGGCGCTGGTGCGGTCCCTGCGGCCGGCCGTCGTCGCGGTCGCGGGCATCACGGCGTACCGCGCCGCCTTCGGCCTGCCCAAGGCCACCGCCGGCCGGCAGCCGGCCGACCACGCTGCCTGGGGCGACGCGCAGGTCTGGGTCGTCCCCAACCCCAGCGGGCTCAACGCCCACGAGACGGTCGCGAGCCTCGCGGCGGCGTACGCCGAGCCGGCCCGCGCCGCCGGCGTCATCTGACGCGGGCACCTGACGTTCTCAACACATCACCGGCGTGTCGCCGTGAGAGATGTCAGGTGCGCGGAGGAGCAGCCGGCTCAGTCGTAGGGCTGGTCCTTGCCGGCGACGGTGAGCCCGTCCTGCACGACGAACCCGTGGGCGAGGTCCTCCTCCGGGTCGACGCCGACCCGGGCGCCGGCCGGGATCAGGACGAACTTGTCCAGGATCGCGTTGCGGACGACCGCGCCGGCACCGATCTGGACGCCGTTCATCAGCACCGAGCCGGTGACCTCGGCCCCGGAGTCGACGAAGACGCCGGGTGAGAGCACCGAGTGCGCCACGGAGCCGCCGGTGACCACGACCCCGGGTGAGAGCACCGCCTCGTCGACGGTGGCCGGGACGCCGCCGCGGACCACCTTGGCGGGCGGCTGCGGGCCGTGGGAGGTGTAGATCGGCCAGTCGTAGTTGTAGAGGTTGAAGTACGGCAGCGGCGAGACGACGTCCATGTGGGCGTCGTAGTAGGAGCGCAGCGTCCCGACGTCGCGCCAGTAGCCACGGTCGCGGGCGGTGGAGCCGGGGACGGCGTTGTCCTTGTAGTCGTAGACGGCTGCCTGGTTGCGACGGACGAAGGCCGGGACGATGTCGCCGCCCATGTCGTGCTTGGACCCGATCTCGGCGGCGTCGCGCGTGACGGCCTCGACCAGCGCGTCGGCGTCGAAGACGTAGTTGCCCATCGAGGCGAGCACCTCGCCGGGGCTGTCGGGAAGGGCGTACGGGCCGGCTTCACTGGGCTTCTCGACGAACTCACGGATCTGGCGCGGGTCGTCGGGGTCGACGTCGATGACACCGAACTGGTCGGCCAGCTCGATCGGCTGCCGGATCGCGGCGACGGTGCACGGCGCGCCCGAGGAGCAGTGCTCGTCGATCATCTGGGAGAAGTCCATGCGGTAGACATGGTCGGCGCCCACGACGATGACGATGTCCGGCTTCTCGTCGCCGATCAGGTTGAGCGACTGGTAGATCGCGTCCGCGCTGCCGAGGTACCAGTTCTTCCCCACCCGCTGCTGCGCCGGCACCGAGGCGACGTAGTTGCCGAGCATCGTCGACATCCGCCAGGTCTGGCTGATGTGCCGGTCCAGCGAGTGCGACTTGTACTGGGTCAGCACGACCACCTGCCGGCAGCCGGAGTTGACGACGTTGGACAGCGCGAAGTCGATGAGCCGGTACGTCCCGGCGAACGGCACCGCGGGCTTGGCCCGGTCCGCGGTGAGGGGCATCAGCCGCTTGCCCTCCCCGCCGGCGAGCACGATCGCCAACACCTTCTTGCGTTGCGGCAGCGCCATGCCATGACGGTAGCCCGCGACGCGGCCACCAATCGTGGGCGGAGCGCGAGTTCCACCAGCGCGGGTAGCGTGCCACTCGTGCGCGTCGACATCCTGACCAAGGAGTACCCGCCGGAGATCTACGGCGGCGCGGGCGTGCACGTCGCCGAGCTGGTGCGAGCGCTGCGCGGCCGAGCCGGCGGCGGGGAGCGGGTCGAGGCCGTCGTACGCGCCTTCGGGGCGGAGCGGGCCGAGGCCGGCACGTTCTCGTACGCCGACCTGGAGCCGTTGCGCGGCGCCAACGCCGCCCTGCGCACCTTCGGGGTCGACCTCGCGATCGCCGACGCCTGCGGAGGGGCGGACGTGGTGCACTCCCACACCTGGTACGCCAACCTGGCCGGCCATCTCGCCGGCCTGCTGCACGGCCTCCCCCACGTCGTCACCGCCCACTCGCTGGAGCCGCTGCGCCCGTGGAAGGCCGAGCAGCTCGGCGGCGGCTACGCCCTGAGCGGGTGGGCCGAGCAGACGGCGTACGAGGCCGCCGCCGCCGTCATCGCGGTGTCCGCGGCGATGCGCGAGGACGTGCTGCGCGCCTACCCGGCGGTGGACCCGGCGCGGGTGCATGTGGTCCACAACGGCATCGACACCGAGCTGTGGTCCCCGGTCGAGGACCCGGCGAGGGTGCGGGCGCTCGGCGTCGACCCGGATCGCCCGTCGGTGATCTTCGTCGGCCGGATCACGCGCCAGAAGGGCCTGCCGCTGTTCCTGCGGGCGGTCGCGGAGCTGCCGCCGGAGGTGCAGATCGTGCTGTGCGCCGGCGCCCCGGACACGCCCGAGATCGCCGCCGAGGTCGAGGGCCTGGTGAGCGGCCTGCAGGACACCCGCGACGGCGTCGTCTGGATCCCCCAGATGCTGCCGCGTGCCGAGGTGGTCGCCCTGCTGAGCCACGCCACGGTGTTCGCCTGCCCGTCGGTCTACGAGCCGCTCGGCATCGTCAACCTCGAGGCGATGGCGTGCGAGACCGCCGTCGTGGCCACCGCGACCGGCGGCATTCCCGAGGTCGTGCGCGCGCCGGGCTCCGGTGCGGCCGAGACCGGGCTGCTCGTGCCGATCGAGCAGGCCACCGACGGCACCGGGACGCCGCTCGACCCCGAGCAGTACGTCGCCGACTTCGCCGCCGCGCTGGTCGAGGTCGTCACGGACGCGGACCGGGCTGCGGCCATGGGCCGCGCCGGTCGGCAACGGGCGATCGAGTCCTTCAGCTGGAGCGCGATCGCCGAGCGGACCGTCGAGGTCTACCGCTCCGCGCTGGGCGGCTGAGGAGCCGCGCGCCTCACCAGCGGGGGTGGATCGAGGCCCGCAGGTGGGTGTCGTAGATCCGGGTGATGCCCGCGGTCAGCTCCTCGGAGAGCGGCGGCAGGGTGCCGGCGGCGGCGTTGGCGCGGGCCTGCTCGACGTTGCGCGCCCCCGGGATGACGGTCGTGACCCCCGGCTGCTGGGTCAGCCAGGCGATCGCCACCTGCGCCGGCGTCGCCCCCGCCGGCCCGAGCTCGCGCACCAGGTCGGTGAACTCGCCCGCCGCCGCCAGTCCGGTCTCGTAGTCGACGCCCGAGAAGGTCTCCCCCACGTCGAACGCCTCGCCGTGGCGGTTGTAGGTGCGGTGGTCGTTCTCGGCGAAGCGCGTGCTGCGGTCGTACTTCCCGCTCAGCAGGCCGCTGGCCAGCGGGACCCGCGCGATGATGCCGACCCCCGCCGCGGCCGCCGCCGGGACGACCTCCTCGAACGGCTTGAGCCGGAAGGCGTTGAGGATGATCTGCACGCTCGCGACGTGGGGTCGCGCGATCGCGGACAGCGCCTGGGCGACGGTCTCGACGCTGACGCCGTACGCCGCGACGCGGCCCTCGGCGACCATCGTGTCGAGGGCGTCGTAGGTGCGGTCGTCGTCGATCGTCGCGCTCGGCGGGCAGTGCAGCTGCACCAGGTCGAGGGTGTCGACGCCGAGGTTGCGCGGGGACCGGTCGTTCCAGGCGCGGAAGTTGTCGAGGGTGTAGTTCTCCGGCGTCTGCTCGACGCGGCGGCCCATCTTGGTCGCCACAGTGATGCCCGGATGGTCCTTGAGGAAGCGGCCGATGAGCTGCTCGCTGCGGCCGTCGCCGTACACGTCGGCGGTGTCGAAGAAGGTGACGCCCGCCTCGACGCTGGCCTCCAGTACCGCCAGCGCGTCGGTCTCGCTGACCTCGCCCCAGTCCGCGCCGAGCTGCCACGTGCCGAGCCCGACGATGCTTGCCTGGCTGGCCTGGCTGTTGTTCCCGCGGTCGGGGTGGATCAGGGTGCGCTGCTCCATGGCGTCCATCTAACCGCCGGTCTGGTTGCGTTCGCGCGCAGGGGCATGATGGACGGGTGGCCCGTCTCGAACTCGCCGACCTGCCCGTGCTCGCCGCCCCCATGGCCGGCGGGCCGACGACCCCGGAGCTGGTGGCGGCCGCGGCCCAGACGGGCTCGCTCGGGTTCGTGCCGGGCGGCTACCTGTCGGCCGAACGGCTGGCCGAGGATCTGGCGGCCGCGCGCAAGCTGGTCGGCGGCGACGGCTTCGGGGTCAACCTGTTCGTGCCCGATCCGACGCCGGTCGACCGGGCTGGGGTGCTCGGCTACCGCGCCATGCTCGAGGAGGAGGCCGAGCGGTACGGCTTCGAGCTCCCCGAGCCGCGCTGGACCGACGACGACGGCTGGGCGGCCAAGCTCGACCTGCTGGTCGCCGACCCGGTCCCGTGGGTGAGCTTCACCTTCGGCGTGCCCAACGGGGAGCAGGCGGAGCGGCTGCGGCGGGCCGGCTCCCGGCTGCTGGTCACCGTCACCTCGGTCGACGAGGCCCGGCTGGCCGCCTCGACCGGCGTCGACGGGCTGGTCGTGCAGGCCTCGGCCGCGGGCGGGCACCGCGGCACGTTCGACCCGCGGCGGCCAGCCGGCGGCGAGCCGCTGCCGCTGCTGGTGCGCGACGTCGTC
>NZ_DASWXC010000040.1:0-2204 GCF_036405735.1 Nocardioides sp.
ACGGCCCTCTCGCGCACCTGCCATCCGGCAGGTACGCAGCCAACGCCGCATGGGTCTCCTGCGCGGTGATCGCGTTCAACCTCGCCCGCGCAAGCGCCGTCGCCGCCGACATGCGCACCGTCAGCTGGGCCACCCTGCGCAGACGGATCATCAATATCCCGGCGCGGATCGCGGCCACCGGCCGACGCCTCGTCACGCACTTACCCCTCAACTGGGCATGGGCACCGGCCTGGAACCTGCTCTGGACGACCGCGACAGGGCCCTACCCCCGGATCTTGGACACGGGGTGTGATTACGCGGCGGTCGGCAGCGTAGCGGCCCGCTGGGCCTCGTAGGTGGACGGGGATAGGTAGCCGCACCAGGTGTGACGGCGGCGAGTGTTGTAGCGGACGAGCCACTTGAAGACCTGCCGGCGGCAGGTCAGCTCGTCGCTCCAGCAGGCGGCGTCTTGGAGGACCTCGCGCTTCATGGTGGCGTTGAACGACTCGGCGAGCGCGTTGTCGGCCGAGGAGCCGACAGCGCCCATGGACTGGGTGACACCGAGTTTCTTGCAGAGCTTGGCGTAGGTCTTGGAGCAGTAGACCGAGCCGTGGTCGCTGTGGAAGATCGCGCCCTTGAGGCTGCCCCGGGTCGCGGCGGCTGCCTTCAACGCGTCCTCGACGAGTTCGGTGCGCATGTGGTCGGCGATCGCCCACCCGGTGAGTCGGCGGCTGTAGCAGTCGATCACGGTGGCCAGGTACAGGTTCGTCCCGTCGGACAGCGGCAGATAGGTGATGTCCCCGACGTAGCGCCGGTTCGGCGCCTCGGCGGTGAAGTCACGCTTGAGCAGGTCGGGGTACTTCTGCCCCGACGGTTCGGGGACCGTGGTCCGCACCCGGCGCTTCTTCACATAGCCACGGATGCCCTCGAGCCGCATCACCCTGGCCACGCGCTTGTGGTTCACGCGGCCACCGGCAGGGGCGTTGTCGTTGAGCTCGGCGGTGATCCGCGGCGCACCGCAGGTGTTGTCCTCGGCATGAACGGCCCTGATCCGCGCCGCGAGCTCAGCATCGGCCCGGGCCCGCTCCTCGCGTGCCGGGGCGGCGTTGAGCCAGGCGTAGTAGGACGAGCGCTCGACCTCGACGAGCTCGCACAGTCGCTTCACCCCGCCGCGATCGGCGAAGGTGGCGGAGTTGTCGGCGACGAACTGGAAGCGACTCACCAGCGCGTCTCCCCGGCGAAATACTTGGCCGCCCGCTGCAAGATTTCCCGCTCGGTGGTGAGCTTCGTGGTCTCGGCGCGCAACGCCGCGTTCTCGGCCTCAAGTCGAGCGATTTTCTGTTCCGGCGTCTCCTCGGCGGGCCCCGCCGCCATGGACTTCGTCGTGGTCTTGGACTGCAGCGGGTTGGAGGTCAACGTCCCGTCAGCGGCGGTCTTCTTGCCGGTCCCGTAGACCTCGAGCCAGTGCCGCAGCGTGCCGCGCACGATGCCGAGATCCTCGGCAATGCCGCGGACCGTGGCGCCCGGGGTGGACTCGTACAAGTCGACGGCCTGGCGACGGAACTCCTCGGAGTAGTTCTTCCTGGCCATAGTTCTCGGATCATCTCGCTTCCCCAGCACCAGGTGCTGGATTCAGCGTGTCCAAGCACCGGGGTCAGGCCCCGAGTTCCTTGACGGTCGGCTCGATCCGGGGGTTCCTCCTGCGGGGGAGCCACTTCATGCGCTTCCTCCGATCTGGGTGCGGCCGTAGAGCCGCTTCTCCAGCGCCTGGATGCGGGAGGCGCAGGAAGGGTGAGTGGAGAACAGGTTGGCCCGCCATCCCTGCTGCTTTCGAGCCGCATCGTGGCCCGCGTTGAGCCAGCCGTAGAGCACCTCGATCAGCGGCTGGCCGTATCCGAGATCGGCGGCAACGCGGTCGGCGTATTTCTCGCCGTACCGGCCGAACCATGCGAGCACGTACGGGATCGCGAAGAGGAGCAGCAGTGCGGGGTGGATGGAGTACAAAGCCCAGGCGAGGAACAGCATCCACATGATCGGAAACAGCCGGACGATCGGGCCGATCAGGCACCCTGCGGCCTGCGCTCCTGTCCTTCCGCCCAGTGCCCCGCCCGCGGCGCCGAGCCCGAAACCGGCGAGGACGGCGAACACGACGTAGTTGAGCCAGAACCAGACCTTCGCGACGAGTCGTCCGGGGATGGCGTAGAAATACGTCAGCAGGGTCGCCC
>NZ_DASWXC010000041.1:0-2113 GCF_036405735.1 Nocardioides sp.
GTCGTCACGATCACCCGCACCGGCTACGCCAAGCGCACGAAGACCGACCTGTACCGCGCCCAGAAGCGCGGCGGGAAGGGCGTGCAGGGGGCGCAGCTGAAGCAGGACGACATCGTCAACCACTTCTTCGTGTGCTCCACGCACGACTGGATGCTGTTCTTCACCAACCGCGGGCGGGTCTACCGGCTCAAGGCCTACGAGCTGCCCGAGGCCAACCGCACCGCGCGCGGCCAGCACCTGGCGAACCTCCTGGCCCTGCAGCCGGAGGAGGAGATCGCCCAGGTCATGCAGATCAAGGACTACTCGGCGCGGCCGTACCTGGTCCTGGCCACCCGCAACGGCCTGGTGAAGAAGTCGCGCCTGACCGACTTCGACTCCAACCGGGCCGGCGGCCTCATCGGCATCAACCTGCGCGACGACGACGAGCTGGTCGGCGCCGTCCTCTGTTCGGGTGACGACGATCTGCTCCTCGTGTCCGCCGAGGGCCAGTCCATCCGGTTCACCGCGTCCGACGACGCGCTGCGCCCGATGGGCCGCGCCACCTCCGGCGTCCTGGGGATGCGGTTCAACGAGGGCGACAAGCTGCTGGCCCTCGGCGTGATCCGCTCCGACACCTACCTGCTCGTCGCCACCACCGGTGGCTACGCCAAGCGCACCCCGATCGAGGACTACCCCGTTCAGGGCCGTGGCGGGAAGGGAGTGTTGACCCTCCAGTACGACCGTCGCCGTGGCACGCTGGTCGGTGCGCTCATCGTCGGCATCGACGACGAGCTGTACGCGATCACCTCCACCGGCGGGGTCATCCGGACCTCCGCCCGCGAGGTGCGGAAGGCCGGCCGGCAGACGAAGGGAGTCCGCCTGATGAACCTGGGCGAGAGCTCCACGCTGCTGGCCGTCGCCCGCAACGCGGAGGAGACCGAGGAGGACCCGGGCCAGCAGGCGTAGTGCACGTCGGGTGGCCGGCCCGCAGGGCCGGCCACCCGGTACACGCCGTGGGACCGGAGCAGTACCGAGCGACGACCAGCGAGGAGAGCTCCCACTCGTGAGCACCGACGACCGCACCCCGTCGCAGGACGAGGCCCGCACCGTCGCCACCGACGCCGACCACGACCCGTCGACGACGGCGGCCCCGGCCGACCACGTCCCCGGCCCGCGCGACGACGCCGAGCCCGCGGCCGACCCGGCCGGGGCCTCGCCGCCCCCGTGGCGCCGGGTGCCCGACACCCATGACGACCGCGACGGCGGCTCGGTCGCGGACTCGCTGCTGAGCGAGGCCCCGACCGCGTTCATGACCGCCCCCGGCGCAGGTGCGTCCGGCGCGACGACCGCCGTCCGCGACCCGGAGCAGCGCGAGAACGGCACGGCCCCGGCGGACACGCCGCGAGCGTCGGTCCGCAACCGGCCCCCGCGCCAGGCGCTGCTGCAGCTCAAGCGGCTCGACCCGTGGTCGGTACTGAAGATGGCCCTGGCGCTGGCCGTCGTGCTGTGGCTGGTGTGGATGGTCGCCGCGGGCGTCCTCTACGGCGTGCTCGGCGGGATGGGCGTCTGGGACCGGCTCAACGGCACCTACGCCGACCTGGTCACCTCGCAGCAGGAGACCGGGGGCTCGCTGATCAGCGTCGGCCGGGTCTTCGGGCTCGCCGCCGTCGTCGGCGCGGTGAACAGCCTGCTGTTCGCGGTGGCCATCACCGTGGTCGCGTTCGTCTACAACGTGGCCGCCGACCTGGTCGGCGGCATCGAGGTCACGCTCTCCGAGCGGGACTGACCGGAGCGTCGTCACGCACCCCGCACGGGGTCGGGCGGAGGGGGACCCCCTCGTAACCCGCTCGACCCCGTGCGGTAGTGTTTCTCCTGTTGCACGGGCCTATAGCTCAGTTGGTTAGAGCGCATCGCTGATAACGATGAGGTCGCTGGTTCAAATCCAGCTAGGCCCACACCTTCCCCCTCCGACAGTCACTCGCGAGGAGACCTGCGATGAAGAAGCTGTTCGTGCTGGCCGTCGCCGCCGGCGCTGCGTACTTCGGCTGGTCCCGCTTCCGCGGTGTCGGCTCCGACGACCTGTGGCACGAGGCCACCACCCGCTGACCCCGCCTCCCGGGGTACCGTGATCGGG
>NZ_DASWXC010000042.1:0-6922 GCF_036405735.1 Nocardioides sp.
AGCGTGCGCAGCAGCTCGCCGGTGCCGATCAGCTCCTGCCAGCGCGCCAGCACCTCGCCGCGCAGCAGCGTCGCGTCCCCGGTCTCGGCGAGCAGCCGCTCGGTCGCCTCGTCGTACGCCGACGCCACGGGCTCGCGCAGCTGGGCGAGCGCCTCGATCTGGGCGGCGGCCGCCTCGGCCACCAGGAAGGTCTGGCGGGCCAGCGTGCGGATGGTGCCGTCGAGGGTCTGGCGGACGACCAGGGCGCGGGCGTCGACGTCGCCGGCCAGGGAGGTCAGCCAGCCGCGGATGTCGGCGACCTCCGCGGCGTCCAGCAGCCCCGCCTCGGAGACGGGCGCCTCGTTCACGGTGAACAGCGGGGAGTCCTTCAGCCCACGGCTGGCGAGCATCCGGGCGAGGTGGGCCGCGACCGTCTGCACGGCGTCGGCCGGTGTGCGGTCGAGCACGATCGCGACCGACGTCGAGCGCTCGGCGGCCTGCCGCAGGTAGTCCCACGGCACCTGGTCGGAGTAGCGCGCAGCCGAGGTGACGAACAGCCACAGGTCGGCCGCCGCGAGCAGCTGCGCGGCGATCGTGCGGTTGTGCTCCTCCACCGAGTCGACGTCGGGGGCGTCGAGGATCGCCAGACCGACGGGCACGGTGTCGGAGGGCACCAGCTGCAGCGCGTGCGGGTCGTTGGTCGACCGGTCGGTGCGGACCAGGTCCGGCAGCAGCCGGTCCTGGCCGAACCAGCGGGCGTCGTCGGGGTGGTGCACCAGGACGGGTGAGCGGGTCGTGGGCCGCAGCACGCCGGAGGCGGTGACCCGACGGCCGACCAGCGTGTTGACCAGCGTGGACTTGCCGGCGCCGGTGGAGCCGCCGACGACCACCAGCAGCGGCGCGTCGATGCTCATCTGCCGGGGGATGACGTAGTCCTCGAGCTGGTCGATCATCTGCTGTCGCGCGAGGCGACGCTCGTCGACACCCGAGACGTCCAGCGGCAGCCGGGCGGCCTGCAGGGCACCGCGCAGCTGCACCAGGGCGGTCAGCATCCGGGTGTCGAGCTGGTCGGTGTGCTCGCTCTCGTCACGGGAGAGAGTCATCGGGTGGGTACCACCTGTCCGGGGAAGGCGATCGACGGCCGCAGGGCCGCGATCCGCTGGAGGAACTGCTGTCCGCGCGCCGCGTAGTCGGGCGGCGGGGTGCCGCGAAGGAAGCGATAGTGCAAGAACCCGAGCTCGATCGCCGCCTGCTGGTAGTCACGCATCACCCGTTCGGCAGGGCGACCCCCGACCTGACGCGCGTAGGCCCGGCTGCGGCGGCGGGCCCCGAGATCCACCACCCAGCCGATGTCCGTCGCGGGGACCAGCCCACGGCGTGCCGCGTCGCTCAACGCTGCTGCCAGCACCCGCCGCTCCGAGCTGCGCACCCAGACAGCGAGACCGGCCAGGGCCACGAACGCCGGCGCCATCAGCACCACGTAGGCGATCACGAAGTTGTCGAAGCCGTAGACCGTCGAGGTGTTCCAGACGGCGTGGGCGAGCACGGCACAGGCGTACCCGCCGAGGGGCCAGAGGATGCGGGCCAGGTGGCTGCGAGAGCTCACCGCGAGACCCACCCCGATGCCGGTGAACGCGGTGAACAGGGGGTGCGCGAACGGGCTGAACAGGCAGCGGACGACGAACGTCGCCGTCAGCGCCTCGGTGCCTCCGGGCCCGGCGCCGTCCGTGCCGTTGTATGCCGCGGCCAGGTAGAGGATGTTCTCGGTGAACGCGAAGCCGATGCCGACCATGCCGGCGTACACGATGCCGTCCAGCACGCCGTCGAGCTCGGCGCGGCGCCACCACAGGAGCAGCAGGAGGAAGAGCCCCTTGCTCGCCTCCTCGGTGAGCGGGGCGACCACCGCGAGGCTCTGGTTGTCGGTGAAGGAGACCACGAAGCCACCGACGCCCTGGATCACGAGTGCGGCGGCGGTGGCCACGAAGCACCCCCAGAGCAGCCCGGCGGCGAGCAGCGTGCGCGGCTCGGGCTCGTAGCGGTCCAGCCACAGGTAGCACCCCACGAGCGGCCCCACGGGGAGGGCGGCGAGCACCGTCGCCAGCGCCAGCGAGCCGGGCGCACCGGAGAACGCCAGGATCGCGAGGATCGCCAGGGCGCCCAAGCACACCAGGACGGTCACCACGACCGCGAACGCGACCGACGAGGTCGCGTGTCCGCGGCGGGCACCAGGCATGCCGGCAGCCTATCGGTGCAGGTCGGCGAGGCCCTTGTCCTGGCGGGCTCGTGGCGCGCTCCCGGCGTACAGTGGCGGGCGTGAGCGAGCAGACCCCGCCCGAGGGCACCGACCCGTCCACCCAGCCGGCCGCCCCCAAGACCGAGTCGCACGACCCGGCCGTCCCGGCCGCCTACGCCGCCTTCATGCGCACCGGCTGGGGCGACCGCGAGCTGGACCTGCCGGTCTTGCCGGTCGCCGAGCACGCGGCGCGTCGTCGCGCCCGACTGGCCGGGGTGTTCCCCGGCGAGCGGCTGGTGCTGCCGGCCGGGACGTTCAAGGTCCGCGCCTACGACACCGACTACCGGTTCCGCGCCGACACCGCCCACACCTACTTCACCGGCAACCAGACCAGCGACGCGGTGCTCGTGGTGGCCGACGGCGAGTCCGTCCTCTACGCCCGGCCGCGGTCCTCGCGCGAGACCGACGAGTTCTTCCGCGACCGTCAGTACGGCGAGCTGTGGGTCGGCCGCCGACCGTCGCTGAAGGAGATGTCGGACTCCCTCGGCCTCGAGGTCCGTCACCTCGACGAGCTGACGGGCGTCCTCGGGCAGACCGGCAAGACCCGCGTGCTGCGGGGCGTCTCGGCGGCGGTCGACGGCCTCGTGAGCCCCGACGACGCGCGCGACGCCGAGCTGGCGCGGGTCGCCTCCGAGCTGCGGCTGGTCAAGGACGACTGGGAGGTCGAGCAGCTCCAGGAGGCCTGCGACATCACGACGCTCGGCTTCGAGGACTCCGTGCGCGAGTGGGACGAGGTGCTGCGCTACGGCGAGCGCTGGATCGAGGGCACCTTCTTCCGCCGGGCCCGCGCGATGGGCAACGACATCGGCTACGACTCCATCGTCGGCGGCGGGTCGCACGCCACGACGCTGCACTGGATCGACAACACCGGCCCGATCACGCCCGGTGAGCTGGTGCTGCTCGACATGGGTGTCGAGAACCGCTCGCTCTACACCGCCGACGTGACCCGCACGCTGCCGGTGGACGGCCGCTTCACCGACGTCCAGCGCGAGCTCTACGAGCTCGTCCTGGCCGCCCAGGACGTCGGCATCGCCGCCGTACGCCCCGGCGTGCCGTTCCGCGCGGCCCACAACGCCGCCATGGAGGTGCTCGCCCACGGGCTCGAGGGCATGGGCCTGCTGCCGGTGTCGGCGCAGGAGGCGCTCGACCCCGAGAGCCGGGTCTACGCGCGCTGGACGCTGCACGGCACGAGCCACATGCTCGGGCTCGACGTCCACGACTGCGGCCAGGCCGCTCCCGAGGCGTACGCCGAGGGCACGCTCGCCGAGGGCATGGTGCTCACCGTCGAGCCGGGGCTGTACTTCCAGGAGGACGACCTGCTGGTCCCCGAGGAGCTGCGCGGCATCGGCATCCGCATCGAGGACGACATCCTCGTGACCGCCGACGGCTCGCGGAACCTCTCCGCGGCGCTGCCCCGCGCGGCCGCCGACGTCGAGGAGTGGATGGGCGCCCTGCGGCGCTGAGCACGCCCGGGCCACCGGGAGCGTCGTTCAGGATCGTTCCGTAGGCTGGGTCCGGCAGGAGTCGGCTGTCAGGGGGCCGCCCGGGTGCGGGCTGGTGTCGCGTGCGCCGACGTCTCGGCGCCGACACGGCGTGTCGCACAACGAAAGGGCCGACCCATCACTCGCTCGACCCCGTCCCGACGACGGCTGCGGCCCGCCTGGTTGCTGGTGGCGCTGCTGAGCCTGGCGCTCGCCGCGTCGTCCTGCTCGACCGGGCCCACCGTGACGGGAGCCGGGGGCCACGGCGACCGGCCGCGCATCATCAACGCCCAGGCTTTCCCCGCCGACCAGGAGCCGATCTACGAGCTCGTGGCGGCGCCCGACTTCCTCAACCAGGACGTGGGCGACCTGCGCGACCTGCCCACGTGGCACCGCGGCGACCCGAACTCCTGGACCCCGCAGCTCCAGAAGAGCATCCGGCGGTTCCTCGACGAGATCGCGGCGCTGGACCCCGGCTCGGTCCTGGTGCCCGGCGACCTGGTCGAGGGTCGCTGGGGCCGAGACGATCTCGGCACCGGGGTGTTCGGCCCGGTGCGCACCCAGGCACAGAAGCGCCAGGCCGTGCGCAAGGCGGCGCGGTTCTACTACTCGACGTACCTCCAGCGGTTCCGGATCCGCGGCCTGACGCTGCACGCCGCCCTCGGCGACCACGAGATCGGCGACAACTTCTGGGACCACCGCTCCCCGTGGTCGGACTTCAAGCGGCGCGAGATCGCGCTGTTCAAGGAGCAGTTCGCCCGCTACTTCACCCGGCTGCCGTCGGGCAAGCCGCGCTACCGCGACCGCCCCGTCGGGACGGTCTGGTCGGACACGGCGTACGCCGTGCACCTCTCCCCCGACGTGCTGCTGGTGAGCCTCGACGAGTTCCACCGACGCGACGGCGACGTCCACCTCGAGGTCCGCGGCGGACAGCTGCGGTGGCTGCGCGACACGCTGCGCCAGGCGCGCGCCGACGGCGTCCCCTGGGTGATCGTGCAGGGCCACAACCCCGTGCTGATGCCGGTGCGCGAGGTCTCCTCCTCGGGTGGGCACATCGAGGGCGGTCGCCGCTCGCCGCTGTGGCGCACGATGGCGCGCTTCGGCGTCGACCTCTACCTCAACGGCGAGGTGCACGCCACGACGATGCGCCAGGCCGACGGGGTCACCCAGGTCTCGACCGGCGGGCTGCTCTACCACGGCGACGCCACCTACCTCGTCGCCCGCTTCTTCGACGACCGCGTCGAGCTCGACGTGCACCAGATGCAGCCCGAGCCGAGCCCGCCCGGGCAGCTGTGGCAGACGACCGGTCGCCGGACCCGCGCCCACATCCGCTACGCCGACCAGCCCAGCACGTCGATCGGCTCGCTGACCCTGACCTCCGACGGCCGCGCCCTCAACCAGGTCGGCCTGCTCCAGGAGTACGACGCGGACTGAGCACTGCCCGGAGCACGTCGCTCGACGCCGGGCCGATCGGGCCCTCCGTCTCCATGGGGGACGGGAGTCCCTTGCCGGGTGCACGCGGCACCAACCCACCACCGTGCCTGAGTACGCGTCTGCTGAGGCAGACGTAAGCCACTCCGGCCCAGGCCGGCACGTAGACCGGATCGGTGAGCCACAGCTGGTGGGGAGCGCGGCGAGGCAAGGTCAGGCGCGCGCTGATCCACGGAGCCGGCGCTCGGGCTCGGGCTCGGGCTCCAGTGCGCACCGCAGCGCGGACAGATCTCGAGCCGCGCCACGGATGTGATCCTCGGCGAGGTCGCGAGCGGCGGTCTCGAAACCGTGAATCAACTCCCCTCGGCCGCGAAGGACCGCCGCCTCGAGGTGCGCCGAGAGCATCGCGACCAGTCGCAGATCTTGCGCGGGTCCCGGAACGATTGCCCCGGTCGGCGGTGCCGACGGCTCCGTGCCGGCCTCGGCGAAGAGCGCCGTGCCTTCGGGCCGGTTCCACCGTGCGAGAAGGGCGACGATGCGGACTATGTCGTCGTCCAAGACGATCTGGCCGCGGCGAGCCGCGGCGCGCAAGCGAGGCTCGTGGGCCTCCTCCGCGACGAGACGGTGGGCCCGCTGCGCGTCCCGCGAGGCGACAAGGGCGGACAGGACGTAGGCCAGGTCCGTGCCGGTGAAGCGCAACCCCGATGTGGGCGTGCTCACGAGGTGACTCCCTCGGCTGGTCGCGGCTGGATCGCGGAACGCCGTACCGGGGAAGTGGCGTCCGGCAGGCTGATGAGCGCCTCGAGCTCACGCACCATGCGAAGCGGGGTGATCGGTTCCGGCGCGGCGAACACGCCGAGCAGGGCGTCGACGGACTGGGCGATCGTGAAGCGGGTCGTCGCAGCCGCCCGTTGCGCAGGAGTGACCGGGTCGCGGGACAGCGCGTCCATGATCCCCTGGGCCAGGGCCTCCGCGTTGTCGGGGGCGACCAGGTGGAGGGCACCGCATTGCGTCTCGGGCAGCCCCCCGTCGTCGGACGCGACCACGCGCGCCCCCGAGTGCTGCGCCTCGATCGAGATGATCCCGAAGGTCTCGTGCCAGTACTGGCCGTTCGAGGGCATCACGACCACGTCGTGGTCGGCCACCAGCACCGCCATCTCCTCTGGACTCATACGCGCCGGTACCAGGTCGACCCGGGGGTGGGCGCGCACCATGCCCTCGATGATCTGCCCCTGGGGCTTGTCCGCCCCGGCGGTGGTCACGGTGAAGAACAGCGACGGGTCGTCGTCGACGATGTCGGTGTGCAGCATCGACAGAAACGTGTAGATGCCCTTCTCCGGGCTCAGCCGTCCGGCGTAGAGCACCCGACCAACGCCCTCGGGTGACGTTGTTCGAGCGACTGTGGCGAACACGGTCTCGGCGAACGGGTAGACGACGTGGACGGTCGCCACGTCGACGTCCAGGAAGCGTGCCCACAGGTCGGCGGCGTACCTGCTCGTAGCGATCGGGATCCGGTCCCGCATCGCGGCGACGACCTCCGCCCGCCGTTGTGTGCGCAATGGCGGCGGGACGTGAAGCATCTGGTACGCCGGGAGACGCGTGGCGACGAACGGTGGCTCGCTCACGAACACGACGGTGCCGGACAGATCGCCGACATCGATCAGAGCGGGCACGGACGTGAACGGCACGTCCACGAAGTCATCGCGTCCGTCATCGGGTCCGGCGCCGACCGTCACGA
>NZ_DASWXC010000043.1:0-107428 GCF_036405735.1 Nocardioides sp.
CCGGTCACACCCCCGTGGGAACGAAACCGTCCAAGAGAGGTCCAGACCGGCCCTCAGCGACGGCGGGCGCGGAGCGCGACCCCGGCGGCGACGGTGCCGGTCGCCGCGCCGGTCACCGCGCCCAGGAGGAGGCCGGCCCGGGCGGCCTTGCGGCCGGTGCGGTAGTCGCGGATCCGCCAGCCCTGCTCGCGGGCATGGGCCCGCAGCCTGGCATCGGGGTTGACCGCGCATGGGTCACCCACCAGCGCCAGCATCGGCAGGTCGTTGTAGGAGTCGGAGTACGCCGAACAGGCCAGCAGGTCCAGCGACTCCCGCTCCGCGAGCGCCTTGACCGCCACCGCCTTGGCCGGCCCGTGGAGCATCTCGCCGACCAGCTTGCCGGTGTAGACGCCGTCGACGTGCTCGGCGACGGTGCCCATCGCGCCGGTCAGACCCAGCCGGCGCGCGATGATCTCGGCGATCTCGACCGGGGCGGCGGTGACGAGCCAGACGCGCTGCCCCTGGTCGAGGTGGAGCTGGGCCAACGCGCGGGTGCCCGGCCAGATGCGATGGGCCATGGCCTCGTCGAAGATCTCCTCGGCGAGCGCCTGCAGCTCGCTGACGGTGTGCCCGGCGATGAAGCTGAGCGCAGAGTTGCGGGCATCGGCGACGTGCTCGGGGTCCTCCACCCCGGCGATGCGGAAGTAGGCCTGCTTCCAGGCCGCGCCGAGGATCTCGCGTGTGGTGAAGAACTGCCGGCGGTGCAGACCGCGCGCGAAGTGGAAGATGCTCGCGCCCTGCATGATCGTGTTGTCGACGTCAAAGAACGCCGCGGCCTCACGCTGGGCGGGCGTCGCCAGCGCGGACTCCACCTCGGCGGCCGCGGCCGCCGCCTCGCCGGCCAGCGTGGAGCGGCGTTGGAGGTTCTTGCGAGGCGCGGCCACGCGCTCAATCTAGGGGCACTGTGGTCATCGCGAAAGCGTCGGCCGGGTCTCCCGAACCTCTCCCGAACCCTGGGGACGCGCGGCGCCGCTGTGCGAAGATCGCGCACATGTCCCCACGCCCGCTCGGCATCGCCGACCTGCTCACCGCGGCCGCTGCCGAGAGCCCGGAGCGGCTCGCGCTGGTCGAGGCCGGCGGTCGGAGCCTGACCTGGGCGGGACTCGAGACGGAGGTCGCCCGAGTGGCGACCGGGCTGGGCCATGCCGGCGTCGTGGCCGGGCACCGGGTCGCGGTCGCGGTCACCAATCGGCTCGAGTTCGTGACGGCGTACCTCGCCGCCCTGCGGGTGCAGGCCGTCGCCGTCCCGGTGAACCCCCGGGCGACCGGCACCGAGATCGCCCGGATGCTCGCTGACTCCGGGGCCCGCCTGGTCGTCGCCGACGACGTCGCGGTGGACGCGGTCCGGGAGGCGCTGGGGTACGTCGACCGGGCGCTCGCGGGCGAGCTCGACCTGGGCCGCCTCGACGCGGAGCTGCTCACGCGCACCGTCCGTCCGCTGCTGTACGTGGTCGGCACGCCGGCCGCCGGCGAGCGCTCGTACGACGACCTGCGCGCCGCCGAGCCGCGCGAGCTGCCCCCGCTGCTGGATCCCGAGCGGCTGGCGGTGCTGCTCTACACCAGCGGCACCAGCGGTCGCCCGCGTGGCGCGATGCTGACCCACCGCGCCCTGGTCGCCAACATCGAGCAGGTGGCCCAGGTGGACCCGCCGATGATCCACGGGGACGACGTCGTGCTCGGCGTCCTCCCGCTCTTCCACGTCTACGGCCTCAACGCGGTGCTCGGCGCCGCGCTCCGCAGCCGCGCCAAGGTGCTGCTGGTCGATCGGTTCGACCCGCAGGGCACACTCGACCTGATCGAGGACGAGGCGTGCAGCGTCGTGCCGGTCGCCCCGCCCGTGGTCGCCTACTGGATGCGGGAGCCGGCGCTGGAGGAGCGGCTCGGTCCGGTGCGGCTGCTGCTGTCGGGCTCGGCCCCGCTCGACCCGGCACTGGTGGTGGCCTTCACCGAGCGCACCGGCATCCCCGTGCACCAGGGCTACGGCCTCACCGAGGCGGCCCCCGCCGTGACCTCGACACTGTGCTCGCGGGCGCTCGAGCCAGGCTCGGTCGGTGCCGCACTGCCGGGCATCGAGGTGAGGGTGGTCGACGACGACGGCCTGCCGGCCGAGCCCGGCGACCCCGGTGAGGTCCACGTGCGGGGCGCCAACCTCTTCAGCGGCTACTGGCCCGACGGTGCCGACGGCCCCGACGCCGATGGCTGGTGGGCCACCGGCGACGTCGGGCTGCTCTCGCCGGCCGGCGACCTCACGCTGGTCGACCGGCGCAAGGAGCTGGTGATCGTGTCCGGCTTCAACGTCTACCCGGTCGAGGTCGAGGACACCATCGCCGAGGTCGACGGCGTCGCGGACGTGGCGGTCATCGGCGTGCCCGACGAGACGAGCGGCGAGGCGGTCGTCGCCTACGTCGTACCCACCGCCGACGCCGACCCCGAGAAGCTGGCCGAGCGGGTGCGGCAGCGCTGCGCGGACCGGCTGGCGGGCTTCAAGCAGCCCTCCCGCGTCGAGATCGTCGGCGAGCTTCCCCACACGCCGACCGGCAAGGTGCAGAAGGGGCGGCTGCGGACCATCGAGCGCCGCCGGGCGCTCGGGCTGCTGGAGGAGCGGTGAGCGCGCCGCGCGTCACGCTCTACGGCCGGCCCGGCTGCCACCTGTGCGACGACGCCCGCGTGGTCATCGAGCGGGTGTGCGCCGAGCTCGGCGAGAGCTACGTCGAGATCTCGATCGACGACGACCCGGAGCTGCAGCGTCGCTTCGGCGAGGAGATCCCGGTGACGTTCGTCGACGGGCGCCAGCACGACTTCTGGCGGGTGAGCGAGCAGCGCCTCCGGACGGCGCTGACGGCTAGGTAAGGCCCGTCACACCGGCACAGTTTGTTCTCACGTTCACAAACTCCTACAGTGAAGGAGGCGTGCGGGCGTGTCCGGGCCGCGGTCGGTCCTCGCCCGACGCCGTGCACTGAGAAGAGTAGAGAGTGACCGCACGGACCCCTGCTGAGACCGTCCGGGACATCCCCGAGGCGACGGTCGCGCGGCTCCCGGTCTATCTCCGAGCCCTCACCGCGCTGGCCGAGTCCGGGATCACGACCTGCTCGAGCGAGGACCTCGCGTCGGCGGCCGGCGTCAACAGCGCCAAGCTGCGCAAGGACCTCTCCTACCTGGGCAGCTACGGCACCCGCGGCGTGGGGTATGACGTCGACTACCTGCGCTACCAGATCGCGCGCGAGATCGGCGTGACGCAGGACTGGCCCGTGGTCATCGTCGGGATCGGCAACCTCGGCCACGCGCTGGCGAACTTCTCCGGCTTCCGCAGCCGCGGCTTCCGCACCGTCGCGCTGCTCGACGCCGCCCCCCACCTCCACGGCGAGGAGGTCGCCGGCATCAAGGTGCAGCCCTTCGACGAGCTGGAGACCATCGTCCGGGAGAACTCCGTCGCGATCGGCGTCATCGCGACGCCCGCGGTGGCCGCGCAGGACGTCGCGGACCGGATGGTCGCCGCCGGCATCAGCAGCATCCTGAACTTCGCGCCGGCTGTGCTGTCGGTGCCGCCGGGGGTCGACGTGCGCAAGGTCGACCTCTCCATCGAGCTGCAGATCCTCGCCTACCACGAGCAGCGCAAGGCTCAGGGAGAGCCCGCATGAATCACCCCACTCGATTCTTCGCCTCCCCCGCTTCGCTCCGCCGTCGAACAATCGATCGGGGACCCCGATGAGCGTCCTGGTCGTCGGCATCTCCCACAACACCGCGCCGGTCGCCCTGCTCGAGCAGGTCGCCCTCGACGGTGACGGCGTGCAGAAGCTCGTCACCGAGGTCGCGTCCGGCGAGCACGTCGCCGAGGCGACGGTGATCTCCACCTGCAACCGGCTGGAGATCTACACCGAGGTGGACCGCTTCCACGGCTCGGTGGAGGCGCTCTCCAAGATGCTCATCGAGCGCGCCGGCGAGACCACCGAGGCGATGCTGCCGCACCTCTACGTCCACTACGACGACGGCGCCGTCTCCCATCTCTTCCAGGTCGCGGCCGGACTGGACTCCATGGCGGTCGGCGAGGGCCAGATCCTCGGACAGACCCGCGAGGCGCTCCGCCTCGGCCAGGAGCTCGGCACGGTCGGCCCCGCCCTGAACTCGCTGTTCCAGCAGGCGCTCCGCGTCGGCAAGCGCAGCCGCGCCGAGACCGACATCGACCGGGCCGCCCCGACGCTGGTGACCGCCGCGCTCGAGCGCGCGGTGCCCGAGGGCGTCGCCGGCCAGCGGGTCGTCGTGGTCGGCGCCGGCGCCATGGCCGGCCTGGCGACGGCCACGGTGGCCCGGGCCGGCGCGGCGGCGATCGTGGTCGTCAACCGGACCGCCGAGCGGGCCGAGCGGCTCGCCGCCGAGTACGGCGCCGTCGCCGCGCCTCTGTCCGACCTCGGCAAGGAGATCGCCGGCGCCGACGTCGTCATCACCTGCGCCGGCGCCCGGGGCGTGCTCGTCACCAGCGACATGGTCGCGGCCGCCCGCCCGGACGCGCGGCCGCTGGCGCTGGTCGACCTGGCGCTGCCCCACGACATCGACCCACAGGCCGCCGAGCTCCCCGGCGTCACGCTGGTCGGCCTGGCCGAGCTGGCGGCCTCGCTGCAGGCCACGGAGGCAGGGCAGGAGGTGGCCGCCGTACGCCGGATCGTGACGCAGGAGGTCGCCGCCTTCCTCAACGCGCGCCGCCAGGCCAGCGTCACCCCGACCGTCGTCGCACTGCGCTCGATGGCCACCAGCGTCGTCGACGCCGAGATGGCGCGCCTGGACAACCGGCTGCCCGACCTCGACCCGCGGGCACGCGCCGAGGTGCTGCAGACCGTGCGACGCGTCGCCGACAAGCTGCTGCACGAGCCCACGGTCCGGGTGCGCGAGCTGGCCAACGAGACCGGCGCGGTCTCGTACGCCGCCGCGCTCGCCGAGCTGTTCGCGCTCGACCCCGACGCCGTCGACGCGGTCACCCGCTCGACCGTCGCGCCCGAGGAGGGAGCCGAGTGAGCCCCGTGAGCCCCGTGAGCCCCGGGACGACCATCCGGGTCGGCACCCGCCGGTCCGTGCTCGCCACGACCCAGGCCGGCCACGTAGCCGACCTGATCCGCGAGCGGCTCGGCCGCGAGGTCGAGCTCGTCGAGGTGGTCACCCACGGCGACCGGACCCAGGCCGCCGGAACCCCACTGGCCAGGACCGCGCTCGCCGGGACCGGCGTGTTCGTCAGCGAGCTGCGCGACGCGCTGCTGGCCGGCGAGGTCGACGTCGCCGTGCACTCGCTCAAGGATCTGCCGACCTATCCGCATCCCGGCGTCGCGCTGGTCGCGGTGCCGCCGCGCGAGGACCCGCGCGACGTGGTCGTGGCCCGCGACGGCCTCACCCTGGGCGAGCTGCCGCCGGGTGCCAAGGTCGGCACCGGCGCGCCGCGACGGGTGGCGCAGCTGCACGCCCTCGGCCTCGGTTTGGACCTGGTGGGGCTTCGTGGAAACGTTGACACCAGGATCGGAAAGGTTCGCTCCGGGGAGTACGACGCCGTGGTGCTCGCCCGGGCCGGGCTGGCGCGGATCGGCCGCCTCGACGAGGTGACCGAGACGCTCGACCCGCTGCAGCTGCTCCCCGCCCCCGGGCAGGGAGCGCTCGGGGTGGAGTGCCGGGCCGACGACGAGCTGGCGGAGGTGCTCGCCGTACTGGAGGACCCCCGTTCCCGGGCTGCGGTCGACGCCGAGCGGGCCCTGCTCGCCACCCTCGAGGGTGGTTGTGCGGCCCCGATCGGTGCGTTGGCGGAGGTCGTCGAGGGTGAGGACGGTGAGGAGCTCTGGCTGCGGGCGGTGGCACTCTCGCCGGACGGGGCGCTCGCGGTGCGCCGCTCGGCGACGGGCTCGCCGGCGGAGGCAGCCGAGGTGGGGGTCCGGCTGGCGAAGGAGATGCTCGCCGAGGGAGCAGCAGACCTCGAGGTGCGTGCGGCCACGGGCCGAGGACAGCAAGACGAAGGTGCAGCGTCGCAGGGCGCTGACGAGCTAGATGAAGGTAAGTAGGGCATGACGCGAGCCAAGACCCCCCGGACCGACGCACCCGGCTGGGTGTCGTTCGTCGGGAGCGGACCGGGTGACCCCGATCTCCTCACCGTGCGTGCCGCCGACCTGATCCGCCAGGCCGACGTTGTCATCACCGAGGACCCCACGCACGCGCCGCTGGTGCGTGCCCTGCTCGGCCTGCCCGAGCCCGACGCGGACGCGACCGAGACCGCCGGCCCCGAGCTGGTCGACGGGGGCTTCGGCGAGGACGGCCAGCCGCTGACCCACGCCGCCCGCGCGAAGGTCGTCGTCAAGCACGCCAAGCGAGGCGGCACCGTCGTCCGGCTCATCTCCGGCGACCCCTTCCTCTACGCCTCCGGCCCCGAGGAGGCGCAGGCCTGCGCCAAGGCCGGGATCGGGTTCGAGATCGTGCCCGGCGTCTCGTCGGTCACCGCCGTCCCGGCGTACGCCGGCATCCCGCTGACCACCAAGGACCACCGCGAGGTGGCCGTGGTGACGTGCGGCGAGAAGGTCGACTGGAGCCGGTACGCCGACGACCGCACCCTGGTGCTGCTCTCCGGCGTCGGCCTGATCGGCGACATCGCCCAGCAGCTCGTCGCCGCGGGCCGCTCGCCGCAGACGCCGGTCGCGATGACGCGGGTCGGCACCACCACCGAGCAGCAGACCGTGCGCTCGACGCTGGCCGACATCGCGGCCGACGCGCGCGCCGCCCGGATGGCCCCGCCGGCCATCATCGTGGTCGGCAAGGTCGTCGACCTGCGCGAGACGCTGTCGTGGTTCGAGACCAAGCCGCTGTTCGGCTGGCGCGTGCTGGTGCCGCGCACCAAGGAGCAGGCGCCGATCCTGTCCGCGCGACTGCGCGGCTACGGCGCGGTGCCCGAGGAGGTGCCGACCATCTCGGTCGAGCCGCCGCGCAACCCGCAGCAGATGGACAAGGCCATCCGTGGTCTGGTCGAGGGTCGCTACGAGTGGGTCGCCTTCACCTCCGTGAACGCCGTGCGCGCGGTGCGGGAGAAGTTCGACGAGTACGGCCTCGACGCCCGCGCCTTCTCCGGCCTGAAGATCGCCGCCGTCGGCGACAAGACCTCCGCCTCGCTGCTCGAGTGGGGCCTGCGGCCCGACCTGGTGCCCTCGGGTGAGCAGTCCGCCGCCGGGCTGCTGGAGGACTGGCCGGAGTACGACGAGCTGCTCGACCCCATCAACCGGGTCTTCCTGCCGCGCGCCGACATCGCGACCGAGAACCTCGTCGCCGGCCTGGTCGACCTGGGCTGGGAGTGCGACGACGTCACGGCGTACCGCACCGTGCGGGCCGCGCCGCCGCCGGCGCCGACCCGCGACGCGATCAAGACCGGCAAGTTCGACGCGGTCGTCTTCACCTCGTCCTCGACGGTGCGCAACCTGGTCGGCATCGCCGGCAAGCCGCACCCCTCCACCGTGATCGCCGTCATCGGCCCGGCGACCGCCAAGACCGCCGAGGAGCACGGCCTGCGGGTCGACGTACTCGCCGCGTCGCCGTCGGTCGAGGCGCTCACCACCGCGCTCGCCGACTTCGGCGCCGCACGGCGGGCCGCGATGGTCGAGGCCGGCCAGCCGGTCACCAAGCCGTCGGAGAGGAAGCCTGCCGCCCGGAGGGCACGGGCCAAGTGAGCGCCCGGGCAGCCGCGAAGCGAAGCGAGCGGCTGTCCGGAAGGCCCAGTCGATGAGGAGATCGAGTTGAGCGAGATCGACAAGCCCCTGATCCGCCCGCGTCGGCTGCGCACCACGCCGGCGCTGCGCCGGATGGTGGCGGAGACCTCGGTGGAGCCGCGACAGCTGGTGCTGCCCGTGTTCGTGCGGGAGGGCATCACCGAGCCGGTCGCGATCTCCTCGATGCCCGGCGTGGTCCAGCACACGCGGGACTCGCTGCGCCGGGCCGTCGCGGAGGCGGCCGAGCTGGGCATCGGCGGGGTGATGCTGTTCGGCGTACCCGTGGCCAAGGACGCCACCGGCTCCGGCGCCGTCGACCCTGACGGCATCCTCAACCTCGCGATCGCCGACGTGGTCGCCGAGGTGGGCGACAGCCTCACGGTGATGGCCGACCTGTGCCTGGACGAGTTCACCGATCACGGTCACTGCGGCGTGCTCACCCCCGACGGCCGGGTCGACAACGACCGGACCCTGCGGATCTATGCCGAGATGGCGCTGGCCCAGGCCGCAGCCGGCGTCGACATGGTCGGTCCGTCCGGGATGATGGACGGCCAGGTCGCGGTGATCCGGGCCGCGCTCGACGCCGCCGACCACAGCGAGGTGTCGATCCTGGCGTACGGCGCGAAGTACGCCTCTGCCTTCTTCGGGCCGTTCCGCGAGGCGGTCGGCTCCTCGCTCGAGGGCGACCGCCGCACCTACCAGCAGGACCCGGCCAACGCGCTCGAGGGCGTCCGGGAGGCCGTGCTCGACGTCGAGCAGGGGGCCGACATCGTCATGGTGAAGCCGGCGCTGCCCTACCTCGACGTGGTGCGCGCGGTCCGCGAGGCGGTCGACGTCCCGGTGGCGGCGTACAACGTCTCCGGCGAATACGCCATGCTCGAGGCGGCCGCCGCCAACGGCTGGATCGACCGGGAGCCGGCCATCCTCGAGACCCTGCTCTCCATCCGCCGCGCCGGCGCGGACGTCATCCTGACCTACTGGGCGACCGAGGCGGCACGTCTCCTGTCCCGCTGAGGCGTCGCCTCCCGGGCCGGTCGGACCGTGGCGCGCAAACTGTCACCGTGACACTTCGCTCCTGGAGTGACCCTTCAAAGGGTCACCGGTGCCGCCAACTGTCACGGTGACCTTTTGAAGGGTCACGGTGACAGTTTGGCAACGGCACGGCGAGGGCACGGACGACGAAGGCCCGGACCGGATCGGTCCGGGCCTTCGCCACCACCCCACCGGAGGTCAGTTGCCGAACAGCCCGCCCCCCAGGCCGTCGAGGAGCCCGTTCACGAAGCCGGCGAGACCGGCGACGACGCCGCCGACGGCCGCCTGCGCCTCGGGAAGGGTCTTGCCCTGGAGCTGGTTGACGCACTTGTCGACCGCATCGCTCAGGTTCACACCCGACAGCCCGCTGTACTTCGCGGTCAGGGCATTCGTGCACACGGTCACCAGCTGCTGCGTGGTCGCCGCCACCGTCTTGACCGGCTCCGCGACGGCGGTCGAGGTCGGGATGGACGGCTTGGGCGCTGTCGGCGTCGTGGCGTCGTCGTCCTTCGGCGGCGTGGTCGCGGGCTGCTCCGGCTGCCGGGCCTGGACCGTCCCGGGAGCGCCGGCGGCGACGGTGGTCGTGCCGGGCTTCTTCTTGCCCTTCTTGGCCTTGTCCTTGGCCGGCGCGATCACGCTGTAGTCGGGGACGAAGTAGCTCGCGGCCACGGTGTAGTTCGGGACCGAGGTGAAGTCGCCGGCCTCGTAGGCGCGCATGACCGCGAGCACGGTGGCGACGTACGACGCCGAGTGGTTGTAGCGGTACACCGCGGCGGACTGGCCCTTGGTGCTCGACAGGTCGTCCTCGCCCGAGCACAGGTAGACGGCCGACGCGAGCGCGGAGTCGTTGATGTCCTGCGGGTTGCGCTGGCCGTCGCCGTCGGCGTCGACCCCGACCGCGGACCATGTGGACGGGATGAACTGCATGGGGCCGACCGCGCGGTCGAAGGCGGTGTCGCCGTCGTACTGCCCGCCGTCGGTGTCGGTCACCTGCGACGTGCCGGCCTGGCCGTCGAGCGCGGGCCCGACGATGCCGGGCCGGGCGATGCCGTCGGCGTCGAGCAGGTTGCCGTTGGCACGGCCGTGGTTGGACTCCACCCGGCCGATGGCGGCGACCAGCTGCCAGCCGAGCCGGCAGGTCGGGTCGGCGCGGTTGATGACGGTCTCGGCGCGCTGGTACGCCGCCAGCGCGGCTGCCGGGATGGAGGCGGCCGAGGCAGTGGAGACGATCTGCGTGGTGCTCTCATGCGCGCCGCCGGGGGCGGCCACCGGCGGCAGGGAGACGCTGGCGGGCGCCTCGATCGCCTGCGCGGGCACGTCGGTGCCGTCGGACAGCTGCCCGGTCGGGTCCGCCGACGCGTGCGTGAAGCCGACACCGCTGACGCTGGCCGTCGCGGCTGCCGACAGCAGCGCGAGCGGAATGAGCGCGGTGGCCTTCTGGATCCGGCCGAAGCGCGAGGCTGACATCTGTTCTCCCTGTCCCTGCTCCCATGTGACGCAGGTCCCAACGAGTCGTGTCGCACCTAAGTTACGCCGCGTCGGGCCTGAGGGGGATGAGGTACCCAGAAGAGGGTGGCGGTCAGCGTGGCCGGCGTACCACCCCTCGCCCCGAAGGGGCGTTCCTTGGTCACCTCGGAGACAATGAGCGGGTGCCCACGCTCGACACCGGTCATGTGCCTGCCTCCGAGGAGCTGTTCGCGCGCGCCAAGGCAGTGACGCCGGGCGGCGTCAACAGCCCCGTGCGCGCGTTCAACGCCGTCGGCGGCACGCCGCGCTTCATCCGCGAGGCGAAGGGCGCCTGGCTGACCGACGTGGACGGCAACTCCTACGTCGACCTGATCTGCTCCTGGGGCCCGATGCTGCTCGGCCACGCCCACCCCGAGGTGCAGGCCGCGGTCCAGGCCGCGGTGGCGCGCGGGACGTCGTACGGCACGCCGACCGAGCCCGAGGTCGAGCTCGCCGAGGAGATCGTCGCGCGCACCAGCGTGGAGGAGGTCCGCTTCGTCAGCAGCGGCACGGAGGCCACGATGAGCGCCATCCGGCTCGCGCGCGGCTTCACCGGCCGCGACGTGGTCATCAAGTTCGCCGGCTGCTACCACGGCCACGTCGACGCGCTGCTCGCCTCGGCCGGCTCCGGTCTGGCGACCTTCGCGGTGCCCGGTACGCCGGGCGTCCCGGCCAGCAGCACCGAGCTCACCGTGGTGCTGCCGTACAACGACCGGGCGGCGGTCACGCAGGCCTTCGCCGAGTACGGCGACCGGGTCGCCTGCCTGATCACCGAGGCGGCCCCCGGCAACATGGGCGTGGTCCCGCCCGAGACCCAGCACGGCCAGAGCTTCAACGCCTTCCTCGCGGACACCTGCCGGCAGCACGGTGCGCTGTTCATCTCCGACGAGGTGATGACCGGATTCCGTGTCACCCGCCAGGGTCAGTGGGGTCTCGACGGGGCCGTGGAGGGCTGGACCCCCGACCTGGTCACGTTCGGCAAGGTGATGGGCGGTGGCTTCCCGGCCGCGGCGTTCGGCGGCCGCGCCGACGTCATGCGCCGGCTCTCGCCGGAGGGCCCGGTCTACCAGGCCGGCACGCTGAGCGGGAACCCGGTCGCCACCACCGCCGGCCTGGCCACCCTGCGGCTCGCGACGCAGGAGGTCTACGACCACATCGGCGCCGCCGCCGAGACCGTGAAGGCGGCCGCGTCCGACGCCCTCACCAAGGCCGGCGTCGCCCACGTGGTGCAGGAGAGCGGGACGATGTTCTCGGTCTTCTTCACCGACCGGCCGGTGCGCGACTTCACCGATGCCTCGACGACCGACGTGGCGGCGTACGCCGCGTTCTTCCACTCCATGCTGCGCGACGGCGTCTACCTGCCGCCGAGCGCGTTCGAGGCGTGGTTCCTCTCCAGTGCTCACGACGACGCGGCCGTGCAGCGGATCGTCGACGCGCTGCCCGCCGCGGCGGACGCGGCTGCGCGGGTCTCGACAAGCTCGACCAACGAACAGGCGGAGATCCGATGACCGAGACGATCGTCCACCTGCTGCGGCACGGCGAGGTCCACAACCCCGCCGGTGTGCTGTACGGCCGGATGGAGGGCTTCCACCTCTCCGAGCGCGGCCAGGCCATGGCGCAGCGGGTCGCCGACGTCGCCGGCGAGCGCGACATCACCCACCTGGTGTCCAGCCCGCTCGAGCGGGCCCGCGAGACCATCGCGCCCCTCGCGGCGGTCAAGGGACTTGAGGTCACGCTCGACGAGCGCGTCATCGAGTCGGAGAACTGGTTCCAGGGCAAGACCTTCGCCCCCGGCGACAACGCGCTCTCGCACCCGTCGGCGTGGCTGAAGCTGTGGAACCCGTTCCGGCCCTCGTGGGGCGAGCCCTACAAGGAGATCGTCGCCCGGATGATGGCCGCGGTAAACGACGTCCGCGCGGCCGCCGAGGGCCACGAGGCCGTCATCGTCTCCCACCAGCTGCCGATCTGGACCACCCGGCTGCACGTCGAGGGACGGTCCTTCCTGCACGACCCGCGCAAGCGGCAGTGCACGCTGTGCTCGCTGACCTCGCTCCACTTCGACGGGGACCGGCTGGCCCGGGTGTCCTACAGCGAGCCGGCGATCGACCTGATCCCGGTCAAGGACCGCACCGCGCCGTACTCCGCCGGCGACGCCCCGCAGGAGCGGAAGCCCTGACCATGCTCCGCCGTGTCACACCCGTTGCGGTCTGCTCTGCCCTGCTGATGCTGCTCGCCCTGCTCTCAGGGTGCGGCAGCCTCTCGGGCACCAACGAGGGCGGCTACATCACCGGCGACGGCCAGGCCCTGGAGTACCCCGCCGACAAGCGAGGCGAGCCCGTCAGCCTCAGCGGCACCACCCACACCGGCGACCAGCTCGACCTCGCGGACATCACCGCCAAGGCGGTCGTCGTCAACGTCTGGTGGTCGGGCTGTGGCCCGTGCCGCACCGAGATGCCGATGCTGCAGAGGCTGTCCGGGGAACTGGCCGGGACCGCGGAGTTCGTCGGCATCAACATCCGCGACAACAGCCGCGAGAGCGGACTCGCCTTCGAGCGCGACCTCGGCGTGACCTACCCGTCGATCTACTCGCCCGACGGTCGCGCCCTGCTCGGGTTCCATCGTCGGCTGCCGGCCGCGCTGCCCGTCACCGTCGTGCTCGACGCGGAGCGCCGCATCGCGGGGATGGTGAGCGGCCCGATCCCGAGCGAGCTCACGCTGACCGACCTGGTCGAGTGCGCGGCCGACAGCAACGCCTGCGGGAGCACCGATGGGTGAGTGGTTCAGCGACACCGCGCTGTCCGGGTCGCTCGTGCTCGCCGTACCCGTGGCCGTCGTCGTCGGGCTGGTCTCCTTCTTCTCCCCGTGCGTGATCCCACTGCTGCCGGCCTACCTCTCCTACGCCACGGGCCTGTCCGGGGCCGACCTGGCGTCGGGCAACGTACGCCGGGGCCGCATGCTGCTCGGCGCCTCGCTGTTCGTGCTGGGCTTCTCCGTGGTCTTCGTGCTGCTCGGCATGGCGGGCGGGACCGTCGGCGTCTGGCTGGTCGACTACCAGCGGGAGCTGGCGGTGGTGCTCGGGCTGCTCTCGATCCTGATGGGCTTCGTCTTCCTCGGACTCGTGCCCTGGCTGCAGCGTGACCTCCGGGTCCACAAGGTCCCGGCGGTCGGCGTGGCCGCCGCCCCCCTGCTCGGGGTGCTCTTCGGTGTCGGCTGGACGCCGTGCATGGGCCCGACGCTCGGGGTGATGTTCACCCTGGCGAGCAACGAGGGCACCACGGCGCGGGGCGGGCTGCTGCTGGGCTTCTACGCCCTGGGCCTGGGCGTGCCGTTCCTCCTCGTCGCGGTGGCGTGGCGCCGGGCGCTGCGGGCGCTGTCCGTGATCCGCCGTCACCAGGCGGCCGTGACCCGCGTCGGCGGCGCGCTCTTCGTGCTGATCGGGATCGCGCTGCTCACCGGCTGGTGGGACTACGCCGTGCAGTGGTTGCAGATCAACCTTGTGAGTGACTGGAAGGTCGCCGTATGACCCGGCCGGGGCAGCTGCCTGACATCTCCGACGACGCCGCCGTGGGGGAGCGGTCGGAGGCGCCAGGTGGCCGCCGCTCCGGTGAGCTCACCGCGCGCGAGCTGCTGCGCTGGGCGTGGCGGCAGCTGACCTCGATGCGGACGGCGCTGGTGCTGCTGCTGCTCCTGGCGTTGGCCAGCGTGCCGGGATCGGTGATCCCGCAGTCCGGCGTCGACTCCCTCGGCGTCTCGCAGTGGCAGGACGACCACCCGAAGCTCACTCCGGTCTACGAGCGGCTCGGCCTCTTCGACGTCTACTCCTCGCCGTGGTTCGCCGCGATCTACCTGCTGCTGATGGTCTCGCTCGTCGGCTGCATCCTGCCCCGGCTCGCGGTCTACTGGCGCGCGATGTGCGCGCAGCCGCCGGCCGCGCCCCGCAACCTGACCCGGCTGCCGGACTCCGCCTCCTACCTCACCGACGAGGCGCCGGAGGTGGTGCTCGCGCGGGCCCGCGGGATCTTGCGCGGGCACCGGCTGCGCGACGGCGAGCGCGCCGACGCGGTCTCCGCGGAGCGCGGCCACCTGCGGGAGGCCGGGAACCTGCTGTTCCACCTCTCGCTGATCATCGTGCTGGTCGGCTTCGCGATGGGCAGCATGCTGGGCTACAAGGGCGGCGTCATCGTCGTGGTGGGCAAGGACTACGGCTTCACCAACACCCTCAACCAGTACGACGACTTCGACCCGGGCAGCCTGTTCCGCGCCGACGATCTCGACCCGTTCACGTTCAACATCGCCGACTTCAACGTCGAGTGGCTGATGGACGGCCCGCGCCAGGGCATGGCCCGCGGCTTCGAGTCGACCCTGGACTACTGCCAGAAGTGCGACGGCACCGACGACCGGACCTACGACCTGAAGGTCAACCACCCGCTGGACATCGGCGGCACCGAGGTCTTCCTCATCGGCCACGGCTACGCCCCGGTCATCACGATCCGCGACGGCGAAGGCAACATCGCCTACTCCGGGCCCACGGTCTTCCTGCCCGAGAACCAGACCTTCTTCTCCTTCGGCGTCGTCAAGGCGCCGACCGCGAAGCCGCAGCAGATCGGCCTGGACGGCGTCTTCTACCCCACCTTCATCCTTGACGACCGGGGCAACCCGGCCACGCTGATGGGGCAGGCCAACAACCCGCTGATCTCGATGCTGGTGCACACCGGCGACCTGAACCTCGACGCCGGCCCGCAGTCGGTCTACTACCTCGACAAGTCCAAGACGCAGCAGGTGATGACGCCCGGAGAGCGCGAGAAGCCGCTGCGCCTCGATCTCAGCCTCGGGGAGTCCGCGACGCTGCCCGACGGGCTCGGCACGGTCTCCTTCGACGGCGTCGAGCGCTGGAACAAGCTGCAGATCAGCCAGTCGCCGGGCAAGCGCATCGCGCTGGCCGGGGTCGTCCTGGCACTGCTGGGCCTGCTCGGGTCGCTGTTCATCCGGCCGCGGCGGGTCTGGGTTCGCGCCCGGCGTACCGACGACGGCACACTGGTCGAGGTCGCCGCACTCGACCGCTCCGGCGGCGGGGACACCGCCGCGGTCGTGACCGAGCTGGTCGCGGCGCTCCGCGGCCCCGACGACACGAAGGATCAGCCATGACCGACACCAGCTGGGAGACGCTCTCCAACCAGGCCGTGGCGGCCGCGGGGGTGGTCTACTTCCTCGCGCTCATCGCGCACCTGGTCGAGTGGTCGGCAATCTCCGCGAAGAAGCGGGTCGCCGTCGAGGCGCTCGTCGGTGCCGGTGGCCCCGAGACGACGGCCGACCTGCCGGCGGAGCAGCACCAGCGCGGGGCGTTCTTCGCTCGCCTCGGGGTGCTGCTGACGGGCATCGCCGCCGCGTGCCACCTGGTCGCCCTGGTCGCCCGCGGACTCGCCGCCGACCCGGACCGGGTGCCGTGGGGCAACATGTACGAGTTCACGCTGTCGGGCACCTTCGTGGTGACGGCGGCGTACCTGCTGCTGTTGCGCCGGTTCCGGCTCGGCTGGATGGCGCCGCTCGTCGTCGGCTTCGTCGTGGTCTGCCTGATGGTCGCGGTGATCTGGCTCTACGAGCCGGTCGCCCCGCTGACCGAGGCGCTCAACTCGTACTGGCTGGTCATCCACGTCATCTCGGCCATCCTCGCCACGGGCGCGTTCACCCTCGCCGGCATCGCGTCGATCGTCTACCTCGTGAAGGCCCGCAAGCCCGAGGTCACCACCGGCTGGCTGGGCCGGGTGCCGTCGCTCGACGTGCTCGACCGGGTGGCCTACCGCATCCACGCGTTCGCCTTCCCGGTGTGGACCTTCGCGGTGCTCATCACCGGCCCGATCTGGGCGCACGAGGCCTGGGCGTCGTACTGGAACTGGGACCCTAAGGAGGTCTGGGCGTTCATCACCTGGGTCGTCTACGCGGGCTACCTCCACGCCCGCGCGACCGCCGGCTGGAAGGGCCGCAATGCCGCCATCCTGGCGCTGGTCGGCCTCGCGACGCTGTGGTTCAACTTCATCGGGATCAACTACTTCTCCAGCTCGACGCAGCACGGCTACGCCGCCCCGGCGCTGGTGAGCCCGGATCTGTCGGCGAGCGCGGAATCACCGGTTAACCGGTGAAACTCGGACTTCGGGGGCGTTGCAACGCCCCCGAAGTCGCGGAATCCCCGGTTAACCGGGGATTCCGCGCCGGACCGCCGATCACCCCTCCGGGTCGTCGGGGAAGAGCCGCTTGCGGTCGAGGTCGCGGAGGAACTCCTCGTCGTCGTCGGGCCCGAGGGGGCCGCGCGTGGGGCGGGGGCGGCGCGCCGTACGTCCGGGCGGTGGGACGCGGAACTGCGGGCGCCCCGGCTGGACGACACCGCGACGCTGGATGACTCGGAGGGTCAGGTACGTCACGGCTGCGATCAGCATCACGACCAGCAGCAGCTTAAGCACACCTCCACGATAGAACGGATGTGGTGAGACGCGCCTAGGCTGAGAGCCGTGAAGGAGTTCCTGGTCTACACCGCGCTGCGTCTGCTGCTGCTCGTCGCCACGTTCGCGATCCTCGCCGGCGCCTGGATCCTCGTCGCGGACACCCTCGCATGGTTCCCCGTGCTGCTCGCCTCGTTCATCGTCAGCGGCATCGCGTCGTACTTCCTCCTCAACCCGCAGCGGGCCGCGTTCGCCCGCCGGGTGGAGCAGCGCGCGCAGGCCGCGTCGCAGAGGTTCGACGAGATGCGGTCCAAGGAGGACTGAGCGCGCCGGGCCAGCGCCGTACGCTGACGGCGTGGCCCGTGACCGCACCGATTGTCGCCGCGACGAGGATGTGAGCGGCCAGCTCGGATCCTCGCTGCGGCACTTCATCCACACCGAGACTGCCGGCGCCGGCCTGCTCGTCGCCGCGACGCTGCTCGCGCTGGTCTGGGCGAACTCCTCCTGGTCGGAGAGCTACGTCGAGCTGTGGCACACCCACCTGCAGCTCTCGCTCGGGTCGATGTCGCTCGACATGGACCTGCACCATTGGGTCAACGACGGGCTGATGGTGGTGTTCTTCTTCGTCATCGGCCTGGAGGTACGCCGTGAGTTCGCGGTCGGTGAGCTCACCGACCGGCGACGCATCGTCGTGCCGGTCGTCGCCGGCATCGGCGGCGATGGTTGTGCCGGCGCTGCTCTACCTCGCGCTCAACCCCACCGGCGAGGCAGCCCGCGGCTGGGGCGCGGTGATCGGCACCGACACGGCCTTCCTGCTCGGCATGCTCGCCCTGGTCGGGCCCGCCGTCTCGACCCAGCTGAGGATCTTCCTGCTCACCCTGACCGTCATCGACGACATCGTCGCGGTCAGCGTCATCGGCCTCGCCTACACCGATCAGGTCGACCTGGGCCCGCTGCTGGTGGCGCTCGCCGCCCTCGCGGGCATCGCGGTGCTGGACCGGCTGGCGATGTGGCGCTCCGCGCCGTACGTCGCTCTGGTGGTCGTGGCCTGGCTGGCGACCGTCTCGTCCGGGCTGCACGCCGCCATCGCCGGCATGCTCGCCGGCCTCCTGGTGCCCGCCGCCGAGCCCAGCCGGGCGCGCATGCAGGCGGCGGCCGCGCAGTTCCGGGCGTTCCGGCAGTCGCCGCTGCCGGGCCTGCAGCGGGAGACCCGGGACCACCTGACCCGCACCATCAGCGTCAACGAGCGGATGCAGGAGGCCCTGCACGGCCCGACCAGCTTCGTGGTGGTGCCCGTCTTCGCGCTCGCCAACGCCGGCGTGGACCTGCGCGGCGGCGTGCTGGCCGAGGCGCTCGGCTCGCCGGTCACCTGGGGCATCGTGCTGGCGCTGGTGGTGGGCAAGCTGGCCGGCATCGGCCTCGGTGGCTGGCTGGCGGTCCGCACGGGGATGGGCCGGCTGCCGCAGGGCGTCGGCGGCGGCCACCTGGCCGGCGGGGCGGCGCTCTCGGGCATCGGCTTCACCGTCTCGCTGCTGATCCTGGGACTGGCCTTCGAGGACCCCGCACTGCAGCGGCAGGCGGTGGTCGGCGTACTCCTCTCCGTGGTGCTGGCCAGCGCCGTCGGCTGGCTGCTGTTCGCGGGTGCCGCGCGATTCCTCGGCCAGCGCGACGCGGCCCTTCCGACGGTGCTCAGCGAGCCGGTCGACCCGGCCCGCGACCACATCCGAGGGCCGGTCGACGCGCCGATCACGCTGGTGGAGTACCTCGACTTCGAGTGCCCGTTCTGCGGCAAGGCGACCGGCGCCGCCCGCGAGGTGCGCGAGCACTTCGGCGACCGGCTGCGCTACGTCGCACGCCACCTGCCGCTGCCGGTCCACCCGCACGCCCCGCAGGCCGCCCTGGCAGCGGAGGCCGCGGGCCGGCAGGGCCGCTACTGGGAGATGCACGACCTGCTCTTCGCCCACCAGGACGAGCTCGAGCACGAGGACCTCGCCGGTTACGCCGGCACCCTCGGCCTCGACATCGAGCAGTTCCTCCGCGACCTGCAGGACGAGGCGCTCGCCCGGCACGTGCGCGACGACATGGAGAGCGCCGCGGCGAGCGGTGTGCGTAGCACCCCCACCTTCTTCGTCGGCGAGACCCGCCACCAGGGGCAGTGGGACGCGCCGACCCTCATCGCCGCCCTGGAGCGCTCGGTGCTCTCCGGGACACGTTCGAGGCGGTGAGGGCGTCGGTCGCGGAATCCCCGGTTACCGGGGGATTCCGCGACTTCGGGGGCGTTGCAACGCCCCCGGAGTTCAAGAACCGGCCCCGGAGTGTGACCGCCGGGACTGCTGGGGTCAGGCCACCAGCAGCGGTACGGCGACCAGCACCGCCCAGGCCAGCTCGGCCTTCCCCGTCGACTGCAGCACGGGGATGAGCGCCGGCCCCGAGGCGCCGCCGCTGACCGCCCGGACCGACGGCGCGGCCACCGCCAGGAAGCCGAGGCCGACCAACGCGACCCACGTCGTGACGCTGGCGACCGCGACGACGGCGGCCGCCGCGGCGAGGACGAGCAGGGCGAAGAGCGCCCGGGTGCGGCCGTCGCCCAGTCGCACCGCCAGGGTGCGCTTGCCGGCGACGGTGTCGGTGGGGATGTCGCGCAGGTTGTTGGCGACCAGGATCGCGCAGGCCAGCGCGCCGATGCCCACGGCGGCGTAGAGCGCCGGCCACTCCCACGACTCGGTCTGCACGTAGGTGGTGCCCACGACCGCCACCAGTCCGAAGAAGACGAACACCATGACCTCGCCGAGCCCGGCGTAGCCGTACGGTCGCGTGCCGCCGGTGTAGAACCACGCCGCGACGATGCACAGCAGTCCGACGGCGAGCAGCCACCAGGCGGTGGTCGCGGCGAGCGCCAGGCCCGCGACGCCCGCGACACCGAGGGCGAGGAACGCCGCGCGCTTGACCGCACCCGGGGCGGCGAGCCGCGAGCCGGTCAGCCGCAGCGGTCCGACCCGCTCGTCGTCGGTGCCGCGGATGCCGTCGGAGTAGTCGTTGGCGTAGTTGACCCCCACCTGGAGCGCGAGGGCGACCAGGAGGCACAGCAGGGCCTTCCACCACACCGCCTCACCGGCGTACGCCGCGACGGCGGTGCCGGCCAGGACCGGCGAGACGGCTGCGGGGAGGGTCTTCGGGCGTGCGCCCTGGAGCCATTCGGAAGGTGTCGCCACGAGGCGCCAGTCTGCCGTGTGAAGCAGTCCCCGCGGGCGTTGGGTCGCTCCCGCTTCACACAGCGACTCACACAGCGACTCACACGGCGACGCGGGCCAGGTGGCGCTCGGCCGCACGGGAGGCGGGGCCGATGGCGACGGCGGCCGCGACCACGATCAGGGCGATGATCACCCAGCCGGGGGCGCCCAGCGTCATGGCGAGGAAGGTGTAGAGGGCCGGCGACCAGACCTCGCTGAGCGTGTAGCCGAGGGAGGAGACGCCCTGGTAGTCGCCGAGCCGGTCGGGGTCGGAGAGCTCCGAGACCAGACCCCACATGCCGGCGGACTGGAACAGCTCCGACCCGGTCACCGTCACGTGGCCCACCCAGACGAGCACGATCGTCACCCAGCCGGTGGTGTCGTGGGTGACCAGGACGATGCCGCAGGAGAGCACGAAGCAGGCGGCGCCGCGGTACTGCGCGCGCAGCGACTGCGCCACCGTGGTGACCCCGCGCGCCGCGGCGACCTGGAGGAACACCGCCATCACCGTGTTGGTCCCGAACAGCCAGGCCAGCAGCACCCGCGGCGCGTCGGTCTCGTCCACCAGCCACAGCGGGATGACGACGTTGAGCAGGACCCCGTGGGTGCTGAGCACGCCGTTCGCGATCGACATCAGCAGGAAGCCGCGGTTGCGCAGGGCGCTGCCCTTCTCGCCGGCGTGCTCCACCGCGGTCTCCAGCGGCAGCTCGGGCACCCGGTCCACGGCCGGGGCGAGGCCGGGGAGCCGCGCGACCCAGGCAGTGTTGCCGACGAGCAGAAGGCCGGTCAGGACCGGCACCAGCTCCATGGCGTGGTCGGACTCCAGCGCCAGCGCCATGCCGGCGAGCAGGGCGCCCAGCGTGTAGCCGACATTGCGGGCGGCCCGCAGGTAAGCCTGGCTGGCGACCCGCTTCTCACGCGGGAACACCGCGATCGTGTACGCGTTGCGGCCCGAACGCATCGCGGACTCGACGACGCTCATCGCCGCCATGACGGCGAGGAAGAGCGCGAAGCCGTCGATGAGGGGCCACAGCAGGTACAGCGCCGCCTGGAGCGCGGCCATCGCGACCCACGCCCGCTGGGCGCCGGCCCGGTCGACCCAGCGCCCGGTCGGCACCGAGGCGAGGAACTGCACGCCGGCGGCCACGGAGAGGCCGATGCCGACCTCCTGGGCCGACAACCCGACCAGCTGGGTGAAGTAGAACGCCGATCCGGTCAGGAACGCGCCCTCACCGAAGGCGGAGAGGACCGACTGGAATGCGAGCCGGCGGACGAGGGGATCGGGTCCGAGGATCCGCTGGGCCAGTCCGAGCACCGTCGCCCGCCTTCCTGGGTCTCTTGATGTCGAGATGTTTACCTTCGCAGGCAGATTATCTTGATGTCAAGATACTGCGGGCGGAGGTGGCGGAGTCGCCGCCTGGACGATCCCGACGTCTTGGCCGGCGTCGACACCGGCGTCGGCGAGCACCTCCTGCGGCGTCTCCGCGACCGGCTCGAAGTGCTCACGCGCGAACCGCTCCGCGCTGCGCACCGCCGGCCCCAGGCCGAGCGCCGCGGCGACGATGATGCCGGCGATCACCAGCCAGCCCTGGTTGCCCCACTCGAGCGCGAGGAAGGTGAACAGTGCCGGCGCCCAGCGCGAGCCGAGCGCACCGAAGACGTCCTGGACGCCCTGGTACTCGCCGCGCCGGGTCGGCTCCATCAGCTCGGCCTGGAAGGACCAGCTCGACGCCGAGATGAAGAGCTCGGCGCCCGTCACCGCGACGTGACCCAGCCAGACCAGGAAGATCGTGAGCAGACCGGAGGTGGAGTGGGTGGCCATCGTGATGACGCAGGCGCCCACGAAGAACGCCGTGGACACCCACACGCAGCGCAGCGCGGTGCGCAGGTCGCGCACGAAGTGAGCGGTGTACGGCGGGAGGAAGATGCACAGCACCGTGTTGGTGGCGAACAGCCAGGCCAGGACCCACTTCGGGGCGTCGGTGGCGTCGATCAGCCACAGCGGGATGACGGTGTGCAGCAGGACCTGGTTGGTCCACATGGTGCCGGTGAAGAACGACACGACCATCCAGCCGCGGTTGCGCAGCGGCCCGGGGCCGGTGTGGACGACCGGCGCCGCCCGCTCGGCGACCCGCACGTCGTGCGACGCCCGCGGCAGCCGGGTGATCCAGTAGGCGTTGCACGCCAGCATCGCCGCCGTGAACACCGGGACCCACCGCAGCGGCCCCTCGCCCGGGAACACCAGCGCGATCGCGCCCAGGCCGGCGCCGAGCGTGAAGCCGACGTTGAGCGAGGAGTACATGTAGGCCTGCGTCCGCACCCGCTCCTCGGGCGAGAGGATGTCGAGCACGTAGGCGTTGCGGCCCGCACTGCCGGCCGCCTCCATCGAGCCGAGGAAGATCGTGAGGGCGGCGTACTGCCAGAACTCGCTGATCAGCGGCAGCGCTGCGAAGCTCGAGGCCTGGCCGAACGCCGTCAGCGCCCACATCCGCTTCGGCCCGACGTGGTCGACCAGGCGGCCGGCGGGGTAGGCGACGAGGAACTCCGCCACGCCGCCGATGGTCAGCGCCAGACCCACCTGGGCCGGCGTCAGCCCGGCGACATGGAGGAAGAACGCCGCGCTGACGGTCAGGAACGTGCCCTCGCCGGAGGAGAACAGGATCGACTGCGTCGCGAGCCGCCGAGACATCGGAGTCGGCGGGAGCAGGCGCGCCAGGAAACCCGGCACCGGGAGGCGGGAGGGCATGGACCACATCGGATCACGGGCGGCTAGCGTTCGTCACATGGTTAACAGCGGCCTCCCGGCGGCGGGTGTGATCGACGCCGCAGCGCGCTGGCTGGCCGCTCCCGAGGAGCCCGATCCCTGGGTCGTCGAGACGTCCGGATCGACCGGTCGGCCCAAGCGGGTGCTGCTGCCACGGCAGGCCGTCCTCGCCTCGGCGCGCGCCTCCGCGAGCCGCCTCGGAGCGAGCGGTGCCTGGCTGTTGGCCCTGCCGCCGACGTACGTCGCCGGGCTGAACGTCGTGGTCCGCTCGCTGCTCGCCGGTCACCGGCCGGTGGTGGCCGAGGACCATGGGTCCTTCGCTCGAGCGGTCGAGGCGCTGCCCGACGGGCCGCGGTTCGTCTCGCTCGTGCCCACCCAGCTGCGCCGCCTGCTCGAGACCGATGCGGCGACCACGGCGGCACTGGCGTCCTTCTCCACGGTGCTGCTCGGCGGCGGCCCGATCGACCCCGCGCTGCGACGCCGGGCTGCCGATGCCGGCGTGCGGGCGGTGGCGACCTACGGGTCCGCGGAGACCTGTGGCGGCTGCGTCTACGACGGTGTCCCGCTGGACGGTGTCGCCGTCGCGCTCGGCGAGGCGGGGCGGGTGCGGATCGCGGGGCCGACGCTCTTCGCGGGGTACGACGGAGATCCGGGCCTGACCGCCGAGGTGCTGGTCCACCCTTCGACAGGCTCAGGAGGGACCGCCTGGTTCCTGACCTCCGACGCCGGCCGCCTCGACGAGGACGGCCGGCTGCACCTGCTGGGCCGTCTCGACGACGTCGTGGTGACCGGCGGCGTCAACGTGCCCGCCCCGGCGGTGGCCGCCCGGCTGCGCGAGCACGTGGCGGTGGCCGAGGCCGAGGTGCTCGGCGTGCCCGACGAGGAGTGGGGCAACCGGCTGGTGGCGTTCGTGGTGCCCGAGTCGGGTGTCGCTGGTCGAGTGGGGAGCGCCAGCGACCGTAGCGAGACCCACGGCCTCCTCGAGGACCTGCGCGACTGGGTCGCCGCCGAGCGCCCCCGCAGCTGGGCGCCCCGGCAGCTGGTCGTCCTCGACGCGCTCCCGCTGCTGCCCAACGGCAAGCCGGACCGGGTCGCACTGCGAGGCCTGGCATGAGGCTCCACGTCTGGTCGATCCCGATGCGGACGCGCTTCCGCGGCATCACGGTCCGCGAGGGCGCGCTGATCCGGACCGAGGCCGGCTGGGGGGAGTGGAGCCCGTTCCTGGACTACACCGACCCGGCGGTGGCCGAGCCGTGGCTCCGCGCCGCCGAGGAGGCCGCGGCCGGTGACTGGCCGGCGCCGGTGCGCGACCGCGTGCCCGTCAACGTGACGGTGCCGGCCGTCGGGCCCGAGCAGGCCCATCGCATCGCGGCGGCCGGCGGCTGCACGACCGCGAAGGTGAAGGTCGCCGAACCCGGCCAGACGCTCGCCGACGACCAGGCCCGGCTCGAGGCGGTCCGCGACGCGCTCGGCGGGACCGGCCGGATCCGCGTCGACGCCAACGGTGCCTGGTCGGTCGAGGAGGCGGTCGCCGCGATCCCGGTGCTGGACCGCGCGGCCGGCGGCCTGGAGTACGTCGAGCAGCCCTGCGCCACGGTCGAGGAGCTCGCCGCGGTGCGCCGGCGTGTCGACGTGCCGATCGCCGCCGACGAGTCGATCCGCCGCGCGGCCGACCCCTACCGGGTCCGCGACCTGGCCGCAGCCGACGTGGCCGTCCTCAAGGTGCAGCCGCTCGGCGGCGTACGTGCCTGCCTCCGCATCGCCGAGGACATCGGGCTGCCGGTGGTGGTCTCCTCGGCGCTGGAGTCCAGCGTCGGGATCGCGGCCGGTGTGGCGCTGGCGGCGGCGCTGCCGGAGCTGCCCTACGCCTGCGGGCTGGCGACCGTGCCGCTGCTCACCGACGACCTGGTCGTGGAGTCGCTGCTGCCGGTGGCCGGGACGCTGCCGGTGATCTCGACAGGCTCGATCGACGACGGATGGGTCGACCCCGAGCGGCTGGCCCGACTGGCCGCCGCCCCGGACCGTGCCGCCCATTGGCAGGAGCGGTTGGCGGCGGTGAGAGAGTTCCGGTCGTGACCGCCTCGACCCTGCTCGCCCGCGCCGTCGTGACGGCGCTGGTGGAGGCGGGGGTGCGCGAGGTGGTGGTCTCGCCCGGCTCGCGCAACGCGCCGCTGGCGTTCGCGGCGTACGACGCCGCCCGCGCCGGACTGCTCCGACTCCACACGCGCGTCGACGAGCGGTCGGGCGGCTTCACGGCGCTGGGCCTGACCAAGACGGGCTCGCGTGCCGCGGTCCTGTGCACGTCGGGCACGGCGGTGGCCAACCTCCATCCCGCCGTGCTGGAGGCCGCCCACGCGGGCGTCCCGTTCGTCGTCCTGACGGCCGACCGGCCCGCCCGGCTCTACGGCACCGGCGCGAACCAGACCACCGACCAGCGCGGCATCTTCGGCGCCCTGGTGCCGACCCGGGTCCTGGAGCGGGTCGAGGACGTGACGCCGGACGCGCTCGACGAGGCGTGGCGGGCCACCGGACCGCTGCACTGGAACGTCCACCTCGACGACCCGCTCGTCCCCGACGAGCCGTGGCAGCCACCCGCGATCGCGGCGCGCCCGCTCGTGCGCCCGGTTCCGGAGCTCCACGAGACCATCGACGCCGGTCCCGGCAGCCCGCTCACCGTCGTGGTCGCCGGCGACGACGCCGGCCCGCCCGCCCGGGTGCTGGCCGAGCAGGCCGGCTGGCCGCTGCTCGCCGAGCCCTCGAGCGGGTCGCGCACGGGCGACAACGCCATCCGCACCTACCGGGTGCTGCTCGGCTCCCGGCTCGCCGACCGGATCCAACGCGTGGTCGTTTACGGCCATCCGACGCTGTCGCGGCCGGTCGGCCGGCTGCTCGCCCGGCCCGACGTGGAGGTCGTCGCCGCGCCGGGGCGCGGCGTGTGGGCCGAGCGTCCCTTCGCGGTGGCGCGCACGCTCGGTGCCGCGCTGCACCCCGAGGGCGGCGCCGACCCGGCCTGGCTGGAGGAGTGGCGCGCCGCCGACCGCGCCGTCGGGCGGCAGTTGGACCGGCTGGTTGCGCAGGAGAGCGCGCTGTCGCCGTACGCCGTGGCGGGAGCCGTGGCCCGGGCCCTGCCGCCGGGCGGGCAGCTCGTGGTCGGTCCGTCCAGCCCGGTGCGCGACCTGGACCTGATGGTGCCGCGCTATGACGCCGGCGCGCGCCGCAAGGTGCTCGCGAACCGTGGCCTGGCCGGGATCGACGGCATCGTGTCGACCGCGATCGGCGCGGCGCTGGGCCGCGACAGCTCGCGCAACCTGGCGCTGATGGGCGACGTGACGTTCCTGCACGACGCCAATGGCCTGGTGCTCGGCCCGGACGAGCCGCGACCCGACCTGACCATCGTCGTCGTCAACGACGACGGCGGCTCGATCTTCGCGACCCTCGAGCAGGGCGCGCCGGCGTTGGCGGACCGGTTCGAGCGGCTCTTCGGCACCCCGCACGGCGTGTCGATCGAGTCGCTGTGCGCGGCCACCCGGACGGCGTACACGCGTGTCGGCAGCCTCCCCGCCCTCGAGCAGGCGCTGAGCTCGCCCAACGGCGGCATCGAGGTCGTGGAGGCGGTCGTCTCGCGGGCCGAGCGTCGCGTGATCGACGAGCGGATCCACGCGCTGCGCCCCTGACCGTCCGGGCGGCTAGGGCCGCCAGGAGGGGTCGCGGCCGATGAAGGCGACGAACCGGTCCTGGGCCGACGCCGTCTCGGGCACCGGCACCTTCGGGCCGAACGGGCCGCTGCTGCGCAGCAGCTCGTCGATCGGCGCCATGCCCTCCAGGGCCGCGGCGCACCGCTCCTCGCCGAGGTCGACCTCCTGGCCGAGCGCGCGGCCGAGGTCCCAGGAGTGCATCCAGATGTCGGCGGTGTAGAACCGGTCGATCGCGGCCGCCAGCGGCATGTCGTCGAACATCCGGCTCCGGAACACCGTGTCGCCGCGCTCCTCGAGCAGCCGCTGTACGTCGGCCGTGCGCTGCCGCCAGGCGGCGACCGGGTCCCCGGTCGCGTCGATGGGCGGCAGCGTCACGTCGGCCTGGGTCAGGAACCCGGGCAGCCACTCCAGGAGGTGGCCGACCACGTCCCGCGCCGTCCATTCCGGCACCGGGGACGGGCGCGACCAGTCCTGCGGCTGGGCACTGGCCGCGATCGCGGCGAACCGCTCGGCGTCGTACGCGTGCTGCTCGGTGGGGCTCACCGCGAGGTCTCCAGGGTCTCCAACAGCTCGTCGAGCTGCTCGAAGCCCTCGATCACGCCGGTGTCCATGCCGCTGGACAGGATCGCGTCGCGGACCTCGAAGGAGTCGACCACCGAGACGCCGACGCAGCGGGTGCGCCCGCCGGGCAGCTCCTCGAGCGTCATCGTCTCCAGGCTGACGCTGTCGGGCGCGCCCTCCCAGGTGAAGGTCTGCACCAGCCGCTCGGGAGCGCGGACGTCGTGGAAGGAGCCGTAGAAGGTGGCGAAGCCGTCCTCGCCCTCGCGGCCGGCGGAGTAGGCCCACGACCCGCCGCGGCGGCAGTCCCACTGCGTGATGTTCATCGTGACGCTGCGCGGGCCCATCCACCGGGCCACCAGGTCCGGCTCGGTCCAGGCCCGGAACACCAGCTCGCGCGGAGCGTCGAACTCGCGGGTGATGGTGATCGTGGGGACGTCGGGGGAGGCGGCGATCTCCGTCTCGTGCTGGGTCGTGGTCATGACGCGTCCTCTCGTTGCTGGTCGGTCTCTGTCTCTGTCCGTGTCTCTGTCTGCTGGTGCTGCATCCGGTCGAGCAGGTCGTCGAGGCGGCGGAACCGCTCCTCGGCCTGCTGGCGGTAGCGCTCGATCCACTTCGTCATCAGGTCGAACACCTCCGCCTCCAGGTGGACGGGACGGCGCTGGGCGTCGCGGCTGCGGCTGACCAGCCCGGCGTCCTCGAGCACCTTCAGATGCTTGGAGACCGCCTGCAGGCTGACGTCGTACGGCGCCGCCAGCTCGCCCACCGTGGCGTCCGCCGCGGCGAGCCGGGCCACCAGGTCCCGCCGGGTCGGGTCGGCCAGTGCCGCGAAGACCCGGGAGAGCCGGTCCTGCTCGTCCATCCATCCACTCCTCAACCGTTTGGTTGATAATGACGCTAGACCGTCAATCCTCGGTGGTCAACCATCTGGTTGAGTGATGGGAGGCGCGGAATCCCCGGTTAACCGGGGAAATTCGAACTTCGGGGGCGTTGCAACGCCCCCGAAGTCGCGGAATCACCGGTGAACCGGGGATTCCGCGGCCGAGCAATAGGCTGACGCCATGCGGATCACCAAGTTCGGCCACGCCTGCGTTCGCATCGAGCACGAAGGGACGACGATCGTCCTCGACCCCGGTGTCTTCACCGACGTGGCGGCCCTCGACGGCGCTGACGCCGTGCTCATCACCCACGAGCACCCCGACCACTACCTGCCCGCGCACCTGCAGGCCAGCGACGCCCCGGTCTTCACCATCGACGCGGTCGCGGCCAAGATCCGCGTGGACGCCCCCGACGTCGCCGAGAGGCTCGCCGTCGTCGCTCCCGGCGAGGAGTTCCAGGTCGGCTCGATCCCCGTGCGCGCCGTCGGCGAGCTGCACGCCGTCATCCACCCGGAGCTGCCGCGGTTCCACAACAGCGGCTACCTGATGATGGCCGGCGCCGAGAAGGTGTTCCACCCCGGCGACGCCCTCACCGGGCCGGGCGAGGAGGTCGACGTACTCTTCCTCCCGGTCTCCGCACCCTGGGCGCGGGCCCACGAGCTGGTCGACTTCGCCCGCGAGGTGAAGGCGCCCCGCAACGTCGCGATCCACGACCGCGTCTACTCCGACGCCGGCGCCGGCATCTTCGACACCCAGATCAACCTGTTCCTGCCCAAGGAGGGGCTGGACTACAAGCGACTGAAGGACGGCGAGGATCTCTGATGGCCATCTATGCGGTGACCTACGGCTACACCCCCGACGAGGAGGCCCGCGACCAGCTCCGCCCGGAGCACCGGGCGTTCCTCGCCGGGCTCGGTGAGCTGCTCCTCAGCGGTCCCACCGATGACGACGGCGCGCTGCTGCTGTTCGAGGCGAAGTCGGCCGCCGAGCTGGAGGAGGTCCTCGACGAGGACCCGTTCTGGGCCGAGGGCCTGGTCGCCGAGCGGACGGTCGTGGAGTGGAGCCCGGTCCTCGGTCCGTGGCGGGAGACGCTCGGACTCTGACGGTCCGAGGACGGTCAGCCCTCGAGGGCGTCGCGGACCGGCACGAGCTTGGCCTGCGACTCGGCCAGCTCGGCGGCGGGGTCGGAGGAGCCGACGACGCCGCAGCCGGCGTACAGATGCACCGTGCTGCCGTCGATGCGCCCCGAGCGCAGGGCGAGGCCCCACTCGCCGTCGCCACTGGCGTCGAGCCAGCCGACGGGCGCGGCGTAGCGGCCCCGGTCCATGCCCTCGATCTCCTCGATCACCGCGAGCGCGGTCTCCCGCGGCGTGCCCCCCACCGCGGCGGACGGGTGCAGTGCCGCGGCGAGCTCGAGGGAGGTGACGCCGTCGCGGACGACGCCGGTGACGTCGGTGGCCAGGTGCATGACGTTCGGCAGGTGCAGGACGTACGGCGCCTCGGGCACGTTCATCGACGAGCAGTGCGGCTCCAGTGCGTCGGCCACCGACCGGACGGCGTACTCGTGCTCCTCGAGGTCCTTGCTCGACCGAGCCAGCGCACCGGCGAGCGCGGCGTCGCGCGCCTCGTCCGCCGTACGGCGGATCGTGCCGGCCAGCACACGCGAGGTCACCAGGCCCCGCTCACGGCGCACCAGCAGCTCGGGTGTGGCGCCGAAGAGCCCGTCGACGTGGAAGGTCCAGCACATCGGATAGGCCTCGGCCAGCCGCGCGAGGGGCCAACGGACGTCCACCGGCTCGGTCGCCGTCGCCACCAGCTCGCGGGCGAGCACGACCTTCTCCAGCTCGCCGCCGTTGATCCGGTCCACCGCCTCGGCGACGACCGACATCCAGCGCTCCCCGTCGACCGCCCCGTCCGCGAACGTCACTCCCCCCGGCCGTCGAGCCCCGGGTTCCCGCGCGTCGAGACCCGAGTTCCCGAGGGTCGAGTCGCGGGTTCCCGTGGTCGTGATCCAGGCGAGGTCGCCGCGCCGGCCGACGACGACGGACGGTACGACGAGCACGGAGTCGCCCGGCGCGTCCGCGAACCCGAACGACCCGAACGCCACCAGCCCGCTGCCGGGCTCGCCGACGGGGTCGTCGACCTCCGTGCGGGCGACCAGCTCGCTCCACCACTTCGAGGCGTCGGCGAACCGGGTCGGCCCCGACGTCGTCACGGCGGCCGCCCGGCCCCAGCCGACCAGTCCCTCGCCACGGCGCACCCAGGAGAACGGCGAGTCCTCCGGCAGCAACGCGATGAGGTCGTCGGCCGCGGACGCCGGCAGCAGCGACGTGCGCACCACGAGCGGCTCGGTCCTCACCGGACCAGCCTAGAGGTTCAGCGGATGGCCCCGATTCCGGGCGGCCACGCCCAGCCGGTAGCGTCGTACTCCGTGAGCGCGCCCGCGAAGAACTCCCGCACCGTCGTCATCGGCCTCCTGCTGGGAGTCCTCCTGCTCGGAGCCGTGGCCGCGTTCGCCATCGCCCTGCCCAAGGCCAGCGGCGACGCGGGCGGCGCCATCGAGCTGCCCGACACCCTGCCCGGCGGCTACGTCGCCACCGACCTGCCCGAGGCGTTCGCCGGCGCCCCCGCCGGCAGCGAGGACCAGGTCGACGCGGCGGTGCGCAACGAGAAGGCCGCCCGCGAGTATGGCGACCAGGTGCTCGCCGACTCCGGCGCGACCGCCGCCACCCGCACCTACCTGGGCGAGGACATGCAGACCGCCGTCGTCGTGCAGGCGTTCCGAGCCGCCGGTGGCGCGTTCGCCCCGTTCCAGTTCACCGACCCGTCCCGCGCCGAGGCCGGCCAGGAGGTCGAGCGGCTGGTCCGCGCGGGCGACGCGGTGTGCATCCAGAAGGGCTCCGCGACCGGCAGCGGCGAGATCGAGGGCGGCTACGTGCAGTGCCAGCGCAGCGAGGGCGACCTGACCATCCAGGTCACCACCCCGCTGCCGTTGGAGGAGGCGGCGGAGATGGTCGACACCGTCTGGACGCAGGTCTCCTGACCGCGATGACGCGCGCCGACCTCGACAAGCAGCCGACCGACGTCCGTCGGATGTTCGACGCGGTCGCGCGCCGCTACGACCTCACCAACGACGTCCTCTCCCTCGGGCAGGACCGCCGCTGGCGCACGGAGGTCGTGGCCGCGGTCGCCCCGCAGCCGGGGGAGCTGGTCCTCGACCTGGCCGCCGGCACCGGGACGTCCTCCGAGCCCTTCGCCGAGGCGGGCGCCACCGTCGTACCCTGCGACTTCTCCCTCGGCATGCTGAGGGTGGGCAAGTCGGCCAGGCCGGCGCTGCCGTTCACGGCCGGCGACGGCACCCGGCTGCCGTTCGCCGACGCCACGTTCGACGCCGTCACGATCTCGTTCGGACTGCGCAACATCGTCGACCCGCTGGCCGGGCTCGCCGAGCTGCGCCGGGTCACCAAGCCCGGCGGCCGGCTCGTGGTCTGCGAATTCAGCCACCCGACGAACGCGCCGTTCCGCAAGGTCTACCTGGAGTACCTCATGAAGGCGCTCCCGGCCATCGCCCGGGCCGTCTCGTCCTCGCCCGACGCCTACGTCTACCTGGCCGAGTCGATCCGGGCCTGGCCCGACCAGGAGGGGCTGGCCCGGCTGATCCGGGAGGCCGGCTGGACCCGGCCGCAGTGGCGCAACCTCTCCGGCGGCATCGTCGCGCTGCACCGCGCCACGGCCTGACACCGGCCCTGGGTGTGCCCCGGAGGTGACCGACCCGCCGGGCACCTGACCCTTCTCGCCTCGACACGCCGCAGCGGTGTCGAGCAGGTCAGGTACGCCGGCGGGCCGGTGTCAGCGAGCGGCGCAGATCAGCGCACCCGCACCGTCCAGGTCCGCTGGGTGCCGGCGACGGTGCCCGAGCCGAGGTAGGCGACGGTGATGCGGTGCTTGCCCTTGCGCAGCTTCTTGAGGGTGAGGGCGACGCGACCGCCGCGCAGCCCGACGGTGCGGACCAGCCGCTTGCCGTCGCGGATCTGCAGCACGCCGGTGGCCGGCACCGCCGCGGAGACCTTCAGCGTGAGCGTGGCCTTGCCGCGCTTGCCCACGACCTTCCCGGTGAGCGACGAGGCGGCCTTGACGGTGCCGGGTCCGGTCGACGGGGGCGTCACTGTCGGGGCCGTGACCACGACCGTCGCGGCCTCCGACTCCGAGCTCTGGTGGGTGACGCTGCCGCGGTACACCGCCTGCAGCTGGTGGCTGCCGGGCGCGAGCGTCGCCGGCAACACGAGGTGGGCCACGCCGTCGACGGCGGTGCCGGTGGCCAGCGGCGCGGGGGCGAGCGCGGCGGGTGCCCGGAAGACGATGTCGTCCGGGACCCGGAACAGGTAGACCGGCCCGTTCGGCAGCCCACTGGCCGACGTGACCTTCACGGTGAGCGTGCCACCGACCGGGACCCCGGCGGCCGGCACGACGACCGCGGTCGCGGTCGCGATTCGCGCGGCGGGGTCGACGACGACCACGGTCACGGGCTCCGACTCCGACGGGGCGTGGGTCTCGGTGCCGAGGAAGGCCGCGGTGAGCTCCCACGTGCCCGCGCCGACCGCGGGCTGCAGCGTGACCGTGGCGACGCCGTCCACCGCGGTGCCGTCCGCGACCTCGTCGTGGTCGGCGTCGTAGACCGCCACGGGGCCGCTGACCGGTGCCCCGCCGGAGGTGCGCACCTGCACCTCGAGCTGGCCGCCGAGCGGCACGGGTGCCTGCGGCGCCACGATCTCGACGATGGTGGCCGTGCGGAAGGGGACCACGGTCACCGACGTGGTGGCCGAGGTGGACGCCTGGTGCGCGCTGCTGCCCGCGTACGCCGCACGGAACTGGTGGACGCCGGGCACGATCGAGCCCGGGAGGGTCAGGCGGGCGACGCCGTCGGTCGCCGTGCCCGAGGTGACCACGGTGTCGGTGCCGGTGAGCAGCACGACCGCGCCCGACGGGCTGCCGGTCGCGGAGCTGACCCGTACGACGAGCTCGCCGCCGGCCATCACGCCGCCGGCAGGGGACTCGATCACCGTCGTGGTGGCCGGGCGCTGGTCGGCCGGGCCGACGGTCAGGGTGGCCACGTCGGAGGTGGCGGGGTAGACGTAGATGTTGCCGGCGTACTCCAGCTTGAGCGTCCAGGTCCCCTCGTTGGTCCGTGCCCACTCGGTCATGTCGACGGTCAGCGCCCCGGTGCCGCTGTAGTTCCCGCTGGCGACGGTGAGCAGGTGGGTGCTGCCCGACTGGCCCGCGAACAGCTTCCAGGCGCCGTTCGGCAGGCCCTCGCCGGTGTCGCCGGTGTCGATGGTCAGATCGATCGAGACCTCGTCGCCAGCGGCGATGACCTGGCGCGACAGCGTGCCGGACAGGGTGGCGCGGTAGCCGCTGACCTGCACCTCGGTGGTCCCGGTGCTCGCGGCGTAGGTCGAGCTGCCCTGGTAGGCGGCCGTCATCGACCGCGTGCCGACCGGCGGTCGGGACAGCGTGGCCACGCCCTCGGAGTCGGTGCTCACCGTCGTGGTCACCATGCCGTGCGCGCTGAAGACGACGCTGCCGGTGGGCACGAACCCCGTCCCCTCCGAGCTGACCCGCACCTTGATGTCGCCCTGCGGCTCCGCGGTCGCGTTGACGAAGGTGACGAAGGTGGGTCGCTTCGTGATGGTGGCGGTGCGCTCGAGCGACCTCTTCTCCACGCCCTCCTTGATCGCGGTGGCGACCAGCTGGTGCGATCCCGGCGCCAGATGGGTCCGCGTGTCGACGGTGACCTTGCCCTCCGTGTCGGTCGTGAGCAGGTCGGTGAGACTGCCGTTCGGCTCCACCCGACTCAGGATGAGGACCCCCTCGGTGGCCGGGTAGTTGGTGGTCATCGTGACCTCGAGCGCGTCGCCCCAGGCGGGGCTGTTCGCGATGGAGAGCGCCACGTTCAGGTTCGTCGGCGCCGCGGTGGCGGCGCCCGACGAGAGGCCGAGCAGCCCGGCGACGAGGGCGAGCACGCCGAGGAGTACGGCGGCGTGCCGGTGGAGGACGGTCATGCTGGTTCCTTCCGAGGGTGGAGCCGAGCGGCTCACGGGGGTGATGTGAGGACGTGGAAGGGGGCGTCGCGTCCTGTCGGTCCACGAGCCACCCGGCGCCGGTTCTCGGTCGACCGGCACTGACAGGCCTGTCGCAACGAGAGGCCCGATCGGTTCACGCCCCTCCCGGCGGGCGGCCGCAGCCGCGGCCGTCGGGCGCTCTATCGGGGCCCGGCGAGGCGCCGGGCAGCCGTTATCCCCGGGTGGTGCGTGCACTGCGTGCCGTCGAGTGATAGGAATGGGGCCGAAGGCCCTTTGTGATCCAGTTCACAAGATCACGAACTGATCGGCAGAGGGCCGGACGGACCTCGACGAGAGCGGGCCGGGTCCCCCCGGACCCTGGGAGGAGGAGCAGTGCAGCTCTACACGCCGGTGCTGGTGCTGCTCGCGCTCGCCACGGTGTTCGCGGTCGGCTCCGTGGTGATGAGCAGCCTCGTCGGGCCGAAGCGCTACAACCGGGCCAAGCTGGACTCCTACGAGTGCGGCATCGACCCGACGCCGCGCGCGGTGGGCGGCGGCCGCATCCCGGTCAAGTACTTCGTCACCGCGATGCTCTTCATCATCTTCGACATCGAGATCATCTTCCTCTACCCGTGGGCCGTGCACTTCGACCAGCTGAAGCTCTTCGGCCTGGTCGAGATGGTCATCTTCATCGCCACCGTCTTCGTGGCCTACGCGTATGTCTGGAAGCGCGGCGGACTGGACTGGGACTGAGGCGAGCGACATGGGTATCGAAGAGAAGCTGCCGTCCGGCGTACTGCTGACCACCGTCGAGGGCGTCGCCGGCTACATGCGCAAGGCGAGCTTCTGGCCGGCGACGTTCGGCCTGGCCTGCTGCGCCATCGAGATGATGACGACCGGCGGCCCGAAGTACGACCTCGCCCGGTTCGGCATGGAGGTCTTCCGCGCCAGCCCGCGGCAGGCCGACCTGATGATCGTGGCCGGCCGCGTCAGCCAGAAGATGGCGCCGGTGCTGCGGCAGATCTACGACCAGATGCCCGACCCGAAGTGGGTGCTCGCGATGGGCGTGTGCGCCTCCTCGGGCGGCATGTTCAACAACTACGCCATCGTGCAGGGCGTCGACCACATCGTGCCGGTCGACATGTACCTGCCCGGCTGCCCGCCGCGCCCCGAGATGCTCATCGACGCGATCCTCAAGCTGCATGACCAGGTGCAGCACGCCAAGCTCGGCAGCAACCGCGCCAAGGAGATCGAGCAGCTCGAGAACGACGCGCTCAAGGCGCTGCCGACCAGCCGGATGAAGGGGCTGCTCCGATGACGGAGAACAACGTCCCCGACAACGTCTCCCCGGAGCCGGGCGAGCTCGCCGAGGTCGAGCAGGAGCAGATCGGCGTCCGCAAGGGGATGTTCGGCCCGAGCGCCGGCGGAGACACCTCCGGGTACGGCGGCCTGGTCCGCCCGATCCTGATGCCGCCGCCGGCCCGCCGTCCCTACGGCGGCTGGTACGACGAGGTCGCCGACGCGATCCGTGACGCGGCCGCCACCGGCGCCGAGGTCGAGGCCGCCGAGCCGACGGTCGTCATCGACCGCGGCGAGATCACCTTCCACGTCCGTCGGGAGGACCTGCCGGCGGTGGCCCGGGTGCTCCGCGACGAACTGCGCTTCGAGATGTGCCTCGGCGTCAGCGGCGTCCACTACCCCGAGGACGCCGGTCGCGAGCTGCACGCGGTCTACCACCTGCTCTCGATGACCCACAACCGCAGGATCCGGCTCGAGGTCACCGCGCCCGACGCGGACCCGCACGTCCCGAGCCTCGTCGGCGTCTACCCGACGCTGGACTGGCACGAGCGGGAGACCTACGACATGTTCGGCCTGGTCTTCGACGGCCACCCGGCGCTGACGCGGATCCTGATGCCGGACGACTGGCCCGGCTACCCCCAGCGCAAGGACTACCCGCTCGGCGGCATCCCGGTGGAGTACAAGGGCGCCACCATCGCCCCGCCGGACACCCGGAGGTCGTACTCATGACGCAGGACATCTACGCCGGCAGCGCCGACACGAGCGAGGGCCGGGTCTTCACCGTGTCCGGCCAGGACTGGGACACGATCACCTCCGCGATCGCCGGTGACCTCGACGCGCCCGCCGACGAGCGGGTCGTCGTCAACATGGGCCCGCAGCACCCCTCGACGCACGGCGTGCTGCGCCTGATCCTCGAGCTCGAGGGCGAGACGGTCACCGAGGCCCGCTGCGGCATCGGGTACCTCCACACCGGCATCGAGAAGAACATGGAGTTCCGCTCCTGGGTGCAGGGCGTCACCTTCTGCACCCGGATGGACTACCTCTCGCCGTTCTACAACGAGGCGACGTACTGCCTCGGCGTGGAGCGGCTGCTGGGCATCGAGGACGACATCCCCGAGAAGGCCCAGGTCATGCGGGTGCTCCTCATGGAGCTCAACCGCATCTCCTCCCACCTGGTCGCCATCGCGACCGGTGGCATGGAGATCGGCGCGCTGACCGTCATGACGATCGGCTTCCGAGAGCGGGAGCTGGTGCTGGACCTGTTCGAGCTCATCACCGGCCTGCGGATGAACCACGCCTTCATCCGTCCCGGCGGGGTCGCCCAGGACCTGCCTCCGGGCGCGCTCGACGAGATCCGCGCCTTCATCGCCCTGATGCGCAAGCGGCTGCCGGAGTACGCCGCCCTGTGCAACGCCAACCCGATCTTCAAGGGCCGGCTGGAGGGCGTCGGGGTGCTCGACCTCGAGGGCTGCCTGGCACTCGGCATCACCGGCCCGGTCCTGCGCTCGACCGGCTACCCGTGGGACCTGCGCAAGACCCAGCCCTACAGCGGCTACCAGGACTACGACTTCGACGTCATCACCTGGGACACCTGCGACTCCTACGGCCGGTTCCGCATCCGGCTCGCCGAGATGGAGGAGTCGCTGCGCATCGTCGAGCAGGCCGCCGACCGGCTGGCCCGGCTCGAGGGGGCGCCGGTCATGGTCGCCGACAAGAAGATCGCCTGGCCCTCCCAGCTCGCGATCGGGTCCGACGGCATGGGCAACTCCCTCGACCACATCCGCCACATCATGGGCGAGTCGATGGAGGCCCTCATCCACCACTTCAAGCTGGTCACCGAGGGCTTCCGGGTCCCGCCGGGCCAGGCGTACGTGCCGGTCGAGGGACCGCGCGGCGAGCTCGGGGCCCACGTCGTCAGCGACGGCGGCACCCGCCCGTCCCGGGTCCACTTCCGAGACCCGTCGTTCACCAACCTCCAGGCCACGAGCGTGATGAGCGAGGGCGGCATGGTCGCCGACGTCATCGTCGCCATCGCGTCCATCGACCCCGTGATGGGAGGAGTCGACCGGTGATCGACGAGACCACGTACGCCGAGCTGCGAGAGATCGCCGGCCGCTACCCCCAGGCCCGCAGCGGCCTGCTCCCGATGCTGCACCTCGTGCAGAGCGCCCAGGGCAGGGTCACGCCGGAGGGCATCGAGGCATGCGCCGAGATCCTCGGCATCAGCGCGGCCGAGGTCAGCGGCGTGGCGACGTTCTACACGATGTACAAGCGCCGGCCCGTCGGCGACTACCTCGTCGGCGTCTGCACCAACACCCTGTGCGCGGTGATGGGCGGCGACGCCATCTTCGAGCGACTCAAGGAGCATCTCGACGTCGGCAACGACGAGACCACGGCCGACGGGAAGATCACGCTCGAGCACATCGAGTGCAACGCCGCCTGCGACTACGCGCCGGTGATGATGGTCAACTGGGAGTTCGTCGACAACCAGACCCCGGCCAGCGCCGTGGAGCTCGTCGACGACCTGCGCAACGGCGTCCAGCGCCACTCGACCCGCGGTCCGGCCCTGTGCACCTGGCGCGAGGCCGAGCGCGTCCTGGCGGGCTTCAACGACGGCCTCGCCGACGAGGGTCCCTCCGCCGGTCCGGCCTCGCTCGCAGGCCTGACGATCGCGAACGAGAACGGCTGGTCGGCACCCTCCGCTGGTCGAGTAGCGAGCGCCAGCGACGACTCCGCTGGTCGAGCAGCGAGCGCCAGCGAGCGTGTCGAGACCAAGGAGGAGGCGGCGGCGACCGCCGACACCTCCCGTGCCGAGACCGAGACGGTCGTCGAGGAGGACGTCACCGAGGCCAAGCCCGGTGCGCCCACCCGTGAGGAGGACGACGCCAAGTGAACAGCACCGTGACTGACACCCTCACCCCGGTCCTGACGGCGAACTGGGCCGACGAGCGCAGCTGGACGCTGGCGTCGTACGCCGCGTCGGGCGGCTACCAGGCCCTCGACACGGCGCTCGGGATGACGCCCGACGAGGTCATCGCGGCCGTGAAGGACTCCGGCCTGCGCGGCCGCGGCGGCGCCGGCTTCCCGACCGGCATGAAGTGGTCCTTCATCCCCCAGGACAACCCCAACCCGAAGTACCTCGTGGTCAACGCCGACGAGTCCGAGCCGGGCACCTGCAAGGACATCCCGCTGATGATGGCCAGCCCCCACACGCTGGTCGAGGGCGTCATCATCAGCTCCTACGCCATCCGGGCCAACCGGGCGTTCATCTACGTCCGCGGGGAGGTGCTGCACGTCATCCGCCGGCTGCAGGCGGCGGTCGCGGAGGCGTACGCCGCGGGTCATCTCGGCACGAACATCCACGGGTCCGGCTACGACCTCGACCTGGTCGTCCACGCCGGTGCGGGTGCCTACATCTGCGGCGAGGAGACGGCGCTGCTCGACTCCCTCGAGGGCCGGCGCGGTCAGCCCCGGCTGCGGCCGCCGTTCCCCGCCGTCGCGGGTCTGTACGCCAGCCCCACCGTGATCAACAACGCCGAGTCGATCGCCTCGGTGCCCTCCATCATCAAGAACGGGCCGGCGTGGTTCGCCGGCATGGGCACCGAGAAGTCGCAGGGCTTCGGCATCTTCTCGCTGTCGGGGCACGTGCGGCGGCCGGGCCAGTACGAAGCGCCGCTCGGCATCACGCTGCGCCAGCTGATCGAGCTGGCGGGCGGCATGCGAGAGGCCCCCAACGGCCAGGCCCGGGAGCTGAAGTTCTGGACCCCGGGTGGGTCCTCGACGCCGTTGTTCACCGCCGAGCACCTCGACGTGCCGCTCGACTTCGAGTCGGTCGCCGCCGCCGGGTCGATGCTCGGCACCCGCGCCCTGCAGATCTTCGACGAGACCGTCTGCGTCGTGCGGGCCGTGCTGCGCTGGACGGAGTTCTACAAGCACGAGTCCTGCGGCAAGTGCACGCCGTGTCGCGAGGGCACGTGGTGGCTGGTGCAGGTGCTGTCCCGGCTCGAGCGCGGGCAGGGCAGCGCCCACGACCTCGACCTGCTGCTCGACCAGTGCGACAACATCCTGGGCCGCTCGTTCTGTGCGCTCGGCGATGGCGCCACCAGCCCGATCACCAGCTCGATCCAGCACTTCCGCGACGAGTACCTCGCCCACCTGACGCACGGCGGGTGCCCGTTCGACCCCGCGAAGTCCACGCTCTTCGCCGAGGAGGCGGTCCTCTCATGACGGTCGAGAAGAGCCCCGAGAAGGTCGCGCAGGACCTGGTGACCCTCACCATCGACGGCATCGAGGTCAGCGTGCCCGCCGGCACCCTGGTCATCCGGGCGGCCGAGCAGGTCGGCGTCCAGATCCCCCGGTTCTGCGACCACCCGCTGCTGGCGCCGGTCGGTGCCTGCCGGCAGTGTCTGGTCGACGTCCCCGACGCCGGCAACGGTCGCGGCTTCCCCAAGCCGCAGGCGTCGTGCACCATCCCCGTCGCCGAGGGCATGGTCGTCGAGACCGCCAACGCGACCGCCGAGAAGGCGCAGCGCGGGATCATGGAGTTCCTCCTGGTCAACCACCCGCTGGACTGCCCGGTCTGCGACAAGGGCGGCGAGTGCCCGCTGCAGAACCAGGCGATGTCCAACGGCCCGGCCGAGTCGCGCTTCTCCGTCTCGGGCGGCATCAAGCGCACCTACCCCAAGCCGATCAACATCTCCGCGAACGTGCTCCTCGACCGGGAGCGCTGCGTGCTGTGCGCCCGCTGCACCCGGTTCTCCGAGCAGATCGCCGGTGACCCGTTCATCGCGCTCATCGAGCGCGGCGCCCTGCAGCAGGTCGGGATCTACGAGAAGGAGCCCTTCTCGTCGTACTTCTCCGGCAACACCGTCCAGATCTGCCCCGTCGGCGCCCTCACCTCCGCGCAGTACCGCTTCCGCGCCCGGCCCTTCGACCTGGTCTCCACGCCGGGCGTCGCCGAGCACGACGCGTGCGGCGCGGCCATCCGGGTCGACCACCGGCGCGGCAAGGTGATGCGCCGCCTGGCCGGCGAGGACCCCGACGTCAACGAGGAGTGGATCACCGACAAGGACCGGTTCGCGTTCCGCTACGTCCACGCCGCCGACCGGATCACCTACCCCCAGATCCGGGAGGACGGCGCGCTGCGCCCCGCCTCGTGGCTGGAGGCGTTCGCCGTCGCGGCCCGCGGACTCGCGGCCGCCGGCCCGGTGGGTGTGCTGCCCGGCGGCCGGCTCACGCTGGAGGACGCCGCGGCGTACGCCGGCTTCGCCCGCGAGACGCTGCGCACCCAGGACATCGACTTCCGCGCCCGGCCGCTCTCGGCCGAGGAGACCGGCTTCCTGCGCGAGCACGTCGCCGGGCGCTTCGACGTGACGTACGCCGACCTGGAGGCCGCCCGCACCGTCGTGCTCGCCGGCCTGGAGCCCGAGGACGAGGCCGGCACGATCTTCCTGCGGCTGCGCAAGGCCGCCCTGAAGGGCACCCGCGTGGTCTCCATCGCGCCGTTCACCTCCCGCGGGCTGGCCAAGCTGCGCGGCCAGCTGGTCCGCACCGCCCCGGGCGAGGAGGCCGCGGCGATCGCGTCGCTGCTGGGCCATGGCGACTACGGGCTGGGCGCGGACGCGGTGATCCTGGTCGGCGAGCGGCTCGCCACGTCGCCGGGGGCGCTGACGGCCGCGGCCGAGCTCGCCGCGAAGACCGGTGCCCGCCTGGCGTGGGTCCCGCGTCGTGCGGGCGACCGCGGTGCTCTCGAGGCCGGCTGCCTGCCGGGCGAGGACGGCCGCGACGCGGACGCGATCGTCGCCGGCGTGCTGGCCGGTGCGCTCGGCGGCCTGGTCGTCGGTGGAGTCGACCCGCTCGACACCGCCGACCCGGCGGCGTTCCTCGCGGCGCTCGACGCGGCGTCGTTCGTCGTGAGCCTGGAGATCCGGGAGAGCGAGGTCACCCGCCGGGCCGACGTGGTGCTGCCGGTCGCGCCGGTGACCGACAAGGCCGGAACCTTCGTGAACTGGGAGGGCCGCCGTCGGCCGTTCGAGGCCGTCTTCAGCACGCCGGGGATCATGTCCGACGCCCGCGTGCTCAAGGGGATCGCGGACGAGCTCGCGGCCCAGGGCCGCCGCCAGGAAGTGGCGCCGGCCAACCAGTCCTCCGCGGAGTCGGCGCTCGTTCCTCGCGCCACCTCCGCTCCGGACGGCCAGGCCCATCCACGGCCGGCGCCACAACCTGGCGACGACCGCAGGTCCGCGGGCTCGTTCACGCTGGCGACCTGGAAGCTGCTCATCGACAACGGCCGGCTGCAGGACGGCGACAAGGCGTACGCCGCCACGGCCCGCCCGGCGGTGGCGCTGCTGTCGGCGGCGACCCTCGAACGGCTCGGCACGACGGTGACGGTCACGGGCGACCGCGGCAGCGTGACGCTGCCGGCCGTCGCCGCGGCCGACCTTGCCGACGACGTCGTCTGGTTGCCGTCCAACAGCTTCGGTCGCGGCGTGCTGGCCGAGGTCGCATCGCCGAACTCGCGCGTGGAGGTGTCCGGTGCTTGAGCAGTTCGGGCGTGACCCCTGGTGGGTCATCGGCCTCAAGGTGCTGCTGGTCTTCGTCGTCCTGGTGCTGCTCACGCTCTTCAACATCTGGTGGGAGCGCCGGGTCGTCGCCCGGATGCAGCACCGCATCGGCCCCAACGTGCACGGGCCGTTCGGCCTGCTGCAGTCGCTGGCCGACGGTGTGAAGCTGGCGTTGAAGGAGGACATCATCCCGAAGGCGGCCGACAAGGTCGTCTTCCTGCTGGCCCCGGTGATCGCCGTCGTCCCGGCATTCGTGACGTTCTCGGTCATCCCGTTCGGGCCCGAGGTGAACTTCTTCGGCCACCGGACGCCGCTGCAGCTGACCGACATGCCGGTGGCGGTGCTGTTCGTGATGGCGATCGCGAGCATCGGCATCTACGGCATCGTGCTCGGCGGCTGGGCCAGCGGCTCGACGTACTCCCTGCTCGGGGGACTGCGCTCCAGCGCCCAGATGATCTCCTACGAGGTCGCGATGGGTCTCGCGCTCGTCGCGGTCTTCCTGTACGCCGGCAGCCTCTCGACCTCCGAGATCGTCGCCGCCCAGGACGACCTGTGGTTCGGCCTGATCCTGTTCCCGAGCTTCGCGATCTACTGCATCGCGATGGTGGGCGAGACCAACCGGGCGCCGTTCGACCTCCCCGAGGCCGAGGGCGAGCTGGTCGGCGGCTTCCACACCGAGTACTCCAGCCTGAAGTTCGCCCTGTTCTTCCTCGCCGAGTACATCAACATGGCGACGGTCTCCGCGCTGGCCACCACGCTCTTCCTGGGCGGTTGGCACGCGCCGTTCTGGCTGGACAGGGTCTGGGAGGGCGCGCACGAGGGCTACTGGCCGGTGCTGTGGTTCTTCGGCAAGGTCCTGTTCTTCATCTTCGTCTTCATCTGGCTGCGGGGATCGCTGCCGCGGATGCGCTACGACCAGTTCATGGCGCTGGGCTGGAAGCGGCTCATCCCGCTCTCGCTGGCCTGGATCGTGCTCGTCGCGACCGTCCGCGCCATCGACCTGGAGGGCGGGATCGAGCGGGAGTACCTCCTCGCCGCCCTCGGCGTGCTGATCGCGCTGACGCTCGTCCTCGCGTTCTGGCCGTCAGGCAAGGCCGGGGAGGCCGACGAGCTCGCCGGTCGAGTGGGGGGCCCTGCGACAGGCAGCGACCGTAGCGAGACCGAGGGTCGCGCCGGCTTCCCGACCCCGCCCATGCCCGCGGGCGGCCCGGTGCGCGGCGCGGCGAAGCCGCTCGTCTACGAGTCGACCCGCGTGACACGAGAGGAGGGCCGATGAGCGAGAACCCGGACGACAAGCCCACGCTCAAGGAGCAGCTCTGGGACCCCATCGCCGGCTTCGGGGTGACCTTCCGGACGATGTTCAAGAAGGTCGTCACCGAGCAGTACCCCTTCGAGAAGCAGCCGACCGCGCCCCGGTTCCACGGACGGCACCAGCTCAACCGCTGGCCCGACGGGCTGGAGAAGTGCGTCGGCTGCGAGCTGTGCGCCTGGGCCTGCCCGGCCGACGCGATCTACGTCGAGGGCGGGGACAACAGCGACGACCTCGACGAGGCGGGCAACAGCCAGCGGTTCAGTCCGGGTGAGCGCTACGGCCGCGTCTACCAGATCAACTACCTGCGCTGCATCCTGTGCGGGCTGTGCATCGAGGCCTGCCCGACGCGGGCGCTGACGATGACCAACGAGTACGAGCTGGCCGACGACAACCGCGCCGACCTGATCTACGAGAAGTCCGACCTGCTGGCGCCGCTGCTGCCCGGCATGGAGCAGCCGCCGCATCCGATGCTGCTCTCCGACGACGAGGGCGACTACTACCGCGGCACGTTCGCCGCGCCGCCGCCGGCCCGGGCCACCTCAGCGTCGGCCACCTCAGCGCCGGCCACCTCGGGGGCGGTGGACTGATGGCCGCGTTCTGGACCCTCGCGCCCGTGATGGTGCTGGCCGCCCTCGGGCTCCTGTTCGTCCGCAAGGCCGTGCACGCCGCGCTCCTGCTGGCCGTGGTGATGATCAGCCTCGCGGTCCTGTACGCCGGCCTGGACGCCCCGTTCCTCTTCGCGGTGCAGATCGTCGTCTACACCGGCGCGATCCTGATGCTCTTCCTGTTCGTGCTCATGCTCGTGGGCGTCGACGCCTCCGACTCGGTGGTCGAGACCATCCGGGGGCAGCGGCTGCTCGCGGTGCTCGCCGGGCTGCTGCTCGGCGTGACGCTCGTGCTCGGCATCGGTCAGGTCACGCTCGGCGCGACCGTGGGACTCGGCGAGGCGAACGAGGGCGGCAACATCCCGGCGCTCGCGAACCTGCTGTTCTCCCGCCACGTGGTGGCGTTCGAGGTCACCAGCGCGCTGCTCATCACGGCCGCCATCGGTGCCATGGTGCTGGCCCACCGGGAGCGGCTGGACCCGAAGGCCACGCAGGCCGACCTCGCTGCGCAGCGGGTGCGCGACTTCAGCGCCAAGGGCACGCACCTGGGGCCGCTGCCGGCGCCGGGCACCTACGCCCGGCACAACGCCGTCGACACGCCGGCCCTGCTCCCCGACGGCTCGCCCGCCGCGCTCTCGATCAGCCGGGTGCTCGCCGCCCGCGGCTCGGTGCGCCCGGTGAGCCCGACCGAGGTCGCGCCCGTCGACGGGGCCCAGGGCGACGGTCCGGTGCCGGAGTCGTCCGAGACCGAGGGAGGCCGCTGATGGACTCGGTGACGCCGTACGTCGTCCTCAGCTCGATCCTGTTCACGATCGGGTGCGTGGGCGTGCTGACCCGCCGCAACGCCATCGTCGTGTTCATGTGCGTCGAGCTGATGCTCAACGCCGCCAACCTCGCCCTGGTGGCCTTCGCCCACCAGCACGGTGACCTCGACGGCCAGGTGGCGGCGTTCTTCGTCATGGTCGTCGCGGCCGCCGAGGTCGTCGTCGGGCTGGCGATCATCATGACCATCTTCCGGACCCGGCGCTCGGCCTCGGTCGACGACGCCAGCCTGCTGAAGCTGTAAGGGGCCTAGAGTGCACGAGATCCCGGTGGTCGACCCTGCCAGCGCCGGCGGCGTCTTCAGCCTGCTGTGGCTGGTGATCGCCCTGCCCGCCCTGGGCGCGGCGCTGCTCCTGGTCGGCGGACGGCTGACCGACCGGTGGGGGCCGTACGTCGCCACCGCGCTGCCGATCGGCTCGTTCCTGGTCAGCCTGGTGCTGTTCTTCAGCCTGCTCGGCCGTGGCGAGGACGAGCGTCAGGTCGTCCAGCACCTCTACACGTGGTTCGAGACCGGTCGCCTCGACGTCGGCATGGACCTGCTCTACGACCCGCTGGCGAGCCTGTTCCTGCTGCTCATCACCGGTGTCGGCTCGCTCATCCACGTCTACTCGCTGGGCTACATGGCCCACGACGAGCGCCGTCGGCGGTTCTTCGGCTACCTGAACCTCTTCCTGGCAGCGATGCTCGTGCTGGTGCTCGCCGAGAACTACATCGTGCTGTTCCTCGGCTGGGAGGGAGTCGGCCTGGCGTCGTACCTCCTGATCGGGTTCTGGCAGCACAAGCCGTCCGCCGCCGCGGCCGCCAAGAAGGCGTTCGTGATGAACCGGGTCGGTGACATGGGGCTGAGCCTGGCGATCATGCTCGCCTTCGTCACGTTCGGCACCACGAGCTTCACGGCCATCAGCCACAGCGCCGCCGGGGCCACCGAGGCGACGATGACCGCGCTGGGCCTGCTGCTCCTGCTGGGTGCCTGCGGCAAGTCCGCGCAGGTGCCGCTGCAGGGCTGGCTGCTCGACGCCATGGAGGGCCCGACGCCGGTCTCGGCGCTGATCCACGCGGCGACGATGGTGACCGCGGGCGTCTACCTCATCGTGCGGTCCAACTTCGTCTTCGAGCACGCGCCCGACGCGCAGACGGTGGTGGTCGTGGTCGCGGTCGTCACGCTGCTGTGGGGTGCGGTGATCGGAACCGCGAAGGACGACATCAAGAAGGTGCTGGCCGGCTCCACGATGAGCCAGATCGGCTACATGATGCTCGGCGCCGGCCTCGGTGTCGCCGGTTACGCGTTCGCGATCTTCCACCTGCTGACCCACGGCTTCTTCAAGGCCAACATGTTCCTGGGCGCCGGCTCGGTGATGCACGGGATGAACGACGACGTCGACATGCGCCACTACGGCGCCCTGCGCACGGCCATGCCCGTCACGTTCGCGACCTTCGCGATGGGCTATCTCGCGATCATCGGGTTCCCGGGCTTCTCCGGCTTCTGGTCCAAGGACAAGCTCATCGAGACGGCGCTCGCCGAGAACTGGCTGGTCGGCGTGCTGGCGCTGCTCGGGGCCGGGATCACCGGCTTCTACATGACCCGGCTGATGCTGATGACCTTCTTCACCGACAAGCGCTGGCTGGAGGGGGTGCATCCCCACGAGTCGCCGAAGATCATGACCGGCCCGCTCGTGGCGCTCGCCGCGCTGTCGGTGTTCGGCGGCCTGCTGCTGCTCGGCAACTGGATCTCCGACTACCTCACCCCGGTCGTCGGACACGTCGAGCATCACGAGGGCGGCCTGGCGCCGATCGTCGTCTCGCTGCTGACCGTGCTGGTCGTGGCGGCGGGGGTGGCGCTCGCCTGGCTGCTCGTCGGTCGCAGGGACGTCCCGGCCGTCGCCCCGGAGCGGGTGGCCTGGCCGGTCGTGGCCGCGCGCCAGGACCTCTACGGCGACGCCATCAACGACACCCTCGTGGTCCGCCCGAGCGCCCGGTTGACCCGCGCCCTGGTCGACACCGACCGGTACGTCGTCGACGGGGTGCTCACCGGAGGACCGGTCGCGGTCGGTGCGCTCGCCGGCGTACTGCGCCGGGTCCAGAACGGCTACGTCCGCTCCTACGCCCTCTCGCTCCTCGGCGGCTCGCTCGTCGTGGTCCTGGCCCTGCTGGCGGTGAACCTGTCATGACACTGACCCTCCTCTGGCTGCTGCCGCTCGTCGGGGCGGTCGTGACGGCCTTCACCACACCGGTGCTGCGCGCCAAGCAGGTGGCGCTGGCCTTCGCGGTGCTGACCCTGGTCCAGGGCGTCGTCGCGGCGTTCCGGTTCGACACCGGGGCCGACGGATTCCAGCTCACCGAGACCCACGAGTGGATCTCGGCCTTCGGCGCCCACTACGCGCTGGGGCTCGACGGCCTCGGCCTGCTCATGGTGCTGCTCACCGTGGTGCTGGTGCCGATCGTCCTGGTGGCGGCCTGGCACGACACCACCAAGCCGTCGTTCTTCGCCTGGGCGCTCGCCCTCGAGGCGTTCTCGCTGGTCGTGTTCGCGGCCACCGACGTGTTCCTCTTCTACGTCGTCTTCGAGGCCACGCTGATCCCGGCGTACTTCCTCATCGGCGGCTTCGGCGGGCCCCGTCGGTCCTTCGCGGCGCTGAAGTTCCTGATGTACCAGCTCGGCGGTGGCCTGGTGCTGCTCGCCGGCGTCATCGCCCTCTACGTCGTCTCGGCCCGGGCCGGGGAGCCGTCCTACCTCCTCACCGACCTGCAGCAGCTCGACATCGGGACCACCGTCGAGCGGTGGATCTTCGTGGCGTTCATCGTCGCGTTCGCCGTGAAGGCGCCGCTGTTCCCGCTGCACACCTGGCTGGCCGACACCACCGAGAACGCCACCCCGCCCACGAGCGTGCTGCTGGTCTGCATCCTCGACAAGATCGGCACCTTCGGGATGCTGCGCTTCTGCCTGGGTCTGTTCCCGGAGGCGAGCGAGTGGGCCACCCCGGTGGTGGTCGCGCTGGCGGTCGTCTCGATCGTGTACGGCGCCTTCCTGGCCATCGGCCAGGACGACCTGCTGCGCCTGATCGGCCTGACGTCGCTGTCCCACTTCGGGTTCATCACCCTGGGCATCTTCGCGCTCAGCAGCCAGGGCGGCGCCGGCGCGATCCTCTACATGGTGAACCACGGCGTCGCCACCGCGGCGCTGTTCCTGGCGGCCGGCTTCCTCATCAAGCGCAAGGGCACCGCCTCGATCGGTGCGATGCGGAGCATGGAGCGGAGCACTCCGGTGCTCGCCGGGCTGTTCCTGGTCGCGGGGCTGGCGACCGCCGGCCTGCCCGGGCTCTCGCAGTTCGTCTCCGAGATCCTCGTGCTGATCTCGGCCTTCGACTATCACTGGGTGGTCGGCGCCGTGAGCGTCACCGGCATCGTGCTGGCGGCCGTCTACGTGCTGTGGGCCTACCAGCGGATCTTCACCGGTGAGGGCTCCGCTGGTCCCGCTGGTCGAGTAGCGAGCGTCGGCGACGGTTCCGCTGGTCGAGTATCGAGCGCCAGCGACGGTTCCGCTGGTCGAGTAGCGAGCGCCAGCGAGCGTATCGAGACCCCACCGGCTCGCGATCTCGACCGCCGCGAGGTCGGCGTCCTGGCGCCGCTGACCCTCGCCCTGGTCCTGTTCGGCTTCGTGCCCGGCCCGCTGCTGGAGCTCGCCAACCCCACGGTGTCGACGGTGTTCGAGCACGCCGGCTTCACCGACGACGAGCCCACCGTGCCGATCGCTGAAGGGAGCGCCCACTGATGCCCCCCGAGTTCACCAAGCCCACGATCGAGTACGCCGAGCTCTGGCCGCTCCTCGTCGTCCTGGGCGTCGCCTGCGTCGGCGTCGTCCTGGAGGCCTTCCTCCCGCGCGAGCGGCGGTTCGGTGTGCAGGCCGGTCTGGCGGTCCTCGGGCTGCTGGTCGCGTTCGGCGGGACGATCGCCGTCGGCGTGGGTCTCGACGCGGTCGGCGGCACCCAGGGTGACGCGACCGCCCGCGGCGGGATCGCCGCGGAGGGCGCGCTCGCGATCGACGGCCCCGGTGTCTACCTGTGGGGTCTGGTGCTGCTGTTCGCGATCGCCGGCGCACTGCTGTTCGCCGAGCGCCGGCTCGAGAGCGGCGTCTCGGTCTTCGCCGGCCAGGCGGCCGCGCTCCCGGGCACCACGGCCGAGCGGGAGGCCTCCACCCGGGGCCTGGAGCACACCGAGGTGTACCCGCTGCTGATGTTCGCGGTCGGCGGCATGATGCTCTTCCCGGCGGCCAACGACCTGCTGATGCTCTTCGTGGCGCTCGAGGTCCTCAGCCTGCCGCTCTATCTGCTCTGCGGGCTGGCGCGTCGGCGCCGGCTGCTGAGCCAGGAGGCGGCGCTGAAGTACTTCCTGCTGGGCGCCTTCTCGTCGGGGTTCTTCCTCTACGGCCTCGCGCTGGTCTACGGGTACGCCGGCACGATGACCTTCGCCGGCATCAGCGACGCGGTCCAGGCCGGCTCGGGCGACCACACCCTGCTGCTGCTCGGCATCGGGCTGATGTCGGTCGGGCTGCTGTTCAAGGTCGGCGCCGTGCCGTTCCACAACTGGACCCCGGACGTCTACCAGGGCGCCCCGACGGCGGTTACCGCCTTCATGTCGGCCTGCACCAAGATCGCGGCGTTCGGCGCGATGCTCCGGCTCTTCTACGTCGCCTTCGGCGCCGACCGGTGGAGCTGGGAGCCGATGCTGTGGACCGTCGCGATCCTGACCATGGTCGTCGGCTCCGTGCTGGCCGTGGTCCAGACCGACGTGAAGCGGATGCTGGCCTACTCCTCGATCGCACACACGGGCTTCCTGCTCACCGGCGTGCTGGGGGTGCAGCCGGCCGTCGAGCTCGCCGACGGCCAGATCAGCTCGCTGCAGGCGGTGCTGTTCTACCTGACGACGTACGGCTTCTCGCTGGTCGGCTCGTTCGCCATCGTCACGATGGTGCGCGACGCCGGTGGTGAGGCCACCCGGTTCTCCGGCTGGACCGGGCTGGGCAAGGGCGCGCCGCTGCTCGCCGGCGCGTTCACGCTGTTCCTGCTGTCGATGGCCGGTCTCCCGCTCACGTCCGGCTTCGTCGGGAAGTGGGCGGTGTTCTCCGCCGCCCTCTCCGCCGGTGCCTGGCCGGTGGTGGTCATCGCGGTGGCGTCCAGCATCGTCGCGGTGTTCTTCTACGTCCGCTTCGTGCTGCTGCTCTACTTCACCGAGCCCGACGAGCGGACCGCCGCCGTGACCAGCCCGTCCCTGCTGACCTCCGGAACGATCGCGGTCTGCGCCGTCGTGACGCTGCTGCTGGGGGTCGTGCCGGGGCCCGTTCTCGATCTGATCGGTGATGCGGGATCATTCCTCAGGTGAGCACTCCCGACCTCGCGCTCCCGGTCACCGACCCTGACCTCGAGCAGCGTCTGCGCAGCCGGCTCGCCCTGGTGGAGAAGGAGCTGGCCGGGCATGTCGTGGGCCGCGCCCCGTTCATCACCGAGGCAGCCGCCCACCTGTTGGAGGCGGGAGGGAAGCGGTTCCGGCCCCTGCTGGTGCTGCTGGCCGCCGAGTGCGGTGACCGCTCCGACAGCCAGGAGGTCATCACCGCCGCGTGCGTCGTGGAGCTCACCCACCTCGCCTCGCTCTACCACGACGACGTGATGGACGAGGCCGCGCTGCGGCGCGGCGTCGACACCGCGCACGCCCGGTGGGACAACCACGTCGCCATCCTCACCGGCGACTTCCTCTTCTCCCGCTCCTCCGAGCTCACCGCCGAGCTGGGTCCCGAGGCGGTGCGGATCCAGGCGCAGACCTTCACCCGGCTCGTCGAGGGCCAGATCATGGAGACCCAGGCACCCGGCCCCGGCGACGACCCGATCGCGCACCACCTCGACGTGGTCGCGGGCAAGACCGGCATCCTCATCGCCACCTCCGCGCGCTACGGCGCGATGTTCGGCGGCGCGAGCCCCGAGGTCGTGCAGGCGCTGACGGCGTACGGCGACATCGTCGGTGCCGCCTTCCAGATCTCCGACGACATCCTCGACATCGCCTCGGAGTCGGCCGAGTCCGGCAAGACACCGGGCACCGACCTGCGCGAGGGCGTCCCCACGCTGCCGGTGCTCTTCGCGCGACGCGACGCGGCCGGGTCCACCGACCCGGCCGACGTACGGCTGCTCGAGCTGCTCGACGCCGACCTCGCTGACGACGCCCTGCACGCCGAGTGCCTGGCGCTGCTCCGCGGCCACCGCGCGCTCGACGAGGCCCGTGCCTACGTCGTCGCCGAGGCCGAGAAGGCCAAGCGGCTCCTGGACGCCCTCCCGCAGGGGCCGGTCCGCGAGGCGCTGGAGAAGTTCGCCGACATCGTCGCCGTCCGCTCCCGCTGAGTCCGGCCGCCGGCACGGGGCTCGCGCGGCTGCCGCCGCATGCTCGTCGAGGTATGCAGGTCGATGTGCACCTCCCGTGCGGAGTTCCGCACGGGGAGTGCCAGTTGGTCTGCATACCTCGATGAACAAGCAGGAGCCCGACCCGAAACCCGGTGGCGGGTCGCCCGGAAACAGCGGCTAGCCTGCAGTGGTGAGTGACCAGCGTCGGGGCATGATCTTCGGCGTCGCGGCCTACGTCATGTGGGGCGCCTTCCCGCTCTACTTCCCGTTGCTGGAGCCGGCCGACCCGTTCGAGATCCTGGCCCACCGCATCGTCTGGTCGGCGCTGACGCTGTTGGTCGTCGTGGTCCTGCTGCGCCGCGTCGGCCGGGTCCGGGCGCTGGTCGCGGACCGCCGCAGGCTGGCGTTCCTCGCGATCGCGGGGGTGACGATCTGCTTCAACTGGGGCGGCTACATCTGGGGCGTCAACAACGGGTACGTCGTCGAGACCTCGCTGGGCTACTTCATCAACCCCCTGGTCACCGTGATGTTCGGGGTGCTGCTCCTCGGCGAGCGGCTCCGCGCCCTGCAGTGGGCCTCGCTGGCGCTCGCCGGGCTCGCCGTGGTCGTGCTGACCCTCGACTACGGCCGGCTGCCCTGGATCGCCCTGCTGCTGGCGTTCTCGTTCGGCACCTACGGGCTGCTGAAGAAGCAGGCCAACGCGGGGGCCATCGAGTCGCTGACGGTCGAGACGGGCGTCGTGGCACCCGTCGCGGCGGCGTACGCCGTCTGGCTGGCCGCCACCGGAGCGAGCCACTTCAGCACCGAGGGTCCCGGTCATACCGCGCTGATGCTGTCGGCGGGGCTGGTGACGGTGGTGCCGTTGGTGTGCTTCGGCGCGGCGGCGACCCGGGTGCCGCTGGTGACGATCGGGCTGCTGCAGTACCTCGCGCCCGTGCTGCAGTTCCTGCTCGGCGTGCTCTACTTCGACGAGGACATGCCGCCGGTGCGCTGGATCGGCTTCGGGCTGGTCTGGCTCGCGCTGGTGCTGCTCACCGTCGAGGCGCTGCGCCACCGGCGCCGGCAGCTGCGCGACGCGGCCGAGGCCGCCGCGCTCTGATGAGCCGAGCGCCGAGCGCCGAGCGCCGGGCGGCGGACCGGTCAGACCGTCCAGGTGTCGCCGGCGTTGAGCAGCGCGGTCAGCCGGTCGGACGGCGAGGCCGGCGCGGCGGCCGCAGCGGTGGCGACCTGCTCGCGCGCCTGGTCGTCGTACGTCGGCCGGGCGACCTGACGGAAGATGCCGATCGGCGCCTGGTGGAGGTAGTCGGCGGCCGTGAGGCGCGAGATCGCGAAGGCGGTCGAGGGGTCCTCGGCCTGTGCGTCGTGCGTCAGGATCGCGTCGAGGCCGACCTCCTCGACCAGCGCCACCTCGACGCCGCCGCTGGCGGAGCGGACGACGCCCTTGGTGCCGCCGGCGAAGAGGATCTTCTCGCCGTGCACCAGCGGGATGATCGCCTCCTCGCGGGTGTCGGGCGACTTGATGGCGTCGAACGCGCCGTCGTTGAAGATCGGGCAGTTCTGGTAGATCTCCACCAGCGACGTGCCGCGGTGGGCAGCGGCCGCCGAGAGCACCGAGGTGAGGTGCTTGCGATCGGAGTCGACCGTGCGCGCCACGAACGTCGCCTCCGCGCCCAGCGCCAGCGAGACCGGGTTGAACGGGTGGTCGATCGAGCCGGCGGGGGTCGACTTGGTGACCTTGCCGGCCTCGGAGGTGGGGGAGTACTGGCCCTTGGTGAGGCCGTAGATCCGGTTGTTGAACAGCAGGATCGTCATGTTGACGTTGCGGCGCAGCGCGTGGATCAGGTGGTTGCCGCCGATCGACAGCGCGTCGCCGTCACCGGTGACGACCCACACCGACAGGTCCTCGCGCGCTGTGGCGATGCCGGTCGCGATCGACGGCGCCCGGCCGTGGATCGAGTGCATGCCGAACGTGTCGAGGTAGTACGGGAACCGCGAGGAGCACCCGATGCCGGAGACGAACACGATGTTCTCGCGACGTAGGCCGAGGTCGGGCAGGAACGACTGCACGGCCTTGAGCACGGCGTAGTCGCCGCAGCCGGGGCACCAGCGGACCTCCTGGTCGGAGGTGAAGTCCTTGCCGTTCTGAGGCGCGTCGGTGGTCGGGACCAGGTCGGTGCCGGATCGGTGGATCGGGAGGCCGATGTGGGTGGGCTCGGCGGTCATCACAGCTCCTCGTCGGAGGTGCCCGAAAGCACGGAGAGATCCACGGTCACGCCCTCCGCCTCGGCCACCAGCGAGCCGATCGCGTCGGCCAGCTCGGCGGCCTTGAGCGGAAGTCCGCGGACGATGTTGAGGCCGACGGCGTCGACCAGGTACTTCGCGCGCAGCAGCATCGAGAGCTGGCCGAGGTTCATCTCGGGGACCAGCACCTTGTCGTAGCGCTTCAGCACCTCGCCCAGGTCCTTGGGGAACGGGTTGAGGTGGCGCAGGTGCACCTGCGCGACGTTGAAGCCGGCCTTGCGGACCCGGCGCACGCCCGCGCCGATGGGACCGTACGTCGATCCCCAGCCGATCACGAGGACCTTGGCCTCGCCCGACGGGTCGTCGACGACCAGCGGCGGGAGCGAGTCCGCGATCCGCTCCACCTTCGCGGCGCGGGTGCGGACCATCAGGTCGTGGTTGGCCGGGTCGTAGGAGATGTTGCCGTGGCCGTCGGCCTTCTCCAGGCCGCCGATGCGGTGCTCGAGACCGGCCGTGCCCGGGACCGCCCACGGGCGGGCCAGGGTCTCCTCGTCCCGGGTGTAGGGCCAGAAGACGTCCTTCTCGCCGACCGTGTGGTTCGGCTCGGTCGCGAACGCCGGGTCGATGGCGGGCAGCTCGTCGACGACGGGGATGCGCCACGGCTCCGAGCCGTTCGCGAGGTAGCCGTCGGAGAGCAGCATGACCGGCGTGCGGTAGGTGACCGCGATGCGCGCGGCCTCCAGGGCGGCGTCGAAGCAGTCCCCCGGCGAGGCCGGCGCGACGACGGGGACCGGCGCCTCGCCGTTGCGGCCGAACATCGCCTGCAGCAGGTCGGCCTGCTCGGTCTTGGTCGGCAGACCGGTCGACGGGCCGCCGCGCTGCACGTTGACGATGACGAGCGGCAGCTCGGTCATCACGGCCAGCCCGATCGCCTCGCTCTTGAGCGCGACGCCGGGGCCCGAGGTCGACGTGACACCCAGGCTGCCGGCGTACGACGCCCCGATGGCCGCGCCGATGCCCGCGATCTCGTCCTCCGCCTGGAAGGTGGTGACGCCGAACGCCTTGTGCTTCGAGAGCTCGTGGAGGATGTCGGACGCCGGGGTGATCGGGTAGGTGCCGAGGAAGACCGGCAGCCCGGAGCGCACCCCGGCGGCGACCAGGCCGTAGGCCAGCGCCAGGTTGCCGGTGATGTTGCGGTAGGTGCCGCTCGAGACCGGCGCCGGCTTGATCTCGTAGGAGACGGCGAAGGACTCGGTGGTCTCGCCGAAGTTCCAGCCGGTCTTGAAGGCCGTGATGTTCGCGTCGCGGATGTCGGGGACCTTGGCGAAGCGGCGCTCGAGGAAGGCGACCGTCGACTCGGTCGGGCGGCCGTACATCCACGACAGCAGGCCGAGGGCGAACATGTTCTTGGCCCGGGCGGCGTCCTTGCGCGAGAGGCCGAACTCCTTGACCGCCTCGACCGTCATGCCGGTCAGGTCGACGGCGTGCAGCTGGAAGTCGGCCAGCGGGCCGGCCGGGGAGTCGTCCTCGAGCGGGTTGGTCTCGTAGCCGGCCTTGGCCAGGTTGCGCGAGGTGAAGTCGTGGGTGTCGACGATGACGGTGGCGCCCTTGGGCAGGTCGCCCAGGTTGGCCCGCAGCGCGGCCGGGTTCATGGCCACCAGCACGTCGGGAGCGTCGCCCGCGGTGAGGATGTCGTGGTCGGCGAAGTGGACCTGGAACGACGAGACGCCGGGGATCGTGCCCTGGGGGGCGCGGATCTCGGCCGGGAAGTTCGGCAGCGTCATCAGGTCGTTGCCGAAGACGGCCGACTCCTGCGTGAACCGGTCTCCCGTCAGCTGCATGCCGTCGCCGGAGTCGCCGGCGAACCGGATGATGACGCGGTCGAGCTGCTTGACCTGCTTGGACACCCTGGGTCTCTTCCTGTGCGTGGCGCGTGCTTGCGCGACTTCCCAGCGTAGTCGGCGCTCGGACGCTGCCCCATGCGTCTCCGCCACCGGGACAGTGAAGAGCGTCACGCCTCTCTGTCGACACGCCCATATTCCGGACGGAGTAACCCAACTCGGTTAAGTCGCCTAAACTCCTCAACATTGAACGGCTCACCACGGGCCGTGCCGACCACCGAGGGGTGCACACTCATGAAGATCCGGAATGCCTGGGCCAGGACCGCCGTCCTCGCGCTGAGCGGCGCGCTCGCGCTGCCGGTGCTGGCGGCCTGCGGCGGCGGCAGCTCGGCCGACGATGGCGAGACGATCTCGATCGTCGGGTTCGCCGTCCCCGAGGCGGCCAACAAGGCCATCGCCGAGAAGTTCAACGAGACCGAGGCCGGCAAGGGGGTGCGGTTCAAGACGTCGTACGGCGCCTCCGGCGACCAGAGCCGTGCCGTCGAGGGCGGCCTCGAGGCCGACTACGTCCACCTGTCCGTCGGCTCCGACGTCGACCGGCTCGAGAAGGCCGGCCTGGTCGACCCGAGCTGGGACCAGGGCCCGAACAAGGGCATCGTCTCCACGTCCGTCGTGGTCCTGGGCGTCCGGGACGGCAACCCCAAGAACATCCAGGGGTGGGACGACCTGATCAAGCCGGGTGTCGGCATCGTGACCGCCAACCCCGCCTCGTCGGGCGCTGCCCGCTGGAACGCGCTCGCGGCCTGGGGCCACGTCACCCAGAACGGCGGCACCGAGGCGGAGGCGACCGACTTCGTGACGAAGCTATTCGGCAACGTCGTCTCGCTGACCAACTCCGGCCGCGACGCGACCACCGCGTTCCTCGGCGGCACCGGCGACGTGCTGCTCGCCTACGAGAACGAGGCTATCCTCGCGGCGCAGAACGGCCAGGGCTTCGAGTACGTCATCCCGGAGACCACCCTGCTCATCGAGAACCCGGGCGCGATCCTCAAGGACGCGACTCCGGCCGCGGAGCCGTGGCTGGACTTCGTGCTCGGTGAGGAGGGTCAGCGACAGTTCGCCCTCACCGGCTTCCGCCCGCTGAACCCGGCCGAGCCCGGCGTTGTCGACTTCGCCTCCCTGGGGCTTGAGCCGTCCGACATCGAGGGCGCACCGGACCCCGAGGACCCGTTCCCGGCGGTCAAGCATCTGCTGACGCTGGAGAAGGACTTCGGCGGCCCCGGCTGGGACGGCGTCAAGGACAAGCTCTTCGGCGACGGCCAGGACGGCAACCCGCTCGGCATCGTCACCGACGCCATCGCCAAGTCCGGCAAGGCGACCGAGTGACCGACCGCATCCTCCGGGGCCGACCATGACTGCCCTGACGCAGAGCCGGCCGGTGTCCATCCGGCCGGCTCTCCGGCACGACCTGACCCGGACCTCGGGCGTGGGCCTGGGGATCACGATGCTCTGGTTCAGCCTGCTCGTGCTGATCCCGCTCGCCGCGGTCGTGGTGACGGCGACGGCGGGCGGCTGGGCGGAGTTCTGGCGCACCATCACCAACGACCAGACCGCCTCGGCGATCCGGCTCACCGTCACCGCCGCGGCCGCGGTCACCGCGGTCAACGTGGTGATGGGTACGACGATCGCCTGGGTGCTCGTGCGGGACCGGTTCGTCGGCAAGCAGCTCCTCGAGCTCGTCATCGACATCCCGTTCGCGCTGCCCACGATCGTGGCGGGCTTGGTGCTGCTCTCCCTCTACGGGGCCGACAGTCCGCTCGGGCTGCACCTGGCGAACACGTCCTGGTCGGTCTACCTGGCCTTCCTCTTCGTGACGCTGCCGTTCGTGGTGCGGATGGTCCAGCCGGTGCTGGAGGAGCTCGACGCCGACGTCGAGGAGGCGGCGGCGTCCCTGGGCGCGAGCCGCGCCGTCATCTTCCGGCGGATCGTGCTGCCGAGCCTGGCGCCGGCCATCGCCGCCGGCGCGGCGCTCTCCTTCGCGCGAGCTGTGGGGGAGTACGGCTCGCTGGTCCTGCTCTCGGGCAACCTGCCGTTCGAGTCGGAGGTCACCTCGGTGCGCATCCTCGGCGCGATCGAGAACGACAACCGCGGCGGCGCGGCCGCGATCGCGACGCTGCTGCTGGTGATCTCACTGCTCGTGATCGTCGTCCTCGACGTCCTGCAGCGCAGGGTGGCGCGCCGTGGCTGAGACTCGTCGTCGCCCCGCGGGGCCGCTCGCCTACACGCTGCGCATCCTCGTGACGGCGTACCTGCTGCTGCTCGTCGCCTGGCCGGTCGCGCTCGTCGTGACGCACACCTTCGACAACGGCCTGGAGGCGCTGCGCGCCGTCTTCGGGGATCCGGACCTCGTGCTGGCGCTCCGGCTGTCGGCGTACGCCGCCGTGGTGGCCACGGCGCTCAACACGGTGTTCGGCGTCGCGGTCTCGCTGCTGCTGGTGCGCAACGAGTTCCCGGGCAAGCGGGTGCTCTCGGCGCTGCTGGACCTGCCGCTCTCGGTCTCGCCCATCGTGGTCGGGCTGGCGCTGATGCTCGTGTACGGCGGCCGCAACGGCTGGTTCGGGCCGACCCTGGAGGGCTGGGGCTTCCGCGTCATCTTCTCGACGCCGGGGATCGTGATGGCCACCGCCTTCGTGTCGCTGCCGCTGGTGATCCGCGAGGTGGTGCCCGTTCTCAAGGAGATCGGCACCGACCAGGAGCAGGCCGCCCGGAGCCTCGGGGCCAGCGGCTGGCAGACGTTCTGGCGGATCACCCTGCCGAGCATCAAGTGGGCCGTCGTGTACGGCGTCGTGCTGACCCTCGCCCGCTCGTTGGGCGAGTTCGGGGCGGTCAAGGTCGTGTCGGGCAACGTGCTCGGCGAGACCCGCACCGCCACGCTCGCGGTCGAGGAGAAGTACCTCAACTTCGACCAGCAGGGCGCCTACGCGATCGCGTTCCTGCTCGCCAGCGTCTCCGTCCTCTCCATCCTCATCGTCTTCGTGCTGCGCGCACGGAGCGGTCGTCACCACAGGGAAGTGTCATGAGTATCGAAGTGACCGGCGTCAACAAGCGCTACGGCGACTTCGTCGCGCTGGACGACGTCACCCTCAAGATCCCGACCGGCCAGCTCACCGCCCTGCTGGGGCCGAGCGGCGGCGGCAAGACCACGCTGCTGCGGATCATCGCCGGGCTGGAGGAGGCCGACTCCGGGACCGTCGTCATCGAGGGCACCGACGCCACCCGGTTGCCGGTGCAGAAGCGGAACGTCGGCTTCGTGTTCCAGCACTACGCGGCCTTCAAGCACCTCTCGGTGGCCAGGAACGTCGCGTTCGGACTGGAGATCCGCAAGCGGCCCAAGCCGGAGATCAAGGCGAAGGTCGACGAGCTGCTGGAGCTGGTCCACCTCGGCCAGTTCGCCGACCGGCTGCCCTCGCAGCTCTCCGGCGGCCAGCGGCAGCGGATGGCGCTGGCCCGGGCGCTCGCCATCGAGCCCAGCGTGCTGCTCCTCGACGAGCCGTTCGGCGCCCTCGACGCCAAGGTCCGCAAGGAGCTGCGCGACTGGCTGCGCCGGCTGCACGACGAGGTGCACGTGACGACGGTGTTCGTCACCCACGACCAGGAGGAGGCCCTCGAGGTCGCCGACGAGATCGTCGTGATCAACGGCGGCCGCGTCGAGCAGGTCGGCGCGCCCGACGACCTCTACGACACCCCCGCCAACGACTTCGTCATGAGCTTCCTCGGCGAGGTCACCCGGCTCGACGGGGTCCTCGTACGGCCCCACGACGTCGACGCGTCTCCCACGCCGGTCTCCGGCGGCATCGAAGGCACGGTGTCGCGCTCCCTGCGGATCGGCTTCGAGGTGCGGCTCACCGTCCTCACCGTCGCCGGCGAGGACGTCACCGTCGAGCTGACCCGGACCCACGCCCGCGCGCTCGGCCTCGACGTCGGCAGCACCGTGTGGCTCACCGCCGTCCCCGGAGCGACGACCGTCTGAATCCTCGGGCTCGCCTGTCTCCTCGCAAACTGTCACGGTGACACTTCAAACTGTCACCGTGACAGTTGGCGTCAGGGGTGACGCTTTGAAGTGTCACTCTCAGCGCGAACTGTCACGGTGACACTTTGCGGCGGCGGCGCCATCGGCTGGGTCGCCCGCCGGCCATCGATCAGTGCGGCTGCCAGGCGTCGTCGCGCGCCGTACGGGTGGTGACGTTGTCGGGGAGCTCGCGGCTGGCGAGCTGCTCGATCGAGACGAACTCGAAGACCTCGCGCAGCGAGTCGCGCGCCGCGATCCAGACGTGCTGGAGTACGTCGGCGCGCTCGTTGTAGCTCACCGACTCCGGGCGCAGCCCGTAGACCGACACCAGCGGACCGTCCACCGCGCGGATGACGTCGGCGACGGACACCCCGGACGCCGGCCGGGCCAGTTTCCAGCCACCGGACTGACCGCGCTGGGAGATCACGATGCCGGCCTTGCGCAGGTCGGCCAGGATCGCCTGCAGGAAGCCGTGCGGGATGTCCTGCAGCCGCCCCAGCTCCTCGGCGCTGACCGCCCGGTCCTCGACGCGGACGGCCATCTCGATGAGGGCGCGCAGGGCGTAGTCGGACTTCGCGGAGACTCGCACGAGACCAGTCTGTCAGACGACTCGACCAGAAATGTCGACGTACGCGACTACGGCCCGTGGCTTCCCGAACCGGGCACCTGACGTCCTCAACGCGACACGCCGCAGGGCGGTTGGCAGCGTCAGGTGCCCGGGGATGCCGGGGGTCAGCGGTAGTTGGTGAACTGCACCGCGAACTCGAAGTCCTGCTCCTTGACCAGGCGCTGCACGGCCTGCAGGTCGTCGCGGCTCTTGGAGGAGACCCGCAGCTCGTCGCCCTGGATCTGTGCCTTGACGCCCTTGGGGCCCTCGTCGCGGATCAGCTTCGCGACCTTCTTGGCGTCCTCCGAGGAGATGCCCTCCTTGAGCGCGATCGTGATCTTGCTCTGCTGGCCGGACTGGCGCGGCTCGGAGGCGTCCAGGATCTTCAGGCTCTGGTCACGCTTGATCAGTTTGCCCTTGAAGACGTCGAGCACCGCGTTGGCACGGTCGTCGGCGGAGGCCGTGATCTCGATGGCGTTCTCGCCCTGCCACTCGATGGTCGCGCCGGTGCCCTTGAAGTCGAAGCGCGTCGCGATCTCGCGCGCGGTCTGCCCCAGGGCGTTGTCGACCTCCTGCCGGTCGAACTTGCTGACGATGTCGAACGAGCTGTCGGCCATGTGCTTCTCCTCAACGCCTGGGTCCGTCGGCGGCGCCGGCGGTTTTCGTGACGACTGGTGCCTGCGCTATTCTTCCGTTCCGTTGCGCCTCCCTCCAAGCGGGGGTGCGGCACTCCAGGCAGGTTGCCCGAGCGGCCAATGGGAGCGGACTGTAAATCCGTCGCGAAAGCTTCGAAGGTTCGAATCCTTCACCTGCCACCGGAGTAACAAGAGGGGCCCTGACCAGCGGAAACGCCGGTCAGGGCCTCTTCTCGTCTGTGCGGCCGCGTCCAGGCCGTAGGAGCAAGCCCGCCCCTGCGTCTGCCAGGGCCGTCGTCAGGACCCCCAGGCACACGAGCTCGCGTCCCCAACCTTGTGCATTGACGCCTCCCCTCGACGGGCGGAACGTGATTCGAGGGGCAGCGCCGCCGGGACGCTGCCGCGAGCTGAGAGGTGACGGGTCATGTTCGTGCGCACTACCGAAGTCCAGGCAGATCCAGCCCGGGTCGACGACGGCATCGCCGTCGTCAGCAATGAGATCTTCCCTGCCGTGTCCGAGATGGACGGCTGCGTCGGGATGTCGTTGCTCGTGAACCGCGAGTCCGGTCGTGCCATCGCGACCACTGCGTGGCAGTCCGAGGAGGCCATGATGGCCACCGCCGACAAGGTCATGCCGCTCCGCAGTCGTGCGGAGGAGAGCCTGGACAGCAGCGGCAGCGAGGTGCACCAGTGGGAGGTCGCCGTCGTACACCGCGACCATGCCACGCCCCAGGGCGCCTGCGCGCGTCTGACCTGGCTCAGCGGCGACCCGACGACGGCGGATCAGGCGATCGACACCTACCGGATGGCTGTTCTCCCACGGCTGCGGGAGATGGACGGGTTCTGCAGCGCCAGCCTGATGATCGACCGTGACGCCGGTCGGGTCGTCGGCACCGTGGTGTTCGACAGCCGGGAGGCCATGGATGCCACCAGGGGCGACGCCCGGACCATCCGCGAGCGCGTCGCCACCGAGCTCGGCGCCACGGTCGACCGCGTCGACGAGATGGAGATGGCCTTCGCGCACCTGCACGTTCCCGAGATGGCCTGAGGGCCGCCCGCTGTCCCGCCCTACGTCCGCGTTGCCCCAGCCAGGAGCTGCGCCAGATGGACCGACGGGCGCTCCCGGAGGTCGGCGACCTGCGTACGGCAGGAGAAGCCGTCGGCCAGCACCAGTGCGTCCGGGGCGGCGTCCAGGGCGGGCAGCAGGTTCTGCTCGGCGACCTTGACCGAGACGTCGTAGTGGCCGATCTCGACGCCGAAGTTGCCGGCCAGTCCGCAGCAGCCGGCCAGCGTGGTCACCGTGGCGCCGGTGCGCTCGAGCAGGGCCTTGTCGGCGTGCCACCCCAGGACGGCGTGGTGGTGGCAATGCGGCTGGGCGATCACGGTCTGCCCGGCGAGGTCGGGCGGGGTCCACCCGTCGGTCTCGGCGAGCAGCTCCGCCAGCGTGCGTGTGCTCGCGGCGACCAGGTGGGCGTCGGTCGCATGCTCGGTGCCGCCGAACAGCTCGATCGCATCGGAGCGCAGTACGGCGGTGCAGGAGGGCTCGATCCCGACGATCGGCACCCCGTCGCGCGCGGCCGCGGCGAGCTGGGTGACGGTCCGGCCGAGGATCCGCTTCGCGGCGTCGAGCTGGCCGGTGGTGATCCATGTCAGCCCACAGCAGGTGCCGGCCTCGGGCAGCGTGGGCTCGTAACCGGCGCTGCGCAGCACCTGCACGGTGGCCTCCGCGACCGCGGGGGAGAAGGCGTCGGAGAAGGAGTCGACGAAGAGGATGACCGGCTTCCTGGCCGGGTCGACGGCACCCTGGGACGCATCCTGGGACCGGTCGAACCAGCGCCGGAACGACGTACGCGCGAAGGCGGGCACGGACCGGCGGTGGTCGACGCCGGCGAGCAGCAGCGCGATCCGGCGCAGGCCGGGCACGCGCGTCATGAGGTTCGCGAGGCGCGGCGTGCGACCCGCGAGACGGGCCCACCGCGGCAGCCAGCCGAGCGTGTAGTGCGAGCGCGGGCGCAGGCGGCGTCGGTAGGTCTGGTGCAGCGCCTCGGACTTGTAGGTCGCCATGTCGATGCCGGTGGGGCAGTCCGACGCGCATCCCTTGCACGACAGGCACAGGTCGAGCGCGTCGTGGACCGCCGGGTCCTTCCAGTCCAGCGCACCTCGTACGACGTCCTGCAGCACGCGGGCACGGCCCCGGGTGGAGTCCTTCTCCTCCCGGGTGGCGAGGTACGACGGGCACATCACGCCGCCGGACGCGCTGTTGTCGGCCCGGCACTTCCCGACGCCGGTGCAGCGGTGGACCGCCTCGGCGATGTCGCCGCGGTCGTGCTCGTAGGCGAACGCGAGGTTCTTGCGGTAGCTCACGCCGGCGGCGCGCACGTCGGCGTCGAACGAGTCGGGGTCGACCAGGACGCCGGGGTTGAGCAGGTTGGTGGGGTCGAAGGCGTGCTTGATCTCGCCGAACAGGGCGATCGCGTCCGGGCTGTACATCAGTGGCAGCAGCTCACCGCGCGCCCGGCCGTCCCCGTGCTCGCCCGAGATCGACCCGCCGAACTCGCCCACCAGCGCCGCCGCGTCGGTGAGGAAGCGGCGCAGCACGGTCAGCCCGTCGGGACGGTCGAGCGGGTAGTCGAGCCGGACGTGCATGCAGCCGTCACCGAAGTGGCCGTAGGGCGCGCTCGTCATGCCGTGGTGGGAGACCAGCTCGTCGAACCGGGCCAGGTAGGCGCCGAGCCGCTCGGGGGGTACGGCGGCGTCCTCGAGTCCGGGCCAGGCCGGCCGGCCGCTCGGGGCACGGCCGGCGAGCCCGGCGCCGTCCTCACGGATCCGCCACAGCCGGGCCTGGGTGGCCGGGTCCTCGATCACCTGCGCCTCGAGCCCGAGGCCCGCGCGGCTCAGCGCCGTCGCGCGGTCGAGGACCTCGGTGCGGTCGTCGCCGGCGATCTCCACGAACAGCCACGCCCCGCCCCGGGGCATCGGTGGGATGGCGGAGTCGCCGCGACGGCTCCGCAGCACCTGGACCAGGCGGTCGTCCATGCCCTCGCAGGCGGTGGGCCGGTAGGTGACCACGGTGGGGGCGGCGTCGCCGGCCGCCACGATGTCCTCGAACCCGATCGCGACCACGACGCGGTGGTCGGGGTCCTTGACCAGCCGGACGGTCGCCTCGGTCAGCACGCCGAGGGTGCCCTCGGAGCCGACGAGGAGCTGGCCGAGGTCGAAGCGCTCGGGCAGCACGTGCTGCACGGAGTAGCCGCTGAGCTGGCGCCCGAACAGGTCGAACTCGGTGCGGGCGGTCTGCAGGTGACGCCCGGCCGTCTGCTGGAGCGCGGCGACGACGCCATCGGCGCCGTGGGCGAACGGCCGGCCGTCGTCGTAGCCCGTCGTGAGGGTCTCGCCGGAGGCGAGCAGGTGCGTCATGGCCAGCACGTTGTCGGAGGTGCGGCCGTAGCCGAGCGCCCGGTTGCCGCACGCGTTGTTGCCGATCATGCCGCCGATCGTGCAGCGGGGGTGGCTCGAGGGATCGGGGCCGAACCGGACACCGTGGGGCAGGGCGGCCTTCTGCAGCACGGCGTGGACGGTGCCGGGCTCGACGACCGCCGTGCGGGCCTCCGGGTCCACGTGCAGCACCCGGTTGAGGTGGCGGCTGAAGTCCAGCACGATGCCGCGCCCGATGGCGTTCCCGGCGATGGAGGTGCCACCGCCGCGGGAGGTGAGGGGTACGCCGTGCTCGCGGGCGATCTCGAGCGTTCGGGCGACCTCATCGACGTGCCGGGGTCGCACGACCGCCACCGGCGGGATCCGGTAGAGCGAGGCGTCGGAGGCGTACATCGCCTTCGTGCCCGCGTCATCGCGGACCTCGAGGCCGGCTCTTCTGAGTGCGTCGGTCACCTGCATGAGTAACATGTTACTCATGACGATGGCCGACGACGTAGCCGCCGAGGTGAGAGCCGGGATCCGCGAGCGCCGGTACGTCCCGGGGACGATCTACTCCGTCTACCAGCTCTCCGACCTGCTCGGCGTCTCGCGCAGCCCCGTGCGCGAGGCGATGCTGCGACTGGCCGAGGCCGGGCTGGTCGAGATCGTCCGCAACCGCGGGTTCCGCGTGCTGCTCCCGGCCGCGCGCGACCTGGCCGAGATCTTCGCGGTGCGCCTGGCGCTGGAGGTGCCGGCGGCCGGGCGCGTCCCGGCCGCGTCCCTGCCGGACCTGCGGGCAGCGATGGCGGCGATGTCCTCCGCATCCTCGCCCGCGGACTTCTGGGCCGCGGACCGGCTGCTGCACCACACGATCCTCGTCGACGCCGGCAACGCTCGTGCCGCCCGGATCGTGGCGGGCCTGCGCGAGACCACGGCGCTGCTCGGCGACCCCACCGGCCGTACGCCGGAGGCGATCTGCGCCGAGCACGCCGCTGTCGTCGACGCCGTCGCGGAGGGGTCGCGCGAGGCGGCGGAGGACGCGATGCGCCGCCATCTCACCTCCACGGGGCTGCTGCTGATGGCGCGCGCAGCATCCCTCCCGGTGGGTGACCCGGAGCTCGTGGCACTGTGGGACGAGGTCGTCGAGGGCCGCGAAAACTAGTCGTGCATTCTGTGCACATCGGTTTTGCAGAGAACGAAGGTGACCTGCATCATCTTCGTCATGTCTGAGGCGCAGGTCACATCCGCAGGACGGCTCATCGCCGTCCTGGATGCGCTGTCCGCCCACGCCAGCGGGTCCTCCGCCGGCATGACGGTCGGCGAGCTGGCCAGGGCCGTCGACCGGGATCACTCGGTGATCTCCCGGCAGCTCAAGTCGCTGGTCGAGCTGGGGCTGGTGGACAAGGACGAGCAGAACCTCCACCGGCTCGGGTGGCGGCTGTACGCCCTCGCCGCACGCGCCGGCGACCAGCGGCTGCTCCAGGTCGCGCCACGCGTGATGCGCACCCTGGCGACGCGGCTCAACGAGCGGGTCCACCTCTCGTTGCGACGCAACGGCTCGGTGCTCACGATCATGACCGAGGGGTCCGAGCACACCCTGCAGGCCGCCAGCTGGGTCGGGCGTCTGGCGCCCATCGTCACCTCGTCTTCGGGCCGGGCGCTGCTGTTCGACCACAGCCCCGAGGAGCTCGCGGACCTGTTCGACTCCACGCCCGCCGTCGCCGGCGGCCCCAACGCGTCGAGGACGGCGGAGGAGTTCGTCCGCAGGGTCCTGGCCGCTCGCGACGCCGGGTACGCTCAAGTGGTCGACGAGTTCGAGCACGGACTCTCCGCCGTCGCCGCACCCATCCGCGACGGAGCCGGACGCATCGTCGCAGCGATCAACGTCTCCGCACCGAGCTTCCGGCTCGAGGGCCGCATGGACGAAGCCGTCCAACAGATCCTCGCGGCGACCAAGTACCTCGGGAAGGCACTCGAGGCGCCCCCGTCCTGACACCGCCCTCACCGATACCCCCCACCACCCACGCTCCCCGCCCGAGCGACGCCGTGCACGAGCAGCGAACAGCGTCCGCTCGTCTCAGCCTGCCCGGAGGAAGGCCCCATGGAGTTCTTCACCTACGTCTCGGAGAACTGGTCACGGATCTCGTTCCTGGCCATGCAGCACGTGCAGCTCGTGCTCATCTCCGTCCTGCTGGCCGGCGCCGTGAGCCTCGGTCTCGTCGCGGCCACCGAGCGGCTGCCGCGCGCCCGCTCGGCCATGCTCTCGATCAGCGGCACCCTGCTGACCATCCCGTCGTTCGCGCTGTTCGCGCTCCTCATCCCGATCCTCGGGCTGGGCGTGGCACCCACGATCCTGGCGCTCACGACGTACGCCGTCTTCCCCATCGCCCGTAACGCCGTCACGGGCCTCGAGGGCGTCGACCCCAGCGTGGTCGACGCCGCCCGGGGGATGGGGATGAGCTCGGCTCGCCGGCTGTTCCTCGTGCGCCTGCCGCTGGCGTGGCCGGTGATCCTCAACGGCTTCCGGGTGGCCACGATCATGGTCGTGGCCACGGCCGCCATCGGCGCCGCGGTCAACGGCCCGGGCCTGGGCGAGCTGATCTTCCGCGGGCTCTCCCGCATCGGCGGCGCGAACGCGATGAACGAGGCCCTGAGCGGAGTCATCGCCATCGCCGCGGTCGCCGCCGTCCTCGATCTGCTCTTCGTCGTCATCGGCAAGCTCACCACCTCGAGAGGTCTTCATGTCTGACCACGCAACGCCAGAGACCATGATCCGTCTGGTCGACGTCGCCAAGCGCTACCCGAACACCGAACAGGACGCCGTCCGGCCGCTGTCGATGGACATCAAGCGCGGTGAGTTCGTCGTCTTCGTCGGCCCCTCGGGCTGCGGCAAGACCACCACCCTGCGGATGATCAACCGCCTCATCGAGCCCACCGCCGGCGAGATCTGGATCGACGGCAAGAACGTCACCCACGTCGACCCCGACGAGCTGCGCCGCCACATCGGCTACGTCATCCAGCAGGTCGGCCTGCTGCCGCACATGACCATCGCGCAGAACATCTCGCTCGTCCCCTCCATGCTGGGCTGGGACAAGCGCAAGACCGCAGCGCGGGTCGACGAGCTGCTCGAGCTGGTCGGCCTGGCGCCCACCACCTTCCGCTCGCGCTACCCCAAGCAGCTCTCCGGTGGACAGCAGCAGCGGGTCGGCGTGGCTCGGGCCCTCGCCGCCGACCCGCCGCTGATGCTGATGGACGAGCCGTTCGGCGCCATCGACCCCATCGCCCGTGATCGCCTCCAGGACGAGTTCCTCGACCTCCAGGAGCGGATCCGCAAGACGATCGTGTTCGTCACCCACGACATCGACGAGGCGCTCAAGCTCGGAGACCGCATCGCAATCTTCGCCGAGGGGTCCCGGCTGGCGCAGTTCGACACCCCGCGCGAGATCCTGAGCCGCCCCGCGGACGACTTCGTGCGCTCCTTCATCGGCGAGCGCGCGGCGATCCGGCGGCTGTCGCTGATCACGATCGGCGAGGTGGTGGAGCGCGCCAAGCCGACCGAGGACACCGGTCCCGCGCTGACCGCCGACGCGGGGGAGACCCTCTCCGCGGTGATCGACCGGATGCTCACCCACGACCTCCCCATCGTCGAGGTCGGCTCCAAGCGGGTGCTCGCCCAGGACATCCTGTTCGCGAGCTCGCCCCGGCAGGACCCAGGAGCGTCCGCGTGAGCACCGTCGCGGTCACGCAGGTCCCCGTCGACGACGGGCGCTCGGCCAGCCGCTGGGTGCTCCCCGCCATCGTCGTGCTGCTGGTGGCCGGGACCGCGGCGTACGTGTCGGTCGCCGACCTCGACTCGATCGAGGCGCGGGCGCTGGAGCCGTCGAACCTGCTCGAGAAGCTCTGGGAGCACGTCCGGCTGGTCCTCGTCTCGACCGTCGCCGTCATCGCGATCGGAGCGCCGCTCGGCATCGCGCTGAGCCGACGCTGGGCCCGGTTCGTCCGGCCGCCCATCCTCCTCGTCGCGAACGCCGGCCAGGCCATCCCTTCGGTCGGGATCCTCGTCCTGCTGGCCATCGCCGTGGGCGTGGGCTTCAAGATGGCCGTCGTCGCGCTCGTGCTGTACGCGCTGCTTCCCATCCTGCGGAACACACTCGTCGGGCTCCAGCAGGTCGACCCGTTCGTGGTCGACGCCGCACGCGGCATGGGCATGGGGCCCCTGCGCGTGCTGTGGACCGTCGAGCTTCCGCTCGCAGTGCCGGTGATGCTCGCGGGCATCCGGGTGGCACTCATCTTGAACGTCGGTGTAGCGACCCTCGCGACCTACACCAACGCAGGAGGCCTAGGAGATCTGATCGAGGGAGGCATCGCGACGTACCGCATGCCCATCCTCTCGGTCGGCTGCGTCCTGACCATCGCTCTCGCCCTGCTCGTCGACTGGCTGGCGGGAATCGCGGAGCGCACGTTGAGTCCGAAGGGAATCTGAAGAATGACGAAGAACCAACGCCTGCGACGGGTCTCCGGGGTCGTCGCACTCGGGGCCGCACTGGCGACACTCAGCGCGTGTTCGCTGGGCGAGGAACAGTCCAGCGGGGTCAGCTCCGGATCGCTCGGCGCCGCCGACGAGCTGGACGGCGTGTCGGTGACCGTCGCCGGCAAGGAGTTCACCGAGCAGCTCATCCTGTGTGAGCTCACCGCCCAGGCGCTGGAGTCCACGGGCGCCGAGGTGAAGCGCCAGTGCGGGATGTCGGGCTCCAACACCGTCCGCTCCGCGCTCGTCAGCGGCAAGGTCGACGTGTACTGGGAGTACACCGGCACCGGCTGGATCACCCACCTCGGTGAGACCGAGCCGCTGTCGGACCCGGCCGAGCTGTACGCCGCGGTCGCCGAGCGCGACAAGGCCGAGAACGGCATCACCTGGCTGGAGCCGGCGCCCGCCAACAACACCTACGCGGTCGCCACGTCGAACGAGAACGCCGAGAAGCTCGGTGTGACGACGCTGTCCGACTACGCCGAGCTGGTCAGGAAGGACCCGTCCCAGGCGACGTTCTGCGCCGCGGCCGAGTTCCTCGCCCGTGACGACGGCTGGCCGGGCCTGCAGGAGGCCTACGGCTTCAGCCTGCCCTCGAAGAGCACCTCCGAGGTCGCGGCCGGTGTCGTGTACAACTCCGTCGACAAGGGCGCGCCCTGCGTCTTCGGCGAGGTGTTCGCCACCGACGGCCGGATCGCCGCGCTGGGGCTGACGCAGCTGGAGGACGACCAGCAGTTCTTCACGCCGTACAACCCGTCGGCGAACGTTCGCGACGCCGTCCTGGAGGAGAACCCGAAGGTCGCCGATGTGCTCGCCCCGATCTCCGAGGCGCTCACCGACGAGACGCTGCAGTCGCTCAACGCCAAGGTCGACGCCGACGGCGAGACCCCGGAGCAGGTCGCGACCGACTGGCTGGTCGAGAAGGGCTTCGTCGGTGACTGAGTCGGTCCCCTCCGACCGCCTGCTCGTCCGGCTGCTGCAGACCGACCCCGTCCTCGGTGACGTCGACGGGAACCTGCAGCGGCTGGGCGAGCAGGTCGCCCAGGCGTCGTCGTGCGACCTGGTGGTCACACCGGAGCTCGCGACGCACGGGTACCACCTCGGCCACCTCGACGAGGTGCCTGACGACCTCGCCGCCGACGACGCCCGGCTCGCTGCGCTGGGCGGTCACGGCCCCGCCGTGGTCGTCGGGTTCGCGGAGAGGTCCTCCCACCACCGGTACAACAGCGCCGCGCTGGTGACCGCCGACGGCGTACGGGTCCAGCGCAAGCTGTTCCTCCCGAACTACCGGGCCTGGGAGGAGCGCAAGCACTTCCGGCCGGGAGGTCGCCTGGACGTCGAGGACGTCGCCGGCACCCGCACCGCGACCCTGATCTGCAACGACGCCTGGCAGCCCCCGCTGCCCTGGGCGGCGGCACACGACGGGGCGGAGGTGCTCGTCGTCCCCGCCAACAGCGTGGTCAGCGACATCGGCACCCCCACCTCGACCGCCTGGGACGTGATCCTGCGGCACGCCGCCGTGGCACTGCAGTCCTTCGTCGTGTTCGTGAACCGCGCGGGCGACGAGAGCGGCCAGCACTTCTGGGGTGGGTCCAAGGTGTTCGGTCCCACCGGTGACGTCCTGGGCGAGCTCGGCGAGGAGGCCGGCGCCCTCGACGTCGAGCTCGACCTCGCCGAGCTGCGACGCGTACGCCGTCAGTGGCCGCTGCTGCAGGAGACCCGCGAGGGCCTCATCGCCCGGACCGTGGCGCGTCTGGGGGAGGACGAACGCTGACATGTTCGACTCCCACGTCCACGCCGGGCCGGACATCGTCGACCGCTTCGGCGACGACGTCGTCGTGGTCGACGCCTACGGGGCGGCCGACTTCGACGGCTTCGTCCTCAAGGCCCACTACGAGTCGACCGTCGCCCGGGCGCATCTGGCCAGCAAGCGCCTGGGCAAGCCGGTGCTCGGTGGCATCGCGCTGAACCAGCACTGCGGTGGGGTGAACCCCGGCGCCGTGGCGGCCGCGCTCTCCGCGGGAGGTCGGGTCGTGTGGCTGCCGACCGCGGACTCGCACACGCAGCACGCCGCGGGCCTGCCGAGGCTGTGTCACGTGGAGCCGCGGGTGGGCGAGCACACCTACGCCGTCCCTCCCGTGGACCCCTCCGCAGCGGAGGCCACCGACCTCGTCCTGGCGCTGGTCGCCGACCACGACGCCGTCCTGGCCACCGGTCACATCGGCCCTGAGGAGTGCCGCTGGATCCGGGACCGTGCGGCCCACCACGGGATCCGGCGGCTGCTCTTCACGCACCCGTCGTACACCGTGCCCGGCATGGACCCCGCGCTCGTCGCCGAGCTCGCGGCCGGCGGCGGGTACATCGAGATCACCGCCTTCCAGCTCCTCCACCAGCCGGGGTGCACGCCCGCGTTCCTCGCCAAGGTCGCGGAGGCCGCCGGCGATCGGCTCATCCTGTCCTCCGACGCCGGCCAGCCGGACTCGCCCGCGCCGCCCGAGGCCCTCGGCCAGCTCATCGACGCGTTGGCGGGCGAGGGGCTGGACCGCGGCTGGCTCGAGGCGGCGGCCCAGGACGCCCCCACCGACCTGTTCCTCGCGAGGTGACGCGAACCTCGACGACCGACGCCCCGCCTTCAGCACTCGAAGCCCGACAGACCCAAGGAAACGCACCATGAACGAGACCAAGACCCACTTCTACAGCGACGGCCTGCGCCTCGAGGCGAGCATCTACCGCCCCGACGACCTGCAGGGCGACGGCCCCCACCCCACCGTCATCGTCAACTCCGGCTACCAGGGGTTCAACGAGTTCTACCCGAAGATGTTCGCCGCCTCGCTCACCGAGCTCGGCTACATCTGCATCGGCTTCGACTACCGCGGCATGGCCGACAGCGAGGGTGAGAAGGGCCGGGTCCTCATCGAGGAGCAGGTCTCCGACATCCGCCACGCGATCTCGTTCGCGCGCGCCCAGGACGACGTCGACAACGACCGTCTGGCCCTCATCGGCTGGGGCATGGGCGCCGCGAACGTCGTCCTCGCCGCCGAGCGGTCCAAGCAGGTCGCCGCCACGGTCGCGCTCAACGGCTTCTACGACGGCGTCCGCTGGCTCCAGTCCATCCACACCTACGACGAGTGGACGCGCATCGTCGACGAGATCGAGGTCGACCGCCTGCAGCGCGCCACCAAGGGCGAGTCCAAGCTGGCCGACACCTTCGAGCACTACCCCCTCGACCCGGCCACCAAGGACTACGTCGGCGCCGAGCTGGAGAGCGTCTACGGCTTCGGCCACCCGACCCGCCTGCAGTTCACCGAGTCGATCATGGACCTCAAGGTGGAGCGCGTCGTGCCGCACCTGGACGGCATCCCGCTGTTCATCGGCCACGGCGTGAACAACACCCTGCACCCGATCGCCGAGGCCGACGCGCTCTACGCCGCGGCCAAGTCCCCGAAGACGTACTACAAGATCGCCGGCCGCCACAACGACTTCATGTACGGCGACCACCCCGTCTTCGTCGAGCTCATCACGCAGGTCGACGCGTTCCTCACCGACGCGTTCGAGAAGAGCGCCCACCCCAGTCCGCTGCGCTCGGAGTGACGTCGAGGCCGGGCCCTGGTCCCCACGGCCAGGGCCCGGCCCCGTCCGGCGCAGCCCCTAGGGCTGTTCAGAGCTGGCTCGTCACGAGCAGCGACGAGTACAGCATCGCGGGATAGGTACTGAGGAAGGCGGGCAGGAAGTTGTTCAGGCCCATCACCAACGCGATGGACGCATGGAACGTCGCGCCCACGGCCAGCGGCACCATCACCCAGGGCCAGGGGAGGAACACCATCGCCACGAACGACACCTCGAACACGATCACCGCCCACGTCAGCAGGTAGCCGAGCCCCGGCCATCGCCGGAGGACCGCGCCTGCCTGTCGGCTCCCGTAGGTCGCGGTATCCACGACGAGGCCGACGGCGCGCCCGCTGCGCCAGACGGGGGAGACCACCTTGGCGATCCCTGCGCTCGCATACGACAGCACCAGCTGAGCTGCGATGAACGCGAGGCCGATCCGCAGCGCGGTGTCGGACTGGAACGGGCCGACCGTCAACACGAGCGCCACCGACACGATGAGGTTCATCTGGTCGGCTCCGTCCTCCCCGTAGCGCTGCCGGAAGGCGAGCAGGCCCAGGCACGTGCTCGAGACGAGCAGTGCCAGCCACTGTCCCATCGTCCGCATGGGAAGAAGCGCGGCGGCGAGGACGGCGGCGACCTGGACCGCCAGCAGGACCACCGAGCCCGTACGGCGGAACAGCGCCGCCTGGATGCGACGCAGTGCCGGCGGGAGCCGCGACCCGCCACGTGCCGTGCGGAAGACGCTCCATGCGAAAGCGCCGCGCTCACCGAAGTCGGCGCTCACCCTCAGATACTCGAGCGTGGCGACGACCACGGACACGACATGTATCCAGATGACGACCCGGGTGACCTCGACGAGGTCGAGTGCCGGCGGCTCCATCACGGACCGAGCCGATGGAACGGCGACAGCAGGAGAACGGTCGGGTTCGCCGCCTGGCCGAAGCTGCTGCGCTCGACGAGCGCGAACTGGGACGTGGCGGCGCCCGGTGCGTGCTCGACGCAATGGACCACCATGTTGAGCACGACGAGATACGGGCTGGTGATGAGCAGGACCCGGCCCCTTCTCTCAGGCGGAATGCCTCGCTGGCTGCTGGGTGCGCACAGCTCCGCCAGCGAGGACACCGCATCGACGAGGACCTTCTGCTGGCGCTTCTTGGGATTCCAGAGCCAGCTGGTGACCGTTTGGGCTGGTATCGGCATGGCGTCCCGCCACTCGGTCAGCGTCCCGTCGCCACATCGATCGCGCACGATCACGTGGTAGTCGCTGCTGCCGGGGTTCGGAGCGAAGAAGGTCCAGATGGGCAGCAGCTGCAGCACGTCGTACCGGCGGAGCGCGTCCGTCTTCGGCGCTTGGAACTGTCCGATCACCGACAGTGCGAGCCAAGCGCCGAAGATGCAGGCCAAGGCGACGTCCACGGTCCGCTCGGTCGCTGCCGGCTAGTCGGCGGACCCTTGCGCCTCTTGTGCCCTCGTCACCGCCTCGCGGAGCGCGAGCAGCTCCTCCAGCGTCGTCTCGCCGTCTCCTCCGGCCTCGCCCGAGGCGTCCAGCTCATCGGCCATGACGCGCTCCGCCATGGCCCGTGACTTGGCGTCGAGTCCGACGAGGTCGGTCGCCGCCGTGACCAGCGCGACCAGCTTCTTGCGGTGCTTCCAGGCCCACTTCCCGATGCCGACCCAGATCCCCAACGGCTCCGTCGGCTCGAACACCACGACCTCCTCACGCCGGCCGGAGCGGGCTTCCTCCTCCAGCGCGATCAGAGCATCCAGGTACTGCAACTCAGCCCTGGAGAGCGACACCGACGTGCGTGATTCATCCTCCATGATCCGAACTCCTCCCGAGTGGTGCTCGGCCGCAATCACGGTCGATAGGGACAAGTTACGAACGCCTCAGGTGACTGGCATCCCCTGAATGGAGCATCTGCCGGCGAACGGCGCGCCGGGCGGCAACCGGGTGGTCCGGCCGCCGTCCGCCTTCGTGAGGGGCACCTGCCGACGGCCTACCTGACCTGCGACGACCCGCTGAGGGTGGCGTCGATCGCGTCTGCGGTCGTCGGGTTGCCCAGCAGGAATCCCTGCGCCATCGGCACTCCGACCTCGCGGAGGAGCGCGAGCTGGTCCTCGAACTCGACCCCCTCGGCGACGACCGCGAGGCTGAGCAGGTCGCACAGCTGGAGGACGCCCCTGAGCAGGCATCGGCTGCGGTCGTCGAGCGTCGCGGCCGTCACGATGCTGCGATCGAGCTTGACCACGTCGACGGGGAAGTGCTGGAGGTAGTTGAGCGAGGCCTGACCGGATCCGAAGTCGTCGATCGCCACGCGGATCCCCAGCGCGCGCAGCGCCTCGACCTGCTGGATGGCGGCCGGCACGTCGTGGATGAGCGCCGACTCCGTGAGCTCCAGCTGCAGCCGCTCCGGCGGGAAGCCCTCGTCCTGTAGGACACGGGTGATCGTCGCGACGATGCCTGTCTGCATCAGCGTCGTGGCCGAGAGGTTGACGGAGACCGCGAGCGACGGTGCCACCGCCGTCCACCCCCGCGCGGTCGCGACCGCCCGACCCAGCACGTACTCGTCCAGCCGGGTGATCGCTCCCGTCCTCTCGGCCATCGGGATGAAGCTGGCGGCGCTGGCGTACCGGTCGGGTGAGCGCCGCCAGCGCGCCAGCGCCTCGACCGCCACGAGCTCGTCGCCATGGTGATCGGTGTCGCCATGGCGATCGGAGTCGCCGGACAGCCGGTAGATCGGCTGGTAGAAGACGTCGATGTCACCGTTGTTGATGGCACGCAACAGTCGCGCGGAGGCGACCGCGTCGCCGAGTCGACTCCGAAGCGTGATCTCGGGGGTTCTCACGAGGAGCGCGATGAACACCCCGATGGCGGTGAAGATCGCCATGCGCAGCAGCCAGGAGCTGGGCTGTTGCGCCAGCTGTGCCGAGACGTCGGCGGGCAGCAAGGGTCCCGCCAACAGGCCCGCGGCGCACGCCGTCACGACCGCGGCCGGCCAGGTGAAACGTACGGCGGCCAGCGCGATGGCGACGTAGAACAGGTGCGGTCCCGGGGTGCGCGACCCGCCCATCAGGAGGCACGCCGCCCACGCGCCGCCGAGCGCGAGCGCGATCGCCCCCAGGGCCAAGAAGGGGTCGGCCTGCGAGTAGGCCAGGTACCAGCGCATGCTGCCCTTGCCGGGTCGCCCGGCTGACGTCGACCTCGAGTCCCTGAGCGCGATGAGCGGCATACCAGGACCGTACGGCGACCGACCGCCCGAGCTGAGGGAGCCGGCGCGTAAAGGATTCCGTCAGACCACCCGGACGGGTGCGCTCAGGCTGCGACCGGCTGGCCCGTCAGCTTCTTGTAGGTGTAGGCGGTGCCGAGCACTACGACCGGCACGGAGACCAGTGCACCGACGCCGCACAGGCAGAAGCCGACCATCGCCACGATGCCGCCGACGATGTACCAGACGATGGTCTCGCCGAGGTGCTCCTTGGTGAAGGTGAACGATGCCTTGATGGCGTCGACCGCCGAGAGGTCCTGGTCGATCAGGAAGTAGAGCGTGTACGAAGCCAGGAATCCGACGATGATGCCGGGGATGTAGCAGAGCGCCGTCCCGACGGCGACCAGCACGGCGACGAGCACGGACGCGACGACGACGTTGCCCAGGTTCAGACGGGAGAAGAGGCTGCCGAACTCGAGCGGCCGACCGTCCGCGACGTCCAGGGCGCCGCGCACGATCACGGCTCCCAGGATCCAGACGACGCAGGACACCACGAAGCCTGCCAGCGTCTGGGCGAGCGTGCGGGTGAGGAAGTTGCTGCCGCCCTCGATCTCGCCGGTCTCCAGGTTGAGCGTGCTGCTCGTCGTGAGCGCGCTCACGAGGGCGACCGCGATGCCCAGGGCGATCGCCACGCCGAGCAGGAACACGATGGCGGCGACGAGGATCTGGCCGAGGTTGGCCGTGAACTTCGTCCAGCCGTAGCTCAGCGCATCACCCAGGCTCCACGGCTGGCTCTGCGGACCGCCGAAACCGGCCGGCGGCGGGGGCGGCGGAGGCGTGCCGTAGCCGCCGTAGGGGGTGCCGTAGCCCGGCGGAGTCGGGGGCGAGCTCGGGGTCTCCGGGGTCTCGGGCGAGTCGGGCCCGTCCGGCGGTGTCGTCGACATGGCGGCAACGTAGCGCCTGCGACAGCGCCCTGACAGCGGGACACGGGGGACAATGGTCCTGTGAGCAACACCGAGACCCGTCCCGCCGAGGTGACCTGCGCCGACCGCGACGGCGGCGTCGCGCAGGTGATCGACCCGCGCGACGTCCCGTTGGGCGGGCCGCGGGCGATGACCGTACGCCGTACCCTCCCCTCGCGCGGGCGCTCCCTGATCGGCGCCTGGTGCTTCGTCGACCACTACGGCCCCGACGACGTCGCCGAGACGGGTGGCATGAAGGTCGCGCCGCACCCCCATACCGGGCTGCAGACGGTGTCGTGGCTGTTCACCGGCCAGATCGAGCACCGCGACAGCGCCGGCAACCACGCCATGGTCCGCCCGGGCGAGGTCAACCTGATGACGGGCGGGCACGGCATCAGCCACTCCGAGATCTCCTGCGACGACCACCCGGTGCTGCACGGTGCCCAGCTGTGGGTCGCGCTGCCCGCGGCCCATCGCGACACCGCACCGGGCTTCGCGCACCACGCGCCGACGGCGGTCACCGGACCGGGCTGGGAGGCGCGGGTCTTCCTCGGCTCGCTGCTGGGCGACACCTCGCCGGTGGCGACCTTCACGCCCCTGCTCGGTGTCGAGATCCTGCTCGAGGCCGGCGCGACGATGACCTTCGACGTGGATGCGTCCTTCGAGCACGGCGTCCTGGTCGACGCCGGCTCCGTGACCGCCGACGGCGTCACGGTCCCGCGGGACCGGCTCGGGTACCTGCCGCCCGGCGCCACGTCGCTCACGCTGACGGCCGGCCCGGAGTGGACGCGGCTGCTGCTGCTCGGCGGGCCGCCGTTCGGGGAGTCGATCGTGATGTGGTGGAACTTCATCGGCCGCGACCACGACGAGATCGTCGGCTACCGCGACGCGTGGCAGGCGCAGATCACCGGCGCCGACGGCGGGCTCGTGCCCGACTCCCAGCAGGTGGCCGCCGGCCGGTTCGGGGTCGTCGTCGGCGACCACCTGCCGCCGATCCCGGCACCGCCCCTGCCCAACGCCCGGCTGAGGCCACGTCAGTGACCCCCGTGATGAGTCCCGTCCTCGGTGAGGACGGCGTCGGGCGCTGCCCGTGGGCCGGCGGTCCAGGCCCGATGCGCGACTACCACGACACCGAGTGGGGCGAGCGCGTCCACGGCGAGGCGGCCCACCTGGAGCGGCTCACGCTGGAGGCGTTCCAGTCGGGGCTGTCGTGGTCGACGATCCTGGCCAAGCGGCCGGCGTTTCGCGAGGTGTTCCGCGGCTTCGACGCCGACGCCGTCGCGGCGTTCACCGACGCGGACCAGGCACGGCTGATGCAGGACGCGCGGATCGTGCGCAACCGCCTCAAGGTCGCGGCCGCGGTCACCAACGCCCGCGCCACCGTCGCGCTGCGTGACGCCGGTGGGTTGGAGGAGTTCGTCCTCGGCTTCGCGCCGGAGTCGGCGCCGGCGTACGGCGCCACCGTGTCAGCGGAGTCGGTCGCCCTCTCCAAGGCGCTCAAGAAGCAGGGGTTCGTCTTCGTCGGTCCGACGACGATGTTCGCCCTCATGCAGGCGATCGGGCTCTTCGACCCGCACCCGCCGGGGTGCTTCCGGCACGGCGCCGGCTGACTGTTCGTCAAGGTATGCAGCCGAATGCGCACTCCCCGTGCGGAGTTCCGCCCGGGGAGTGCAGTTCCGTCTGCATACCTTGCTGAACAGGCGCTCAGCGCAGCGCGGCCGCCTCGGCGGCGAGCGCGGTGATGCGGTCCCAGTCGCCGGAGGCCAGGGCGTCGCGGGGGGTCAGCCAGGAGCCGCCGACGCAGCCGACGTTCGGCAGGGCGAGGTACGCCGGCGCGGTGCCCAGGCCGATCCCGCCGGTGGGGCAGAACCGGGCGTCGGGGAGGACCGTGGTGAGCGACCCGAGATAGCCGGTCCCGCCCGAGGCCTCGGCCGGGAAGAACTTCATCTCGCTGTAGCCCGCCTCCAGGACGGCGAGGGCCTCCGACACGGTGGCCGTGCCGGGCAGGAACGGCAGCCCGGTGTCGCCCATCGCGGCCAGCAGCGACGGCGTCGCGCCGGGGGAGACGAGGAACTGCGCGCCCGCCTGCGCCGCCTGCCGCGCGCGGGCCGGCGTGGTCACGGTGCCGGCGCCGACGACGACCTCGGGCACCTCGGCGGCGATGGCGCGGATCGCGTCGAGGCCGGCCTCGGTGCGCAGCGTCAGCTCGACGATGCCGATCCCGCCGGCCGCGAGCGCGCGGGCGAGTGGCACGGCCTGGTCGACGGCATCGACGACCACGACCGGGATGACCGGGGACAGTGAGAGCAGGTCACGCGACAACGGGGGCCTCCTGGGCCGCGATGAGGGGAAAGACGGACGCGCCGGTGTCGGCGGACCCCACACTGGCACGGAACGCGGCGAACAGCTCCCGACCCGTGCCGGTCCACTCTCCGCCGAGCGGCGCGCGGCCGGTCGACGGCCGGCGGTCGAGCTCGGCCGGGTCCACGGCGATCGACAGCGTGCCCGCCACCGCGTCCACCGTCACGACGTCGCCCGAGCGCACCCGCGCCAGCGGACCACCCAGGGCGGCCTCGGGGGTGACGTGGATGGCGGCGGGCACCTTTCCGGACGCGCCCGACATCCGGCCGTCGGTGACGATCGCGACCCGTTGGCCACGGTCCTGCAGCGCGCCGAGGGCCGGGGTGAGCTTGTGCAGCTCGGGCATCCCGTTCGCGGCCGGCCCCTGGTAGCGCACCACGGCCACGAAGTCGCGACCGTCGAGCGCGCCGTCGGCGAAGGCGGCCAGCAGGTCGGCCTGGTCGTCGAAGACCAGCGCCGGCGCCGTGACGACCTGATGTTGGGGCTTGACCGCCGAGGTCTTGATGACGGCGGTCCCGAGCGGCCCGTGCAGCACCCGCAGCCCGCCGTCGGGGGAGAAGGGAGCCTCCACGGGCCGCAGCACCTCGAGGTCACCCGACATGGCGGGGCCGTCCACCCACACCACTCCCGGCTGGGTCGCGGTGGCGCCGAGTCCGGCCCCCGGCTCGGAGGCCAGTCGCGGCTCGGTCATGTAGCGCGAGAGCCCGCGCCCCATCACCGTCAGCACGTCCTCGTGCAGCAGCCCCGCTGACAGCAGGGTCCGGACCAGGAAGCCCACGCCGCCCGCGGCGTGGAAGTGGTTCACGTCGGCCTCGCCGTTGGGATAGATCCGCGCCAGCAGCGGAACCGCGGCCGAGAGGTCGGCGAAGTCCGCCCAGGTCAGCGCGATGCCCGCCGCCCGGGCGATGGCGACCAGGTGCAGGGTGTGGTTGGTGGAGCCGCCGCTGGCGAGCAGCGCGACGCAGGCGTTGACGACCGCCCTCTCGTCGACGAGCTCCCCGATCGGGACCGCCTCCTGCGCCAGCGCCAGCTCGGTGACCCGGGCCGCCGCCGCGCGGCTCAGCGCGTCGCGCAGGTCGGTGTCGGGGTTGGTGAACGACGCGCCCGGCAGGTGCAGCCCGAGCACCTCCATCACCAGCTGGTTGGAGTTGGCGGTGCCGTAGAAGGTGCAGGTGCCGGCGGAGTGGTACGACGCCGCCTCGGCTGCCAGCAGCTCCTCGCGGTCGGCCCTGCCCTCGGCGTACCGCTGCCGCACGCGGGCCTTCTCGCCGTTCGGCAGGCCCGAGCGCATGGGGCCGGCCGGGACGAACACGGTCGGCAGGTGGCCGAACGACAGCGCGCCGATCATCAGGCCGGGCACGATCTTGTCGCACACCCCGAGCATGAGGACGCCGTCGAACATGTCGTGGGAGAGCGCGACGGCCGCGGACATCGCGATGACGTCGCGGCTGAACAGCGAGAGCTGCATGCCGTCGCGGCCCTGGGTGATGCCGTCGCACATCGCGGGCACGCCACCGGCGACCTGCGCCAGGCCGCCGGCGCGGACCACCGCCTGCTTGAGCAGCGGCGGGTAGGCGCCGTACGGCTGGTGGGCCGAGAGCATGTCGTTGTAGCTGGTCACGATCGCGACGTTGGGCTTGGCCTGCCGGCCGAGCACCTGCAGCTCGCGCTTGACCTCCGGCTCGGCGGCGGCGAAGCCGTGGGCGAGGTTGCCGCACGCCAGCCCGGCGCGGGCCGGCCCGGTGAGCGCCTGCTCCCGGGCGGTGCGGATCCGGGCGAGGTAGGCCGCCCGGGTGGGGGCGCTGCGCTCGACCAGGCGGTCGGTGACGGCCTGGATGACGGGGTGGGTGCTCACTGTTCGGTCTCCTGCCAGGAGCGGCCGTCGCGCTCGATGAGCGTGAAGGCGGCGGTGGGGCCGGCGGCGCCGGCGGGGTAGCGCTTGGGCGGTAGGCCGCTCTCGGCCCAGTGCGCCAGGATCGGCTCGCACCACGCCCACGCGGCCTCGACCTCGTCACGTCGCATGAACAGCGTGGGGTTGCCGCGCATCACGTCCATCAGCAGCCGCTCGTAGGCGTCCGGCGAGCGCTGCCCGAACGCCGCGGCGTAGTTGAGGTCCAGCGACACCGGCCGCAGCCGGTAGCCGCCGGGTCCCGGCTCCTTGGCGGTCAGGTGCAGTCGCATGCCCTCGTCGGGCTGGACCTGGATGTGCAGCCGGTTCGGTGCGGTCACGCCGCCGCGCGGCACGGCCTGCGGGAAGACATTGTGCGGCGGCTCCTTGAACACCACCACGATCTCCGAGGAGCGACGGTCCATCCGCTTGCCGGTGCGCAGGTAGAACGGCACGCCGGCCCACCGCCAGTTCTGCACCTCGGTGCGCAGAGCGACGAAGGTCTCGGTGAGGCTGTCGCTGGTGACCTCCTGGTCGTACGACGGCACCGGCTCGCCCTCGACCAGGCCGGCGCCGTACCGGCCCCGCACGGTGTCGCGGTCGACGTCGGCCGCCGTCATGGGCCGCAGCGCCTGGAGCACCTTGAGCTTCTCGTCGCGGACGTCCTCCTGGGCGACCTGGATCGGCGGCTCCATCGCGACCAGGCACAGCAGCTGCAGCAGGTGGTTCTGCACCATGTCCCGCAGCGCGCCGGCGCGGTCGTAGTAGCCACCCCGACTGCCGACGCCGATCGTCTCGGCGACGGTGATCTGGACGTGGTCGATCCAGTGCGAGTTCCAGACCGGCTCCAGCAGCGTGTTGGCGAACCGCGTGACCAGCAGGTTCTGCACGCTCTCCTTGCCGAGGTAGTGGTCGATCCGGAAGATCTGCGACTCGTCGAAGACCTCGCCGACCGCGTCGTTCACCGCACGCGCCGAGGCCACGTCGTGGCCGATCGGCTTCTCGAGCACGACCCGGGCGGGGTGGGCCGTCAACCCGCCCTCGGCCAGCCGTCGGCAGATCGTGCCGAACAGCGTCGGCGCGACCGCGAGGTAGTGGACCCGCACGGTGGCGTCGACGTGGGGACGGTCCTTCAGCAGGCCGTGCAGCGCGTGCCAGCCGGTCGGGTCGGTGAGGTCGAGGCTGACGTGGTGGAGCCGGCCGAGCAAGCGGCGCAGGACGCCAGCGTCCAGCTCGGCCCCCACGTCGACGATGTGGGTCTCCAGCGCGCGGGCGACCTCGTCGCGGTACCCCTGGTCGTCGAGGTCGGCCAGCGAGACGCCGATGATCCGGCAGTCCGCCGGCAGCCGGCCGTCCCGGCCGCAGTGGTAGAGCGCGGGCAGCAGCTTGCGCAGGGCGAGGTCGCCGGTGCCGCCGAAGACGACGAAGTCGCAGCTCTCGGGAAGCTGGACGGCCGTGGCGGAAGGAGAAGCCATGCCACAACGCTGTCATCTTCTTTGGATCGTTACAAGCCGTACTTGCGTCTTTTCTGGACCTAAGCACTCCTAGACTGGCGTCATGCCCGACCTCTCCACCGCCGGTGATCTGCTCGAGCTCGTCCGCTCCGGCAGGGCGCACACCCGCAGCGATCTCCAGCGCCTCACCGGCCTGTCCCGCACCGCGGTGGTCTCGCGCGTGCACGCCCTCGTCGAGGCCGGCCTGCTGCTGTACGGCGAGGAGCTGGCCTCGACCGGCGGTCGACCGCCCGGCGCGCTGGTCTTCAACCAGGACGCCGGGATCGTGCTCGCCGTCGCCATCGGCCGCAGTCGCAGCCAGCTGGCGGTCTTCGACCTCGACGGCCGCGAGCTGGCCGGTGACACCCGGGACCACGTCGTCGGCCTCGGCGCGGAGGACCTGATGGCGCAGGTCGTCGAGCGGTTCCGCGCCATGCTGGCCGGCCTCGGCGCGGTGCCGCGGGTGGTCGGCGTCGGGCTGAGCCTGCCGGGCATCGTCGACCCGGTCCGGCTGGTCAGCGTGGACTCCCCGGTCATGGGTGGCTGGGACGGGGTCGAGCTGGCGCCGTACTTCGCCGAGCTGCCCGGCTGTGAGCACGCGCCGGTCTTCCTCGCCAACGACGCCGACGTGCTGGCGCGCTCGGAGCTGTTCGGCACCGGCGTCACGCTCCGTGACGCGCTCGTCGTCAAGGCGTCGACCGGCCTCGGCATGGGCGTCATCGCCGACGGCAAGATCCTCGCCGGCCACCTCGGCGCCGCCGGCGAGATCGGCCACACCCGCATCGACGGCAACGACCGGCCGTGCCGCTGCGGATCGGTGGGGTGCCTGGAGACGCTGGCCGGCGGCTGGGCCCTGGTGAACCGGCTCAACGCCTCGGGCGTGGAGGCCGGCCACGTCCGCGACCTGGTGGCCTTCGCGCTCCAGGGCGACGCGATCGCCCGCAAGCTGCTGCGCGAGAGTGGCCGTCACCTGGGCGAGCTGCTCGCCGTCGCCATCAACCTGCTCAACCCGCAGGCGGTCGTCATCGGTGGCGACATGGGCGCCGCCTTCGAGATCTACACCGCCGGCGTGCGCGAGAGCGTCTACGCCCGCTCCACCGCGCTGGCCACCCGCGACCTGCAGTTCCTGCCGGCGGCGCACGGCGACTCCGCCGGCCTGGTCGGCTGTGCCGCCCTGGCCATCGACAACGTGCTCAGCCCGGCGGCGGTCGACGCCCACCTCGCCACGCTCTCGGCGTGAGGCCTCCCGCGGCGGGGCTGCCGCACGCCCTACGGTTGCCGCATGAGCCGAGTGAACGCCTTCGCCGACGACGCCCTGGGTGACGACGACGCGGTCGGGCTGGCCCGGCGGCTGGCCGCCCGTGAGGTCTCGGCGGCCGAGCTGCTCGAGGCCGCCATCGCGCGCATCGAGCGAGTGGACCCCGAGCTGAACGCCGTCGCGGTCCGCGACTACGACCGGGCGCGGCGCGCCGTCCCCGCCGCCGGGGCGTTCCGCGGCGTCCCGACCCTGATCAAGGACAACGTCGACGTCGCCGGTCTGCCGACCCAGCAGGGTGCGGACGCCTTCGTCGCCCGGCCCGCCCGCGGCAACGGCGACATGGCGCGTCTGTTCACGGCGAGCGGGCTCGTGCCGCTCGGCAAGACGCGGCTCTCGGAGTACGGCTTCTCCGCCGCCGCCGAGCATCCCCGCCTCGGCGCCGTCCGCAGTCCCTGGGACACCGACCGGATCGCCGGGGCCTCCTCCTCGGGCGCCGGCGCCCTCGTCGGTGCCGGGGCGGTCCCGCTCGCCCACGGCAACGACGGCGGCGGCTCGATCCGGATCCCGTCCAGCGTCAACGGCCTGGTCGGCCTGAAGCCCTCCCGCGGTCGGCTGCCGCTGGACCCGATGAACCGCCGCATGCCGTTGCGCATCGTCGTGGACGGCGTGCTCACCCGAAGCGTGCGCGACACCGTCGCCTTCTACCGCGAGGCCGAGCGGATCGCACCGGCGGCCGGCCTCCCGCCGATCGGCGAGGTGTCCGGTCCACTCGGCCGACGGCTGCGGATCGCGGTCGTGACCGAGGCGGCCGGGCGCAGCGCCAGCCCCGAGGTCACCGAGCTGACGCTCAAGACGGCCGGCCTCCTGGAGGGCCTCGGCCACACCGTGGAGCGGACCCCGCCGCCGGTGCCCGAGACCATGCGCGACGACTTCGTCCTGTACTGGTCCTTCCTCGCGCTGATGATCGTGCGCACCGGCCGCCTGCTCGGCCCGACGTGGGACTCCCGCCGGCTGGACAACCTCACGCTCGGCCTGGCCCGGCACGCCGGCCGGAACCTGCACCGGCTGCCGACGGCGCTGCGCCGGCTGCGGCGTACGACCGCCCTCTCGGCCGAGTTCCATGCGACGTACGACGTCGTGCTGATGCCGACCGTCGCCCACGAGACCCCGCTGGTCGGGCACCTGGACCCCACCCAGGACTACGCGACGATCATGGACCGGCTGATGGACTGGGTGGCGTTCACGCCGTGGCAGAACGTCACCGGCGACCCCGCGATCTCGCTGCCGCTGGCGACCACCGCCGGCGGGCTGCCGCAGGGCATGATGCTGGGGGCGGGACTGGGGCAGGAGGCCCTGCTGCTCGGCCTCGCGCTGGAGCTCGAGGAGGCCGTCCCGCCCGCCTCGATCCGAGGCTGAGGCCGGCTTGCGAGCGACGAGACGACCTCGATTTCGCGTTCCGCGCCGGGATCTGTAATGTTCTCGCTCGTTGCCCCCTTAGCTCAGTCGGCAGAGCGACTCCATGGTAAGGAGTAGGTCTACGGTTCGATTCCGTAAGGGGGCTCTGATGGCGAGAGCTCAGGCCCCGGACACGGGACCCGAGCACCTCGTCACGAGGCGGGGTAGCTCAGGCGGTTAGAGCGCACGACTCATAATCGTGAGGTCGCGGGTTCGATCCCCGCCCCCGCTACCGCGCATCAACTCAGACCAGCAATAAAGGACTTCCCGTGGCCAGCAAGAGCAGCGACGTTCGCCCGAAGATCACTCTCGCCTGCGTTGAGTGCAAGGAGCGGAACTACATCACGAAGAAGAACCGTCGGAACGACCCCGACCGGCTCGAGCTCGCGAAGTTCTGCCCGCGCTGCCGCAAGCACCAGGCGCACCGCGAGACCCGCTGACACCAGCACCCGACTTCTGCCGTCGACCCGCCCGGATCTCCGGGCGGGTCGACTGCATTTCCCGCGGGTCTGCCGGTTCGGCGGACCGGGCGGTAACCGTTAGCGTCGCCGGCATGGACGCCTCCGTCGTCGACCGCGCCTTCGCGCCGGTCGGGCCCTACGTCGTCAGTGCCGCCAAGGTCGCGGAGTTCGCCGCCGCCACGCGGTGGCCGGGCGAGGGCGTGCCGCCGACCTTCCCCATCCTGTTGCTCAACGACGCCATGCTGGCGTTCCTCGCCGACGTCGGCGCCTCCCTGGAGCGCATCGTCCACGGCGAGCAGCGCTTCGCCTACCGTCGGCCGCTGGCGGTCGGTGACGAGCTGACCGCGACGCTCCGGGTGGCCTCGCTGCGCACGCTCGGCGGCGCCGACGTCGTCGGCACGGTGTCGACGATCACCGACGCCGCCGGCGAGGTCGTGTGCGAGGCCAAGGCGACGCTGGTGCACGGCGGAGGTGCGGCATGAGCGGCCCGGTCGAGGGCCTTGAGCCGCAGCGGTTCACCCTCACCCGCGCCGACCTGGTCCGGTACGCCGGCGCGTCGGGTGACCTCAACCCGATCCACTGGTCCGACCGCGTGGCCGGCGCGGTCGGCCTTCCCGGCGTCATCGCCCACGGCATGCTGACGCTCGGCCTGGTCGGCTCGGCGGTCGCCACCTGGACCGGTCGGGCGGAGGTCGTCGAGCTCGGCGCGAAGTTCACCGCGCCGGTCGTCGTACCCGACGACGACGAGGGGGTCGTGGTCGAGGTCGCGGCCACCAAGGTGACCCGGGACAATGGACTCATGACGATCGCGATGGAGGTCCGCTGCGGCGACGCCAAGGTGCTCGGCATGCCCAAGGCGGTCGTGCGTGCCTGACGGGACCATCCGGCTCGCCGACCACACGACGCTCCGGCTCGGTGGACCCGCCCGACGCTGGGTGACGGCCGTGTCGGCCGAGGAGCTGACCGCCGCGGTCGCCGAGGCCGACGCGGCCGGCGAGCCGGTGCTGGTCCTCGGAGGCGGCAGCAACCTCGTCGTCGCCGACGAGGGGTTCGCCGGGACGGTCGTCGAGGTCGCCACCACCGGTGTCCGGGCCGATCACGACAGTGACCATGGGGCGGACCCGACCTGCGGCGGTGCGATGGTCACCGTCGCCGCGGGGGAGACCTGGGACGACCTGGTGGCGCGCGCCGTCGAGCACGGCTGGGTGGGCGTGGAGGCGCTCTCCGGCATCCCCGGCACGGTCGGCGCGACGCCGATCCAGAACGTCGGCGCCTACGGCCAGGAGGTGTCGCAGACCATCGCCCAGGTCCGCGTGTGGGACCGGGTCCTGCGCGGCGTGCGCACGTTCGCCAACGCCGACTGCCGGTTCGGCTACCGGACCTCTCGCTTCAAGCAGGACCCCGCCCGCCACGTCGTCCTCGACGTCACCTTCCAGTTCCGCATCGGGACGCTCTCGGCCCCGGTCGCCTACGCCGAGCTGGCGCGCGCCCTCGACGTCGAGGTCGGGCAGCGGGCGCCGCTGGCCGACGTCCGCGAGGCCGTGCTCGGGCTGCGCCGCGCCAAGGGCATGGTCCTCGATCCTGTCGACCACGACACCTGGAGCGCCGGCTCGTTCTTCACCAACCCGGTGGTCGAGCCCGACCGCGTGCCGGTCGGCGCGCCGGCGTACCCGCAGGCCGACGGCACGGTGAAGACCTCCGCCGCCTGGCTCATCGAGCGCGCCGGATTCGGCAAGGGCTACCCCCATGACGCAGCGGGCCCGGTCACCCTGTCGACCAAGCACACCCTGGCGCTGACCAACCGCGGCGGGGCCCGCACGGCCGACCTGCTCGCGCTGGCCCGGGAGATCCGCGCCGGGGTCGAGAAGGAGTTCGGGATCCGGCTGGAGAACGAGCCGGTCCTGCTCGGCGTCGACCTCTGAGTCCCGCCTCCGGCCCGGACGTCATGGGCCCGGACGTCATACGGTCCGGCTGCTGGGGCCACCACCTCGTATGACGCCCCCGCTCACCGGGCGAGCAGCAGCAGGACCTCGTGGTGGTCGGTGTGGGGGAACATGTCGAGCAGCCGGCCCGAGACCGGCCGCAGCGACGGCATGGCGGCGAGGTCGCGCGCCAGCGAGTCGACGTTGCACGAGGAGTAGACGACGTGGCTCACCCCCGACGCCTCCAGCCAGCCGGCCAGCTCGGGACCGATGCCGCGACGCGGCGGGTTCACGACGACCAGGTCCGGAGCCTCGCCCCTCGCCAGCGCGTACGCCGTCGCGTCGCCCGCCAGGAACTCCGCCTCGGACAGCCCCAGCTCGCCCGCGGTGATGGTCGCGCTCTCGACCGCCTGCTCGCTGCTCTCCACGCCGACGACGCGGACGCCCTCGCGCGCGAGGTGGAGCCCGAAGCCGCCGACGCCGCAGTAAAGGTCCCACGCGCTCGTCGCGCCGACCGAGCCGGCCAGGTCGACGGCGTGCCGGTAGAGCGCGGCAGCGACGTCGGTGTTGGTCTGGAAGAACGACTGCGGCCGCAGGTGCAGGCCCAGTCCGTTGACCTGCATCGTCAGGGTGTCGCCGTGCAGCGGGACCTCCTCGGGCCCCTCGAGCACGGCCTTGTGGTCGGGCTGCAGGTTCGCCGAGGCGACCGCCACCGGCAGCTCGCCCAGCAGCACCGGGAGGTGCTTGCGGAGCCGGGGCAGCGCCTCGCTCGAGCGCAGCACGAACCGAACCATCAGCTCGCCGTCCGGCGACTCCGTGACCAGCAGGTGCTTGAGCTCGCCGCGTCGCTCCGGCACCGAGTACGGCGTCAGGCCGGCCGCTCCGATGAACCGGGCGAGCGCCGGCAGGGCCGCGGTCAGGCCCGGAGCGTGCAAGGGGCACTCGCGGAGGTCGACCCCGCCCCCACGCGGGTCGAGGATTCCCAGCGTGGGCTCGGCCGTCGTCCCGGCGACGACCATCTTCGCCTTGTTGCGGAACCGCTCCTGCGCGCTGGCGACCGGCGGACGCCACGGCAGGGCCGGTAGGGCGGTCGCGACCCGCTCCTGCTTCGCGGTCAGCTGGTCGGCGTACGGCCGCTCCAGCCAGCGGCAGGAGCGGCAGACCGCGGCGTCGTAGTAGTGGCAGTCCACCCGCTCAGGCGGCGGTGCCGTCGAGCTCGTAGGTGTCGAAGCTGGCCTCGTTGGCGATGCCGACGACGACGAACACGATGATCGCGATCATCACCAGCAGCGCGAGCGCGAGCAGCACGGTGCCGACGATGCCGAGGATCATGCCGGCCTGGGCGTTGCCCCGGCCACCGAGCCGACCCTGGGCCTGGTCGATGCGGCGCTTCGCGCGGGCGCCCATCACCCAGGCGACCGGCGAGCCGAGGAAGCCGATGCCGCACAGCATGCCGACCCCGAGGGCGACGATGCCGACGATGAGCGAGGTCTGGGCGCCCGGGTCGTCCGGCACCCGGTAGCCGCCGTAGGGCTGGCCGCCGTAGGGCTGCTGGTACTGGTCCGGCTGCGGCACGTAGGGCTGCTGCCCGTAGGGATTGGTGGGCTCGGTGGGCTGCTCGTGCGGCGGGACGTGCCCGGGCGGGGGCGGCCAGCCGGACTCGTGGGTCGGCGGCTGCTGCGGCTCGGGCTGCTCGGGCCCGCCGGGGTGGGTCATGGCGCCCATTGTGTCAGGCGGTGTCAGGGCGCGGTCAGTCGGCGAGCCAGGCGTCGATCGCGGCGCAGATCTCAGCCTTCGTCGACTCCGGCGCCGCGGAGGCCCGCACCGACATCCGCGCCAGCTCGGCGAGCCGGTCGTCGCCCAGGTCGTGCGCGGCCCGCATGGCGGCGTACTGGCCGTGCAGACGCGACCCGAACAGCAGCGGGTCGTCGGCGCCCAGCGCGACCGTCACCCCGGCCTCCAGCAGGAGGGGGAGCGGGACCTCGCTCAGGGAGGAGTAGACGCCGAGCGCGACGTTCGAGGTGGGGCAGACCTCGAGCGCCACGCCGGCCGCCGCGACCCGCGCCAGGACGGCGGGGTCCTCGGTGCTGCGGACGCCGTGCCCGAGCCGCTGCGCGTGCAGCGCATCCAGACAGGTCCGCACGTGGTCGGGACCGCGCAGCTCCCCGCCGTGCGGCGCCAGCAGCAGGCCGGCCCGCTCGGCGATCCGGAACGCCGGGGCGAAGTCGGCCGTGGTGCCGCGCCGCTCGTCGTTGGACAGGCCGAAGCCGACCACTCCCTTTCCTGGGCCCAGTCCGGCGTACTGGGCGGCCAGCCGGGCCAGCGTCCGGGCGTCCATGGGGTGGCGGGTGCGGTTGGCGGCGATGACGACCGCCATCCCCAACCCGGTCGCCCGCGAGGCGTCGGCGACCGCGTCGAGCACGAGCTCGGTGACCGCCGTGATGCCGCCGAAGCGGGCGGCGTAGCCCGACGGGTCGACCTGGATCTCGAGCCAACGGCCGCCGTCGGCCACGTCGTCCTCGGCGGCCTCGCGCACCAGCCGGCGTACGTCGGCCTCGGTCCGCAGCACCGACCGCGCGACGTCGTAGAGCCGCTGGAACCGGAACCAGCCCTTCTCGTCGGCCGCGCTCAGCTGCGGCGGCCACTCGGCCACGAGCTGCTCGGGCAGCCGGATCCCGTCGCGCTCGGCGAGCTCGAGCAGGGTGGCGTGGCGCATCGACCCCGTGAAGTGCAGGTGGAGATGCGCCTTCGGCAGCGCGCGGAGATCACGCACTCAGGCGAACAGCTTCTGCAGCCGCGTGATGCCTTCGACCAGGTCGTCGTCGCCCAGGGCGTAGGAGAGTCGCAGGTAGCCGGGGGAGCCGAACGCCTCGCCGGGCACGACGGCGACCTCGGCCTTCTCGAGGATGTACTCGGCCAGGTCGGCCGAGCTGTCGATCCTGCGGCCGTCGTACTCCTTGCCGAGCAGGCCCTTGACCGACGGGTAGGCGTAGAACGCGCCCTGCGGCGTCGGGCAGTAGACGCTGGCGATCTCGTTGAGCATGCCGACGATCAGCTTGCGCCGGCGGTCGAAGGCGGCGTGCATCTCCTGCACCGCGGAGAGGTCGCCCTCGAGCGCGGCGATGGCCGCGCGCTGCGAGACGTTGGCGACGTTGGAGGTCGCGTGCGACTGCAGGTTCGTGGCGGCCTTGACGATGTCGGCGGGGCCGATCATCCAGCCGACCCGCCAGCCGGTCATGGCGTACGTCTTCGCGACGCCGTTGAGGACGACAGTGTGGTCGGCGAGCTCGGGGCACAGCACGGGCAGCGAGCCGGTCTCGACGCCGTCGTAGAGCAGGTGCTCGTAGATCTCGTCGGTGACGACCCACAGGCCGTGCTCGGCGACCCAGGCGCCGATCGCGCGGATCTCGTCGGCGGTGTAGACCGAGCCGGTCGGGTTGGACGGCGAGACGAACAGCAGGATCTTGGTCTTGTCCGTGCGCGCCGCCTCGAGCTGCTCCACGGTGACCTTGTAGTCCTGGGTCTCGTCGGCGAACACCTCGACGGGCACGCCGCCGGCGAGCCGGATGCACTCGGGGTACGTCGTCCAGTACGGCGCGGGCAGCAGCACCTCGTCGCCCGGGTCGAGCATCGCGGCGAAGGCCTCGTAGACGGCCTGCTTGCCGCCGTTGGTCACGAGCACCTCGGCGGGGGTGACCTCCAGGCCGGAGTCGCGCTTGGTCTTCGCGACGATCGCGGCCTTTAGCTCCGGCAGCCCACCTGCGGGGGTGTAGCGGTGGTTATTCACGTCATAGCACGCGGCGGCCGCCGCCTCGACGACGTAGTCCGGCGTCGGGAAGTCCGGCTCGCCGGCGCCGAACCCGATGACGGGACGCCCTTCGGCCTTGAGTGCCTTGGCCTTCGCATCGACCTTCAGCGTCGCCGACTCGGCGATCGCTCCGATGCGCTGGGACACACGACGGTCACGGGGGCCACGGGGGGACGTCATGGTCCCAACTGTATCGGCCGCCGACCGAGGTCACGGATCGGTTTTGGCGCGGGGGCGTGGGACCCGTAGACTCCATCACTGGTGGATTTCCCACATGATGTCGTGCGCCCTGAATCGGGTCCATGGAGTCATGAGTCCATCGGAGGGCACTAGCTCAACTGGCAGAGCATCGGTCTCCAAAACCGAAGGTTGGGGGTTCAAGTCCCTCGTGCCCTGCAAGACGAAGAACGAGGAGAGGCACCGACCATGTCGGACAGCAAGGCGGCCCCCGCGCCCAAGCGGGAACCCCAGCGCCCCGCGCGCACCGGCCCGGCCACGTTCTACCGGCAGGTCATCGCTGAGCTGCGCAAGGTCGTCTGGCCGACCCAGCAGCAGCTGACCACCTACTTCATCGTCGTGCTCGTGTTCGTCCTCGTCGTGATGGCGATCGTCTCGCTCCTGGACCTGGGACTGGGCCGGCTGTTCTTCGAGATCTTCGGCGGACGCGACTGACGACGACGGGGCCCGGCCCCGTCTGACAACTGATTCTTCGAAGGTATGGAGCGCAAGCGTGTCTGAGCAGGACTACTCGGCCCAGGTCGAGGTCGACGAGACCCTCGACGAGCCGGTCACCGGCGACGTGGCTGACAACCTGGATGCCGCCCTGGACGCCGACACCGGCGAGGCCGGCGAGGTCGAGGCCGCCGACGCCACCGACGAGAACGACCCGCTCGAGGCGTTCCGCCGCGAGCTGTTGACCAAGCCTGGTGACTGGTTCGTCGTGCACACCTACTCCGGCATGGAGAACCGGGTGAAGTCGAACCTCGAGAACCGCATCATCTCCCTCAACATGGAGGACTACATCCACGAGATCGTGGTCCCCACCGAGGAGGTCGCGGAGATCAAGAACGGCCAGCGCAAGCTGGTCAAGCGCACCGTGCTGCCCGGCTACGTCCTGGTCCGCATGGACCTCACCGACGAGTCCTGGGCGGCGGTGCGTCACACCCCGTCCGTCACCGGCTTCGTCGGCCACAGCCACCAGCCGGTGCCGCTCTCGCTCTCCGAGGTCGAGTCGATGCTGGCGCCCGCGGTCCTGGCCAAGGCCGAGGCGGAGGCCGCCGCCGCCGGTACGCCGGTCGCCGCCGGCACCGCCACCGCGACGGCGAAGAAGCCGGTCGAGGTCGCCGACTTCTCCGTGGGCGACTCCGTCATGGTCGTCGACGGCCCGTTCGCGACGCTGCACGCCACGATCACCGAGATCAACGGCGAGTCGCAGCGCCTCAAGGCGCTGGTCGAGATCTTCGGCCGCGAGACCCCGGTCGAGCTCAGCTTCAGCCAGGTTCAGCGCGTCTGAGCGGCCGGCGCTTGCGCCGGCCGGTCAGAAGTCCGCGCGAGGTCGAGTAGCGCCACGGCTGAGGAACGAAGCCGTGACGCGCGTATCGAGACCAGAGGAGTCGCGCGATTTCGACAGTCCGCGGTGAAACCCGGACAATAGCCAGGTTGCTCGGCTCCACAGAGCAGCACACAGGTGGCAGAGGCCGTCGTACGTCCTCGTCATGACCACGGAAGGAAAGAGAAGGAATGCCTCCCAAGAAGAAGATCGCAGCGCTCGTCAAGGTGCAGCTGCAGGCCGGCGCGGCGACGCCGGCGCCGCCGGTCGGTACCGCCCTCGGTCCGCACGGCGTCAACATCATGGACTTCTGCAAGGCGTACAACGCCCAGACCGAGTCCATGCGCGGCAACGTCATCCCGGTCGAGATCACGATCTACGAGGACCGGTCCTTCACCTTCATCACGAAGACCCCGCCGGCCGCTGAGCTGATCAAGAAGGCCGCGGGCCTGTCGAAGGGCTCCTCGACCCCGCACAGCGACAAGGTCGGCAAGCTGACCAAGGACCAGCTGCGCGAGATCGCGACCACCAAGCTCCCCGACCTCAACGCGAACGACATCGACGCCGCGATGAAGATCGTCGAGGGCACTGCCCGCTCCATGGGCGTCACTGTCGACTGACAACGTGGGAGGGCCGCGCTGGCCCGCTGACCACATCTCCTGAAAGACGAAGAGGACCATCATGCAGCGCAGCAAGACCTACCGCGCGGCGAGCGAGACGTTCGACAAGAACACCGTCTACGCCCCGCTCGAGGCGATCAAGATCGCCAAGACCGCCAGCAAGAAGAAGTTCGACGAGACCGTGGACGTCGTCATGCGGCTCGGCGTCGACCCCCGCAAGGCCGACCAGATGGTGCGCGGCACCGTCAACCTCCCGCACGGCACCGGCAAGACCGCTCGCGTCCTCGTGTTCGCGAACGCGGACAAGGCCGAGGCCGCCCGTGAGGCCGGCGCCGACTTCGTCGGTGGCGACGAGCTCATCGAGAAGGTCGCCGGCGGCTGGCTCGACTTCGACGCCGTCGTCGCGACCCCGGACATGATGGGCAAGGTCGGCCGCCTCGGCCGCGTGCTCGGTCCGCGCTCGCTCATGCCGAACCCGAAGACCGGCACCGTGACGCCGGACGTGGCCAAGGCCGTGTCCGACATCAAGGGCGGCAAGATCGAGTTCCGCGTGGACCGTCACGCCAACCTCCACTTCATCATCGGCAAGGCCTCGTTCTCCGAGACCCAGCTCGCCGAGAACTACGCCGCGGCGCTGGAGGAGGTGCTCCGTCTCAAGCCGGCCAGCTCCAAGGGCCGCTACGTCAAGAAGGTCACCGTCTCCACGACTATGGGCCCCGGCGTCCAGGTCGACCCCAACCGCACGCGCAACGTCGCGAGCGAGGACGACCAGGCCTGACCCGCTCAACGGACCGCACACCGGGGCCCCTGCCGATTTGGCAGGGGCCCGGTGCGTCCGTAGAGTTCTCCACGAACCAGAGACCGCCGGTTGTGACTCCGCCAGGAGTGACCGAAGGTGCCGCGGAAGCGGACGGCCAGCGCAGGTGTCAGAGCAGCGACGTACGTCGCGATCCACGCCCTGAGCCCTGCGCTCGGGGCGTTCGTCATTTCGTGGCCGAGCGCGGGGGTCTCGCCCCACGGAAGAAGGAGACCCATGGCGCGGGCAGACAAGCAGGCCGCCGTCGCCGAGATCGCTGACGAGTTCAGCGCCTCGGTCGGTGCCGTGCTGACCGAGTACCGCGGTCTCACCGTCAAGGAGCTGAAGGACCTCCGACGCTCCCTCGGTGCGAACGCCGACTACGCCGTGGTCAAGAACACGCTGGCCAAGATCGCCGCCAAGAACGTCGGCATCGAGAGCTTCGACGACCTGCTGACCGGCCCGACCGCGATCGCCTTCATCAAGGGCGACGTCGTCGAGGCGGCCAAGGGTCTGCGTGACTTTGCCAAGGCGAACCCGAACCTTGTCATCAAGGGCGGGGTCTACGAGGGCAAGCACCTCGACGCTTCCGAGGTGGCCAAGCTGGCCGACCTCGAGTCGCGCGAGGTGCTCCTGGCCAAGCTGGCCGGCGCGATGACCGCGTCGCTCTCGCAGGCGCTCTACGTCTTCAACGCCCTCCCCTCGAAGGCCGCGCAGCTCGCTGCCGCCCTGCAGGAGAAGGCCGCGAACGACCCCACGATCCTCGCAGGTGGTGCTGGCACGCCGGCTGCCGCCGAGGAGGCTGCAACCGAGGCCCCTGCCGAGGTTGAGGCGACCGAGACCGAGGCGCAGGCCCCGGCCGAGGAGACCACGACCGAGGCCTGACGGCTGAGGCTCACCACCTGAAACCCCGGTCGGCCGGCATGTGCCGGCCAGCCACACTGAAAGGACAAGCCATCATGGCGAAGCTCACCACCGACGAGCTGCTCGACGCGTTCAAGGAGCTCACCCTCATCGAGCTCTCCGAGTTCGTGAAGGCCTTCGAGGAGACCTTCGGCGTCACCGCCGCCGCTCCGGTCGCCGTTGCCGCCGCCCCCGCCGCCGGCGGTGCCGCTGGCGACGCCGCCGGCGACGCTGCCCAGGACGAGTTCGACGTCGTCCTCGAGAACGCCGGTGACAAGAAGATCAACGTCATCAAGGAGGTGCGCGCGCTCACCAGCCTGGGTCTCAAGGAGGCCAAGGACCTGGTCGAGGCCGCCCCGAAGACCCTCCTCGAGAAGGTCAACAAGGAGACCGCGGACAAGGCGAAGGAGGCCCTCGAGGCCGCCGGCGCCACCGTCACGCTCAAGTGAGACGCGCCGGGGTGAGCCCGGCGCAGCTTCTCCGCCCAGGGGCGGCCACCGACACGGTGGCCGCCCCTGGCGCATTTGCTGGCGGAAGTTCCCCAACATTGGCACGATGCCCGCACGCATGAAGTCGGGCGTACGGGGAACCGGTGGCGGCTCCACGTGACGCGCGCCTCATCAGGGCCGTAACTTCTCCTCCGGGAGGCCGTTGTAACCCATCGGATGGGAGCGCATCACGTCGGTGATCGTCTCGGCAACGGACAGGGGAGCAGGCCGCATGGGTGTGGACATCAAGATCGAGCACCTCACGAAGAGCTTCGGCAAGCAGCTCATCTGGGGCGACGTCTCCCTGACGATTCCCGCGGGCGAGATCTGCGTGATGCTGGGTCCGTCCGGGACGGGCAAGTCGGTGTTGCTGAAGACGTTGATCGGGTTGCTGAAGCCGGATGCGGGCTCGGTGATCATCGAGGGCACGGATCTGGTGTCGTGCTCGGAGAAGGATCTCTATGAGATCCGCAAGCTGTTCGGGGTGCTGTTCCAGGACGGCGCGATGTTCGGGTCGATGAACCTCTACGACAACGTGGCGTTCCCGTTGCGGGAGCACACGAAGAAGTCGGAGTCGCAGATCCGCGACATCGTGATGGAGAAGATGGACCTGGTCGGTCTGCTGGGTGCGGAGGACAAGCTGCCCGGTGAGATCTCGGGCGGGATGCGCAAGCGCGCGGGGCTGGCTCGGGCGCTGGTGCTCGATCCCGAGATCGTGCTCTTCGACGAGCCCGACTCCGGCCTGGATCCGGTCCGCACGGCGTTCCTGAACCAGCTGATCGTCGACCTCAACGCCCAGATCGACGCGACGTTCCTGATCGTCACCCATGACATCAACACGGCGCGGACGGTGCCGGACAACATCGGGCTGCTCTATCACAAGCATCTGGCGATGTTCGGTCCCCGGGAGATGCTGCTGTCGTCGGAGGAGCCGGTGGTGCGGCAGTTCCTCAACGCTCAGCGGGTGGGTCCGATCGGGATGAGCGAGGAGAAGGACGCCGACCAGCTGGCTGCGGAGAAGGACATGGACCTGCCGCCGCTGCCGCCCATCCCGCTGCAGCTCGAGCCCTCCAACGGCATCCCGCGCCGCAGCCAGCGGCCGCCCGGCGAGTGGTGCCGGCAGCACGGAGTCACGCCGCCTCCGGGCTCGTTCGTGCCCGACTCCGTGCTCGTCGGGGGAGCCAGGGGGGTCTGAGCCGAGCCATGGCAACCCTCACTCCCGCCAGAGCGCTCGCGCCCGTCGGCGCCGCAGGCAAGTTCTTCGCCTTCGGCCTCGACGTCGGTCGCGGCCTGTTCCGACGCCCGTTCCAGTTCCGCGAGTTCATCCAGCAGGCCTGGTTCATCGCGTCGGTCACCATCGTCCCGACGGCGCTGGTCGCCATCCCGTTCGGCGCGGTCATCGCCCTCCAGGTCGGTGGGCTGATCAAGCAGTTCGGCGCGCAGTCGTTCGTGGGCTCGGCCTCGGTCCTGGCCGTCGTACGCGAGGCCGGGCCGATCGCCACGGCGCTGCTGATCGCCGGCGCCGGCGGCTCGGCGATCGCGGCTGACCTCGGCGCCCGCAAGATCCGCGAGGAGCTGGACGCCATGATGGTGCTGGGCATCGACCCGATCCAGCGCCTCGTCGTCCCGCGGGTGCTCGCCTGCATGCTCGTCTCGGTCTTCCTCAACGGCCTGGTGAGCGTGGTCGGCGTGGCCGGTGGCTACGTCTTCAACGTGCTCATGCAGGACGGCACACCGGGCGCCTACCTAGCGAGCTTCACCGCGCTGGCCCAACTGCCCGACGTGTGGCAGGGCCTGGCCAAGGCGCTCGTGTTCGGGATGATCGCCGCCGTCGTCGCCTCCTACAAGGGGATGAACGCCGGCGGCGGACCCAAGGGGGTCGGTGACGCGGTCAACGAGTCCGTCGTCATCACCTTCATGCTCCTGTTCGTCGTCAACTTCGTGATGAGCGCGATCTACTTCCAGCTCGTCCCACCGAAGACAGGATGAGGGCGATGGCTGGACTGGACTCCGTCAAGGCTGCCTACGAGAAGCCGCTGCGCTCCCTGGACCGACTGGGCGAGCAGCTCTCGTTCTACCTGCGTGCCATCGCCTGGACGCCGCGCACCGTGCGGCGCTACAAGAAGGAGATCGCCCGGCTGCTGGCCGAGGTCACGCTCGGTTCCGGCGCCCTCGCGGTCATCGGCGGCACGGTCGGCGTCATCGTCGCGATGACGTTCTTCACCGGCACCGAGGTCGGGCTGCAGGGGTACGCCGCGCTCAACCAGCTCGGCACCGCCGCGTTCTCCGGCTTCGTGTCGGCCTACTTCAACACCCGCGAGATCGCGCCGCTGGTCTCCGGCATCGCGCTCGCCGCGACCGTCGGCTGCGGCTTCACCGCCCAGCTCGGCGCGATGCGGATCTCCGAGGAGGTCGACGCGCTCGAGGTCATGGCGGTCCCGTCGCTGCCGTTCCTGGTGACGACCCGGATCATCGCCGGCCTCATCGCGATCGTGCCGCTCTACGTGCTGGGCCTGCTGTCGTCGTACTTCGCGACCCGGCTCACCGTCACCGGGGTCTTCGGCCAGAGCCCCGGCACCTACGACCACTACTTCAACGCCTTCCTGCCGCCGGGCGACGTGCTGTGGTCCTTCGGCAAGGTGCTGGTCTTCGCGGTCGTCGTGATCCTCATCCACTGCTACTACGGCTACACCGCCACGGGCGGTCCCGCGGGGGTCGGCGTCGCGGTGGGTCGCGCGGTGCGCACCAGCATCGTGGTCATCAACGTCCTCGACCTGTTCCTGTCGATGGCCATCTGGGGCACGACGGCGACCGTCAGGCTGGCGGGGTGATCCGACGATGCCGATGACGTCAATGATGACCGTGCTGCGACACCGCGCCCTCGGCGTGGTCTTCCTCGTCCTGATCCTGCTGGGCGTCTGGCTGACCTACGCCGTGTTCACCAAGCAGTTCACCCAGTACGACCAGGTGACCCTGCAGACCAGCAACGTCGGCCTGCAGCTGCCCACCCGCGCCGACGTCAAGGTGCGCGGGGTGCTCGTGGGCGAGGTGCTCGAGGCGAAGGCAACCGCCGGCGGCGCGGAGCTCACCCTCGGGCTCGACCCCGACAAGATCGACACGATCCCGGCCGAGGTCACCGGCTCGATCCTGCCCAAGACGCTCTTCGGCGAGAAGTACGTCTCCCTCGTCGTGCCGGACCAGCCCTCCGACGGGTCGCTGCGCGCCGGCGCCACGATCACCCGCACCGAGGTCGCCACCGAGGTCGAGACCGTGCTCTCCGACCTCTACCCGCTGCTGCGCGCCGTCCAGCCGGCCGACCTCAACATGACCCTCAACGCGCTCGCGACCGCGCTCGAGGGGCGCGGTGAGCGACTCGGTCAGACGCTCCAGACCGCCGACGGCTACCTCAAGCGGCTCAACCCGCAGATCCCCGCGCTGGTGGAGGATCTCCGGCTCACCGCGACCGTCGCCGACACCTACGGCGACATCCTCCCGCAGGTCGCCCAGATCCTGCGCGACACCATCACCACGACCGGCACGCTGGAGGACAACAGCGCCGAGCTGAAGACGCTGTTCACCAACGTCACGGCGTTCTCGGGGACCGCGCGGGAGTTCCTCGCCGAGAACGAGGACAACCTGATCCGGCTGGCGGTCCTCAACGACGGCCTGCTGGAGGCCGCCGCACGCTACGCGCCGGAGTACCCCTGCCTGCTGGGCGGCCTGGAGAGCCTCGGGCAGCGGGTCGCGGAGTCGTTCCGCGGCCACATGCTGCACATCAACCTCGAGACCCTCCCTCGCCAGCCCCGCAAGTACACCCCGGCCGACAAGCCGATCATCGCGGAGGACCGCGGGCCCGCCTGCGGCAACCTGCCGAACCCGCCGTGGTCGCAGAAGAACCCGCTGCGGGTGGTGCCGCCGGTCAACGACGGCGTCGACGGCCCGGTGCGCCGGGCGCCCCTCGGCTTCGGGTACGCCGGCTCCCCGACCGAGGCGGCCCTGCTCGACCAGCTGCTGGCCCCCGAGCTCGGGGTCGATCCCGAGCGGGTGCCCGACCTGGGCGGGCTGCTGCTCGGCCCGATGGCGCGCGGCGCCACCGTCAGCCTCGAGGAGGTGGACCGATGAAGCTCGCCCTCGACAAGCGAACCCGCGGCGACCTCGTGCGCCTGGTGGTGTTCGTCGTGGTGACCACGCTGGCCACCGGCCTGCTGGTGATCACCATCGGCAACCTCTCCTTCGGCGGCACCAAGGAGTACCGCGCCGTCTTCTCCGACGCCACCGGCGTCACGAAGGGCGACGACATCCGGGTCGCCGGGGTGAAGGTCGGCAGCGTGAGCGGGGTCGAGATCCACGACCGCACCCGCGCCCTGGTCACCTTCGAGGTCAAGGACGAGACCCCGGTGACCGAGGCGACCCACGCCGCGATCCGGTACCGCAACCTGGTCGGTCAGCGCTACATCTCGCTCTCCGAGCGGATCGGCGAAGGCGACGAGCTGCGCGACGGCGGCACGATCCCGGTGTCCCAGACCTCCCCGGCCCTCGACCTGACGGTGCTCTTCAACGGTTTCAAGCCGCTCTTCCAGGCCATGTCGCCCGGCGAGATCAACAAGCTCTCCTACGAGATCGTCCAGGTCTTCCAGGGAGAGGGCGGCACCCTCGACAGCCTGCTCGCCCACACCGCGGGCGTCACCCAGACGCTGGCCGACCGCGACCAGGTCATCGACTCGCTCATCGAGAACCTCAACGACGTGCTGGACCACGTCGCCGACCGCGACCAGCAGCTGTCCCAGCTGATCACCACCTTCCGCACGTTCGTGTCCGGGCTGGCCCAGGACCGCGAGGCCATCCTCGGCTCGCTGGACCAGATCTCGGCGCTCTCGGGCCAGACGGCCGACCTGGTCAAGGGCATCCGCTCACCGCTCGTGGAGGACATCAAGCAGCTGCGCCGGGTCGCCGGCAACGTCGACCGCAACAAGGCGGAGCTCGACCGGGCGCTGCAGGTGCTGCCGATCAAGCTCAACAAGATCGGTACGACGGCGACGTACGGCTCGTTCTTCAACTTCTACCTGTGCGAGTTCACCGGCCGGGTGCTGCTGCCGGGCAACCAGGCCCTGCCCGTGACCTACCCCGTGAACACCGGAAGGTGTGATCTCGGATGAAGCCGTTCCGTGAGCGCAACCCGATCCGCATCGGAGCCGTCAGCCTCGCCGTGCTGGTGCTGCTGGTGCTGGCCGCCTTCAAGGCGCAGGACCTGCCGCTGATCGGCGGCGGCGACACCTACTACGCGAACTTCAGCGAGGCGGGCGGGATCAAGGCCGACGACGAGGTCCGCATCGCCGGGGTCCGGGTCGGCAAGGTGCACAGCGTCGAGCTCGACGGCGACCACGTGAAGGTCGGCTTCAAGATCAAGGGCGACGCCAAGTTCGGCGAGCAGACCCGCGCGGCGATCAAGGTGAAGACCCTGCTGGGCTCGATGTTCCTCGCGCTCGAGCCGGCCGGTGCCGGGCAGCTTCCCGAGGGCGAGACGATTCCCGTGGAGCGGACCACGTCGCCGTACGACGTCGTCGAGGCGTTCACCGGACTGGCCGACACCGCGGGCGACATCGACACCGACCAGCTCGCCTCGGCCCTCACGACGCTCGCCGACCTGACGCGCACGACGCCGGACTCGTTCAAGGCCGCACTCGACGGTGTCTCCGCGCTGTCGCGCAACGTCGCGGCGAAGAACGACCGGATCAACTCGCTGCTGGTCAACCTCAAGCGGGTCTCCGCCGTGCTCGACGAGCGTGACGCGGACATCGTGGCCCTGATGCAGGACGCCGACGTGCTCTTCCGCGCCCTGGTGGCGCGCCGCGAGGCGGTGCACCAGCTGTTCACCTCGACCGCCACGCTGTCGAAGGAGCTGAGCGCCCTGATCGACCAGAGCCGCGCCGACCTCAAGCCCGCCCTGACGCACCTGCAGAACGTCCTGGCCGTGCTCAACAAGAACGAGGACAACCTGGACGCGAGCCTGCGGCTGATGGCGCCGTTCTACCGCGTCTTCGCGAGCACGCTCGGCAACGGGCCGTGGTTCGACACCTTCATCCAGAACATGCCGCCCGTACCGGAGGAGCTGTGATGCGCGCCGCAGGACTGCTCCGCTGGCTCCCGGCGGTCGCGATCGCCCTGGTCGTCGTCGCGGCCGGGCTCAGCATGCTCACCGGCAACGGCGAGAAGACCCTGGTCGCCCACTTCCCGCGCACGGTCTCGGTCTACGAGGGCAGCGACGTGCGGGTGCTCGGGGTCCCGGTCGGGGAGGTCTCCGAGGTGACGCCGAACGGCACCGACGTGAAGGTCACGATGACCTACGACGACGAGGTCCGGGTGCCCGAGGACGCCGAGGCGGTGATCGTGGCGCCCTCGGTGGTCGGCGACCGCTACGTCCAGCTCACGCCGGCGTACACCGAGGGTCCGCTGCTGGCCGACGGCGCCGTGCTCGACACCAGCCGCACCGCCGTACCTCTCGAGCTCGACGACATCTACGGCAGCCTCGACAAGCTGGTGGTGGCGCTGGGTCCCGACGGTGCCAACAAGGACGGTGCGCTGACCGACCTGCTCGAGCAGACGGCGGCGAACTTCGGCGGCGAGGGCGCGCAGTTCAACCAGACCATCAAGGACTTCTCCGCGCTCGGGTCGACGTTGGAGGACAACAAGGACGAGCTGTTCTCCTCGGCCGCGGAGCTGCAGAGCTTCATCAGCACGCTGGCCGAGAACGACGCCACGGTCCGGCAGTTCAACGCCTCGCTCGGCCAGGTCTCCGACATGCTCGCCGGCGAGCGTCAGGACCTCGCCGCCTCGCTCAAGCACCTCTCGACGGCGCTCGGCGACGTCTCGACCTTCGTCCAGGAGAACAAGGACGTGCTGCGCACCAACATCAGCGGCCTCAACCGCGTGGCCAAGGTGCTCGTCCGCCGGCGCGACGAGCTCGCCGAGACCCTCGACAACGCTCCGCTGGCGCTGAACAACCTGTTCCGCACCTACAACCCCGACACCGGCACCCTGGACACCAGCGCCAACTTCCAGGAGCTCGGCCACCAGGTCTCCAGCGACCCCGACCGGTTGCTGTGCACCTTCGTGAACTCCGCCGACAAGAGCGGGACGCTGTGCGACCTGCTCGGGTCGGTGCTGCCGCGGGCGACCGTCTTCGGCGCCGGCACCGGGTCGGCGATCGACAAGCACAGCGACCGGACCCTCGGTGGGCTCGTGGAGGTGGAGCGATGAAGGCCGTACGCCGCAGCCGCCTGGCGGCCGCCCTGGTCGGCTGCCTCGCGGGCTCGCTGGTGCTGACCGGCTGTGACTTCGAGGTCAGCGACCTCCCACTGCCCGGCGGTCCCGACACGGGTGAGGACCCGATCACGGTCACCGTCGCGTTCTCCGACGTCTTGGACCTGGTGCCGAACTCCACCGTCAAGGTCAACGAGGTCAACGTCGGCAAGGTGACCGACGTCGAGCTGGCCGGCGACCACGCCGAGGTGACCCTGGAGCTGCGCGCCGACACCGAGCTGCCGGCCAACGCGGTCGCCGAGATCCGGCAGACCAGCCTGCTCGGCGAGAAGTTCGTGTCGCTGGCCGCCCCGACCGCCGACGCCAGCGCCGCCGAGCTCGGCGACGGCGACAGCATCCCGCTCGAGCGCAGCGGCCGGAACCCTGAGGTCGAGGAGGTCCTCGGCGCGCTGAGCCTGGTCCTCAACGGCGGCGGCGTCGCCCAGCTCAAGACCATCTCGACGGAGCTCAACAAGGCCCTCGACGGCAACGAGGACTCCGCCCGGTCGGTCCTGACCGAGGTCAACACGTTGATGGGCACCCTCGACGACAACAAGGCCGCCATCGTGCGGGCGATCGAGGCCGTCGACCGGCTCGCGGCGTCGGCGCGGGCCCAGGAGGACACCATCGATGCGGCGCTGGAGGAGCTGCCCAGCGCGCTGACCAGCATCGACGCCCAGCGTGCCGACCTGGTCCGCATGCTGCGGGCGCTCGACGGCCTCGGGGACGTCGGCGTGCGTGTCATCCGTGCCTCGAAGCAGGCCACCATCAACGTGATCCGCAACCTCGAGCCGACGCTGACCCAGCTGGCCGACGCGGGGGACAACCTCGTCAACGCCATCGACACCGGGCTGACCTATCCCTTCACCGACGACGTCGTCGGCCGGGATCCGCAGGCCGCCCGCAACCTCCACATGGGCGACTACGTCAACCTGTCGATCAACCTGGACATCAACCTGCGCGACGCCTTCAACGCCGGCTCCAGCGGCTCGGTGCTGCCGAGTGCGGTCAACCCGACGCAGACCGTGAACGACCTCCTGCAGTGCATCGCCAGCGGCCGGCTGAACAGCCCCGCCTGCCAGCGGGTGCTCGCGACGGTCAACGGCCTGGCCAACCTGCTCAACGAGTGCAAGAAGGCCGCCAACCGCGACGCCGCGCTGTGCCAGACGCTCAACCAGGTCCCCGGCCTGCCGGGTGCGCCGGACCTCGGGGCCCTGCTCGGCGGCGCCTCCTCCGGCGGCGCGGGCACGAACGGCTCCGGCGGCCTCGGCGGCCTGCTGGGTGGCGGGCTGGGTCGCGCTGCTCCCGGCGAGCTCAGCATCCCGCTCCGTACGCCGGCGCGGGGGTTCACCTACGAGCAGCTGGCCACGATCTACGACCCCTCGCTGGTCCGGCTGATGCTGCCCGGCCTCGACGGCGCACCGGCAGGAGGTGGCCGATGATCACCGGACGCACCAAGGTCCAGCTCGCGATCTTCGTCGTGATCACGCTGCTGGGCGTGAGCTTCGTCGGCGCGCGATACGCCCGCCTGGACCGGTTCTTCTTCGACGACCACTACACCGTGGTCGCGCACTTCACCCAGTCCGGCGGCATCTACGTCGGCGGCGAGGTCTCGTACCGCGGCGTGAAGGTCGGGCAGGTCGGCGACATGAGGCTCACCCGCGACGGCGTCGACGTCTATCTCGACATCGACAACTCCTTCGACTCCATCCCGGCCGACACGCTCGCGGTCGTCGGCAACCGCTCCGCCGTGGGTGAGCAGTACGTCGAGCTGCAGCCGCAGACCGACCAGCAGCCCTACCTGAGCGACGGCACCGAGGTGGCCCAGGCCGACACCCGCACCCCGCTGCCGACCGAGCAGCTGCTCGAGAACGCCTCCCGGACGGTCTCGTCGGTCGACCAGGACGCGCTGCGCACCACGGTCGCCGAGCTCGGCGCCGCGTTCGCCGGCACGGGGCAGGACCTGCAGCAGATCTTCGACACGAGCATGTCCTTCATCGAGACCGCCAACGACAACTTCGATGTGACCACGGCCCTCATCCGCGACGGCAACACGGTGCTGAACGGCCAGGTCGCCAGCGAGAGCGCACTGCGCGGCTTCGCGGCCAACCTGTCGCTGTTCAGCGGCACCCTCGCGGGCAACGACGACGACCTGCGCAAGCTCATCCACAACGGCGCCGCCGGCGCCGCGGCCTTCAAGACGTTCCTCGACGAGAACCGCGTCGAGCTGACCGAGCTGCTCCGCGACTCGGTCACCACCGGCGAGATCGTCTACCGGCACCTGCCGGGCCTCAAGCAGGTCCTGGTGCTCTACCCCTACGTCGTCGAGGGCGGCTTCACGGTGACCTCGAAGGACCCGCAGAGCGGTCTGTACAACGCCCACTTCGGACTCGTCATGACCTCGGCGGAGCTGTGCCACCGCGGTTACGAGGGCACCCGCACCCGCCCGCCCCAGCAGCTGAAGACCCAGGCGATGAACGAGGACGCCCGCTGCACCGAGCCCGCCTCGCAGAGCAACCCGCGCGGTGCGCAGAACCTCAACCGCGCCGCCCCCGCCGGCGCCGCCGGCGCCGACGTGGTGGCCGACTACGACCCGGAGACCAGCGCGCTCACCTGGCGCACCGGCACCACGACACTGGCCCCGACCGGTAGCGTGGCCGCGCCCGGCGACGAGCCGGCACGTGGGAGGAGCTCATGGACGTGGTTGTACGCACCGACGGCGACAGGGGAGTGACGGACTCCCCGACGCGCCCGCCTGCGCACCGGACCGCCCGCTGGGGCGTCCTCGGAGTGCTCGTGGCGCTCATCGCCGGCTCGCTCCTCACGCTCGGCTACCTCGGGGCCGACCGCGGCGGCAACCCGTTCTCGAGCCGTGACGAGGAGCAGGCGCAGCGCGAGCGGGTGATGTCGCAGGCGCGGCAGTTCATGCTGCGCGTCAACACCTACGGCCCGGATCTGCTCGAGGGTGAGCAGATGCCGACGTACCGCAAGCTGGTCTCCGAGGTCGTCACCGCCAAGTTCGCCGCCGACTTCGAGCAGAACGTGCCGTACGCCGAGGCCACCGTCGCCCAGGCGGGCGTCGCCCGGATCACCGAGGTCTACGCGGTCGGCGTCGCCGACCTCGACCTCGACGCCGGTACGGCCACCGCGCTGGTCGCCGGCTCGTTCACGAACTCCTTCACCGATCCCAAGGACGCCGGCCAGCGGGTGAACGCCGAGCCGCAGCCCTACCGCGTCGAGGTCGAGCTGGTCCGGCAGCGCGGCACCTGGAAGGTGGACGACTTCTCGCCGGTCGGCGCCGAGGGCCAGCAGCAGGCGCCGAGTGCTCCGGCACCGAGTCCGTCGGTCGAAGGGGGAGCGCAGTGAGTCCCACGTGGTACGACCTGCTCGGGGTCGAGCGTGACGCGACCGCTGACGAGATCCGCGCGGCCTGGAAGGCGCAGGTCGCTGACCTCGATCCCACGGACCGCCGCTTCGGCGCCCTGTCGGAGGCGGCCGCCGTCCTGCTCGACGCCGAGCGGCGTCGCCAGTACGACGCGACGTTGCCGGCCGAGCCCGTTGGTCGAGCAGCGAGCGCCAGCGAGCGTGTCGAGACCCCCGCAGCCCCCGGCCGCCGCCCGCCCGCGGGGTGGCTGCTGGCGGTGCTGGCCGTCGTGGCCGTGCTGTCGGTCGCGCTGGCGGCGTACGCCTGGAGCCGGCCCAACCCGAAGGCGATCGAGGACGACGCCCGTGACGCGCAGGCCGCCGCCGAGTCCGCCGTGGTCGACGTGCTCTCCTACGACTACCGGACGCTGGCCGACGACGAGCGGGACGCGACCGCGCGGCTGACCGAGCGGTACCGCAAGGACGCCTACGACAAGGTCTGGGACACCATCGCGCGCAACGCGCCCGGCACGCAGAGCGTCGTCACCACCACCGTGGTGGGCTCGAGCCTGGTGCGGGCCGCCGAGGGCCGGGTCGAGGTGCTGGTGCTGGTCGACCGGCCGACGACGAACAAGGAGATCGCCGCCGATGGCGGGCAGCCGGTCGTCTACGAGGACCACGTCACCGTGACCCTGGTGCGCTCCTCCGACGGTGACTGGCTCATCGACGACATGACGACCTGACCGTTCGTCACAGCTGCCGACAGGTTTCTCCCCACCGGGCCGCCGGGGTGCTTGACCTCGACGCGGGATCGGCGCATCATCGTCGCCCAAGGGCAGGCATTGCATCTGGCAGTGCGTCTGGCCGGCGCTCGCGAGCGTCCGACATTGTGACGCGCCCGCGATTCCTGTATCGTTGCGCTTTGCGCATGCCCTCAGATGCCCGTCAGCCTGCCCGGTGGCCGATGGAGTGGTGGGCGGCGCGACTCCACCTGCGAACCTTGTCGAAGGATTCCTCTTGGCCGCGCGCAGCACCTCCGGTTCCAACCCTCGCCGCATCTCTTTCGCAAAGATCACCGAGCCCCTCGAGGTTCCCCAGCTCCTCGCCCTCCAGACCGAAAGCTTCGACTGGCTGATCGGCAACGAGGCCCACGCCGAGCGCATCGCCGCCCGCAAGGCCGCCGGCGAGGACGTCTCCGAGAAGTCCGGTCTGCAGGAGATCTTCGAGGAGATCTCCCCGATCGAGGACTTCTCCGAGACGATGTCGCTCTCGTTCGAGAACCCTGTCTTCTACGACCCCAAGTACACCGTCGACGAGTGCAAGGAGAAGGACCTCACCTACGCGGCCCAGCTCTACGTCTCCGCGGAGTTCACCAACAACGAGACCGGCGAGATCAAGGGCCAGACGGTCTTCATGGGCGACTTCCCGCTCATGACCGACAAGGGCACCTTCGTCATCAACGGCACCGAGCGCGTCGTGGTCTCCCAGCTCGTCCGCTCGCCGGGCGTCTACTTCGAGCGCTCCGCCGACAAGACGTCCGACAAGGACATCTACACCGCCAAGCTGATCCCCAGCCGTGGCGCGTGGCTGGAGTTCGAGATCGACAAGCGCGACATGGTCGGCGTCCGCCTCGACCGCAAGCGCAAGCAGAACGTCACCGTGCTGCTCAAGGCCCTCGGCTGGACCAACGAGCAGATCCGCGAGGAGTTCGGCGAGTACGAGTCGATGATGCTGACCCTGGAGAAGGACCACACC
>NZ_DASWXC010000044.1:0-25225 GCF_036405735.1 Nocardioides sp.
TCCGCGACCTCGTCATCGACCCCGACCGCGACTACCAGCCCACCGGAACACCCGCCGACACCACCCGACCGACCCCGAAATGACAACTCCCGGACCTACCAGTTGTAGGTCCGGGAGTTTCCGATGTCCTGAGACATCACACGGTCGGGCTGACAGGATTTGAACCTGCGACCCCCTGACCCCCAGTCAGGTGCGCTACCAAGCTGCGCTACAGCCCGCCGCCCTCCGAAGAAGGCTCGCGAAGCCTAGCGCAGCTCGCTCCGGCGCCGGGAATCGGGGTCGGGCTCAGCGCTTGCGCTTCTCGCGCACCCGCTGCTGCAGCACGATCGGGGTGCCGACGAAGCCGAACTCCTCGCGCAGGCGGCGCTCGATGAAGCGCTCGTAGGAGGCGTCGAGCTTGCCCGAGGTGAACAGCACGAACGTCGGCGGCGCCGTCGTCGGCTGCGTGCCGAAGAGGATCTTGGGCTGCTTGCCGCCGCGCACGGGGTGCGGGTGCTCGGCCACGAGCCGGCCCAGGAAGGTGTTGAGCGCGCCGGTGCCCACGCGGGTCTCCCAACCGGCCAGCGCCTTGTCGAGCGCCGGCACGAGCCGGTCGATGTGCCAACCGGTCCGCGCGGTGATGTTGATGCGGGGCGCCCACTGCACCTGCACCAGCTCGCGCTCGATCTCGCGCTCGAGGTAGTAGCGCCGCTCGTCGTCGACGAGGTCCCACTTGTTGAACGCGATCACGAGCGCGCGGCCCGCCTCGCGCACGGTCTGCAGGATGCGGACGTCCTGCTCGGCGATGCTCTGCTCGGCGTCGAGGACGAGCACCGCCACCTCGGCCCGGTCGATGGCTGTCGCGGTGCGCAGCGAGGCGTAGTACTCGTGGCCCGATGCCTCCTTGACCCGCTTGCGGATGCCGGCGGTGTCGATGAAGCGCCAGGTCCGGCCGCCGAGCTCGACCAGCTCGTCGACGGGGTCCACTGTGGTGCCGGCCACGTTGTCGACGACGACCCGCTCCTCCCCCGCCAGCTTGTTGAGCAGCGAGGACTTGCCGACGTTGGGGCGGCCGACGATCGCGACCCGGCGCGGGCCGCCGACCTCCTCGCCATCCGGGAGCGGCGGCGGCTCGGGCAGCGCATCCAGCACGGCGTCGAGCAGGTCGCCCGAGCCCCGGCCGTGCAGCGCGGAGACGGGGAACGGCTCACCCAGGCCGAGGTTCCACAGTCCGGCGGCCTCCGCCTCGGTGCGCTGGTCGTCGACCTTGTTGGCCGCCAGCACGACCGGCTTGCCGGAGCGGCGCAGCACCTTCACCACGGCCTCGTCGGCGTCGGTGATGCCGACCGTCGCGTCGACGACGAACAGCACGGCGTCGGCCAGGCTCACGGCGATCTCGGCCTGGGCAGCGATCCGCTCGGCCAGACCCCGGGCGTCGGGGTCCCAGCCGCCGGTGTCGACGACGGTGAACGCGCGCCCGTTCCAGTCGGCGTCGTAGGAGACCCGGTCGCGGGTGACGCCGGGCCGGTCCTCCACCACGGCCTCGCGGCGCCCGATGATCCGGTTGACCAGGGTGGACTTGCCGACGTTCGGGCGACCGACGACGGCGAGCACCGGCACCGGGCCCGTGGGCGCGTCGGCGTCGTCGTACGGCGCGGGGATGTCGTGCTCAGTCATCGTTCTCCTTGAGGCGGGTGCCGGCGGCAGGGCCGTCAGCGGGGGCCATCGGGGCCATCGGGATCGGTGATCCCCGTGGCGGGATCGGGGTCGAACTCGTTCGCGGGCAGCGGGCCCGGTAGGGAGAGCCCGGTGTCGGCCAGCGCGCGGTCCAGCTCGACCAGCATGTGCTCTCTGAGCAACCGCGCGGCGGTATCGACTTGTTCCCGGGTCCGCGGCCACGGCCGCGCGGGGAAGGCGAGGGGCTCGCCGTACCAGAGGTCGATCCGCGCCCCCTTCGGCGGCACGGAGTCGATGTGCCCGCCCGGAAGCCGGCTGCCCAGGAACGTGAGGGGTACGACGGGCGCGCCGGTGACCAGCGCCAGGTACGCCGCGCCCCGGTGGAACCGGTCGAGCGTGCCGGGGCCGCGCGTCCCCTCGGGGAAGACGCCCACCACATGGCCGGCGTCGAGCACCGCCAGGCAGGCGCGTACGGCGGCCGGGTCCGGGTGGAACCGGTCCACCGGGATCTGCCCGCTGTGGCGCAGGAAGGCGCCGGTGCGGCCCTCGAACATCTCGACCTTGGTCAGGGCGTGCACGGCACGCGGTCCTGCGATGGCCATCAGCGGCCCGTCCAGGATGCCGATGTGGTTGCCCGCGACGATGACGGGGCCGTCGCCCGGCACCCGGTCGGCGTGGTGGACCCGGAGGTCGTAGCGCTGTCGCAGCAGCGCCCGGGCGAGGGTGCGCACCGGACTGGCCAGGAGGTAGCGCGGCGGGCGGCTCGCGCCATGGCGCCGGCTCTCGCTGCGCGGCGGGGCCGGCCCGCGCAGCGGCCGGCTGCTCACGCCCGGGCCTTCGCGCTCTCCACCAGGGCGACCACCCGCTCGATGACCTGCTCGAGGGTGTAGGGCGTGGTGTCGAGGTGGACGGCGCCGTCCGGGACCGCCAGCCCGCCACGCGTGGAGTCGATCCGGTCGCGGCTCTCGAGCGATGCCTGGACGGCGGCGGCGTCGCTGCCGCCCTCCTCGAGGGCCCGCCGGGCAGCGCGCGCCGCGGGGTCGGCGGTGACGTAGAGCTTCAGGTCGGCGTCGGGCCAGACCGCCGTGCCGATGTCGCGGCCCTCGACGACGATGCCGGCGCCGTGCAGCGCCTCGCGGATGACGTCGCGCTGCAGTGCGACCAGCCGGGCGCGCACCTCCGGGACGGTGGCGACCGGCGAGACGTGGGCGTTGACGGCGTCGCTGCGGATCTCCTCGGAGACGTCCACGCCGTCGAGGGTGATCGCCGGCGAGAGCGGGTCGGTGCCCGACTCGATGACCGGGTCGGCGACCCGGGCGGCCACCGCGGTCGCGTCGTGGACGTCGACGTCGTGGGCGAGCATCCACCAGGTCATGGCCCGGTACTGCGCACCGGTGTCGAGGTAGCGCAGCCCGAGCCGGTCCGCCACACCACGGGACGTGCTGGACTTCCCCGAGCCGGAGGTGCCGTCGACAGCGACGACGATGCCCTGGTTGCCGGTCACGGTGCGCTCGCTCACGGGGCGGCAGCCTACCGGTGCGTGACCCAGCCGCGGGATTCGAGGGAAGCGACCAGGTGCTCGGCCCGGTCACGGTCCACCACCAGCTCGACGAGCCCGACCGGGCGGCCCGGGTCGTGGTCGATGTGGACGTCCTCGATGTTGACGCCGATCTCGCCGGCGTCGGCGAACAGGCGGGCCAGCTCGCCGGGGTGGTCGGGCACCGAGACGAAGACCGACCCGGTAGGCCGGGCCGGACCGCCGTGCTTGCCCGGAATCTGCCGGGTGCCGGTGACGCCCCGGTCGAGCAGCGCCTCGAGGCCGGTGCGGTCACCGGCGGAGACGGCGGCGATGAGGGCGTCCAGCTCGGCCCGCACCTCGGTCAGCAGGGCGGCGACGGCCTTCGCGTTCCCGGCGACGATCTGGCCGTACAGCGCCGGGTCGCCGGCAGCCACCCGGGTCACGTCACGCACGCCCTGGCCCGACAGCGCGAGGTGCGCCTGCGGGGCGTCGGTGAGCCGCGCGGCCGTGAGGGCCGCCATCAGGTGCGGCACGTGGGAGATCCGGGCGACGGCACGGTCGTGCTCGTCGGGCGGCAGCGTCACCGGCACCGCGCCACAGATCCGAGCGAGCGCCTCGACGAGCCGGATGGCGGCGGCGTCGGCCCGGGCGTGGGGCGTGACCGCCCAGGGACGGCCGTCGAAGAGGGCCTCGCTGGCCGCCAGCGGCCCGGAGCGCTCGCTGCCGGCCATCGGGTGGCTGCCGACGTACCGCTCGACGTGCGGGTGGTCCGCGACCGCCGCCAGCGGGGCGCCCTTGACGCTGCCGACGTCGGTGACGACGCCGCCGCGACGGTCGAGCACGTCGGCGATGACGGTCCCGAGCTGGTCGGGCGGCACGGCGACGACGATCAGCTGCGGCTGGTCCTGCGGTGTCGCCGCGCGGCCCGCGCCGAGCCCGGTGGCGGTGCGGACGTGCTCTCGGGAGGTGTCGGACAGGACGACCTCGAGCCCGGCCCGCCGGCACGCGAGCGCCACGGAGGTGCCGAGGAGCCCGGCCCCGACGATCTCGACGGGGCCGGCCAGGGCACTGTGCGCGACGTCCACGGGCGACAAGGCTAACGGGCAGCTGCCCGCACCCCGCCACCCCTGCCACCGCCGGGCGCTGAGCACGAGGCGGCTGGGCGCTGGGCGCTCTCGGGAGGAGGGAGCTACAGCTGGGTGGCGTCCAGGAGCTCGCCGAGCTCCTCGCCGGTGAGCTCCCGCATCTCCCCCGGCTTGAGCCGGCCGAGCCGGACCGGCCCCAGCTGGGTGCGGGTGAGCCGGGTGACGGGGTGACCGACATGGTCCAAGAGCCGTCGAACGATCCGGTTGCGGCCCTCGTGGATCACCAGCTCGACGATCGACTTGGCCGGGTTGGCCTCGATGACGCGGGCCTTGGAGACCGTGACCGGCCCGTCCTCCAGCGTGACCCCGGCGAGCAGCTGCTTGATCACCTTGGGCCACACCTGACCGGTCACCTCGGCGACGTAGGTCTTGTCGACCTCGTAGGAGGGATGCGCCAGCCGGTGCGCGAAGTCCCCATCGTTGGTGAGGATGATCAGGCCCGAGGTGTCGGTGTCGAGCCGACCGACGTGGAAGAGCCGCTCGGGCCGGTCGGCGACGAGGTCCTGCAGCGTGCGCCGGCCCTCGGGATCCGACATCGTGGACACGACGCCACGGGGCTTGTTGAGGACGAGGTACACCTTCCCAGAGACCGGCGGCAGCCGCCGCCCGTCGACCCTGATCAGGTCGGTGGCCGGGTCGACCTTCGTGCCCAACCGAGTGACGACCTCGCCGTTGACCTCGACGAGTCCGTCGAGCATCAGCTCCTCGCTCTTGCGACGCGACGCGACGCCGGCGAGCGCGAGCAGCTTCTGCAACCGGATGCGCCCCTCGTCGTCGAGCGGCAGGTCGGGCCGGCCGTCGTTCACCGCTGGTCCTCCGCCGGCTGGTCCCCACCCGGAGTCTCGTCCGGAGTCTGGGCCGGCCCGCCGATCGCGCGGGCGAGCTCGTCCTCCATGTCGTCCATCTCGGGGAGGTACGGCGCGAGCTCCGGCAGCTCGTCGAGGCTGGTGACGCCGATCCGCTCGAGGAAGTAGCCGGTGGTGCGATACAGGTTCGCTCCGGTTTCGGCGTCCTGCCCGGCCTCCTCCACGAGGCCGCGCGCCAGGAGCGTGCGCATCACGCCGTCGACGTTCACGCCACGGATGGCCGAGACCCGGGCCCGCGAGACCGGCTGCTGGTAGGCCACGACGGCGAGGGTCTCCAGGGCCGCCTGCGTCAACCGCGCCTGCTGCCCCTCCAGGACGAACCCCTCCACGACGGGGGCGTACTCCTCACGCGTGTAGAACCGCCAGCCACCCGCGACGTTGCGCAGGTCGAAGCCGCGGCCCTGCTCCGTGTACTCATTCGCGAGCCCGGCGAGCGCGGCCGTGACCTCCTCGACGGGGTAGCCGACGGCGGTGGCGAGGCTCGCGACGTCCAGCGGCTGGTCGGCGACCATCAGCACCGCCTCGAGGGCCGGCCGCAGCTCGGTGAGGGGTACGGCGAGCCTCTCGCCCGGTCCGGCTGTCTCCTGGGTCATTCCTGCTCTTCCTCCGTAGGACGGTCGGTGGCCGGCTCGTCGGGCGGCACGGGCGCGCCGTCGAACTCGTCGTGCACGAGGTCGTCGGCGCTCGCGTCGTCCTCGCCGGTCCACCGCACAGTCAGCTCCCCCAGCGGCGTCATCTGGTCGAAGGCGACAGCGCCCTCGCGGAACAGCTCCAGCAGCGAGAGGAACCGCGCCACCGTCGTGAGTGTGTCCGGGGAGTCGCCGCACAGGGCACGGAACGTCAGCGTCCCGGAGCGTCGCAGCCGCTCCACCACGACGGCGGCCTGCTCCCGCACGCTGACCTTGGGTGCGTGGATGTGGTGCAGGGTCAGCTCCGGGGGCCCGGGCTTCGGGGCCAGCGCCTTGGCGGCGAGCCGGGCGAACTGGTCCAGGCCGATGCCGATCAGGACCTCCGGCAGCAGCGTCGCGTAGCGCTCCTCGAGGCCGACGGCACGCGGGTGCCGCCGGGACTCCTCGGCCAGCCGCCGCTCCAGCACGCCGGCGACCTGCTTGAAGGCCTTGTACTGCAGCAGCCGGGCGAACAGCAGGTCGCGTGCCTCCAGCAGCGCGAGGTCCTCCTCGTCCTCGACGTCGCCGGCCGGCAGCAGCCGCGCGGCCTTCAGGTCGAGGAGGGTGGCGGCGACGAGCAGGAACGAGGACGTCTGCTCGAGGTCCCACTGGACCGGGCTCCCGGGGGCGCTTCCGGCCTTGACGTGGGCGATGAACTCGTCGGTGACCTGTGAGAGCGACACCTCGGTGATGTCGAGCTTGTGCTTGGCGATCAGGCTGAGCAGCAGGTCGAAGGGGCCCTCGAAGTTGTCCAGCCGCACCGCGAAGCCGTGCTCGGTCCCCTCGCCGCCGGCGACCTGCGCGGCGGACACCTCGGACGACCTGGAGGCCCCGACCGTCAAGGTCACTCCTCCGTCAGACGGCGCACGAGGGCGCTCTCGGCGCCGTTCTCCTCGAGGTCGGCCAGGGCGAGCGCGACGGCCTCGCGGACCAGGCGGCCGCGGTCGACGGCCAGACCGTGGGAACGTCGCAGCGCCAGTCGAGCGTGCTCGATGTCGAGGAGCTCGTCGGAGGTGATGTAGACGGTCATCTTCTCGTCGTGCTTCACGCGCCCGCTCGGACGCTTCGGGGCGCCGGTCGCGCCCGGCTCCGGCACGGCCGGCCCCGGGGCGGACGCCCCTGAGTCCGGCCCGCCCGTCGGAGCGGTGGGGCGGAAGAGGTCGTCGGCCCTCGGCAGGCTCACGCGGCGCGCCACCGGGCGAGCACCTCCCTCGCGAGCTGCCGGTAGGAGTCGGCGCCTGCGGAGTCGGAGGCGAACTCGGTGATCGGCTCGCCTGCGACCGTCGCGTCGGCGAACTTCACGGTGCGCCGGATGACGGTGTGGAAGACGGTCTCGCCCCACGCCTGCACCAGGGTGGCCATCACCTCGCGGCTGTGCAGGGTCCGGCCGTCGAACATCGTGCCGAGGAAGCCGTCGACCACGAGACGCGGGTTCAGCCGCTTGCGCACCCGCTCGATGGTGTCGGTCAGCAGCGCGACGCCGCGCAGGGCGAAGTACTCCGACTCCAGCGGGACGATCACCGAGTCCGACGCGGTGAGCGCGTTCACCGTGAGCAGGCCCAGGGACGGCTGGCAGTCGATGAGGATGACGTCGTAGAACGGCAGCGCGTCGGCGAGCTTGTCCTTGAGCACCTGCTCACGCCCGACCTCCGAGACCAGCTGGATCTCCGCGCCCGCCAGGTCGATGACCGCCGGCAGCACGTCCATGCCCTCGATGCCGGTGGGCCGGACGATGTCCTTCCAGGTGACGTCGGCCGCCATCAGCAGGTCGTAGGTGGAGACCTCGATCTCGTTGGGGTCCAGCCCGACCCCGACCGAGAGCGAGCCCTGCGGGTCGAGGTCGATCAGCAGCACCTTGCGGCCGTACTCCACGAGAGCGGCGCCGAGGCTGATCGTCGTGGTCGTCTTGCCGACGCCGCCCTTCTGGTTGCACAGCGCGACGACGCGGGCAGGGCCGTGGGAGGTGACGGGCTCCGGCTCGGGGATCGACGGCAGCGGCCGACCTGTCGGCCCCAGCGTGGTCTCGAACGGCAGGGCCTCGTCGGTCACGGTGCTCCCCTTCGGTGTGCGTCGGTGGTGGTCAGGCGATCGCCATAAGTCGACACGACGACTCGTGCTGGCCTCGGGCGAGAGTATGACCGGGCCCGACACCGCCACAAGCGGCGGGGCGACGTACGTGGTCCGCTGCCCACCCTGTGGCTGCCCGCTACCCGGCCTGGCGCACCAGGTCCTGGTAGTCGGGATGCTTCTCGATCCAGCCCCGGATGAACGGGCACAGCGGCACGACGTCGCGCTCCCCGGCGGCTCGCACGTCGTCGAGCGCACCCCGAGCGAGCTGCGACCCGACACCCCGGCCACCGAACCTGTCGTCGACCTCGGTGTGGGTGAACACGACCGACCGCTCGCGCAGCCGGTAGGCCGCGAAACCGGCCAGCTCGCCGTCCAGCCAGGCCTCGTAGCGGTGCTCGTCCGGATTGTTGCGTACCTCGACAGCCATGTCCCCGACCCTACTGCGCGTCGTTCGCTGGTCGAGTAGCCCCGCGAGGAACGAGCGGGGCGTATCGAGACCACGCGACCTCACGTCGACGGACGACGCCGCTCGAAGTCCTTCTTCGCCAAACCGGGCAACGCCGAATACTCGCCCCGGATCAGCGCCTCCCGCTTCGCGCGCGACCACCCCTGGATCCGCTTCTCCCAGAAGAACGCCTCCCCGACGTGCTCGTGCTCGGCCTGCCAGACCAGCTCAACAGGACGGCGGCGCTTGGTGTACTCCGCACCCATGCCGTTGCTGTGCTCCCACAACCGCTTCTCAAGGTTGCGGGTGCTGCCGACGTAGTAGGAGCCGTCCGCGCAGCGGAGGATGTAGGTGAAGGCAGACATGGCGGAAGTCTTCGCCACCGCTCATACGTCGTCGAACGCTTCTCCACAGCGGTCTCGATACGCCCTCGCCTAGCGGCTCGGGCTACTCGACCAACGAAGTGCGTCACTCGCCAAGCCGGCGCAGGGCGGTGGTGAGCAGCACCAGCTCGCCCAGCGCGTCGGTGGCGTCGAGGTCGACGTCCGCCTCGACGACCCAGTCGTGGTGTCCCTCGGGATCGGAGATCGTCTGCCGCACGTGGCGCACGCGCACGCCGTCGACGACCTCGTCGTACGACGACAGGTACCGCGGCCCGCGGGCGTCCGCGTCGACCAGGACCTCGTCGTGCTCGCCGTAGTACTCCTCCAGCGCCGCGTCCCAGTCTGCCCGGCCGACCAGCGGCTCCCGGCCGGCCCGCTCGGCGGTCGCGCGGTCGAGCGCCACCAGCCCGGACAGGTCGTCCCGGGCGACGAGCTCGACGCGGCGCCACATCGCGTTGCGGATCATGACGGCGAAGGCCCGGGTCTGCTGGCTGAGCGGGCGCGGCGGTGGCGGCGGCTCGTGGTGGGCCACGTCCGGGCGGGCGTGGCCCGGGTCGGCGAGCGCCTCCCACTCGTCGAGGAGCGAGGAGTCGGTCTGCCGCACCGTCTCCCCCAGCCACTCGGTGAGCTCCTCCAGCTGCGGGGTGCGGTGCGCCTCGGGCACGGTGTGGAGCAGCGTCTTGTAGGCGTCGGTGAGGTAGCGCAGCACCAACCCCTCCGAGCGGGCCAGCTGGTAGCGGCCGACGAAGTCGGTGAACGTCATGCCCTGCTCGAAGATCTCGCGCACGATCGACTTCGGCCCGAGCGCGTCCTCGGGCAGCCATGGGTGGGAGTGGCGGTAGGTCTCGTAGAGACCCTCGAGCAGCTCCGCGAGCGGCTGCGGCCAGGTGATCTCCTCGAGCAGCGCCATCCGCTCGTCGTACTCCAGCCCGTCGGCCTTCATCTCCGCGATGGCCTCTCCCCGGGCGGCATGCTGCTGGGCGAAGAGGATCTGGCGGGGTGCCTCGAGCACGGACTCGACCACCGAGACGACGTCGACGGTGTGCGTCGGGCTCTCGACGTCGAGGACGTCGAGAGCGGCCAGTGCGAAGTGCGCCAGCGGCTGGTTGAGCGCGAAGTCCGCAGGAAGGTCCTCGGTCAGGACGTAGCGGCGCCCGGCCGCATCCGGCTCGTCGAGGCGCCGCAGCACGCCGGAGTGCACGAGGCTGCGGGTCAGCCGCAGCGCCCGGCGCGCGAGGCGGAGCTGCGAGCGGCGCTCCTCGTGGTTGTCCGTGAGCAGCCGGCGCAGCACCGGGAAGGCGTCCTCGTCGCGGGCGACGACGTTGAGGATCATCGCGTTGTCGACCTTCATCCGCGACGTGAGCGGCTCGGGCTTGCCCTCGACCAGCTTGGTGAAGGTCGCCTCGCTCCACACGACGGTGCCCTCGGGCGGCTTCTTGAGCTGTGCCTTGGAGTTCTTCTTGCCGGCCGCCTGCCGCTCGGCTGCCTTGGCCTTGGCGCGCTCGTTCTCGATCACGTGCTCGGGCGCCTGCACGACGACGTACCCCGCGGTGTCGTAGCCGGCGCGGCCCGCCCGGCCGGCGATCTGGAGGAACTCGCGCGAGCGCAGCACGCGCTGCTTGCGGCCATCGTACTTGGCGAGCGCGGTGAACAGCACGGTGCGGATGGGGACGTTGATGCCGACGCCGAGGGTGTCGGTGCCGCAGATGACCCGGAGCAGCCCGGCCTGTGCCAGCTGCTCGACGAGTCGCCGGTACCTCGGCAGCATCCCCGCGTGGTGGACGCCGATCCCCTTGCGGAGGAGCTGGCCCAGCGTCTTCCCGAAGCCCGCTCCGAACCGTACGCCGGCCAGCCGCTCCTTCAGCTCGTCGGATCCCGCCGCGCCGCTCGCGACCTTCGCCCAGTCGGCCTTCAGCAGTGACGTCGCGTGCTCGACGGCCGCGGCCTGGGTGAAGTGCACGACGTAGACCGGTCCCTGACCGGTGGTGACCAGCTCCTCGAGCGTGTCGTCGAGAGGGGTGAGCGACCAGGTGAACGTCAGGGGCACCGGCCGTTCGGCCTGGTCCACGATCGCCGTCTCCCGCCCGGTGCGGCGCGTGAGGTCCTCGGCGATCGCCGTCAGGTCACCGAGGGTGGCCGACATCAGCACGAACTGCGCCTGGGTCAGCTCGAGCAGCGGCACCTGCCACGCCCAGCCGCGGTCCGGCTCGCCGTAGTAGTGGAACTCGTCCATCACCACGAGACCGACGTCGGCCCGGGTGCCCTCGCGCAGGGCGATGTTGGCCAGCACCTCCGCCGTGCAGCAGATGACGGGAGCGTCCGGGTTGACGCTGGCGTCCCCGGTGAGCATGCCGACGTTGTCGGCCCCGAGCACCTCGCACAGGTCGAAGAACTTCTCGCTGACCAGCGCCTTGATGGGCGCGGTGTAGAACGACACCCGGTCGGTCGCCAGCGCGGCGGCGTGGGCCGCCAGTGCCACGAGCGACTTGCCAGAGCCCGTCGGCGTGGCCAGGACGACGTTGCTGCCGGAGAGCAGCTCCAGGATCGCCTCGTCCTGGTGCGGGTAGAGGCTCAGCCCGCGGCTCGCGGCGTACGACGCCACCGCGTCGTACACGGATTCCGGGCTCGCCCCCGGAGCGGGCACCCAGGCGCCCGCGCGAGGAGTCGTGCCGACGGCGGTCAGGCGAGCACCTCGGCCGGTGTCACGGCGGCGACTCCCACGGCCTCGCCCACCGGCACGTTCGTGAGCCGCCCCGCGTGGGTGTTGAGCCCGAGGGCGAGCGAGCCGTCCTCGCGGCATGCGCGCTCCCAGCCCTTGTCGGCCAGCGCGACGACGTAGGGCAGGGTCGCGTTGGTGAGGGCGTAGGTCGAGGTGTTCGGGACGGCGCCAGGCATGTTGGCCACACAGTAGAACGTCGTCTCGTGGACCTGGTACGTCGGGTCGGCGTGCGTCGTGGGACGGGAGTCCTCGAAGCAGCCACCCTGGTCGATCGCGATGTCGACCAGGACCGCTCCGGGCTTCATCTGGGCGACCAGGTCGTTGCTCACCAGCTTCGGCGCCGCCGCGCCGGGGATGAGCACCGCGCCGATGACCAGGTCGGCCTCGCGCAGCTGCTCCTCGATCGCCAGCCGGGAGGAGGCCAGGCCGTGCACCCGGTTGTGGTAGCGCCAGAACGACATGCGGAGCTTGTCGAGGTCGGTGTCGAGCAGGGTGACATCGGCCCCCATCCCCAGCGCGATGTTCGCGGCGTTCTGGCCCGAGACGCCGGCTCCGATGATGACAACCTTGGCGTTGGCCACGCCACCGACCCCGCCGAGCAGCACTCCCCTGCCGCCCTGGGCCTTCATCAGCGCGTGCGCGCCGACCTGCGGCGCGAGGCAGCCCGCCACCTCGGACATGGGGTAGAGCAGCGGCAGTGCGCCGGACGGCAGCTGGACCGTCTCGTAGGCGATGCCGGTGACCTTGCTCGCCAGGAGCCGCTCGGTCAGGGGCTTGTCGGCCGCCAGGTGCAGGTAGGTGAAGAGCGTGAGGCCCTCCCGTAGCCGGTGGTACTCCTCGGCCACCGGCTCCTTGACCTTCAGCACGACGTCCGCGGCACCCCACACCTCGTCCGCGTCGTCGAGGATGCGAGCGCCCGCGGCGACGTACTCCGCGTCGGGGATCTGCGAGCCGACACCGGCTCCGGCCTGGACCACGACGTCGTGCCCATGGGTCACCAGCTCATGGACGCCGACCGGGGTGATGGCCACGCGGTACTCGTGGTTCTTGACTTCCTGCGGAACGCCGATCGTCGTCATGTCAGCGATTCTCAGCGCCTTCTTCGGCACAACACCAGAGTGCTGAACAAGATTCGCTACATTGCCGCCATGACCGCCGTTTCGTCGGACGATCCCCAGCGAGGCGCGCCGCGCCCGAACGATGTTCGGCCGCCGGCCGTCCTGGACCGGCCCGGCGTGGCCGCGCCGGCCCTCGACGAGGTGGACCGGCTGCTGCTCGCCGAGCTCTTCGCGGACGCGCGCCAGCCGAACAACGCGCTCGCCGCCAAGGCCGGCATCGCGCCGTCGACCTGCCTGGGACGGGTGCGCGCCCTGCGCGAGTCCGGCATCCTGCGCGGCTTCCACGCCGACATCGACCCCGCACTCGTCGGCAGGCCGCTGCAGGCGATGATCGCGGTCCGGATGAAGGGCCACGCCCGGGCGCGACTGGAGGCGTTCCTGGAGGACCTGGCCGGTCTTCCGGGCGTGCTCAACGTGTTCCTGCTCGGCGGCGGCCACGACTTCTTCGTCCACGTCGCCGCGGCGGGCACCGACGGACTCAACGCCTTCGTGATCGAGCACCTGTCCAGCAACCCCGACGTGGCGCTCACCGAGACCAACCTCATCTTCCAGCACGCTCGCGCGACCCGCTGGAGCTGAGCGGTCGGCGCCGCCCTCAGCGGGCGCGCGGATGCGCCGCGGCGAAGACCTGGCGCAGGTTCTCAACGGTGACCAGCGTGTAGATCTGGGTCGTCGTCACCGAGGCGTGCCCCAGCAGCTCCTGCACGACCCGGACGTCGGCGCCGCCGTCGAGCAGGTGGGTGGCGAAGGAGTGCCGCAGCGTGTGCGGCGACACGTCACCGGTGACGCCGGCGCGCTCGGCCGCCCGGACCAGGACCGTCCACGCCGACTGGCGGGAGAGCCGCCCGCCCCGTGCGTTGAGGAACAGCGCTCCCCCGGCGCCTCCCGCGGACGCCAGCTCCGGGCGGCCGCGCACGAGGTAGGCCTGCACCGCCTCCCGGGCGTAGCTGCCGACCGGTACGAGCCGCTCCTTGCCACCCTTGCCGCGCAGCAGCACCGTGCCGTCGGCGCCGGAGGCGCCCCAGTCCAGGTCGTCCACGTCGAGCCCGACCGCCTCGGAGATCCGGGCACCGGTGCCGTAGAGCACCTCGAGCAGCGCGCGGTCCCGGAGTGCCAGCGTCGTGCCGGGCGCACCCGCCGCGTCGAGGATCGCCTCGACGTCGGCCAGCGGGAGCGCCTTGGGGAGCCGCTTCGCCGGCCGAGGCGGACGTACGCCGCCGGCAGGGTCATCCGCCGCCAGCCCGTCGGCCACCGCGAACTTGTGGAAGCCGCGCACGGCGACGACCGTCCGGGCCGCCGAGCTGGCGCCCAGCGCCGGGTGGTCGGCGTCGCCCTCCCGCAGCCGGGCCAGGAAGTCGGTCACCGTGGACTCGCTCACCTGGTCGAGCTCGGTGATCCCGACGGCGGCGAGGAACTCCTGGTAGCGACGCAGGTCGCGCCGGTAGGAGGCCAGCGTGTTCGCGGCGACGCCGCGCTCGACGGTGAGGTGGTCCAGGTAGGCCCGCACCGCTCGGCCGACGGACCCGACACGGGGCTGCGCTGGGCTGCTCACCGCGCCACGCCCACCAGGCCTCGCGCGTGCGCACTGAGCACGGCGACGATCACCGGCGCGTCGGTCACCCGGCCGGCGAGCACCGCGTCGAACAGATCCGCGAACGGGACCCGGAGCAGCTCCATGTCGGCCTCTTCGTGCACCAACGCGAAGTCGCCGCGCGAGACCTCGCTCAGGCCCTTGGCCAGGTAGTAGTGGATGACCTCGGCGGAGATGCCGGGAGAGGAGAATGCCGAGGTGAGGTGGGTCCACTCCGCGGCGGCGAGCAGCGCCTCCTCGCGCAGCTCGCGGCGGGCCACCTCGAGCGGATCCTCGCCGTCGGCGTCGCACAGCCCGGCCGGCAGCTCCAGGAAGCGGCGTCCGGCCGGATGCCGGTACTGACGCAGGCAGACGACCTGCTCGTCGTCATCGACGGCGAGCACGACGGCGGCGCCCGGGTGCTCCAGCACGAGGCGCCGGAACGGCTCGTGCTCCGGGTCGGACGGCGGCACGACCATGTCGGCCCGCAGCGCGACCACCCAGTCGTCGCGGTGCAGGTCCTCGGAGTCGACGACGCGCCAGCGCTCGTCCTCGTCCCAGGCCCTCACGCGATCACTCGGCGGGCTCGACGTAGAGCTTCGACTCGTCGATCGGGAAGCGCTGCTCCTTCTGGCGGGCGATGGCGGCGCCCACCAGGCCCTTGAACAGCGGGTGCGGGCGGGTCGGCCGCGACTTCAGCTCCGGGTGGGCCTGCGTCGAGACGTAGTAGGGGTGGACCTCGCGCGGCAGCTCCACGAACTCCACGAGGCTGTCGTCCGGCGAGGTGCCGGAGAACACCAGCCCGGCGGCCTCCAACCCCTCGCGGTAGGCGTTGTTCACCTCGTAGCGGTGGCGGTGGCGCTCCTGGACGGTCGCCTCGCCATAGACCTCGCGGGCGATCGAGCCCTCCTTGAGCGCCGCCGGGTAGAGGCCGAGCCGCATGGTGCCGCCGAGGTCGCCGGCGCCCTCGACGAAGGCCAGCTGCTCGGCCATCGTGGCGATGACCGGCTCGGGCGTGTCGGCGTCGAACTCGGTCGACCCGGCCTTCTCCAGGCCCAGCACCTCGCGGGCGTACTCGATGACCATGCACTGGAGGCCCAGGCAGATGCCGAGGGTGGGGATGCCATGGGTGCGGGTGTAGGTGAGGGCGCCCAGCTTGCCCTCCAGGCCACGGATGCCGAAGCCGCCGGGGACCAGCACGGCGTCGACGTCGTGGAGGTGCTTGGCCGCACCGGCGGGGGTCTCGCACTCGTCGGAGGCGATCCAGCGCAGGTTCACCTTGGCCTCGTGGGCGAAGCCGCCGGCCCGCAGCGCCTCGGCCACCGACAGGTAGGCGTCCGGCAGGTCGACGTACTTGCCCACCAGCGCGATCGTCACCTCCTCCTTGGGGTGGTGCACCCGGCGGAGCAGGTCGTCCCACAGCGTCCAGTCGACGTCGCGGAACGGCAGGCCCAGCTTGCGGACGACGTACGCGTCGAGGCCCTCGCGGTGCAGGACCTTCGGGATGTCGTAGATGCTCGGCGCGTCGGCGGCGGTGACCACGGCCTCCTCGTCGACGTCGCACATCAGCGCGATCTTCGACTTGATGCCCTGCGGCAGCTCGCGGTCGGCGCGGCACACGACGGCGTCGGGCTGCAGGCCGATCTGGCGCAGCGCGGCGACGGAGTGCTGGGTCGGCTTGGTCTTCAGCTCCTTGGAGGGACCGATGTAGGGCACCAGCGAGACGTGGACGAAGAAGACGTGGTCGCGCCCGATCCGCTGCCGCACCTGCCGGGCCGCCTCCAGGAAGGGCAGCGACTCGATGTCGCCGACGGTGCCGCCGATCTCGGTGATGACCACGTCGACCTCGGGACCGTCCATGGCCAGGATCCGGTCCACGATCTCGTTGGTGATGTGCGGGATCACCTGCACGGTCTCGCCCAGGTAGTCGCCGCGACGCTCCTTGGCGATGACGTTGGAGTAGACCTGGCCGGTGGTGACGTTCGCGTGGCCCGAGAGGTCGGCGTCCAGGAACCGCTCGTAGTGGCCGATGTCGAGGTCGGTCTCGGCCCCGTCGTTGGTCACGAAGACCTCACCGTGCTGGAACGGGTTCATCGTGCCCGGGTCGACGTTGAGGTAGGGGTCGAGCTTCTGCATGGTGACCCGCAGACCACGCGAGCGCAGGAGCCGGCCGAGGCTCGATGCCGTCAGGCCCTTCCCGAGCGAGGAGGCGACGCCTCCGGTGACGAATACGTGCTTGGTCTGGGCGCCCGACTTCATGGACCTCGATGCTATCCCAGCGGGACCGCTCCATCGATTCCTGACGCGCCGAAGCTGCCACCACCGCCGGAGATCTGTCGCACGAGTGCCAGCACCGAGGCCACGCGGCCGGCGGCCGTCTCGCTGCCGTCGACGGTCGCCGCGGTGGGGGCGCCCTCGCGGACGGCGGCGAGGTCGGCCGCCTTCGTGGGGGCCGTGACCACGACGCCGTGCGCGCCGGCGGCGAGCCCGGAGACGAGTCCGGAGGCGATGGCATCGTCCAGATCGGCACCGGCCACCACGAGCACGAGCGGCGCCACGCCGGCCGTCCCGGGGTCGGAGATCAGCGAGCCCGCGACCAGGCTGCGGCGGATGGTCGCCGCTCCCGCGGAGGCCGGTCCGGCGGCGCCGCTGGTGGCGACGGCGGCCGCCACGAGGCGGCCGATGCGGGGGTACGTCGTGGCGGCGGGGTCGACCACGCCCGGCACCTGCTCGGCCAGCTGGGTGCCGAAGGTGTCGACCAGGACCTTCTGGCCCGGCGCGGTCAGTCCGGCCGTGACGTCGGTGCGGCTGGCCACCGAGCCACCGGCAGCGACGATCTCGTCGGTCAGCGCCTTCACGACCACAGCGTCGGCCCCCGGCAGCGTCACGAGCGCGACGCTCTGGCCCGCGAGCCGGCGACCGTATAGCCCCGGTGCGACGGCGGCGGCGAACGCGTCGGGGAACGTCTGCGCCTCCCCACGGGGCGCGGCCGACCGCGGTCGGGTCGCCGTGTCGTCCTCGCCCTGCAGCGGCCCGGCACCCAGGCCGAGGCCGACGGCCAGTGCGAAGCAGGTCGAGACGGCCGGCAGCCACCGGCTCCCGGCGATCATCCGCGTCGTCACCGGGCCAGCTCCTGAACCTGCGCCACGGCCTCACTGGCCCAGTCGTGGCCGACCGGCGTCGAGGCGACGGCTGCCGCGACCGCGGCGAGCCCGGCCAGCACGGTGCCGAGCAGGTGCCAGGGCTTGACCCGCCCGGTGTAGAGCCGGGGCAGGACGGCCGCGTCGACCAGGCGGGGTCCGACGACCAGCCGGCCGAGGTAGCCGCCGGCCAGGCCCGGGCGGCGGCGGTCCAGGAACTCCTCCAGGCTCGCCGGCAGCCCGGCCGCCACGACGACGGAGGCGTCCCTGCCCGCGAGCAGGAGTGCGGCCTCCTCCGGCGCGAGCGTGGTGACCAGCACCCGCGGGGAGATCCCCATCCGGCTCAGGCTCTCGGTGGTGCCGTTCGGCGCGTCGGCCGTGCGGCAGACCACGACGTCGCGCGCAGCGCGCAGGACCTTCGCCGCCGGCAGCGGCGTCGCCGGCGACACGACGACCACGTCGGCGCGGACCCGGCGCTCGCGCAGACGCTCCGCCACGCCACCGACCGCGATCACCGCCGGCCGTTGCTCGCGCACGAAGCGACGGGTCCGACGCAGCACGTCGACCGGACCGGCTCCGTCCGCGACGACGAGCACAGGGCGACCGGCGACCCGGGTCTCCAGCCGGGGCAGGCCGGCCTCGCCCAGCAGCAGGTCCTGCTCGCGGCGGAGCAGCGCGGTGCTGTTGTGGACCAACGTCTCGAGTTGCGACTGCAGGCCGGCTCGCGCGTCGTCCATCGCGGCCCGGACGTCGGCCAGCGTGACCTCGCGCCCCTGGCCGAGCAGTCGGCTGCCGTCGTACACGCCACCGTCGCGGACCTGCACGATCTCGTCGTCGGGCAGCGCCGCGAACGCCTCCTCCCCGATCGCCTCGACCAGCCCCACGCCGGCCTCGGCGAGCAGTTCGGCGCCGAGGCTGGCGTAGCGACCCGAGAGCATCGGCTGCACGTTGAGGACCGCGGCGACGCGCGCGGCGAGCAGCGCCTGCGCGGTGGCACGGTCCAGGTCGACGTGGTCGATCACCGCGACGTCGCCGGGCTCCAGGACCCGGAGCAGGGCGCTGGTGGGACGTCCCTTGCGGACTGGGCCGGCGAGGCCGGCGGGGGCGGAGGCGGTCTGCCGGGTGGGGAGTCTCATGGCCCCGCCATCTTCACATCCGGGCCCGGCCGGTCCCGGCAGCCGCCGTCCCGGGCGTGTCAGCGGTCCTCGCGCGCCACCTCGAGCAGTTCCCGAGCGTGGGCCAGGGCGGTGTCGGACTCGGCCAGGCCGGCCAGCATCCGCGAGAGCTCCCGCTCGCGGCCGGGGCCGTCGAGCACGGTCAGTCCGGAGCTGGTGACGGTGCCGTCCCCGGACTTCTGGACCAGCACGTGCTGATCGGCGTAGGCGGCCACCTGCGGCAGGTGGGTGACCACCAGCACCTGCGCGGTGCGGGCCAGCTCGGCCAGCCGCCGGCCGATCTCGACCGCAGCAGCGCCACCGACGCCGGCGTCCACCTCGTCGAAGACGAAGGTCGGGACCGGGCTGGTGCCGGCCAGGGCGACCTCCAGGGCGAGCATCACGCGCGACAGCTCGCCGCCCGAGGCGCCCTTGTGGAGCGGCCGCGGGTCGGAGCCGGCGTTGGCCGCGAGCAGCAGCTCGACCTCGTCCAGGCCGCTGCTGCCGTAGCGCAGCCACCGGTCGCCGACGCGCAGCGGGGCATGTGGCGCGGCCGGATCACCCGTTTCGACCTCGTGCTGGCCCACGCGGACGGAGAGCCGGGCGTGCGGCATCGCCAGCAGCCCGAGCTCCGCGGTGACCTCCGCCGCCAGCCTGGTCGCCGCCTCGGCCCGCGCCCGTGAGAGCCGGTCGCCGAGGTCGGCCAGCGACCCGCGGACCTGCTCGCGCTCGGCGCGCAGCGCCTCGATGCGGTCGTCGGTGCCGTCGAGCGCCAGCAGCCGGCGGCTGGACTCCTGCGCCCAGGCGAGCACGTCGTCGATGGTGTCGCCGTACTTGCGGGTCAAGGCGGTGAGGGCGGCGCGGCGCTCCGAGACAGCCGCGAGACGGGCGGGGTCGGTGTCGATGCGGGAGGCGTACGACGCCACGTCGGCGGCCAGGTCGGAGAGCAGGTAGGTGATCTCGGCGAGCCGGTCCGCCAGCTCGCCGGCCTCGGCGTCGTGGTCCCGCACACCGTCGAGCAGGCCACGGGCGGCCGCGGCCGCGCTGAGGGCATCCGGGCCGCCGGCGTCGCTGGACAGCGCCTCGTGTGCCTGCGCCGCGGCCGTCCGCAGTGTGTCGGCGTAGCCCAGTCGGGACTCCTCCGCCGCGAGGGCGGCCTCCTCCCCCGGCTGCGGGTCGACCGCCTCCACCTCTCCGAGCCCGAAGCGGAGCAGGTCCGCCTCACGGGCGCGCTCGCGCGCATGGGCGGTGACGTCGGCGAGCTCGGCTTCGATCTCACCCAGCCGCCCGAAGGCCGCGGCGTACGCCGTGCGCAGTTCGGCGACCGGCGCACCGGCGAACCGGTCCAAGGCGTCCCGCTGGGCGCGTGCCTGGAGCAGACGATGCTGGTCGGACTGACCGTGGACGGCGACCAGCGGCGCGGCGAGGTCGGCGAGGCTGGCGACGGGCACCGACGCTCCCCCGACGAACGCCCGTGAGCGTCCCTGTCCCGACGAGGTCTGGGCGGCGACGGTACGGGCGAGCACCACCCGGTCGTCCTCCACCTCGCCGCCCAGCTCGTCGACGGCGGCGGCCAGCGCGGGGAGCCGCTCGGTGACCACGACCCCCTCGACCCGGGCGGTGCGAGCACCGGAGCGGACCGCCCCGGAGTCGGCGCGCCCACCCAGCAGCAGCCCGAGCGCGGTGACGATCATGGTCTTGCCGGCACCGGTCTCGCCGGTGATCACGGTCAGCCCGGGGCCGAGCTCGAGCGTCGAGGCGTCGATCACGCCCAGGGACGAGATCCGGATTTCCTCAAGCATGGGCGTCTCCCCTCGGCGTGCTGCGGCGGCGCTCGGCAGCGCCGCGCCATCCGTCGACCGGGAGGTCGAACTTCGCGACCAGCCGGTCGGTGAACGGCGCGGTGTGGAGCCGCACCAGCCGGACCGGCTGGTCGCCGCGGGTGACCTCGATGCGGGCGCCGGGCGGCAGGTCGAACGCGCGGCGGCCGTCGCACCACAGCACCCCGCCACCCGCGGTGCGACTGAGCACCTCGACCGCGAGCTCGGAGGACGGGGCCACGACCAGTGGCCGGGCGAAGAGGGCGTGGGCGCTGATGGGCACCATCAGCAGCGCCTCGACGCCGGGCCACACGATCGGCCCGCCGGCGCTGAAGTTGTAGGCGGTCGACCCGGTCGGGGTCGCGCACACCACGCCGTCGCAGCCGAACCGTGACAGCGGGCGGTCGTCGACCTCGATGACGACCTCGAGCATGCGCTCGCGGGAGGCCTTCTCGACACTGGCCTCGTTGACGGCGAAGGTGCGGAACACCTCGACGCCGTCGGTGCTCACCCGGACGTCGAGGGTCAGCCGGTCCTCCGCCGTGTAGCGGCGGTGGACGATGGCCTCGATGGTGGACTCGACGTCGTCGGACTCCGCCTCGGCCAGGAACCCGACATGGCCGAGGTTGACGCCCAGCACCGGTGTGCCCGAGGCGTGGGTGACCTCGGCGGCGCGCAGGATGGTCCCGTCGCCGCCGATGACCAGGACGAGCTCACAGCCGTCGGTCGGCTCGCGGTCGGGGCCGGTGAGCTCGACGAGCCCGGCGTACGCCGCCGGCTCGATGCCGAGGTCGGCAGCCTCCTCGTCGGGCAGCCGGACCACGATGTCGTGCCCGGCCAGCGCCTTGCAGAAGGCGACGGCGACCTCGCGTGCCTCGGCGCGACCCGTGTGGGTGAGCATGAGGACGCGGCGCGTGCCGATCGTGGGACTGGGCGTCACTGGTCAAGCCTCTCATCCGACGCCGACGGTGCCGTGAGCTGCGCCATCCCGGCCTTGTCGTGCACGGCCTGGCTGATGTCGTCCGCCGTGAGAGATGCGGGACCACGGCGCAGCCAGAGGAAGAACTCCACGTTGCCCGACGGGCCCGGCAACGGGCTCGTCGTGACGGCCCGGGCGCCCCAGCCGCGGGCCGCGGCGGCGGACGCGACCCCGTTGACGGCCTCGGCGCGCAGCTCGGCGTCACGGACGACGCCGCCCTTGCCGACGCGCTCCTTGCCGACCTCGAACTGCGGCTTCACCATCAGGGCGAGGTCGCCGTCCTCCACGGTGACGGCGGTGAGCGCGTCCAGGACCAACTCGAGGGAGATGAAGGAGAGGTCCCCGACCACGACGTCGACGGGGCCGCCGATCAGGTCGGCCGTGAGGTCGCGGACGTTCGTCCGGTCGTGGACGACCACCCGGTCGTCCTGCTGGAGCTTCCAGGCGAGCTGGCCGTACCCCACGTCGACGGCCACCACCTGCGCCGCGCCGTGGCGCAGCAGCACGTCGGTGAAGCCGCCCGTGGACGCGCCCGCGTCCAGGCAGCGCCGGCCCGCGACGCTCAGGCCGAGCGGCGCGAACGCCGCCAGGGCACCGGCCAGCTTGTGCCCGCCGCGGGAGACGTAGTCCGGGGTGAGCGGGTCGTCCTTGACCACGATGGCGACATCGGTGGTCACCCCGGTGGCCGGCTTGGTGGCGACCACACCCGAGACCGTCACGCGACCCGCGGCGATGAGCTCGCTCGCATGCTCGCGCGAGCGGGCCAGCTTGCGCCGGACCAGCTCGGCGTCGAGGCGGAGGCGACGAGGAGGCATCGACGCGCCTAGCTGCCGGCGTCCAGGGCGCGGCGCAGCTGCTCCTGGGCACGCTCGAAGACCGCGACGTGCTCCGCGACCGGCAGCGTGTCGAGGTCGTCGACTGCGGCGAGCACCGCGTCCACCTCGGGCACTCCCGTGCCGCCGGGGGTGCCGGTCTCGCTTGGGGTCAGATCCTCGGACATGGCGCTGAGGTTACCCGGCGGGAGGCGTCACGACGTCGCTGACGTCGGCGGGCGCGCCCGTCTCGTCCAGCCAGGCCCAGCACGCCGCCGCCGCCGCGCGCCACCAGTCGCCGGCCGCGCCGGAACCGGTGACCGTCAGCCGTCCCCCGCCGGTGACGCGGGCCTGCCAGCCGGGCGCGTGACCGACGCCGTCGACGACGGCGACCGCCGGGTGCGGGTCGAGCAGCCCGCCCAGATCGGCGGCGAGGTACGTCGGCCGCTGGGACGTCGGCGTGCTCGCGAGCTCGCTCAGTCCGGTCACCCCGGTGAGGACGAGCAGCGAGTCCACGCCGGCGTTGGTCGCGCCCTCGATGTCGGTGTCCAGCCGGTCCCCCACCATCAGCGGGCGACGACCGCCCACCCTGCGGACGGTCTCGTCGAGCAGCGGGCGTGCCGGCTTCCCGGCCACGACGGGCTCCACGCCGGTGAACCGGCGCAGCATGTCGACCAGGACGCCGTGACCCGGCGCCGTGCCGTAGGCGGTCGGGATGCTCAGGTCCGTGTTGCTCGCGACCCACCACAGGCCGTCGCGGACCCGCACCGCGGCGCGCATGACGTCGCGCCACAGCACGTCGGGGCCGTAGCCGGTCACCAGCGCAGCCGCCTCCGCCTCGACGCCGACCGGTACCAGGTCCTGCTCGCGCAGCGCCTGCTCGAGACCGGCCGCGCCGAGCAGCACCACCGGCGCCCCGGGCCCGAGCCGCTCCCGCAGCACGTGGGCCGCGGCCTGGGCGGAGGTGACGACGTCATCCGGCGTGGCCGGCACACCGAGCTCGACCAGGTGGTCGGCGACGACCTGCGGCGGCCGGGACGCGTTGTTGGTGATGAACGCGAGCCGGAGGCCCGCCGCGCGCGCAGCCGCCAGGTGTTCGGGCGCCCCTGGGACGGCCTCCCCGCTGACGTAGACCACGCCGTCCAGGTCGAGCATGGCGAGGTCGTAGTGCGCCGCCAGTGGCAGCGCCGAGGGGGCGAGCATGGGGCGGACTCTACGATGCATGGATGGACGCCAGTGCAGCCGTGCCGCCGCCGTACGTCGCCGCGCCGCTGCACCTGCACCCGTTCCGGGCCCACGTACTGCAGGCGTCCCGGGTCGGCGATCCGGCCGCCGCCCGTCTCTTCGCATGCCCGTACCGCGCCGTCTCCGAGCGCTTCGGTGCGTGGCGTGAGCGGGGGCACCTGACGAGCGACACCGGCACCGCGGTGTACCTCCACGAGTACACCGCCTCCGGCATCACGGTCCGCGGTTGGGTCGGCGCCCTGGACCTGACGCGCCGCGCGCACGGCCCCGAGGACCGCGGGGTGCTCCCCCACGAGGGCGTGCACCCCGAGCAGACGACCGAGCTGGCCGACCGGATGGCGGAGATCCGCATCGATCCTGCGCCGATCCTGCTGCTCCACCGGGCCGCGCCGGAGCTCGCCGACCTGACCCGCCGGGTGGCGAGCCGTACGCCGACCTGGGAGCTGCAGGACCGCGCCGAGCAGCGGCACCGGATCTGGGCGGTCCGGGACGAGGTCGACCAGTCCGTGCTCAACGCCTCGCTCGGCCGCGCCCTCCTGGCCGACGGCCACCACCGTTACGCCGCCTACCTCCAGCTCCAGGCTCGCTTTCCCGGCAGCGCCGCCGACCACGGCCTTGCCATGGTCGTGGACCAACACGACACCCCGCTCTTCCTGGGGCCGATCCACCGCGTGCTGGTCGGCACCACGCTCGACGACCTCGTCGCGGGAGCCGAGCGTGCGGGGCTGCCCGCGCGGGAGGTGACGTCACCGGGGTACGACCACCTGGCCGCCGCCACGGCCGTCGCCACCGACGGCGAACGGGCCGTCGCACTCCGGCTGCCAGTGACCAGCGAGCACGAGCCCACCATGGTGGAGCGCATCCACCGCGACCTGGTGCCGGCCCTGGCACACGCCCCGCGAGAGGTGCTGTACCGGCACTCGGTCGAGGAGACGGTGAACACGCTGTCGGCCCACCAGGGAGTCGCACTCCTGCTTCCTGCGCCGACCTACGAGCAGGTGCTGACGACGGCGGAGGCGGGGCGGCTGCTGCCGGAGAAGGCGACCTCGTTCCAGCCCAAGCCGAGCGTCGGCCTGCTCATGCGCTCGCTCGTCGACGAACCCGCCGCGCTCCGCTGACCTCGACCTCGACGCGGGACGCCGCGCTGGCCCCAGCCCGGAAGAAGCGCCGTCGCACGGCGCCGGTCACCTCGACGACGTCATCGGCCTCCCACCGCGACACCGAGCGACGCAGTCGCGTCGACCAGACCGCGCAGTCGATGACGTCAACGCGCTGCCGCGAACCGCTGCCCCCGCCGCCGCGGGCGACGATGACGCGGAACGTCGTGACGGCGTCGCCGCTGGGCAGCGTGCGCACTTCGGGAGCCGCACTGATCCGGCCGATCAGGCGGACCTCGTTGACCGTAGGTGCCTCCATGGCACATCACCTCCACCGCCGAGCCTCCGTCCCAGGACCGACGCCGACGCGCCACGAGCGACGCCATCGTGGATATGGCCATCGCGAATACGGCCTGTGGACGGAGAACGGCCCGATCCGGCCGAGCAGAAGTGGTGCTGAAATGGCAGCAGGGCCACCTCCGAGGAGGTGGCCCTGCGCAAGATATGTCCGGCGGCGTCCTACTCTCCCACAACCTCTCGGTTGCAGTACCATCGGCGCTGAAAGGCTTAACTTCCGGGTTCGGGATGGGACCGGGTGTTTCCCTTTCGCTATGGCCGCCGTAACTCTAGCGGTTGCGACATGCAACCAAAACTGGAATCACGATTACTCATGAATTAGTGGACGCGAGCGGTTCGTTGGTTTTGCAAAGTGTTTGTAAGACAAGCCCTCGGCCTATTAGTACCGGTCGGCTGGGCATTGCTGCTGTACACCTCCGGCCTATCAACCCAATAGTCTGTTGGGGGCCTTAACCCACAAGG
>NZ_DASWXC010000045.1:0-8560 GCF_036405735.1 Nocardioides sp.
TGACCGTTGGGAGTGCCATGTCCGCCGCCGAGAAGCTCCTCCAGGCCGCGATCGTCATCGCGCTGTTCTTCGCCGTCGTCGCGGTGATCCTGCTGCTGACCTCCCGACTGCGGTCGCGGTCCGGCGAGGTCATCCAGTCGACGGCGTTCCTCCTGCCGACGCTGGTCCTCATCGGCGTCGGCCTGCTCTACCCGGCCGTCTCCACGATCCGGCTGTCGTTCCGCAACAACTTCGACAAGCTCTGGGTCGGGACCGACAACTACAAGACGATCTTCACCGACTCCGACCAGCTCACGGTGCTGTTCAACACGGCGCTGTGGGTCATCATCACCCCGATCGTGGCGACGCTCATCGGTCTCGTCTACGCCGTACTCGTCGACCGGGCGCGGTTCGAGAAGTCCGCGAAGGCGCTGATCTTCCTGCCGATGGCGATCTCCCTGGTGGGCGCGTCGCTGATCTGGAAGTTCGTCTACGACGACAACGTCGGCCTGATCAACGCCGCCACCGACGCCGTCGGGCTGGGCCGCCACCACCTGCTGATCAACGCCCCGTGGAACAACCTCTTCCTCATCGTGATCATGATCTGGGTGCAGGCCGGCTTCGCGATGACGGTGCTCTCCGCGGCCATCAAGGCCATTCCGACCGACATCGTCGAGGCGGCCCGGCTCGACGGTGTGAGCGGACTGAAGATGTTCCGCTTCATCACCGTCCCGAGCATCCGTCCCACCCTGATCGTGGTGCTCACCACGATCACGATCACGACCCTCAAGGCCTTCGACGTCGTCCGCACGGTCACCGGCGGCAACTTCGACACCAGCGTGCTGGCCTATGAGTTCTACGTCCAGAGCTTCCGCGCCAACAACGGCGGCCTCGGCGCCGCGCTGGCGGTGCTGATCTTCGTCCTGGTCCTCCCCGTGGTGATCTACAACGTCCGGCAGATGCGGAAGGTGGCGGCCCGATGACGACCCTCGACACTGACATCAGCGACGTCAGCACCCTGAAGAAGATCGAGCGGACGGCCGAGCAGAGCCGCAAGGGCCTCACCAACCGGTGGGCGTCGCTCGGCGCCCTGGTCATCGCCGTGCTCTGGACGGTCCCGACCGCCGGCCTGCTGATCTCGTCGTTCCGGCCCGAGGCCGACATCAAGACCACCGGCTGGTGGCGGATCGTGACCGACCCCGCCTTCACGCTGGACAACTACCGTGCGGTGCTCTCGGGCGCCTCGCAGTACAACCTGTCCGACTACCTGATCAACTCGGCCATCATCACGATCCCGGCGGTGATCATCCCGATCAGCATCGCCGCGATGGCGGCGTACGCCTTCGCCTGGATGCAGTTCCCGTTCAAGAACACGCTGTTCGTCCTGGTGTTCGCGCTGCAGATCGTGCCGATCCAGGTCACGATGATCCCGCTGCTGCGGCTCTACGTCGACCTCGGCCTGGCCGGCGGCGACGCACCCGGCGGCGGCTTCTACACGATCTGGCTCTCGCACGCGATGTTCGCGCTGCCGCTGGCGATCTACCTGCTGCACAACTTCATGAACGAGATCCCCGGCGAGCTGATCGAGTCGGCGCGCGTCGACGGGGCGGGCCACGTCCAGATCTTCACCCGGCTGATCCTCCCGCTGATGACGCCCGCGATCGCGGCCTTCGCCATCCTGCAGTTCCTGTGGGTGTGGAACGACCTGCTCGTCGCCCTCGTCTTCGGCGGCGGCAGCCCGGACGTCTCCCCGCTCACGGTGCAGCTGGCGGCGCTCTCCGGCACGCGGGGCCAGGACTGGCACCTGCTCGCGGCCGGTGCGTTCGTGTCGCTGATCGTGCCGCTGATCGTGTTCCTGTCCCTGCAGCGGTTCTTCGTCCGCGGCCTGCTCGCGGGCAGCGTCAAGGGTTGAGATGTGGCGTGCGGGACGTCATGCGGTCCGGCTGCCTGAGCGACCGGACCGCATGACGTCGGCCGCCGCAACCGGGTCAGCCGCGCAGGCGCTGCTGGAGCCAGCGGTAGGACGCCTTCGGCGTGCGGTCCTGCGTGGCGGGGTCGATGTGGACGATGCCGAAGCGCTTGGTGTAGCCCTCGGCCCACTCGAAGTTGTCCAGCAGCGTCCACACGATGTAGGCGCGGACGTCGGCGCCTGCCGCCCGGGCGCGCTCGGTGGCGGCGATGTGGCCGTCGAGGTAGGCGATCCGGTCCGCGTCCCGCACGACCCCGTCGACGACGGTCTCGTCGGCGTAGGCGGCGCCGTTCTCGGTCACCATGATCGGCAGCCCGGTGCGGCGATGGCTCTCGACGAGCAGCTCCTCCAGTCCGGCCGGCTCGACCTCCCAGCCGATGTGCGTGCGCGGCTCGCGGACGTGGAAGGTCACCGGCTCGACGCCGGGGTAGGCGTCGGTCTCGGGGTGCCGCTCCTCGCCCTGCGGCGTCGGGACGACCGGCCCCGGCCGGACGGGCGTGTAGTAGTTGACGCCCAGCCAGTCGGCGGAGCCTCGGACCAGCTCCAGGTCGCCGTCGCGGACCAGCTCGGGGTCGGCGAGCACGGGCGCCACACGCAGTACGCCGTCGTCGTACGCGCCGTCGACGAGCGGACCGAGCCACACCCGGTTGCGCACGGCGTCGACGCCGTCGGCCGCCGACGCCGGCGTGCCGGGCTCGGGCCAGATCGGCGCCAGGTTGTGCACGATGCCGACGTCGCGGCAGCCGGCCTCGTGGAGCCGCTGGGCCGCCAGGCCGTGGCCCAGGTTGAGATGGTGGGCGGCCCGGTGCGCGTCGCCGCCCTCGCGGCGGCCGGGCGCGTGCACGCCGGCGGCGTAGCCGAGGTACGCCGCGCACCACGGCTCGTTGTGGGTGGCCCAGACCTTCACCCGGTCCCCGAGGCGGTCGTAGGCCACCATCGCGTAGTCGGCGAAGGCGTACGCCGTGTCGCGGTGCAGCCAGCCGCCCCGGTCCTCCAGCGCCTGCGGGAGGTCCCAGTGGTAGAAGGTGCCGGTCGGCGTGACCCCGCGCTCGAGCAGCGTGTCGACGAGTCGGTCGTAGTAGCCCAGTCCGCGCGGCTCGACGGCGCCCGTGCCGGCGGGCACGATCCGCGGCCACGCCAGCGAGAAGCGGTAGTAGGCCACGCCCAGATCGGCCAGCAGCGCGACGTCCTCCGGGTAACGGTGGTAGGAGTCGCAGGCCACCGAGCCGTCCTTGCCGTCCCGTGTCGCGCCCGGACGGGCCGCGAACGTGTCCCAGATGGAGGGCCCGCGGCCGTCGGCCGACGTGGCGCCCTCGATCTGGTACGACGCGGTCGCGGAGCCGAACGCCAGGGCCGCGCCGTCGGGCAGGTGCGCTGTCATGACCGCCAGCCTAGACGAGCGAAGCCCGGCTTGGGAGCGCTCCCATCATGACCAGCATCCGGGACGTCGCGCACGAGGTCGCGATGTCGACCGCGACCGTCTCCCGCGCGCTGCGCGGCCTCCCCGGCGTGTCCGAGGAGAACCGCAGCCGCGTCATGGCCGCCGCCGAGCGGCTCGGCTACGTGCCCTCCCCCAGCGCGGCCGGTCTCGCCAGCGGGCGCACCAGGACCGTCGCGGTGGTGGTCCCCCGCGTCACGCAGTGGTTCTTCGGCCAGGTGATCCAGGGCGCGGAGGAGGTGCTGCGGGGTGCCGGCTACGACCTGCTGCTCTACAACCTCGCCGGCGACCGGGCGGCCCGGCACCGCGTCTTCGAGACCAGTCTGCTGTCCAAGCGGGCCGACGCGGTGCTGGTCCTGGGCCTGCGTCCCTCCCCCGAGGAGCTGGCGCGGCTCGGCTCGCTCGGCCGGCCGGTGGCGATCGTGGGCGCCGAGGCGCCCGGCTTCTTCGCGGTCCGCATCGACGACGAGCGCGCCGGGCGGCTCGCGACCGAGCATCTGGCCGCGCTGGGGCACCGGCGGATCGGGTACGTCGGCGGGTCGCCGGAGGTCGCGGTCGACTTCACCGCTCCCCCCGCCCGACTGGCCGGCTACCGCGCGGTGCTCGCCGCCCGGCACCTCGAGGACGACCCCGCGCTGGAGGACGTCGGCGACTTCACGGTCGCCGGCGGCACCCTGGCGGCCCATCGGCTGCTCGCCCTGCCGCGGCGGCCTACCGCGATCTTCGCCGCCTCCGACGAGATGGCGATCGGCGTGCTGCGGGCGGCCCGCGAGCATGGCCTGCGGGTGCCCGAGGACCTCTCCGTGGTCGGCGTCGACGACCACGAGCTCGCGGCGTTCTTCGACCTCACCACCGTCCGTCAGCCGGTCCGCGAGCAGGGCCGGGTCGCCGCGGAGCAGGTGCTCGCCCAGCTGCAGTCGGGGCGGCCCAGCGCCTCGCCACCAGCCTCGCTCGTGCTCCCGCTCGAGCTCGTCGAGCGCCACACCACGGCCAGCCCGGCGCGGGTGCCCTCCTGATCCAGGGCGCGGACCTAGGGTGACCGCATGCGTCCCATGGGTCCCGCAAGGCTCCGCCGTACCGCCGTCGCCGCGACCGCCGTCTGGGCCGGCGCCGTGCTCGCGGGCAGCACCGTCGTGCCCTCGCCCGCCGGCGCGCTCGGCGCACCCGGGTCCTGCGGCCGGCCCAGCGGCTGTACCGCGTTCGAGCTGCAGCACGCCGGCTCGTCGTACGGGTGGTATCCCGTGCGGCACCGGCACGAGTTCAAGGGCGCCAAGCCGGCCGCGTGGGTCAAGGGCGCCGGCGGTCAGCTGTGGACCACCAAGGGGATGCTCACGCTCAACGGGCGCCGGGGCGACCTGAGTGCCACCTGGACGGGGGCGGCCTACGACCGTGGCCGCTGGGAGGTGCGGATGCGCACCGACCAGAACAACGTGCGCGCCGCCCACGCGCCGGGGCTGACCGACTACCTGGTGAAGGTGGAGCTGGTGCCGGTCACCGAGGAGCACTGCGGCGCCGAGGGCGTCACCCTGCTCGCCTACCACCCCTCCGAGCCGACGACCGCCGGCTTCGCCGTCCACTCGCTGCCGAACCTCACACACACCGCGTCGCTCACCACCCGCCGGCCGGTGGGCCGGTCGAGGTGGCACACGTTCGCCGTCGAGCTCGCCGACGACCACGTGTCATGGTTCGTCGACGCGAAGGTCGTCGCCACCCAGCCGACCAGCACACCGCTGCTCGACGTGCCCCTCCAGATGCGGGTCTCGCTGGTCGCCACCCCCGGGGCGACGATGCGGCCGACCAAGGTGCAGCTCGACTGGGCGAGGTACTGGCCGCTCACGAAGCCGAACAAGAAGCCCCTCACCGCGCCACCGCTCACCGAGGGCAGGTACGACGCCGCCTGCTGAGCCCTGCTCGGCCCGACCGCCGACCGTCGGCGAATCTGACGGCTCGCGCCGACGTGGCTAGGGTGGCCGGATGTTCATTACGCGCATGACCACGCGACTGGCCGTTCTCGGGTCGGTCCTCGCCGTCGCGCTCCCGCTCCTGGCCACCGCCCCGGCGTCCGCCGCCCCGGGCTCCTGTGGCCGGCCGAGCGGGTGCACCGCCTTCGAGCTGGTGCACGCCGGGGCGAGCTACAACTGGTATCCCGTCAAGCACCGCTACGAGTTCAAGGGCGGTCGCACCGAGCCCCGCGAGTGGAGGCTCACCGGCCCCGGCCGGCTCTACCAGCAGAACGGCATGCTCACGCTGGTCGGACGCAAGGGCCGCAGCGCTGACGTCATGACGACCTGGAAGGGCGTCTCCTACACGAAGGGCCGCTGGGAGACCCGGCTGCGCACCGCCCGCGAGTCCCGCGGCGCGACCGACTACCGCGTCCAGGTCGCGCTCGTCCCGGCCGCGAAGAAGAAGCGCCACTGCGGTGCCCGCGACATCGTGATGCTCGACTACACCCCGAAGAAGTCGCACACCGCCAAGTTCGCCGTGCGCAACCTCCCGAACGTCCAGTTCGTCTACGACAAGGAGCTGTCCCGCAAGGTCGGCTCCGACGAGTGGCACGTCTTCGGCGTCGAGGTGACCCCGAAGCACGTGAAGTGGTTCGTCGACGCCCGGCTCGTGGCGACCGAGAAGCGGCCGGCCGCGCTCTCGGGCGTGCCGCTCACGATGCAGGCCCGCCTGGTCGCCGAGCCCGGCGCCCGCATGAACAAGACCCGGCTGCAGATGGACTGGGCGCGCTACTGGACCATGAAGAAGAAGGGCGCCAAGGCCACCGGCGGCGCCAAGCCTGACCAGAAGACGTACGCCGGCGCCTGCTGAGCGGACTAGTCCACCCCACCGATCGGTCACTCCTGGGCCGAGCTTTGGACGGGCGGAGGGCCCGCGACCTACCGTGTCGCGGTGACTCTCCGCCCGTTCCGTGCTCTCGGACTCCTTCTCGCACCGATCACTCTCCTGGCGCTCCTCGCCACGCTCGTCGCCCCGCTCCCCGCCTCAGCCGCTCCCGGCTCCTGCGGTCGCCCGGAGGGCTGCAACGCCTACGAGCTGATCCACTCCGGCTCCACCTACGCCTGGTGGACCAGCAAGGTGACCCGCCACGAGTTCGAGACCACGGGCGAGCAGCTGTCCGGGGTCGCCAACCCGGTGCCCGGGCCGTTCAGCTACGTCGGCACGCCGGACGTGTGGGCCAAGAAGTACGGCACGCTGCAGATCGAGCACACCCGCGGCGACCTGGTCGCCGACTGGAACCAGGCGCGCCGCTACGGCCGCTGGGAGGTTCGCTTCCGCAGCAAGACCGGCTCGACCAGCAAGAAGGTGCCGGCCGGGCTGCCGCCGTACCAGGTGAAGCTGGAGCTGGTGCCGGCGAGCCCACCGGCCCGCTGTGCGCCGCGGTCGGTCGTGATGGCCAGCTACGGCCAGTCCGGCTCGCACACCGCCACCGTCGGCGTGCACCGCCCCGGGCTGCACCGCAGCGCGCCCGTCACGCCGGTCGGTCCGCTCTACGACGTCAAGACCTGGAACGGCACCCAGGACGCCCGGTACGGCGCCTGGCGCGTCTGGGCGGCCGAGGTGACGCCGAGGTCGGTGTCGTGGTTCCTCGACGGGCGGATCGTGCGTCGGCTGCCGGTCAAGAAGGTCATGCGCGGCGAGCGACTGCACCTGCGCGCCTCCCTGCTCGCCGCCCCCGGCGCGGCACGGATGGACCCGCTCGTGACGCAGTTCGACTGGTTCCGCTACTACCCGCTCGGCCGCACGACGACGAAGCGGAAGCTGGTCCGCCAGCTCAAGCGAGCGCCCATCGCGCGGCCGGTCGCCGGCCGCCCCGAGGTCGGTTGCTGACACCGCCCCGCGCCCGAGCTCGCGAGGGTGCGGACCAGGCGGGGTGATCGAGTAGCGCCACGGGCGAGCTTGCGAGCCCGTGACGCGCGTATCGAGATCACCGCCCCCACGCGGTGATCACACTCTCCGGTAGGCGAAGTCGGCGATCTCCCGGCCCTCGGCGAGGCCGCGCCGCTCGAACTTCGTGAGCGGACGCTCGTCCCAGCGTTCGGCGGTGCCGCCGGCGAGCGTCGGCTCGGTGGCCATCACCTCGGCGATGTGCTCGGCGTAGTCGGCCCAGTCGGTGGCGAGCCGCCACGTGCCACCGGCGACCAGCCGTGAGGCGGCGACCCCTACGAACGGCTGGTTGACCAGACGGCGCTTGTGGTGACGCTTCTTGTGCCACGGGTCCGGGAAGAGCGTCCACAGCTCCGTGATCGAGCCGGCCGCGAACAGCTCGGTCAGCGACCAGGCGGCGTCGACGGTGCACAGCCGGGCGTTGGTCGCGCCGGCCGCCTCGAGCCGGCCGAGCGTGTCGGCGACCCCGGGCAGCCACACCTCGAAGGCGAGCACATTGACGTCGGGATGCGCCGCGGCGTACGACGCCGTCGTCTCCCCCACGCCCGAGCCGATCTCGACGTAGAGCGGTGCGTCCCGCCCGAACCACGCGGCCCCCAGGTCCAGCGGCCCCGTGACGTCGGCGACCGCCTCGGGGCCGAACACCCACTCACCCGCAAGCCGGTCCCAGGCGTCGGCCTGCCGGGCCGTGAACCGGCTGCCACGACGGGCATACGACAGCACCTCGCGCAGCGGCCGACCGTCCTCGGTGAGCCGGACGTTGGGCCGGGACTCCGGGCTTGCGTTGCGCGAGCGGGCGAGCTTGCCGTGCTTGTCGTGGGTCTCGGGAGGCATGGGTTCCATTCTCGGGTCAGGGGTCTCGATACGCTCGCTGGCGCTCGCTACTCGACCAACGAAGCGGGCACAGCAGAGGGCCCCGCTGCCGAAGCAGCGGGGCCCTCTGTGAGATGAAGCTAGATCACTTGGTGATCTTGGTGACCCGGCCGGCGCCGACGGTGCGGCCACCCTCACGGATCGCGAACCGCAGACCCTCGTCCATGGCGATGGGCTGGATGAGCTCGACCGACATCTCGGTGTTGTCACCCGGCATGACCATCTCGGTGCCCTCGGGGAGGGTCACGACGCCGGTCACGTCCGTGGTACGGAAGTAGAACTGCGGACGGTAGTTGTTGAAGAACGGCGTGTGACGGCCGCCCTCCTCCTTCGAGAGGATGTAGACCGAGGCCTCGAAGTTGGTGTGCGGGGTCGTGGTGCCCGGCTTGATGACGACCATGCCGCGCTCG
>NZ_DASWXC010000046.1:0-50191 GCF_036405735.1 Nocardioides sp.
TCCACGCCGTGCTGATCGGGCACCCCGACCTCGCGCCGGCGGCCGCCGCGCAGGTGACCGCCTACCTCAACCACCGCGACGGGCTGAAGGGCAACGGCCCCGACCTCGACCCGGGCTGGGTCGGCGACGTCCGCTACACCGAGCAGGCGCTCCGCAACGACCAGCACCGGGCGGCGCTCGAGGCGCGCATCGCCGAGCAGCGGGCCGAGCTCGAGGCGGCGCAGCGGCAGGCCAAGAGCATCCGCGGGCGGCTGAAGAAGCTGCGCGACCGGCTGAAGGGTCTGGGCCAGTGACCGCGCGCGCCACGCTTGCCCGCGACAGTGCCGGCGGCGCCGAGCTGGTGATCTTCCGATGCCCTGGCTGCGACGACAATCACCGGATCTCCGTCGGAACGTGGACGTTCAACGGCGACCTCGAGCGCCCGACCTTCTCGCCCTCCGTACTCGTGAGCGGCGTGCAGTGGGATGAGGGCTCCGGATTCCGCAAGCCGAGCCACGCCGGCGTCGCGCCTGGCGCGCCGATCGTCTGCCACTCGTACGTGACCGACGGGCGGATCCAGTTCCTCGGCGACTGCACGCACGTCCTCGCCGGGCAGACCGTCGACCTGCCGGAGTGGTCGGCATGAGGCTCGTGCAGGCCAACCTGGGCCGCAACGTGAGCGAGGCCGAGTTCCTCCGCAACTTCGACGCGCTGCTCGAGCGGGGCGGCAGGCGCGCCGTCTACGCGCTGCAGGAGATCGACGAGGCCGACGCCCCCGAAGAGATGGACCTCATCCAGCAGCGGGTCCGGCTCACCCATCACGTCATCGGCGACCACACCGCGGTCCCGATCCTCGTGCCGCACCACCTCGCCCTGTTCTCCGTCCACCTTGAGCCGGCCTGCAAGGGCCTCGCGAAGTTCACCCCGAACCGGGTGGTCACCGAGGCCGTGATCCAGCTGGGCAAGCACTTCGCGCCGGCGGTCCTGAACACCCATCTGCCGCGCCTCCCCGTCGGTGTGACCGACGAGATCCGCGAGCAGCTCGAGGAGCGGCGCCGCGACGTACGCCAGGCGCTCCGGACGCGCGCGAAGGAGCACCACGCCGGCGTCTGGCTGGCTGACACGAACACGCACCGCGGCTGGCCGACCATCGTGCGCGGCGAGAAGACGGTCACCGACGCCGGGATCGACAAGGCCAAGGCGTGGGCCCCCGAACGCCGGCGCGTGATCGTCACCGACCGCTGGACGCTCAACCTGACCATCGACGGCCACAACGCCCACGGCGCCCGCGTCGTGTGGCCGAAGGCGGCCTGATCCATGAGGCGCCACCTCGAGGCCGCCTGGTTCACGGCCCGCTGCCTGGGCTTCGCCCTCACCCGCCGACCGATCGAGTTCTTCACCCAAGCCGTCTTGGGGCACTCGCCCCTCAACCCCAAGGAGTAGACGATGACCCTGCTGCAGCGCATCGCGCGCAATCCCGTCGCTATCGTCGGCCTCGGCACTGCCCTCTACGGCGTGCTCGTGGCCTTCGGCGTCCTCGAGCTCACGCCAGCGCAGACGGGGTCGCTCACGACCCTCGCCGGTGCGGTGTTCTTCGCACTCCGGTGGTTCGTGACCCCGGCAGCCGAGGTCATCGTCCAGCGGCCCCCGGACACGCAGATGCCGATCGCCGGCCCGGCAGCCAGCGTCGCGACTGGCACGCCCGTGAACGTGGCCCTCACCCCGCTGCCCAAGCACTACGGCCAGGAGGACTGAGATGAGCCTCGTCGTCCTGGGCAACCGCCACGCCCACCAGAGCCTCGACAACGGCCAGACCTTCGAGGCCCTCCCCAAGGGCAAGCGCGCCACCACGATCGAGATCCCCGAGGACTACACCCTCGCGCAGGCCTTCCTCGCGATCACCGACGCCGGCGGCGTCTGGGCCTCTCACGTCCACCAGGTCAAGGGCGAGACCCCGCCGCCGGCGTGGGTGGCGTCCGACGACCCGGCCCTGGCCACCCTGATCGCCGGCCACTACGGCGGCATCGAGATCCGCGACCTCGAGGAGAACTGACCATGCTGACCAATGCCGGCCGCGACTTCGTGGCCAAGCAGATCGCCGGCGCCGCCAGCGCCACCGCGGTGGCCAAGTTCGTCGCGATCACCGCGAACAGCACCGCTCCCGCGGCCGGTGACACCTCGCTGACCGGCGAGATCACCACCGCCGGCGGTGGCCTCGTGCGGCAGACCGGCGTCTACGCCCACACCACCGGCACCGCGACGTTCACCGTGACGTCGACGTTCACCGCCAACGGCACCGACAGCCTCCCCGTGACGATCGCCAAGCGCGGGATCTTCGACCAGTTCGCGGTCGGCGGCACGCTGGTCTACGAGGCCCTGGTCAGCCCGACCGCTGTCATGGCCGCGAGTGGCGACAGCCTCGTGCTGACCGACACCGTCACGATCAGCTGAGCGCATGAGCGTCCTCGGCGCGATCGCGTACGACCCGGCGACCGCCGTCAGCAAGGCGACGACGGCGGCGCTGGCGATGACCGCGATCGACACCACGAACCTGCGGCTCACCGTCACCATCCCGGCCAGTGGGCGGGTTTGGGTCGAGCTGCAGGGCACACTGCATGGCGCGGCGACGTTCCCCCAGATTCTGCTGGGCGCGCTCGAGGGCAGCACGGTGCGAGCTCGAGCGAGCGCGGCAGGCCTCCTGCAGGGCAACGCGGCTGCGACGTCGATGCTGACTGTGGTGGCCATGATCCCGATCACCGGCCTCACCCCTGGCAACAGCATCACCCTCGACGCGGCGTACGGCGTGGAGACCCTCGTCGCGTCGACCGGCCTGAAGTACGGCGGCCCGAACAACGCCACCGCCAACGACGCCTTCGGGGCGTTCATCTTCGCCATCCACGACCTTTAGGCCAGTGGCATGAGCGACACGATGCTGCTCCACGCCCGCAAGCACCAGGGGAAGCCACCGCGCACCCCCTCGGCGACCCGAGCCGCCGCCACCCTCGTCGACGAGAAGACCGCGAGCACCACCACCGCACAGACTGCGGCGCTCAGCATCACCACGGTCGCGCTCGCGGTCGACGACCAGATCGTCCTCAAGCGCGTCCGAGAGGGCGGAACCGCCTCCGGCACCTGGGCAGACCCATCCGGCGGCGGCCTCGTCTGGTCGCGCCGAGCGCAAGTCTTCACCGCCAGCCGCACCCAGGCGGAGATCTGGACAAGCTCGCGGGTCACCGTCGCCGGCGCGATCACCGTCGACACCGGCAGCACCACCGTCACGCAGCACAAGAGCGCGGTCGTAGAAGCCCACCGCGGCGCCGACACCTTCGACGGCACCCAGCGCGTCCTCGAGCTCGTCGGCTCCGGGCTGCCCGACTTCCATCTCCTCAGCACAAGCCTCGACCAGGCGGGCCTCACATGGGCCATCGGCGACTGGGCCGCCGTCACTCCCGGCACCACCACCTACTACGCCGGCGCCACCGTGCAGCTCGACCACGACCGATCGACCGGCAACTACGTTGCACACTACCTCCGCCAGGTCGCTCCTCTTGCTGGCCCGCAGCGGCTCGGCGAGCGCACCGGCGCCGCCGGCCAGACCTGGTCGCTGGTCGCCCTCGAGGTCCCAGGCGGCAACGTCTCGAGCGGCACGTCGTACCCGCGCGGCACGAGCGAGTCGACGACCACGGCCGATTCGACCGCCAGGACCCTCTCGCTGCCCCGTGCAGCCGCGGAGAGCACCGGCACGGTCGACACCAGCGGCAGCGTCGTGGCACGCGCCAGGAGCGCGAGCGAGTCCACCACAACTGCGGATGCCATCGCGAGGACCAGCAGCCGGCCCCGCGCGACCGTCGAGACGACCACGACCGTCGACGCCACGGCGGCCGCCGTCACTCGGATCATCAACCGCTCCACAAGCGAGTCGACGTCAACGTCGGACGCGACCGCCCGCACGCACACACAGGCTCGGGCTGCAGCAGAGTCGACCACGACCGCCGATCAGACCGCCAGGACCACGTCCCGGTCCCGCACAGCAACGGAGACGACGTCGACGGGCGACACGAGCGGCCGGACTGTGGCGCGCACCAGGGCGGCCGCCGAGACCACGTCGACGTCGGACTCCACAACACCGGCCACCACCGGGCAGATCGTGCGCGGCACCACCGAGTCCACCACCACGGCGGACGCCGTCACCAGGACCACCGCCGCAGCCCGCGCGGCCGCCGAGAGCACGTCGTCGGCAGACGCCAGCACCCGGACAGTGGCTCGCGCCCGGGCTGCGACGGAGACCACCGCGACCTCCGACGCGGCCGCCGGCGTACGCACCGGCGCCGCGCGGATCCGCTCCACGTCCGAGACCACCACGACCACCGACTCGACGACCCCCTCGACGACCGGACAGCAGATCCGCGGCACCAGCGAGACGACGTCGACGAGCGACCAGGCGGCCAGACGCACCAGCCGGCCACGCACGGCCGCCGAGACAACCACGTCCGCGGACACCAGTGCCCGGCGCGCAACCGCTGGCCGGGTGCAGCTCGAGGCGATCGCCACCGCAGACCTCGCGATCCGGGCACTCACCACCGCCCGCCTGCAACTCGAGCAGCTGGCCACCGTCGACGTCGCGGTCGCCACCCCGGGCGCACCACCGACACCGATGGCCCTGGTCGTCGGCCAGCCCCGGCCGGCTCGCTACGTCACAGCAGCGGCCACCCCTGCAGCCGGCATCAGCCCAGGCGCCCCAGCAGCGCCCAACCCCACCGCCGGCCCGGCCCGCGCCGGCCGCTACACCATCGGAGGCCCCTTGTGACGAACGCCGGCGACGACAGCACCCGCACTGTTCCCGTCATCGACAACGAGGGCGGCACCCTCGCTCTCCCGTCGATCGTCATGGCACGGAACAGCGATGGCGACGAAGTCGAGATCACTGCTTCGTGGGCGACCCCGGTCGCGCCGATCCCAGACCGGGAGGACGGGGCGACGTTCCGGGACATCGACGTCCCCCTCGTGAGCGTGCCGCGCGGCCTCTGGGGCTTCCGCCTGGTAGTTGACGGCGGGGAGGACGTCTTCCTCTTCAACGAGGTCCTCCAGTAGCCCACCATCTCGACCACGTTCCGCCTCACAGAACGGATCCCCATGGCCTACACCACCGCCCAGCTCCTCTCGGCTCTCCTGATGGTCGACGGTCGTGCCGTCGAGGGCGGACCTGCCGTCGAACTGCCGCCGAACGCGCGGCTGCTGCTCGACGTGCTCGTCGAGGGTGCGGAGCCATCCGACCTGCTCGGCGACCTCGCCCAGGCGGTCGCGGATGCTCAGGCGGCGCGCGACGGTGCGGTCGCGATCGCCGGCCCAGTTGACGCGACCGTCGAGGCGCTCGTCAAGAACACGGGCGGGGTCGGCCCCCTCACGCAGGCGGCCCTTTCGGCCACGATTGCCGCAGCGGTCCCCGACATCGTTGACGCCGAGCTCGGGCCGCGCTACTCCCTGCTGGCGTCCGGCTCGTCACAGGCGGCAGGCGTCGGCACCACCACGCCATCGACAGACAACTACCCCACCGTCACGGCCGGCGCGCTCGGCGGCACCCTCTCCGTCACGGTCGGGCTCACCAACGGCGGCGTGTCCGGCGACAACACCGCCCAGATGCTCGCCGCCCTCCCTGCGCTGCTCGCCACACACCGCCCGAACGTCGTGCTGATCGAGGTCTCGGTCAACGACGTCAAGGCCACCGCAGCCCTGACCACGGACCAGACGGTTACCAACATCTTCCGCATGGCCGCCCTGGCGCGCCTCGCCGGAGCCGAGCCCGTCATTGTCACCGGAGCCCTGTTCCACCCCGGCTTCGCCACCCTCTTCCCCGGCCTGAGCACCGACTTCACCGACGCCACGCACCGCAACTTCGTCGCCGCGATCCGAGCCGTGAAGACCCGCGCCGCAACCCTCGGCATCCGCGTGGCCGACACCTACGAGGTGCTCCGCTACAAGTCATGGCTGCCCTCGGACGGCCTGCACTACACCACCGGAGCCGCCGCAGACGTGGCCTCGGCAATCGCCAACCGCATCATGGGCGTCGACCCTCTGCCGCCCGCGGGAACGCTGATCTTCGCCTACACCTTCGGTGTCATCGGCGGCGAGTGGAGCACCATCGGCGGCGGCACGTGGACCGCAGACGGGACGGCGTACTCGTCCACCGACACCGCCAACTCCATGCTGGTCGTGGACTCGGGCGGCACCGGCCAGAGCCTCACCGTCGACCTGACGTGGGCCTCCGGTGTCGCTGACGGCGCGATCGTGTGCCGCAACGACGGCACCGCGAACGCAGGCTACGTCGCCGGGGTCTACCCCAACGGCGGCAACACCGACTTCCGGCTCTACCGCCTCGGCTCCGGTGGCTCGCTCACCCTGCTCAAGTCGGCCGCCTCAGTCCCGATCACCGGAAACGCCTGTCAGATCCAGCTCAACTGCACCTCGGATGCGGTCATGGCGTGGCTCGACGGCGTGCCGTACCTCTCGACCTGGGACTCCACCTCCCTGTCGGGCACACGCGCTGGCCTCCGTCACGGCACCAACGCGGCCGTGAGGTTCGACAACGCCACCATGCGCCGCTGACCTATCAGCCCGGAAGGCCCCGCCCCGGCCCCTTGCTTCGGTGAGGGGCCGGGGCGTACTTTCGTTGGTCCGGGCACACAGCGGCCCCGCCAGCGACGGCAATCGCGGACGGGGCCTTGCCACCACACCTGAAGCACCAGGAGCAGTGACCATGCACGACGCTACCCTCGCGACCCCTCTGCCGACCAAGCAGGCACACCTCTACGCCGCGATGTTCCTCGCCCGCTACGCCGGACCCACCCGGGAGCTCTACGGCATCCGGATGCGGCTCTACCTCCAGTGGTGCGAGCAGCACGACCTCGACCCCATCACCGGCATCACCCGCTCGCACCTCGAGCTCTTCGCACGCCACCTCGAGGACGACCGCCACAACGGCCCCGGCTCCGTCGCCGGATGGCTCACCACCCTGAAGATGTTCTACCGCCTCCTCGCCGTCGACCAGGTCATCCCCGTCAGCCCGGCCGAGTACGTCCGGATGCCGAAGGTGTACGTCGACGACACCCGCATCGCGGGGCTCACCCGCAACGAGCTCGCCGCGTTCGTGCTCGCCGCCCGCGGCCTCACCCCGGACCACTCCGCCCTCGCGACCCTCCTCGGGCTGTGCGGCCTCCGCGTCTCTGAAGCGTGCGGCGTGCAGGTCGGCGACTTCTCCGACTACGAGCGCGGCCACCGCGTCCTCCGCCTGGTCGGGAAGGGCGGCAAGCCCGCCACCATCCCCATCCCGCCCGCCGTGTTCCGCGAGCTCGACCGCGCCGCTGAGGGCCGCACCGGCCACCTGCTCCGCATGACCGACGGCATCACCCCGATGCACCGCAAGGCCGCCGCGCGCCGCGTCCAGGTGATCGCCAACGCGGCCGGCATCACCCGCCACGTCTGGCCCCACCTGCTCCGCCACTCCTACGTCACCGCGGCCCTCGACGCCGGCGTGCCCCTCCGCGACGTACAGATCGCAGCCCGGCACTCCGACCCGCGCACCACCACCCGCTACGACCGTGCGCGCGGGCAGCTCGACCGGCACGCCAACCACACCGTCGCCGCATTCATCGCCGGCGGCGCCTGACAGTTGCGACAGCGCCCCACCCTCGCGCTGGAGGGTGGGGCGCTTCGTGATGTCACCGGGGCCTTGTGGAACTGAAGGGCCTTCAGGCCCGAACGCGCGTCCGTTCCCACACACTCGAGCCTGCCGCGTTCGTAGCACGCACCTTGCACGACGCCGACCGGACGCGGAGGACCGCGCGCGTGCCACCGACCGTCTTCACCGACCTGCCACAACGCACCGCGTACGACTCCGCGCCCGCGGCCGCCCGCCACGCCACCCGGATCCGCGCGCCGCGCTGCACCGCCCGGATCCCCCGCGGCGCAGCCGGCTTTGCCATCGGCGACGGGACAGGCTTCGCGGCAGGCGACGGGGCCGTCTGCTGGAGAGACGGCACAGGAACCGCGGTGGGCTCGGGGGTGGGCTCTTGTGCCGTCGGCTCGGTGAGCGCGGTGAGCGCCTGAACGAAGGTGGTGGCGAGCTTCTGCTGCCCCACGGTGTTCGGGTGCAGGTTGTCGGTGGTGTCCGCCTGCGTCCAGCCGGCCGGGTTCGTGGCCACGACGGTGCTCTCACCGGTGGCCAACTCCGCCGCCAGGCCGGGCAGGGCCGCGTTCCAGGCGTTCACCCCGGCCACCCAGGACTGCGGCACCGCCCCCAGCACGACGCCGGCCGACGGATCCACGGCACGGATCTGCCTGACGACCTCGACCGTGTCCGCGCGCAGGCTGGCGACGTCACCACCGCTGAACCGCAGGTCGTTCACCCCCAACGCGAGCACGACGACGTCGGCACCCCCGGTCATGAGCTCCGCAATCGACGGCGCCTGCTCCGACGGCCACCAGGCCTGCTCCCACATGGCCTTCCCCCACCGCGCGGCGTGGTCCTGGTCGAACCCGGCGTCGGCGTACGACCCACCCCACACCTGGCCGGGCTGGTCCCCGGAGTGGGTGCCGGTGTACGGGCCGACGAAGTCCACCCCACGGCCGGCGCCCGCGAGCTCCTGCCAGGCGAAGTAGCGCCACGTGAAGTCGCCGTTGGAGCCCTGGGTGACCGAGTCCCCCACGATCAGCACGCGGGTCGGCTCGGCGGCGTGCGCCGGCGACGGGTGAGCGGAGCAGGCAGTGAAGCCGAGCACGAAGAGCACAGCGAGAGCGAAGCGGCGGCGAGGACCCGAGTAGAACGTCATGACGTTAGTATGTACATCTGTCTTTACAGACGTCAATACGCTTGCGAGACTGGTGCCATGGCCTCCCTCACTGATGTCAATACGTCCGCTAGCGTCACGCCTGTGGCGAAGCCGAAGATGGTCATGCGCTCGCTGCGCGTGCCCGAGAAGTTGTGGGACGCCGCGAAGGCGAAGGCAGAGGCGCAGGACCTGAATGTGTCCGACGTCGTGCGGGAGTTGCTCTCTGACTGGGTCTCTGGCGACGACAAAGAGTGACTGTCAGTCCGCTCCCCTACGGTCCTCGTCATGCAAAAGCTCACCGACGACGAGAAGGCCATCCTCGACTTCGAGGGCGGCGGCTGGTGGAAGCACGCCGGCGCGAAGGAGCAGGCCATCCGCGAGCGGTTCGACTGGTCGGCCACCCGCTACTTCCAGGTCCTTAACGCGCTCATCGACAAGCCGGCCGCGCTCGAGCACGACCCGCTCCTGGTGCGCCGACTGGTCCGTTTGCGTGACCAGCGGGCCCACCAGCGCAGCCTTCGGCGTCTCAGCATGCAGCCATGAGGCGCCGTCGATCTACGCGGACGTTCACGCAGGTCAAGGAGCGCCTAAAGTCGTTGGCGGGCTGACGCTCAGCCGCGGGCGCTGACCCACGGCACGACCTCCATCCACGGCTCCTTGCCGGTCCGCACCAGCACGCAGTCGAGCAGCCCCTTGAGGACCTCACGCCGTGCCTGGACCGGCAGCTCCTCCCAGCGCTCGAGCAGCACCTCCGCCGCGGCGATCGCATCGATCGCGCCGCGGCGTTGCTGTGCCGAGAGCGCCTCGATCGAGTGCTTCACGGTCGCCGCCCGCTCCTCGAGCTCAGCACGCGATCGCGCGTACACGTGCTCGGGCAGCGGGTTCTCCGAGTGCGACACCGCGAGCCGGACGAGCGCCTCCTCGAGGCGGACACCCTCGCGGGTCAGCCGCGCGAGCTCGACCTCAGTGAGGGTGCGACGCGAGTCGACGACGGCCTTGGCGTCGATGCGCTGCTCGTGCCGGTCGACCAGGTCCCGCACGTGGGCCATCACCTCGGCCTCGACCCGCCAGGACGCGACGTACCCGGCGGGGCCTTTCCCGACCTCGGGGCAGCGCTTGCACCGCCACGACAGCCGCACGCCCTTCGTGGAGTACTTCTTCCCGCGCCGGCGGTCGAACTTCGTGCGCCCCTCCTCGCGGTAGGCGACCATGACGAACCCGCACCGCGCGCACCGCACCAACCCGGAGAGCAGGTAGCCGGAGTGCTCGGCACGCGGCGGGACCTTGCGGCGTGCGACCCGGGCGTCCTGGTAGGCCTGCCAGAGGTTCGCGTCGATGAGCGCCTCGTGGGCGCCGCGGTGCAGCTGGTCGTGGTAGCGGAACATGCCGGCGGCGAAGCCGTTGTCCAGGAGCCTGCGCAGCGTCGCGTCAGACCACGGGTTGCCGGCCATCGACCTCCAGCCACGGACGTTGAGCCACTGCACAAGCTGGCCGATGGATTCGCCGGCGACGTAGCGGCGGTAGAGGTCGGCCAGGAGCGGCCCCTGCTCGGGGTGCGGCTTGTGCAGCTTGTCAGCGGAGTCGTAGACGTACCCGAAGCGGGCCTTGCCCGAGTGCGGTCGCCCCGCCCGAATCCGGGAGCCGTGGGCTTCCTTCCAGACCTCGCCGATGCGCTCGGCCTCGAAGGCGTTCATTTCTGCGACCATGCCGCGCGCGAACCGGCCCGCCGAGGTGGTGGTGTCGAACTGCTCGGTGGCCGACTCGAGCACCCCGCCGGCGACGTCGACGCGGTCGAGCGCGACCGCCCACCGCAGCCGGTGCCGGGCGGCGCGGGAGAATTTCCACACCACGATGCCGTCGTACGTGCCGTCCTCGACCGCGGCCACGGCGTCGTCGAGGCGGCGCCACCACGACGACCGCTTCTGCGAGCCGGACTCGTCGAGGCCCTCGATGACGTCAGCAAGGACGTACCCGCGCGCAGCGCAGTAGTCCCGGATCGCGGTCTCCTGAATCTCCGGGGACACCATCCCGGTGCGTTCCTTCGACACCCGGATCACCCCGAGCACGCGACGCGGCTGGTCGGGTACCGACGACAGCGGTCGGCGGGTCACCCTTCGCCCATCTGGATGTCCACCAACTCCCAGTTAGTGCCCTCGGAGTCTCGTGGCTTCACCACGCACACGTAGTGGTTGCGGATCTTCGCACCGAAACTGTTCTCGGCGTCGACGTCTCCCTCCACTGTCCACTGGTTGGCGTCCTGTGTGGTCGTGGTGTTCTGGTAGTCGGCCGTCGACGGTGCCTTGAGGCGCTTCTCGACGAACTGCTTGCAGACGTCCTGCGCCCCGTACTTGTCAGGCTCGCTGGGTTGAGCCGAGCACGCGCCGAGCAGCGCGACGGTGGCCGCGACGGTGATGAACGTGATCCTCATGCGGGTGGTGCCTCCTCGTGTAGTCGTCGGAGCAGGTACTCCCGCTCCCCCGTCGTGCAGAACCTGAGTCGATCAGTCAGCGTCGCCAGGTCCACATGCAGCTCGGCCGCCGCCGGCTCGACATGACCCTGCGCCCAGATGAGGGCGTCGCCGACCTCGACGATCGACGGCAGCAACTCGGCAGCTGACAGCTTCCGAACCTTGATTTCTTCCTTGCGAGCTAGGCCCATCGGGACGGGACCCCGCTCAACATGAAGGCACTCATGCATGATCGTCGATCGTCGTTCGGCCCAGTCGAGGTCGTCACGCAGCGACACCTCGAAGGTGTCGAAGTCGGTGAAGCCCATGTCGCCTCCAGAGTGGCGGACTAGCTGCCACGCGGTGTGCTCTCGGAATCGTCGCCACGGATGTACCCCCATGCGCCGGGACCGTAGAGACGGCGTACGACAGTCAGTCCGTCGAGCGCGCTGCCCGGCCCGGGAAGCGCCGTATCTCTTCGCCCTTGTCGAAGGGCGTCACGTTGTCCGGGCCCGAGCCCGGATCCTTGGTGGCGGCGGTGTCTCCACCGTGCTCACCCCCTGCCTTCATCCGACGCAGCACTTCGGCTGCGAGGTCCTCATCGCTCACGGAGGTGAGGGACGGTGACGTCGGACCTGGCTCCTCGCGACCCTCGAGTAAGGCGTACACCTGCTCGAGTTCCCAGCCGACGAGGTCTGCAGCAGCTGCCATCGTGTCCGGCCCTACTCCAGATTCGCCTCGCTCGAGCGCCTGCACTTGACGTGCTGAGCGTCCGATCTGCGCGGCGAACACCTCGCGGTTGGAGAAGCCGGCGCTGATGCGCGCCGCCCGGATCGCACGTCCAAGTCGCTGGCGTGCTGCCAGGTCGTAGTTCACAGCGGGGAACCTCTCAGGAAGAGACCGGAAGAGTCCAGAAGCACTTTGAAGAGACTCTAAGCCCGAAAGCCGGAAGAACACGCGTGTAAGGCAGCCGCCGACACGCCGTCTGACCTGCGACTTTCTGTTTTCTTCCGATCCCCTCTTGCTAGTTCCGAAATCCTCTTCTAGTCTCTTCCGCATGGCAGAGAAGAAGAGCAAGGTGACCCGCCACAACGGCGCGGCCATCCGGGCGTTCCGGATCAAGGACGGGCTCAAGCCGGGCCCCTTCGCCACCAAGGCGCTGATGTCCTACTCGACGCTCGACAACATCGAGAACGAGCGCAAAGAGGCCTCGCTCGAGGCGCTCTACCGCATCGCGAACGCGCTCAACGTCCCGGTCGAAGCGATCGTCCGTGACCCCGCGACCTTGGTCGTCCAGCAGCAGTCCGCAGACCTGGTGTCGGCGTGATGCGCACCGAGGAGCAGGGCGTCGACCTCGCCGCCGCGGCGCTGGCCAACGCGCTCGCCACCTGCGAGCAGATGACGCCCCGCGAGCAGGCCCAGGCGGCCTGGACACCTGACGGGCCGTCCGTCGACGAGCTCGAAGACCGGATCCGCGAGCACCGCGGCCTCACGCCGCTCCACCGCGGCACCGCCGCCTGACACACCCCGCACAAGCCGGGGGCCCGGCTCCCCACCGCTGAGTCACCAGGCCCCACGAACTGAGGAGATTCTAGTGAACCCCATCGGCAACCGTCGACGGACGCACGACGAAGTCGTCGCAGTCCTCGCCGAGCGGTCCGCCTACATCGCCAGCGGCTGCGTCGTCTGGCTCGGACCGCTCACCAACGCCGGCTACGGCCGCATGACCTGGCTCGACGACACCGGCACCATCCAGCGCGGCGCCCACCGAGTCGCCTACACCGTGCTCGTCGACGCCATCCCGACCGGCAAGGTCATCGACCACACCTGCCGGGTCCGGCACTGCATCCGCCCCCAGCACCTGGACGTCGTCACGCACCGCGAGAACGTCCTGCGCTCTCCGATCGCGCCGGCCGCCCTCAACCTGGCCAAGACCCACTGCCCCCGGAACCACCCTTACACCCCGGAGAACACCTACCGACAGCGTGACGGTGGGCGCCTCTGCCGCACCTGCCAGCTCACGCGTCGCGACCGTCAGGCGGTGTCGGCATGACCGCCCTCGACGCCCCGGTGCGCGCGACTGCCGCGGTCGGCTACAAGGCCGTCGTCGACCACTTCGTTGAGCACGGCCTCCCCGCACCTGAGTCCATCGAGCTCCGCGACGGCGGCATGCGGGTCTGGCTGATCTTCGGCAAGAACGAGTGGCTCGACACCCTCCACGTCGACGACGAGGTCGTCGTCCCGATCGTCGGCACCGACCTCGAGCGCGTGCACGCCTCCGGCCGGCTCCCCGGCCTGTTGGGCCAGGTGAAGGTCGAGCTGCGCTACACCCGCCGCGCCGAGATGCCCGCGATGCAGGCGGTGTCGGCATGAACGGCTACGACCTGGCTGGCGGCCTGCTCGGCGTCACCGCCGCGGTGACGTGGCTGCCGTCGCGGATCCAGCGGGCCCGCGCCCGACGTCGCGCCGCACTGCTGGCACGCACCGCCGAGGAGCGCGAGTACGGCGACGCGCTCTACGTCTCCCAGCCCGTGCCGTCGCACCGCAAGGCCCCGAGGAGCTCGCGATGATCGTGATCGACACCTACACGGAGTCCCGCCTCGACGCCGCGATCTCGCGCGGCTTCGACCCGCACGACCCCGACATGCACACCGAGGGACCGCCGCTCGACGACGTGTGGCAGGGCTACGTCGACGCCGCGGCCGCCGACGCGAAGGCCCGCCGTGCCGACGTCGCCGCCCAGGCGCAGCTCGAGGTGGCGTCATGACGATCGCGATCGCCCCGGCCACCCGGTCCTACCCCGACGACGAAGAGGTTGAGGTCGGTGCCTGCACCGGCTGCCTGGACCTGCTCGAGGTCGTCGAGCTCACCGACTGCGGCACCCACACGCTCTGCCCGTCCTGCCTCGCGACGTCGCCCTGCAGCGCCTGCCAGTGGCTGCGGCACGACCACGCCGCCGACCTGGCCGAGCAGGCCGCGTACGACGCCTGGCGCGACGCGCAGGCACAGGAGGACCTCCGATGACCGCCCCGCTCCACGCCCGCGACATCCGCGGCAAGGGCCGCTACTACGGGTCGTGCGGCCGCGAGGGCTGCCCCCTCGAGCGCGCCACCGGTGACGGCCTCATGTCCGTCACCAACGCGCAGTCCGTGATCGCCAAGCCCGCCCTCGTGCCGGCGGCCGCGAAGGCCACCGCGGCCGCGGCGTGGGACCGGCTACCGCTCATGGTCGCGACCTCGCGCCAGGACCCGGATGGCCCGTGCGCCAGGGCACGGGTCGCCGACCGGTGTGGCCACTGCCGGTTCTGCGTGACCGCCGCCATCAAGGCCGAGCACAAGAACGAGTGGGAGAAGGCCGCCGACCTCGGCGACCGCGTCCACCGCCACGCACACGCGCACGTGCTCAACGAGCCGCTGCCCTACGACCCCGACGTCGAGCCGTTCGTACACCAGCACCTGCTGTTCCTCGACCGGTGGCGCATCGACCTCGACAAGCACGTCGAGGCCGCCGAGACCACGGTCGTGTCGTGGAAGCACGAGTACGCCGGCACCGGTGACCTGTGGCTCCATCTGCCGCTGGCGTACGACGAGGCCACCGGCAAGACGACCTTCACGTCGTGGTCGCGTCGCAAGCTCTGGCTGATCGACGGGAAGAGCAGCCTCAAGAAGGCCGCGAACGTCGTGTACGCCGACCAGCCGCTGCAGCTCGCAGGGTTGCGGTTCGCCGACGAGGCGGTGCTCCCCGACGAGACAGTGGTCAAGGTCCCGAAGTTCGAGGGCGCCGCGATCCTCAACTGGCGGCCGACCGCGCACGCGTTCATCCCGCAGCCGTCGGGCCGGGACGTGCACAAGGCGTTCGTCGCGGCGGTGACGCTGCAGCGGCTGTTCCACAGCCAGGACGTGAAGGCGTGGGAGCAGGTCGACGCTCCGGTCGTCGACGAGCCGGCGCGGAAGGCCTCGTGATGGTCGCCTACCTCGCCACATTCCACGGTCGCACACGCAACGTGCTCAGCGTGCGCCACGGTCGCGACGCCTCCGTCGAGATCGCCGTGCCCGAAGGCACTGAGCCCCTCGAGCACATCGCCAGGGAGATCGCGCGCGAGCTCGACCTCATGCGGTTCGAGGTCGAGATCGGCGACGAGGGCGGTTACATCCGCCTGCTCGGCGACGACGGCCCCGGCATCGCCTTCTCCCTCGCTCCCATCGACACGAAGGACGACTGACATGCCCATCATCACCACCCAGCGCCGCATGGCCGAGCAGGGCCGGATCCGCCTCGGCGCCAAGATCACCGGCACCCGCCAGGACGGCTCCACCTACACCCGCCCCGGCAAGCTCGAGCGGTTCCGCTTCACCAGCCCCTCCGAGCGCCTCATCACCGAGATCGCCGCCCAGTACGGCGGCGAGGCGCGGCCGTGGGACAACGACGGCAAGGCCGAGTTCGAGGTCCTCTCCGAGGCCGCCGCCATCCCCGTCATCGTCGTCAAGGGCGGCTTCTCCCAGTGGCACGAGTTCTGGACCAAGGGCGGCTGCCAGCACCGCTGCGACGGCGAGAAGGACGTTGCCGGGAACTACTGCGACCCGCAGGACCCCAACCACCTCGCCGCGATCGACAAGCCCACCACCCGCCTCTCGGTGATGCTGTCGGAGATCGAGTCCCTCGGCGTGTGGCGGATGGAGTCGAAGGGCTGGAACGCCGCCGCCGAGCTCCCCTCGATGGCCGAGCTCGCGATGCACGTCGGCGACCTGGTCCCGGCCACCCTCGGTCTCGCCGAGAGGTCGTCGATCATCCAGACCGACAAGGGCCCGCAGACCTCGCGCTACGTCGTGCCGTTCCTCGACCTGCACGTCACCAAGCAGCGGCTCGTCGAGATCGTCGGCGGCAAGGACGGCGCGCCGGCGCTCGAGGGCGCCAGCACCGGCCCGGCTGCGATCGAGGCGCCGAAGCAGGAGCAGCCCGCCGAGGCGCCGCAGGTTGTCATCCCGACGCCCGAGCAGATCGCCGCCGCCGACCTCACTGCGTTGCGCCAGATGGTGGCGTACCTCCACCAGCACGACCTCGACGAGCACCCCGCGAAGAAGGCCGCGCTCGACCGGATCGTGGCCCTCGAGGCCGACTCGGTGAAGAAGGACTGGGACGCCGCCGAGGCCGAGAGCGTCGCGACCGAGACCGTGGGTCCGGACGCCGACCAGGTGTGGGACGACATCCTCAAGGCCGGCGGTCAGCGCGGCATGACGCTCCCGGACATCGAGCAGGACGTCGCCGGGTTCCTCAACGGCGGCGACGTCGACGGCCCGAACAAGGTCAGCGAGGCGTCCGGCGAGGAGCTGCAGGCGTACCTCAACATCCTCGTGGAGCGTGCCGCATGACCGGCGGCCTGCGTCCTAGCGACGTCATCACCTACACCTCCGACCGTGCCGCGCGCGGCGAGCGTGACGCCTACTGGTGCCTCGAAGGACTGGCTGTCGTCGACGACGAGGGACGTGCCTTCGACACCTTCTGGGGCAGCGGCACCGAACGGCACCTCCTCACGGAGACCGAGCGCGCCACCGCGAAGTTCGTGTTCAACCTCGCGGAGTTCGACGAGCTCGACCGGTGGCGCCCTGACATCGAGAAGTGGATGAGTTACGCGCCGGACGACCGCGGCCGCGTGACCAGCCAGCACCGACTGGAGCAGCGGTTGTACGTCCGGAAGGGCGCGAAGCCGGCGCGCGAGGTCATGATCGAGAACGCCCGCGCGAAGGTCGCGGAGGCCGAGGCCGACGCCGCCCACGCGCAGAGGATGTTGCTCCTGGCGCAGGAGGACCTCGCCGCGCTGGTCGCGGCGCCAGACGACTGCGTCTGTCGCCCCGCGTGGTGCGTCAAGGCGGACTGCCCTTCGTGCGCTCCGGCCAACGACTGGCGGAAGTGCTCGGCGCTCCCTGCTCGACTCGGGGGTGCGGCATGACCGCCTCGAAGTGGGCCGGCTGGGACATGCTCGGCTTCGACCTGGAGACCACCGGCGTCGACGTCTTCGGCGACCGCATCGTCACCGCCGCCCTCGTCGCGATCTGGGCCGACGGCACCAAGCGGCACCTCACCTCCTACGTCGTCGACCCCGGCATCGACATCCCCGAGGGCGCCGCCGCGGTGCACGGCTACACCCGCCAGCGCGCGATCGCCGAAGCCACCCACACCGACCCCTCGCAGGCTCTCTTCGAGATCTCCGGGCGGCTGGCCACCGCGATGGGCCGCGGCATCCCGATCGTCGGGGCGAACCTCTCCTACGACCTGACGCTCCTCGAGACGGAGAACCGGCGCCTCGAGGTCCCCACCCTCGTCGACCGGATGAGTGGCCACTCGAAGATCCAGCCGGTCGTCGACGTGATGGTCCTCGACAAGCACGCCGACCCCTACCGCAAGGGAGGCCGGAAGCTCGAGCAGCTGTGCACGACCTACGGCGTACGGCTCGACGACGCCCACGACTCCGGCGCCGACGCCCTCGCGGCGTGCCTGCTGTGGCCGGCGATCATGACCAAGCACGCCCGGAAGTTCCCCGGCATGACCCTCGCGGCGCTGCACCAGGCGCAGGTCGGCTGGAAGCGGCAGCAGATGGACGGCCTGCGGGAGTACTTCGACAAGAAGGGCACCGAGCACGATGGGTGCTGCGGCTCCTGGCCCCTGCACACCGACCGATGCTGCGGCCCGCGAGTGGGGGTGCCGGCATGAGCAGCCCGATCAAGGTCATCACGGCAGGCACCCGCAAGGGCAGCATGGTCGTCATCGAGGACCGTGTCTCCGCGGGGCCGGTAGTCGCGCGGTGCGACTGCGGGAACGTCGTCCGCTGGCGGCTGAGCCAGTGGTCGAAGCGCGACGCGTGCACGGACTGCCGCGGGACAACCCACCACGTCATCAGCGCAGGCATGCGATTCGGGCGCCTGGTCCTCGTCGAGCAGGTGGAGTCCTCTCCTGACGGGCACTCCCGCTGGCGCTCCGACTGCGACTGCGGCGCCTCCACTGTCGTGATCGGGACGAATGCACGCCAGGGCATCACCCTCTCGTGTGGGTGCCTGCAGCGCGAGCTCGCCGCTGAGCGGATGACCACCCACGGCATGCGGTACACCCCCGAGTGGGCCATCTGGCGGGGCATGGTCAGCCGCTGCCACAACCCCAACGACACCGGCTTCCACAAGTACGGCGGCCGCGGGATCACCGTGTGTCAGCGGTGGCGTGACTCGTTCGCCGCCTTCTACGAGGACATGGGTCCGCGGCCGGAGGGGCTGTCGATCGACCGCGTCGACAACGACGGTCCGTACTCGCCGGAGAACTGCCGGTGGGCGACCGCCGCTGAGCAGCGCGCGAACCAGCGTCCGCGTACGACCACTGGGGGTGACCGATGACCACGACCGCCGCTGTCACCGCGGCCGAGGCCGTGCTCGACACGATCGACATGCTCCTCGGAGCCGTCGACGTCGACCTTGCCTTGGCGCGCGACGTTCAGGCTGACCTCATCCTCGCCGCTGGCGTCGACGACGCGATCGCGTCCATCCGCGCCGACCGGCCCGGGTTCGCCCGCTTCCAGCTGGAGGCCGCCCGCCTCCGGGCGCAGCACGTGCTCGACGGCGGCGACCTGGCAGGCGGCGACATGGCAGGCGCTGCCCGGTGAGCGCGCACGGCATGAGTGAGGCGGGCGGGCTGCGGGTGGCCCTGGAGGCGCTGGCTGACGGGTGGGATGTCTGCGACGAACACGGCAACCCGCTGCGCGAGGGAAGCCTGAGCGAGGCCGCCGATGAGCTTCGCGCACTCCTCGCCTCTCGCCCAGTCCCCGAGGCTGACCCCACGGCAGGCGAGCGATGTGCGTGCGGGCACGACGTCGAGGATCATGGCCGCTCCGGCTGCGGCTACATCGTGTGCGACTGCCCCACCACCCCGGACGCCGGGGACGCAATCAAGGGTGACTTCGATGGAGCCGTGGGTGCGCTGGCAGAGATTCTGAACATCCCTGCCCCCGGTGATCCAGGCACCGGAGACGTGGAACACCGACCGGGAGCCGTCTTCGACGAAGGCACCGACGGCGAGCAATGGGCGTGCGCCTGCGGCTGGGCAGGTGCCGACTTTGGTGCACATGTCGCCGACCTGCTCGCCGATCGGAAGACCGAGTGGCGCAGGGGGTGGAACGACGGTGAGGCCGAGGGGCAGCGCGGCATCATTCGTCAGATCCACGAGGCCGTCGCACACCTCAACCCGCCCGACACTGGCATGGGCGTGTTCGACCTCGTCGAGTGGTCGCTGGCCAAGGCACGCGCCGAGGCCGGGGAGCAGATGACCGAGTGGGGCATCCGGGTCGACTACCCGAACGCCCCACACCTCGACGGCTTCACCAGCCCCGTCCCCTCCGAGGCCCACGCCGACCGCAACATCGCAGCCGACCGCCCCGGCACACGCGTCACCAAGGTCCGCCGCCAGGTCACCCCCTGGGAGGACGCATGACCCGCGCCGTCCTCGCCCTCGTCGTCATCGCGGCGATCGCCATCACCTACCTCGCCCTCTTCCGCGGCGACCCACGGAGCCGACCATGAACGAGCTCACCATCAACGTCGTCGGCGCGCCGGCACCACAGGGCTCCAAGCGCGCCTTCGTCGTCAACGGCCGCGCCGTCATGGCCGAGTCCTCGAAGAAGGTCAAGCCCTGGCGCCAGGACGTGAAGTCCGCCGTCGAGGACCTCCACGAGGTGGTCCCCGCACTCGACCAGCTGCCCTTCACCGGCCCCCTCGAGGTCGTCATCGACTTCTACCTCCCCCGGCCCGGCTACCACTTCGGCACCGGCCGCAACGCCGGCGTCCTCAAGGCCAACGCCCCCACCCACGTCGACAAGAAGCCCGACGCCGACAAGCTCCTCCGCTCCACCCTCGACGGCCTCAAGGAGGCCGGCATCTACCGCGACGACGCCCAGGTCGCCATCGTGACCGGGCGCAAGTACTACGCCAACGCCGCCACCGGCGCACGCATCACCGTGCGCCCCCTCAACGTTTCCCCGGCCGACGGTGCCTCCCCCGTCACCGCGGCCGGGGAGACCCCCGCCGAGGAGGTGCTGTTCCCGTGACCACCCGCGACGAGCAGGACATCCGCTACTGGCTCACCCCCGCCGGCTGCATGGCCTCCGGACCACACCAACCGGACATCGACGGCCGCCACTGCCGTGTCTGCGGAACCCGCCTCGACGAGGTGACCTGCTGATGTTCCTCACCGAAGTCCCCGAGCTGGACGGCGCTGCCTGCGCCGACACCAGCAACCCCGACGCCTTCTTCTCCTTCGAGGAGTGGGAGACCGAGCAGGCCCGCAACATCTGCCGACGCTGCCCCGCCATCCGCGACTGCCTCGCCTGGGCCCTCACCCACCGCGAGCACGGCATCTGGGCCGGCACCACACCAGAACAGCGCGACGCCCTGGTGCGCCGCCACGCCAGCAAGGAGCCAGCATGACCACCAGCATCGACCTCGACGCCGCCCTCGACGACGTCCTCGAGCACGAGTACGACCAGCCCGACGGAACACGCCTCCCCGAGGTCCAGGAGCCGTACGTCACCGCCCTGCCCATCGAGGACCTCTTCGCCGACCACACCTACCAACGCGAGCTCGACGAGAAGCGCGTCGTCAAGATGGCCCGAGAGTTCCGACTCGCGCTCGTCGGCATCGTCGAAGTCGCCGACCGCGGGCCTGACACCGCCCCGCGATACGCGATCCTCGACGGCCAGCACCGCTGGGCCACCGTCCGCGACCGCTCCTTCGGACAGGTCGCCCCGCACCTCCCCTGCCGCGTGCACACCGGCCTCACGATCGACCAAGAGGCCAAGCTCTACCACGAGCTCAACACCACCAGGAAGCAGCTGACCGGCTGGGACCGCTGGCTCGCCCGCCGCGGCGCCGGCGACCCCATCGTCCGCGACATCGAGGCCCTCCTCGACCGCCACGGGCTCGTCGTCTCCCTCCGCGGAGGCGGCAACGTCTTCCGCGCCACCCGCACCGCCGAGAAGCTCGTCGAGCTCAACGGCCTCCCGCTGCTCGAGGAGGTCATCGGCATCACCCGCGCCGCATGGCCCGACGACCAGAACGGCATGGACGGCCACATCCTCCACGGGCTCGGTCACGTGCTGAACGCCTACACGCGCGACGAGCTGGACGTCGAGCGGCTCATCACCGAGCTCGCAGGCATCCTTCCCCGCCAGCTCGCCGCACGAGCGGCTGCCGTCCGCGAGCTCCACAAGGGCACGGTCGACCGGCTCGTCGGCCACGTCATCGTCGAGCGGTACAACGTCTCCAAGGGCCCCAAGCTCGAGGCGTTCTTCTCCCGCGTGAAGCCCGTCTCCAAGGCCAAGACCACGAAGGCGAAGTACGAAGAGGAGTACCGGGCCGCCGCCAAGGCCTGGGCCAGCGAGACCCGCTTCAACGGTTCGACCTACCACGCCCGCGCGGGCAAGGCGCTCGTCGCCGCGTTCGTCGCGGCCGGCGAGCCCGGAGCCCCCACCAAGCCGGAGGGGCTCGAGTGACCCCCGACGACCCGCGCCACGGCACCCCGCGCGGCTACTCAGTGCACCGCGAGGACGGCGAGCAGCCGTGCGCGGCGTGCAAGCGCGCCGTCGCCAAGTACGAGCAGGAGCGGCAGCTCGACCTCCTCAGCGGCCGCGGCCCCCGACTCGTCGACTCCACCGGATCCATCCGCCGCCTCCGCGCGCTCGCGGCCATCGGCTGGCCCTGGCCCGCACTCGACCTCATGCCCTGCGGTCAGGTCTGGCAGCTCACCCGACGCGACACCATCCGCCGCGACACCGCCGAGCGCATCGCCGAGGTCTACGACCGCCTCAGCATGACCCCAGGCCCGTCCATCCGCGCCGTGCGCCGCGCGGCCGCCAACGGCTGGGCGCCGCCCCTCGCGTGGAACGACATCGACAACGACCCAGCGCCGTGCCTGCCGACCGGCGCGCGGCATGACGTCGACGAGGTCGTCGTCGTCCGCATCCTCGCCGGCGACGCGTCCCCAGCCCGGTCCGCCAACCCCGCCGAGCGCCGTGCGGTCGTTGCGGCCTGGCTCGACCGCGGCCGCTCCCTACAAGACCTCGAGCGCCTCACCGGATGGCGCGCTCACCGCTACCTCGACAACAACCAAGGAGACACGGCCGCATGACCGACACCACCGCCAAGATCCGCGCCAAGGGCCTCGACGGCACCGGCTTCACCGAAGACCTCGCCGCCCGGCTCTTCAACAACGTCGGCGCCAACCTCAAGGCCATCATCGAGCTCCAGGTCGTCGACAAGCACGGCCCCAACCTCGACGGCAAGCGCGGCATCGAGCTCGTCATCACCCAGCTCGAGGTCGCCGACAACATCGACCTCGAGGACCACCTCCGCGAGCTCACCCAGACCCTCTACTACAACCGCGGCCTCGACGGACACACCGGCACCACCACCGAAGGCCAGGAGCGCACCGTCGCCGACGTCATGGCCTCCGGACAGCACTTCCGACCACACCCGTTCCTGCCCGTCGACGCCAGCCAGGACAACCCCATCTGCGACGTCTGCGGCAGCGTCGAGGCCTCCGCCCAGCACTCCCAGCAGGACGTCCTCGACCAGCCCGACGACCCGGAGAACCCCGCGGAGCCCGCGCTCGACGTGTCCGGCTTCGACGAGCAGAACCAGCTCGACGACGAGCGCGCGGAGGAGGCGGCCGAGGCCATCGACGAGGCGTACGCAGATGGCGACCCGCTCTTCGACGGCCCGCACGCCTACGACGCCGGCCCCGACGACGTCTGCCTCTGCGGAGCCCCCTTCGAGGACGAGATCCACCGCTTCGTCGGCGAGACCGGTCTCAGCGTCACCAGCGACCCCTTCACCGTGCCCGCCACCACCTGAGACCTGGGCTCGGGGAGTCAACGCCACCACGCCGCCGGACCTACACGACGCCGTGGACCGAAGGACACCCAACAAGGGGCGGTCGCCTTCGTCAGCCCCGGTGCACCTGCTCCCCGAGCCCAACCCCACGCCCACACGCCAGACAACGACGATCGAGGCGCCAGTGACCCACGACGGACCACCAACCCGTCCCCCACACCTGCGGCCCGTCACCGACGAGCCGCCCTACGACCCTGAGTACGACCACCCCGGCCGCGTCTCCTCACACGACCCACTCGCCGAACGCGCGCTCCTCAACGCCGTCATCGTCGACCCAGACGCAGCCGGCCAGCTCGCCGGCGACATCACCAGCACCGACTTCCACCTCACCGCCCACGAGACCATCTGGAACACCTGGCACCAGCTCCTCGAGCACGACGGCGCACACCCCGACCCCGTCGTCCTCAACGCCGCCCTCGTCAAGGCCAAGCAGCCCGACGCCGTCCGCGCGCTTGTCGACGTCCTCGCCACCCCCTCCACCCCCGCGCTCGTCGACCAGTACGTCCGCATCGTCCGCGACCACACCCGCATCCGCGCCGCCGTCAAGGCCTACTCCGACCTCGGCCGCGCCCTCACCAACCCCGACCCCGACCAGCTCGACGCACTCCTCTGCGACGCCGCCGACGCCCTCGAACGCGCCGCTACCTACGCCGGCGGCACCCGCACCAACACCACCGGCCTCGCCGACCTCACCTGGGTCCTCTCCGGCGTCGCACCCACCAACCCACCACCCGTCTACGCCCGACGCCTAGACGGCACCGCCCTGTTCTACAAGGGCCGCGTCAACGGCGTCTTCGGCGACCCCGAGAGCGGCAAGACCTGGCTCGGCCTCGTCGCCGGCGTCGAAGCCATGCACGAAGGCGGCCTCTTCGCCATGGTCGACGTCGACCACAACGGCCAGGACCACACCGTCGCCCGCCTCATGCTCCTCGGCGCCCGCATCGAACACCTCGCCGACCCCGACCGGTTCCGCTACTACGAACCCGACGACGCCGACGAGCTCCGCGCCGCCGTCCGCGACGTCACCACCCTCGCCCCCGACGTCTTCCTCCTCGACTCCATCGGCGAAGTCCTCCCCATGCTCGGCGTGAAGTCCGTCGACAACGACGAGATCACCGCCGCCCTCCGCGAGATCGTCATGCCACCCGCCAAGGTCGGCTCCTGCGTCATCCACGTCGACCACCTCCCCAAGTCTGCCGACGCCCGCTCTACCGGCTACGCCATCGGCGGCACCGCCAAGAAGCGCGCCACCGACGGCGCATACATCCGCGTCGAAGCACGCACCCAGCCCGTCCCCGGCGGCATCGGCCGCATGACCCTCCGGATCGAGAAGGACCGCACCGGCGAGCTCCGCAAGAGCAGCGGCGGCGGATACGCCGGCGACTTCGTCCTCGACTCCACCCTCTCCCACGTCACCACCTGGTCCATCGGCCGCATGGAAGCCCCCAAGAACGCCGACGGCACCTTCCGACCCACCACCAACATGGAGAAGGTCGCCGCCTACGTCGCCGAGCACCCCCAGTGCACCGGCCGCGACATCGAAGCCGCCATCCCCGGCACCGCGAAGTACATCCGCGACGCCCTCACCATCCTCATCACCGAGGGCCACATCGTCCGCACCAAGGGCCTCAACCGGTCCTGGCAGCACACCCTCGCCATCCCCTACCGAGAGGCCGAAGATGACCTTGCTCAGCCCCAGCTCTGACACCCCCCACCCGGTGCGTCGGCGGTGCGTCGGCGGTGCGTCGGATCAGCCCTCCCAGGGCATGCGCGAGTCCGGTGCGTCGGTCGGTCCCCACCCTTACGGGACCGACGCACCGAGCGAGCCCTCCGCCGGTGCGTCGGCAACCAGTGCGTCGGGTGCGTCGGACACCTCCACCGACACGCGCACCTGCAGGGTCTGCGGCTGCACCGACTGGGCAGCCTGCCTCAACGCCTTCAACCAGCCCTGCTACTGGATCGAACCCGACCTCTGCTCCGAGTGCCGACCCCACGCCGAGGCCTGCTCATGACCACCCCCGTCGGCAACGAGCCCATGCCCTGCGAGCGGTGCGGCCTACCCCATGCCAGGTGTCTGGCGCACCGTCGCGACGGGCAGCCGTGCGGTCAGCCTCGGATGACCGGGCAGCGGGTCTGCAAGATGCACGGCGGGAAGTCGAAGGGCGCCCAAGAGAACGCCGAGCAGCGCCAAGCCGAGGCGAAGGCAGACGCGGCGGTCCGTGAGCTGTGGCCAGGCCTGGCGGACATCGAACCGGTGAAGGACCCGATCGACCTGCTGGCCCGGTCGGCGGCTGCGCTCGAGCACATGGCCGACACGGTGGGTGCTCGGGTGAACGACCTCAACGGGAAGGTCGCGACCGGGGAGTCCATGTCGCAGCTGCGTGCTGAGGTCGTGCTGCTCGACCGGCTGCTGGACAAGGTCATCAAGTCCTCGGACCGGCTCGCCAGCCTGGGCATCGCTGAGCGGCAGGTGGAGATCCAGGCGGCGCAGGCGGAGATCGTGGTCGCGGCGGTGCGGCTGATGCTGGACGCGCTGCACGGCGAGGTGCCTGGTGGTCTGTCGCCGGCTGCTCGTGAGGTCGCGATCCGGGCGTTCCTGTCGGGGTTGGGTCGTGGGCCGGAGCAGCTCGAGGCCGGCGGTGCGGCATGAAGCCTCCGCCTCACGTTCGCAACCCCACGCCGTCACACGTCGTCGACGCTGACGACCAGGTCCTCGAGGTCGGCGGGCACTGCGGGCTCTACATCGACCTGCAGCCCGAGGACTCCGCCCCGATGCGGGGCGACTGGGTGGCGACCGAGGCCGGCTCGCGCTACCTCGTCGACGACGTGCGTCTGGTCAGGTCCCGCCGCCACGCCCAGGTGAATCGCTACCAGATGCAGGTCCTGCGGCTGCCGAAGCACGCGGTCCCGCCGGCGGACGTGCACGTGATCTGGCTGCGCTGGTACCCGCGAGGGAGGCGCTCGTGAGCGACCTGACCCAGTTCCGCGACCACTGCAAACGCATGGGTGGCCCGATCACCCAGCGCAACATCCACCTCTCGCGCGAGGACCGCGCCGTGTTCCGGGCGCTGGCCCGGGAGGTCGACCGCTACCTCGAGCGCCCCGACGACACCGCCCAGCCCGACGACACCGACGACCTGCTGACCCACCTCGACACCCAGGAGAACCGATGACCGACCAGACCCCAACCACCAGCACCCACGCGATGAGCCCCGTCCCGGTCCCACCCGAAGCCGCGGCCACCCGGCCGCACCTCCAGGCTCTGCGCATCGGCCCGCCTCCCGGTATCTCCGACCAAGACTGCGGCACCGTCGAGGCACTTGCCGGCTTCCAGGACGGCTACCCTCTCTTCGCTGACTACTGGCGCCCCACCCTCGACCAGCTCGAGGTCCTCGCCGCCGGCGGGTTCATCGAGCTCATCCAGTACACGCCGCGGATGGTCATGCACTCGATGACCGTCTGGGCCGGATCCGAGGCCGACACCTCACCCGTCGAGTTCGCCGAGGAGCCGAGCGCGATCGCGTATGCGTACCTCCAGCACATCCACGTCGCGGGCCGCTGCGTGAAGAACCGGCACGGCGACCGGTGCCGCCAGGGTCCCTGCTCGTGGGTCGACTGCCAGAACGAGGGCGAGCACTACCACCAGACCTCGGAGACGTGGATCAACCCGGGTGACCCGCACGCCGGCGAGACGCACGTCGAGGTGACCGCGGACGGGCTCGTGACCGTGAGCGAGGCCGTGATGGCGCGGCTGCTGACCGACGCCGGCTGGGAGCGTGCACGATGAGGCGCCTGCGTGCGCGGGTCCGTCGGCTGCTGCGCCTCGGCCGGATCGCGCCGTGGTGGCGTCGGTTCAAGGCCAACGGCTACCGCGTCGACCGCTGCGCCGAGTGCGGCCACCGGTTCCGCTGGTCCATGGATCCCCGCCACGCGAACGGCAACCGCGACGGCAAGCACTACCACGGCCCCTGCCTGTCGAACGTGACCTGGCGACGCAAGGCCGAGGACCGCCTCACCGTGCTCGACCTCGCGCTCTACACCACGCACACGACACCGAAGGACCTGCGCGACTTGGCCAGCCTGCAGTACTCCGACCTCGACCACGACGTCCGAGCGATTGGCAACAACCGCGTGTGGTCGGTGCTCTACGACCTCGAGAAGCGCAGCGGCACCAGCGAGGCCGCACTGTGAGGGCGTTGACGGTGCAGCAGCCGTGGGCGTGGGCCATCGTGCACGGCGGGAAGGACGTCGAGAACCGCACCCAGGCGTGGTCGTACCGCGGCCCGCTCGCCATCCACGCGGGTTCGCGCATCAGCCAGCGCGGCGTCGAGAGCCCGCTCATCGACGCCGCGTTCCACCGCCGCCCGCACGAGGTGCCGCTCTCCGACATCCGCGGTTGCGAGGCGCTTGGCGCGATCATCGGCGTGGTCGACATGGTCGACGCGCACTGGTGCTACGGCGACCCCGAAGACGTCGGCTGCTGCAAGCCGTGGGGCGAGGTGGAGTACGTCGAGCACGGCGGCCGCACCCGCCGAGACGTCGTCCACCTGGTGCTCGAGAACCCGCGGCCGCTCGCCGAGCCGATCCCCGCGCGCGGCCGGCTCGGGCTGTGGACGCCTGAGGACGCGCTGCTCGCCCAGATCCGAGAGCAGGTGCCGGCGTGATCAGTACTCGTTGTCCGGGTCGCCGGCCCACCACTCGCGATCCCGCTCCTCGAGCACGTCCTGCAGATCCCGCCACGCCTCGACGTCCTCGACCGTCGTCGGCTCGCGCTCGGGCTGCGGCTGGCTCACCCAACCATGGTGCGGCCATGACGATCCGGACGCAACGGGCCTGGGGACTGCTACTTCTGCACGACCGAGGAACCAGGCTGCTGCCCGCCCGCCGCAGCACGCCACGCGATCGCCGCGTCTCGCAGCATCGCGGCTCCACTCGGGCCCCCGTGCTCGACCGCCTTCTTCGTCATCGTCGCGACGGCGTCGTAGATGGCCTCGCGGGCCTCGCTCTGACTGGCCATGACTGGTCTCCCTTCGTACCCGGGTGCCCTGCGCCCCCGGCTCACCCAGACCGTACGCACTCCCACCCACATCGCCTGGAGAACGCGTGACCGAGCACCGCCCACCCGCCTGCCACTACGACCGTCGCCTCGGGGAGCGGGTCACCACCGAACACCGCGACGACTGCACCGAGCCGATCGGGCACCGCGGCTGCAAGCCCTGCACCGCACCCCACTGCGTCGTGTGCGGCAGCACCCACGCCACCAACGACCACCCTGTCACCTGCCCGTCCTGCCAGGGCAAGGTCGACCAGGACCTCGTCGAGCTCGAGCAGGCCTACGACGCCCTCGCCCTCGAGGCGATCGACGGCGGCGGCGACGGCCGGCTCGTCGCCGCCGCACCGATCCCTGGCGGCGACGCGCAGGTCCTCCGCGGCCCTACGGCGATCGGGATCCGCACCTACCGCGGCTGGACACCCGAGAGTTACCACCGCGACCACCCGATCTCCGACCGCACCGGCCAGCCCACCGACCCGATCCCGCCCCTCGCGGTGCTCGCCGTGCTGGAGGACGCCTACCGCACCTGGCTCGGCCACTCCCCCGCCTCTACCGCCACCGTGTCGGGCGCGGTCGCCTACCTGCGCCGCCAGTTGCCGTACCTCGCCCAGCGGACCGACGGCCCCGACTGGCAGGCCTTCACCGCACAGATCCGGACCCTGCGCGCCCAGCTGGAGCACGCCCTCCACGACGGCCGCGACCCCGAGCGGGGCGTCGAGTGCTTCGAGTGCGGTGAGACCCTCGTGCGACGGTGGCGCCGCGCCGCGCCCTGCACCCACCCGACGCCCGCCCGGGCCGAGCTCCACCGGTGGGCCAGCCTCGGCTACCCCGAAGCCCTCACCGCCGCCGACATCCGTGCCGCCTACCAGCCGTGCGGCCTCTGCGACCAGGGCGGCATCGAGGACCCGTCCGCCGGCCAGTCGTGGGAGTGCCCCGGCTGCCGGAAGGACTACGACCCGGGCGAGTACGCCACCGCCGTACGACGTGACCTCCTCACCGGCGGGCCGGACCACGACGGGTGGACGCACATCGCGATGGCCGCGGAGGCGGTGACCATGATGACCGGGGTGACGTTCGGGCCCGACCGGGTCCGCCGGTGGATGGACCGGATGCAGGTCGCGGCGGTGTGCCGGTGGCGTGCCGAGCGCCGCGGTGGGGTGCTGGTGAGCGTGCAGAACGGGCTGCGGCTGGTGCAGTGGACCGACGTCCGCGATCGCGCGGACGAGTCGATCCGGCGTGCGAAGGAGCTCGAGCTGGAGCGCCGCCACGTCGACGCGCAGCGCCAGCAGCTGCGGACAGCGATCGACCAGGGCGAGGAGCCGGCCGAGGCCGGGAAGCGTCTCGGGATCCACCCGGCGCGGGTCGCGAAGTTCCTCGACGAGTGGGAGGCCGAGGCCCGTCAGGAGGCGCGTGGTGAGCGGCTGCGGCACGCGAACTGACCGCGCCGTCGTGGGGCCCGGTGTTGCCTTCCACTCGGATCTGTGTCATCTTTCGTCCCAGACCTCGCGTACCCGAAACACGGCCGCGGGGTCGTCGCATGTCCCGAGGAGGTGCGGCCGATGAGCACCATGCTGGCCGACCCGGACCTCTGGAAGGACATGGTCGCGACCCGGCTCGCACCCGAGGTCCGCACGAAGCGGTGGGCCACCCCGGGCGAGATGGCCAAGGACTTCGACCGCCGCACCGTCCAGACCCCGGCGCTCGACGTCATCGACCGTGAGCTCGTCGACGTCGCCGAAGGCCGCACCCAGCGCCTGATCGTGAACATCGGCCCGCAAGAGGGCAAGAGCGAGCGCATCAGCCGCCGCTTCCCGCTGTGGGTGCTGCAACGCAACCCCAACCTGCGCATCGGCATCGTGTCGTTCGGCAAGAACGTCGCCCGCCGGTTCGGCCGCCGCATCCGCGACGACCTCCGCGCCCACCCCGAGCTCGGCCTCACGCTCTCCCAGTCCTCGCAGCGCCAGGACGAGTTCGAGCTCCTCGGGTACGACGGCGGCGTGGTCTGTGTCGGCATCGACGGCGACCTCACGTCCCGCCCGATCGACCTGCTGATCATCGACGACCCGTACAAGAACGCCGGCGACGCGGACTCTAAGGCCTGGGCGAAGACGGTCCGGGAGTTCTGGACCGAGACCGCGCTCGCCCGCCTCGCCCCCGGCGCACCGGTCGTGCTGGTGCAGACCCGGTGGCGCGACGACGACCTGGCCGGCTGGCTCGCCAAGGACCAGCCCGACCTGTGGCGCACCGTCCGGATCCCCGCGCAGGCCGACCACGACCCGGAGAAGGGCGAGGCCGACCCCCTCGGCCGCCAGCCGGGCGAGTGGCTGATCTCTGCTCGAGGCCGCTCGGCCGCCGACTGGGAGCAGCGCCGGCGTGAGGTCGGCTCCCGCGCCTGGTCGGCTCAGTACCAGGGGTCGCCGTCGCCGGAGCAGGGCACGTTCTTCAAGCGCGAGTGGTGGCAGGAGTACGAGCGGCCGCTGTGGCTTGAGCGCGAGGACGGCACCCGGATCGTCACCGGGTTCGACGACCTCCTCGTGTCGTGGGACATGACGTTCAAGGACACCGCCGGCACCGACTACGTGTCCGGGCAGGTGTGGGGCCGCATCGGCGTCAACGTCTACCTCCTCGACCGGGTCCACGGCCGCATGGACTTCGTGGCGACCTGCCGCGCCGTACGCCAGCTCGCCGCGAAGTGGCCCCAGGCTCTGCTCCACGTCGTCGAGGACAAGGCCAACGGTCCCGCGGTCATCTCGATGCTGCGCCACCAGGTCCCCGGCCTGGTCCCGGACGAACCGGACGGCGGGAAGACCGCCCGCGCGGCCGCCGTGTCGCCGCTGGTGGAGGCCAAGAACGTGTGGCTGCCGGCCCCCGAGCTGTGCCCGTGGGTCGGTGAGGTCATCGACGAGTGCGCCGGGTTCCCCACCGCGGCCCACGACGACGACGTCGACGCTCTCTCCCAGGCGTTGAAGCGGCTCATCGTGATGCCGCTCCTCGCTGGGCAGGACCTCGGCGACGGCAGCGGCGTCGTGCACGCGGAAGACGTGTACGCGCAGCTCGCCGGCTTCGGCTCCTACATCCCCTGACCTGCGCCGTTGCGCATTTCTCGATCACGAATGAGGAGGTGAGCGACTGATGGCCGGACTCATCCCCGACAGCCCCAGCGTCGCCGCCGCCCCCGTCGTCGAGCAGCTCCAGTCCGAGCTCCGCGCCGAGCAGGAAACGAACCTCCTCCTCCGCGAGTCCATGGCCGACCTCACCCTCGCCCTCGAGGACAAGGGCTGGGTCGACATCGCCTCGTCGGTGCAGCGCGACTTCTCCCCCGAGGCCCGCAAAGCCCTGAGCAGCCTGTGCCGCACCATGGCGATCGCCAACCCGCTCCTCAAGCGCGGCATGCTCGTCCGGATCGGCTACATCTGGGGCCAGGGCGTCCAGGTCCGCGCCCGGGCCGCCGGCGAAGAGCAGGCCCAAGACGTCAACACCGTGGTGCAGAGCTTCTGGGACGCCAATTCGACCGCCCTGTCCGGCGACGAGGCCCACGACAAGCTCGAGCGCGGCGTCGCGACCGAGGGCAACGTCTACATCGCGTGCTTCACCAGCCCCATGACCGGCGACGTCCGCGTCCGCACCGCGCTGGCCGACGAGATCGTCGACATCATCTGCAACCCTGAGGACCGCGACGAGCCGTGGTTCTACATCCTCGAGGTACCGCAGAAGATCGTCGAGAAGGCCTACCAGCCCGGCCAGACCCGCACCCGCAACCAGGTCGCCCGCATCGCCCATCCCGCGCTCGGCTACCGACCGCAGCAGCGGCCCAAGTCGATCGACGGGATCCCGATCCGCTGGGACGCCCCGATCAAGCACGTGAAGGTCAACCCCGTCGCCGGCTGGCGGTACGGCGTGCCCGACATCTACGCATCCCTCGCCTGGGCGCGGGCGTACAAGGACTTCCTCGTCGACTGGGCGCAGCTCACCCACTCGCTGTCCCTGATCGCCTGGCAGGCCACCGGCGGCACGGCGTCAAAGGCGCAGAAGATCGCCCAGGAGGTCAAGAAGGCCAACGGCGGCAACGGCCCCGGCGTGGGCGGCATCCCGCCCCTCGGGTCGGGCCCCGCCGGCCAGGCTGCAGTCGGCACCCCGGACGTGAAGCTCGAGGCCGTGTCGAAGTCCGGCGCGACCATCGACGCGAACTCCGGCAAGCCGCTCGCCGGCATGGCGGCCGCCGGCCTCGGCCTCCCGGTCACGATGCTCCTCGCCGACCCCGGTGTCACCGGCGCCCGCGCGGTGGCCGAGACCCTCGACCTGCCGACCATCCTCGAGATGGGGATGCGGCGGCTGCTGTGGCAGGCCGCGTTCACCGAGATCATCGAGTACGTCATCGACCAGGCCGTCCTCGCACCGCGCGGCCCGCTGCGCGGCACCCTCGCCCGCGACGAGTGGGGCCAGCTGCAGGTGACGCTGACCGGGGACGTCGAGAAGACGCTGGACTGGGACTGGCCGCCGCTCGTCGACGTCGACCCCGTGCAGCTGGTCAACGCGATCGTGTCCGCGTCCGACACCAAGATCGGCGGCGCAGTGCCGCTGGTGTTGCTGCGGCTCCTGCTGAACGCCCTGGGTGTGAAGGACGTCGACGAGGTCCTCGACGACGTCACCGACGAAGAGGGCAACTGGCTCGACCCCGAAGCGTCCGCCGGCGACGCGGCGGTGCAACGGTTCCGCCGCGGCGAAGACCCGGCCGAGGTGCTGTGATGGACCACGCCCGCGTCGTGTCCGTGCGGATCGAGCACCTCGAGCACGAGCACGGCCTGTGGTGCAACACCTGCATGCTCTCCACCGGGATGCGGTTCACCGTCGCCGTCATCAGCCGCTCCGGGATGCACCTCCAAGACCGCCTCTGGTGCTACGAGCACGAGGGCTCCCGCGGCGTCGTCGTGGAGTCCTGATGGCCGTCACCACCGAGACCCTCCGCCTGCAGGCCGAGATCCGCGCCAACCTCGACCGCATCGTCGACAACCAGACCCGCGACCTCGTCGCCGCCTGGGCCGACGCCTGGGACGAGGTCTCCCCCGACCTCACCGCAGCCCTCCTCGAGCAGCTCGTCGCCGGCGAAACCATCACCCGCGCCCAGCTGCTCCGCTCCACCCGCCTCCGCAAGGCCCTGCAGGTCATCAAGGCCCAGCTCGAGACCCTCGCCACCGACGCCGGCGTGCGCATCGTCGCCGACCTGCAGGACGTCATCGACACCGCCGGCGCCGCACAGGCCTCCGTCATCGACTCCCAGCTGCCCCCGAACGCCGACCAGCTCGTCGACCTCGACGCCTGGTCCCGCGTCGACGCCGACCAGGTCGCCGCGATCGTCACCCGCACGACCGAGCAGATCACCTCGCTGGCCCGCCCGATCCCGGCCGAGCAGTACGCGATCCTGCGCCGCGAGCTCATCCGCGGGATGGCGGCCGGATCCAACCCACGCGCCACCGCCGCCCGGATCATGCGCCGCACCGAGGGCCGGTTCAACGGCGGCCTCACCCGCGCGCTGGTGATCTCCCGCACCGAGACTCTCGACGCCCACCGTGCGGCCGCCCGCCTCGGCCGCCTCGCGCACGCGGACGTCCTCGGCGGTTGGACCTGGCTGGCGAAGCTCGACGCGCGCACCTGCCCGTCGTGCTGGGCGCAGCACGGGTCGCTGCACGACGTCGACGAGCTCGGTCCGCAGGACCACCAGCAGGGCCGGTGCACCGCGGTGCCGACCACGAAGTCGTGGAAGGACCTCGGCATCGACATCGAGGAGCCGCCGTCGCTGCTCCCCGATGCGGCGCACCAGTTCGCGACCCTCTCCCCGGCCGAGCAGAAGCAGATCCTCGGGCCGGCCCGGTACGCCGCGTGGGTGCGCGGCGAGTTCCTGATGAACGCCTGGTCGGTGCGTCGTACGACCGACGGGTGGCGTGACTCCTACGGGGTCGCGCCGGCGCCTGGCGCCTCGAGGGGCGGCCGCCGGTCCCGCAAGGCCGCCTGACCCGGGACTGGTGCGACTGCTGGGCATCGCTCGCAGCGCATCACGCGGTCCATGCCGCGGCTGCTGGGACGTAGCTCGGCCAGCACCCAGACGTGCTCGACGCAGTCGGCGTCGTCGTCCATTCCCACCCGCGAACGCTACCCCGACCCACGGAGGTCTGACCATGCCCAAGCGCATCGCCGAGCAGGCCACGCTCGTCGAGTCGGTCGACAAGAAGACCGGCCGCATCCTCGTCGACATCGTCACCCCCGGCGTCGGGTCCTCCGGCTACTACTCCCCCGAGGTCTGCGAGGCCGCCGCCGGCCTGGTCACGGTCGGCACCCAGATGTTCATCGACCACCCGACCGACGCCGAGGAGATGGAGCGCCCCATCCGGTCGGTCAAGGACATCGCCGCGGTATTCACCGAGCCGGCCCGCTGGGACCCTGACCGCGGTGAGGCCGGCTCTCTGGTCGCCGAGGCGCAGGTCGTGCCCGCGTGGGTCGAGACCATGGAGGTCATCCAGGGCGCCATCGGGGTCTCCCTCCGCGGATCCGCGACCGACATCGTCGAGGGCGAACGCCCGGACGGGAGCCGCGGCCGCATCGTCGAGGGCCTCCACGCGATCGACTCCGTCGACTTCGTGACGCGCGCTGGCCGTGGCGGCGCGTTCTCGCTCCTCGAGTCGGCGCGCCCGTCGCGGGTCAACCACCGCGCGGTCGGCCACGGCCTCGAGGAGGCCACCGTCAACGACACCCGCGAGGCCCTGCAGACCACCCTCCGCGACGCCTACGCCGGCGACAAGACCTACGTGTGGGTCCGCGACTTCGACGACTCCACCGTCTGGTTCGAGGTCGAAGGCGAGGGCGACGACAACGGCATCTACGCCCAGGCCTACTCGGCCGACGGCACCGAGCTGTCTGGCGACCGCACCGAGGTGCGCGTGCAGACCACCTACGTCCCGGTCACCCGACCGGACAGCAACACCCCCACCACCGAGGAGTCCCAGGAGGACACCATGGGCAAGATCCAGATCGAGGAGTCGGAGCACACCCGGCTCACCGAGAAGGCCGGTCGGGTGGACGCTCTCGAGTCCGAGAACGCCACCCTCAAGGCCGAGAAGGCAGCGCTCGAGGAGGGCCGCGCCGCGGACCAGCGCCGGGCGCGCGCGATGGACCTCATCCGCGAGCACGAGCACGCCTTCACCCCGCTCGAGGCGAAGGGCCTCGTCGCCGAGCTGCCCGTCAAGGAGGGCGTGCTCGACGAGGAGGCGTTCGGCACGCAGCTCGCCGAGCACGCCGCCGCGGCCGCCCAGGCCAAGGGCGCCGGCACGGTCACCGGCTTCGGCCAGACCACCGACACCACCAAGACCACCACCGAGTCGGCGGCCGCGCCGGCCAAGTCCGCCTGGGGCCGGTCCCTGAGCGAGAAGGGAGCCTGAGATGGCGACCAACGAGAAGTTCCGCCCCGGCGACAAGGTCTCCCTCCCGGTCATCGCCGGCAAGAAGTCCGGCGACCCCGTCCGCGTCGGCTCGCTGAACGGCGTCTGCGCCACCGACCGCGCGAAGGTCGACGTCGCGCCGACCAACGCCGACGGCACGGTCAACACGTCGTACAACTACGGCGGCGGCAACGTCACGGGCAACGCCTCGGTGTGGCTCGACGGCGCCCACGAGTTCACCGTCGCCTTCGCCGTGGCCAACGTCGGCGACCCGGTCTACATCCTCGCCGACGGCTCCGCGCTGACCGGCACGGCCTCGGGCAACAACCTGTTCGGCCACGCCCTGACCACGAAGGGCGCGCCCAGCGGGCCCCTGACCGTTCGCATCGCGAACTGATCGGAGACACCAGATGACCATCGAGCTGCTCTCCGGATCCGCCGCGGTCGAGGCCGCATCGGACTCGGACTTCTCCGGGACCGTCAACCCGCGGTTCTACGGCGTGACCGAGGCCCTGGCCCTCGAGGCCACGTCCAAGCTCTCCGCCGCGTTCAGCAACCAGTGGGGCGCGGACGTCAAGCTCGCGGAGGCCTTCTCCACCAGCGACTTCAAGCTGGCGGCCGCTAAGGAGCTCGACGCCGAGATGCTCGCGCAGTACGACGAGCTGCCCTCGACGTGGGACCAGTACACCGACACCACCACGGTGCGCGACTTCCGCCCCAAGCGGCTGCAGTCGCGGTGGCGCTCCACGATCGGCATGGCCCGCGTGCCGGAGCTCACCGAGTACCCGGCGGACGACCGCCGCGGTGCCACGGAGTACGCGATCCAGGTGGCCAAGTACGGTCGCCGGTTCGCGATCTCGTGGGAGGCCTGGCTCAACAACGAGGCCATCGGCGAGCTCGAGGACCTCCCGGCCGAGCTGGCCCGCCAGGCCCGCGAGACCGAGATGATCGCCGCGGTGTCCAACCTGCTGCTCGTCGACCCGGCCACCAACACGGCCTCCGACGTCAACACGGCGTTCTTCAAGGCCGGCAACAACAACGCGCCGACCGCGCTGCCGCTGACCCGGGACAACCTCAAGGCGGTCCTGGACGGCATGGCCACGAAGAAGGACCCCAACTCCAAGCGGGTCATCGCCCGCCCGGAGATGGTCGTGGTGATCCCGAAGGCGCTCGAGGCCACCATGCTCGCGATCATCAAGCCCACGATCGTGCGCAAGCAGACCGGCACCAACCCGGTCGTGCAGACCGAGGAGAGCAACGAGTTCGCCAACCTCTCCTACGTCGTCGAGCCCATGCTCGACTTCGTCAACACCCACGCCGCGGCGGCCACCACCTGGTTCGTCCTGCCCAAGCCGCGCTCGACGCGTCCCGCCATGTGGGTCGCGAAGCTCGCCGGGCACGAGCAGCCCGACCTGCGGGTCAAGGCCGACACCGGCAACCGCATCGGCGGCGGCCAGATCTCCGCGCTGGAGGGGTCGTTCGAGATCGACGACATCCAGTACCGCGGCCGCCACATCGTGGGCAACCAGCAGGGCGACCCGCTGTTCACCTACGTCAGCCGCGGCGCCTGACCTACAGCTGCGTGACCCCCGGTGGGGCGAGGACGGTCTGAGCCCCTCGCCCCACCGGACCAGCACCACCCGCAAGCCCACAGAGGAGGAGGACGCCATGACGTACTCATACGACGTCACCCGGCCCATCGGCCGCGTGCGGCTCCTCCTCAACGACGTCGGCGAGCCGTGGGTGTTCTCCGACGCCGAGATCGCCGCGTTCCTCGAGATGGCCCGCGGCGCCAACCCCAAGCGCGCCGCCGCCCTAGCGATCGACGCCAACGCCTCCAACGAGGTCCTCGCCTCGAAGGTGCTTCGCAGCCAGGACCTCGCCACCGACGGCGCGAAGGCCGCTGACGCGCTGCGGAAGCACGCCGCGCTGCTGCGCACCGAGGCCGGCGAGGACGACGCCGCCTCCGACGAGGGCTCCTACTTCGGCCTGGTCGACATGGTCGGCCCCACCACGTACCCCGAGCTCACCGAGCGCCCCTCGCGCTGGTGGCTCTGATGCCTCGCCCCACGCAGGCCACCGGCCGCCCGGGCACGCCGGTCATCCCGGCCGACTGGGAGACCGCCCACCGCGTCGTCGTCGAGCGAGCCATGCGCGGCCGCGTTAGCCTCCGCATCCCCGGTACGACGCAGGTCTGGTCCGAGGAGGACCAGGAGATGCGGACCGTCCCGCGGGCGCCGTACGCCGTCGACGTGCCCGCCCGGGTCCTCGAACTCAACGGCGAGGCCAAGGTCATCCGCACCGGCGAGGACACCGAGATCGTCGTCGACTTCCTCGTCACCGTGCCCGCCGGCCGCGACGACGTCGCCACCGGCCACCTGGTCACCGTCACGACCTCGACCGACCCGCTCCTCACCGGCACCACCCTCCGCGTCGACCACGTCGGCCGCGGCACCGAGCGCTTCGAGCGCGACCTCTACTGCACCCACTCCGACTGAGGAGGACCACGATGGGCATCAACATCGACGTCTCCCAGGTCGCCGCCCTCGGATCCCGTCTCGCCGGCGCCGGCGGCCGAGTCGGCGCCAAGGCCTCCGCGGCGTTCCGCAAGACCATCCTCGACATCGAGGCCGACGCCAAGATGCTCATCGAGGCGTACGACGCCGTCGACACCGGCGACATGATGAACAGCGTCTCCTCCACGATCACCGGCGACGGCCGCACCGGCACGATGACCGGCGAGGTCGGCCCCACCGTCGACTACGGCCTGTACGTCCACGAGGGCACCAGCGTGATGCCCGGCCGGCCCTTCCTCGGCGACGCCTGGGACCGCCGCGTCCCGCCCTACACGCAGGCCCTAGCGAAGATCGCCGAGTCCGAGACCCTCTGATGACCGCCCCGTCCCGGCGCGCGATCGCCAACTCCGTCGCGACCCGACTCGTCAGCGTCGCCAAGGCGACCGGCTACTACGGCCAGATCGGCCGCCCGCTGCCCGGCCAGGCGCTCGTGAGCGACGGCGGCACGGTCCCGGACGACCCGCAGCCGAAGGACCCGCTGAACGGTGATATGCGCGTCAAGCCCTACTTCATCCTCTACCCCGGCGCCGGCAGCCCCAGCGACGAGCTCGCCGTCGCCGACACGATCACCGACCTGGTCATGCCGCTGCCCATAACCGCGGCCGCCGGCGACATCGAGGACCTCCTCGCCCTGTGCGACCGGATCCTCGGCGTCTTCGACACCTGGCGGCCCGCCATCGACGGCGTCGCGTTCGACCGCGTCCGTTTCCCCCTCGGCTACGTCCCCGGCCAGTACCTGACCGACGACCAGTTCAAGCCCGCCCGGCTCTACATCCGTCTCCCGCTCCAACTCACCGCCACCACCTGACCGGTCCTAGGAGGCCCCAAGATGGCAACTCTCACCGCCCAGACCAGTCAGGTCACGGGCACGACCCTCACCCCGGCCACCCCGGCCGGTGCCGGCGGCGACCTCGTCCCCGTCGGCTCCCACGTGATCGTGCGCAACGGCTCCGGTGCCTCGATCAACGTCACGATCGAGACCCCCGGCAACGACACCTACGGGCAGGCCCGCCCGGACATCGTGACCGCCGTCGCCGCCGGCGCGGTCGCGAAGTTCGGGCCCTTCGCTCCCGACCTGGCCGACCCCATCACCGGCCTCGTCAAGATCATCTGCTCGGCCACCGCGTCGGTCGAGCTCCGGGTGGTGGCGTTCTGATGACCGCGAGCGAGTTTGTCGACGTCTACGACACCACCTCCGGCCGCCCGAACCGCGTGCCCCGCCACTGGATCGGCGACCCGGTCCTCGGCCGCAACATCGTCCTCACCGCCGAGCAGCGCGAGCTCGACGGCGCCCGCGCCGCGGCCGAGCAGCTCGCGGCCGACGAGGCCGCTGAGGCAGCCGCGGCGGCCGCCGAGATGGCGGAGACCACCGTGCCCGCCGACTCCGTCGCCGTCGAGACGCCCGTCGAGTCCGAGCGGCCCGACGAGGAGTGGACCGCCAAGCGCATCGAGGCGTTCGCCGACGGCGCCGACATCGACCTGACCGGCGCCAAGGGCTCGAAGGCCGACATGGTCACGCGCATCAACGAGGTCCTCGACGCCCCCGTCGAGCTGACCAACCAGGACCCGGACGGCAACCAGCCGGCCGACGAGACCCCGACCGGGGACGAGGAGAACTGACATGCCCAAGTCGCTGGCCGACGCCCACATCAAGATCGCGATCTGCACGACGGCTCCGTCGAACCCGGCCGCCCCGACCGTGCTCGAGCTCAACAACGGCATCCAGGCCGCGAGCCGGATCCTGCTCTCCGACTGGCTCTGGACGCCGACGGACTCCGACAAGATCAGCGAGCGGGCCGTCTCGGACGCCAACAACGTCAACGCGCTGGGTGGGTCGAACTACTCCGCCGGCATGACGATCTGGCGCTACTTCAACGCCGGCACCGGTGTCGCGGACCCCGTCGAGGACTCGCTCTTCACGGCCACCAAGGTCAAGGGCTCCTCGCTGTGGATCTACCAGCGCAAGACCGGGAAGCTCGAGACCGCGCCCTGGGCGTCGGCCGACGAGATCTCCCTCGGCGGCCTGGTCATCACCGACCTGCCGCAGGAGACCGACGCCGGCGGCTACATCAAGAAGCGGATCCCGCTCGAGCCGCAGCAGATGTACCCCAACATCGCGGTGGCCTGACCCCAGACCGGGTGGTGGGTGGACGTCGAGGCCGCCCACCACCCGCACCTGCAGCACCCCTCCTCGACGCACCTCGACACCTCGACAACCTCGACAGGAGCACCACCATGAGCGACAACCCCTTCGGCAACCCCGACGGCCACGATCACGACCACGGCGAGCACGACCCCGGCGCACACCGGCCCCTCTCCAGCGGGCTGCTGTCCGTCGAGGACGTGCTCGCTGCTGCGCGTCTGCCCGAGCGCACCGCCACCATCTGCGTCCGAGCCGACCTCACGGCCGAGCACGACGCGATCATGGCCGAGATGGCCACGCTGGTGACGCCAGGCGGCGAGCTGCTCGCCGATGACGACGAGGCAGCCGTCAGCGACCAGTCGAACGCCGCTCGGGCCCGCGAGCTGGCCGACCGGGACCGTCGGGTACTCGACGAGATGCGGGCCAACCTGTGGCGTGTGCGTTTCCGCGCCATCGACTCCGACGAGTGGCCGGAGTACAAGAAGAAGCACATGCCCAAGGGCAAGGACGTCGACCTGAAGGACTTCCGCACCAAGCTCATCGCCGACTGCGCGATCGAGCCGCCCATCACCGAGGACCAGGTGCGCGCGCTCCGCAAGAAGTTCGGGTCGGGGCAGATCGACAAGCTGTCTGACACCGCGTTCCAGGCGTGCGAGCAGGGCGGGGTCGACGTCCCAAAATCGCCCAGCTCCTGGGCCAACCTGGCGCAGAAGTAGCGCGCCAGCAGATCGCCACCGCGCGCTCGCTGCAGGTCGCGCCCACGCTGTACCTCGAGATCCGCCTCCCTGGCGTCACGTACCTGTACGACGACCCGCAGCACCCGGAGCGGCGCACCGGCGAGATCCACTCCCCGCCCTACACGCGAGACGACCGCGCGCTCCTGCTCGCCCTCGAGTTCTACGAGGGATCCCTGTGCAGGTGCGGGATCCCGATCTCGGTGGCCTGGCACTCGGAGATGGACGGGTTCTTCGACGTCGACGAGGTCGTCTGCCATGCGTGCTCGGCCCGCGCCGGTCGGCAGGTGGCCTACACGACCCGGCTCCGCAGCAGCAGGAACCCCGACCTGCCCATGCCGGAGTACGTGCCCGGCCGAACCATCACCACCCCGGACAAGGGGCCAACCGGATCGTGAGGTGAACGGCGGATGACAGCAGAGTCCCGGTCCGTTGTCGTCCGTCTCTCGATGGAGGCCGCGCAGTACATCCGTGACGCCCAGAAGGTTGGCACGGTCACCGCGGACGCGATGTCGAAGGTCGAGAAGTCGACCATGTCGGCATCGCAGGCCCAGGACAAACTCGCGGACGGGGCGGGCAAGGTCGGGATCGCGGCCGCCGTCGGGGTCGGGGCCGTGGTCACGGCGACCGCGAACTTCGACCAGGCCATGTCGAAGGTCCAGGCCGCCACCCACGAGACCACGTCGGGGATGCAGAACCTCCGGCAGGCTGCCCTCGACGCCGGCGCCGACACGGCGTTCTCCGCCTCGGAAGCCGCCGGCGGGATCGAGGCGCTGGCCAAGGCCGGCCTGGAGACGCAGGAGATCCTCGACGGCGGCCTCACGGGAGCCCTGGACCTCGCGGCCGCTGGCGAGATGCAGGTCGCGGATGCCGCCGAGGCTGCCGCCGGCGCGCTGGCCCAGTTCAAGCTCGACGGGGACCAGGCCGCCCACGTGGCCGACCTCCTCGCCGCCGGTGCCGGGAAGGCTCAGGGCGACGTCTCCGACATGGTGCTGGCCCTCAAGCAGGCCGGCACCGTGTCCGCCCAGACCGGGCTGTCGCTCGAGGAGACCGTCGGCGCGCTGTCGGCGATGGCGGAGCAGTCGCTGCTCGGCTCGGATGCCGGTACGTCGTTCAAGACGATGCTCGCCTCGCTGACCCCGAACAGCGAAGCGGCCGCCGACGCGATGGCCCAGTACAACATCCACGCGTTCGACGCCCAGGGCAACTTCGTCGGGATGACGGCCCTCGCCGGCCAGCTGCGCGACGGCCTGTCCGGGCTGACCGACGAGCAGCGGGCGATGGCGCTCGAGACGATCTTCGGTTCCGACGCCGTCCGGGCCGCGTCGATCATCTACGACAACGGCGCCGAGGGCATCGCGAACTGGACCGCGAAGGTCAACGACGCCGGGTTCGCCGCCGAGACCGCCTCGATCAAGCAGGACAACCTCCGGGGCGACCTGGAGAAGCTCGGCGGCGCCTTCGAGACCGCGCTCATCGGGTCTGGTGAGGGTTCTCAGGGCTTCCTCCGTCAGGTCACCCAGGGCCTGACCAGCGTCATCGACAAGTACTCCGAGCTCCCGCCCAGCGCGCAGTCCGCGACCAGCGCGATCATGGCCGGCGCGGCCGCGGTCGGCGGGTCGATCTGGGTTGGGTCGAAGCTCGTCCAGGGCATCGCGAGCACCCGTGAGGCCTTCGACAGCCTGGAGACCAGCGGCAGCCGGGCCGGCAAGGTCATCAAGGGCATCGGCACCGCATCAGCTGTAGCCAGCGGGGTGCTCATCCTCGCGGGCGCTCTGACCGAGCTCAGCAACAGCGCGGCCGAGTCACTGCCTGGCATGGAGGCACTCGAGGGCCGCCTGATCGGCATCGCCAACGCCGGCGAGGGCTTCTCGATCAGTCTCGGACCGGAGTTCGACTCCCTCGGGGCCTCGCTGGACCGGCTCGCGGACCCGTCTCGCGTGCAGAAGCTCAGCGACTGGACCAACTCCGTCAACGACGCGCTGTTCCCCGGGAAGCAGTACGCCGACTCGAGCTCCCGCGAGGCCCTGCAAGAGGTCGAGGCGCTTGACGCGGCGCTCGCGTCGCTGGCGTCCAGCGGCAACAGTGAGGTCGCGGCGGCGTCCCTCGAGCGGGTGCTGTCGACTCTCTCCGATCCGCAGGCAGACGCGCTGCTCGGGCTGCTGCCCCAGTACGACGAGGCCATGGCGGGCGTCGCCAACGACGCTGAGCTTGCCGCCAACGCCCAGCACGACGTGGCCGACGCCACCTCGGCAGTCGGGTCCGCGATGCGCGCCGCCGCGCCGATGACGAAGGCCCAGGCTGAGGCCCTCAAGGATGCCCGCGACCAAGCCTCCGACACGGCCCGGGACTTCGTGGGGCTCGGCGACTCCCTCGACGACGCCAAGGTCTCGCTGGGCGACTGGATCAGCGAGATGGCCGAGAACGCGGCCGCGCTCGAGAACTTCACGGCCAACGCCAAAAAGGCCGCGAAGAACGGGCTCCGTGAGGGCCTGATCCAGGAGCTCGAGAACGCCGGCACGGCCGGTGCGCTGCGGATGAAGCAGCTGGCCAACGCCACGGACGAGGAGATCGCCCGCGCGAACAAGGCGTGGGCGCGCGGGCAGAAGGCGATCGACGACTACGTCGACGCGGTCGTGAAGGTGCCGGGCGAGAAGTCGACCACGCTGAACCTCAAGGCGATGGACGCGATCGCGGACCTGATCGCGTTCCGGAACCGGCTCGACGAGGCCACCAAGGACCGGATCTTCTCCATCACCACGGTGTACAAGACGGTCCGCTCGGCCTCGGACGCACTGCCCGACCGCACACCGCGGAAGGCTGGTGGCGGGCAGATCCTGGGCCCCGGCACCACGACGTCCGACTCGATCCCGGTATGGCTCTCCAACAAGGAGTACGTCATCAAGGCGGCCGCGGTCGACCACTACGGGGTGGGGTTCTTCGACGACGCCAACGCGATGCGCCTCGCTGGCGGCGGCTCTGTCGACAAGGCACAGCAGCGTGACGCCGCGGCCCGTCGCGCCCGCGAAGAGCGTGAGCGTCGCGAGGAGGAGCAGCGTCAGCGTCGTCTCGACGCCCAGCGTGCCAAGGACCTCCTGGCTTCCGACCTCCGCGACGAGGAAGAGCAGCAGCGCCTCGAGCTCCTCGATGCACGGCGCCGTCTGCGGTCTGCTCGCAAGGCGGGCCGTCCGATGTCTGAGATTCGTGAGGCTCAGCTCGCGCTCCAGCAGGAGAAGGCGGATCGCGACGACATGGCTGCGCGGGTCGCTCAGGAGGCTGCGGACGAAGAGGCCCGGCGCCAGAAGGAGCACGACGACGCGGTGCTCGAGGGCCAGACCCGTGCCTGGGACATGGCCAAGGACGCCGCGAAGGCGCAGGTCGACGCCGCTCAGCAGATGGTCGACACGGTCAAGGCCAACATGGAGCGCCTCGGTGACGCTGCGGTGGCCGGGTTCGACAGCCCCCTGTTCTCGAAGAGCCAGTCTGGGCTGTGGACCGGCGGCGGGATGGCTGGCGGCGGCTGGCGTGCCGCGCTGACCAACGACATCAGCGGCCTGCGCGAGCGGTCCTCGATCATCACCAGCCTGTCCAACCCGTCCCTCGGCCTCTCCCCGCAGGCACTCGAGGCGCTCCTCGGGCAGGCGTCCAACCAGCAGATCCAGGAGATGCTCGCTGCCGGGGAGGTCGACGACTACGCGGCGTTGTTCGCCGAGCGCGCCCGCCTCACCGGAGCGGTTCGCGGTCAGGCAGGCGTGGCCGGCTACGGCGGCGAGTGGGCGGCCGCCAACGCCCAGTTCACCGCGATGAACCAGAAGCTCGACCTGCTCAACACCCTCATCGCCGGAGCCCGCCCGATCAACGTCACCGAGACCGTCAGCGCCGCCGCCCTGGCCGCTGAGATGGCCCGCCTGCAGGCAGCGACGGGAGGCTTCTGATGCCCGCCACCGGCCTCACCCTCGGCGACATCTTCCTGGCCGCCCACACCGCCAACGTCGTCCCGGACGCGTACGGCGTGCGGTGGAAGCTCACCAAGCTCGACGGTTGGGACGACGGCTGGGAGGGCAACAACCCGAGCGTCGATCAGCGCCCCCAGGCCGACGGCGCGTGGGTCGCCCCTCAGTACGCCGGCCCGCGGATCGTGCACCTCGGCGGGTCGCTCGACGCCGCCTCGTGGGACGACGTCACCCGCGCATGGAACCGGCTCCTCGCCCAGGTCCCGTTCCGGCAGCTCGGCACCCTCCGCGTGTCCACCGGCGAGGGAACCGAGCCCGAGCTCACGGCGCTGGTCCGCCAGCACGAGAAGCCTGTGCTGACCCGTATCGGTGGCCACGGGAACTTCTCCCTGTCGCTGCTCGCACCGGATCCGCGCCGGTACGCCTCGTCGTCGCGGATGGTGTCGCTGGTGCTGCCGCTGCTCTCCGGTGGCATCGCGCCGCCGCTGACGCCTCCGTTCACGGTCACCGGGTCAACGACGATGTCGCAGGCCACGCTCCTCAACGACGGGACGACCACGACCTACCCGGTGATGCTGGTCGTCGGGCCGTGCCCGCCGGCGACGATCGCGAACCTCACCACCGGCGAAGCCCGCCGCGTCCTCGACGCCGTTCCCGCTGGGCAGACGCTGGTCATCGACGAGCTCAACGGCACCGCGACCACCGGTGGACAGGCGCGTCGGCTGCTCGGCACCCCGGTTGGTCTCGTCCCGGGCGCCAACGAGATCGCGTTCTCCGCCGACGGCTACGACGCTGCGGCCAGCCTGTCGATCTCCTACCGCTCGGCGTGGAAGTAGAGGCTGGGCGTGGAGATCTCGTGGTGGGCGGTCGACTTCAAGACCGGCGTCCGCATCAGCCAGGTCAACGTGAAGTCCTCCGGGAAACTCGCGCGGATCATCGGTCTGCCCACCGACACCACCGTCTCCGTGCGCTGCTCCCACGACGGCGTCGTGGTCCCGGGCTGGGACGAGGCGACTACGCCCGGCCGGATGATGCTGGTCGCGGTCGACGCCGACGGCGACCAGATCATCTGGGGCGGCCTCGTCCGCCGCCGCACGAGCGACGTCAACGACGCCTGGGTCGACTGCTCGGCCGACACCCTCGAGCGATACCTGCAGCGGCGCTACATCAACACCCCGCTCACGTGGAACGACGTCGACCCCACCCAGGTTGCCGTCGACGTACTCGGCCAGGTCACCGGACTCGCCCCGCTGGTCGTCGACGCCAAGATGGTCGGCCACCCCATCGTGCGCGGCTTCTACGACATCACCGACAACAAGCGGGTCGGTGACGTCCTCGACGACCTCGCCGGCCTGTCCACGGGCATCGAGTGGACGGTCGACCTCGAGTGGACCGACGCCGCCCACACTCAGATGCGGTACGTCGTACGCATCTCACCTCGGCTCGGCACACCCGGCGGGGTGGCAGCCACCCAGTGGACGATGCCCGGCTGTGTCACCGGCGGCACGTTCATCGAGGACTTCGGCACCGAGACCGGCGCAAACGACATCATCGCGCTGTCGTCCGGGGAGGGCGAGTCGAAGCCGCGGTCCACCCGCTACGAGGACACCCTGCTCCTCGCGTCGTACGCCCGGTTCGAGCGCCGGTTCACCCCGGCCACCTCGATCACATCCACGTCGACGCTCGACCAGTACGCGGAGGCCGAGCTCGCGGCCACCCGCCTCGGGCTGTCGCAGCTCACGATCACCGCGAACCTCGACGCGGCCCCGCAGGTCAACCGCGACTGGTGGCTCGGCGACGACATCGACGTCCACATCACCAGCCCCCGCTTCCCCCGCCAGGTCGGCACGGACGGGTTCTGGGTCCCCGGCTACAGCCGGCGGCTACGCACCGTCGGGTGGGAGCTCGACCTCGACGCCCGCACGATCGTGCCTCGCATCAAGGAGGCCGCCTGATGGTCGACAACCGCGGCATCGACACAGACCTCGGCTGGGTCAACCGCAAGCTCGAGCAGCTCCAGCGGCAGATCGAAGCACTGCGGTCCGAGCGCCGCGCGGCGGCGACCACGATCACCGACGGCGACCTACGAGTCTCCGGCGGTGGGTCGCTCATCGTCGACGGCGGCGACTTCCTCCTCCTCGACACGGACTCCTCCACCGTGTTCCGCCTCGGCCCGCAGATCCACGGCGACCGCGGCGTGTCGCTCCTGCGCATCGATGGCACCGAAGCCCTCGCAGTCCGCAAGCGGTTCGCCGGGTCGACCGATCAGTCCATCGGCGTGTACGACCGCAACGGCAAGCAGATGCTCGTCGAGGAAGAGCTCGGCGACGGCTTCGCGGCCCCCGCGTTCCCCATCCCCGTCCAGCCGCGGCTCGCGACCTCGGGCGCCGTGAACGCCGGACCACACGGCCTCGAGGTGTCCACCACGAGCGGCAGCTTCGTCACGACCCATCTCGCCCAGTTCTTCCGCCAGAACCAGTACCTGCGGATGCGCATCGCCGTCGCGGCCTCCGACACCACAACTGCGGCCGAGGTGCAGGTCATCAACACCGCCACCGGGCTCGCCCTGCGGCCTTTCCTCGCCGCCGAGTGGCTCGGGGTCCGGGCCGCCGGCAGCACCGCCTACACGATCCTGCAGGCCGGCAGCGGGGTCCCGCTCGTCGCACCGGGTGCCTTCGGGGACCTGATCTCCCTCGAGGTGCAGGTCCGTCGCACCGCCGGCAGCGGAACCCTCACCGCCGCCGTTCCTTTCGCGTCCGGCTCCAGCGGCGCCGCCTACTAGCAAGGAGAGCCGATGCCCACCATCACTACCGTCGACGCCACCTGGGACACCGGCGTCACCATGGACGCCGCCGAGCTCCGGCGCGCCGACACCGCGATGTTCCTCGGCGACGGCGCGGCCAACGGTGTCCGCGGGGGGATCGTGCGGCACGGCGACACGTCCCTCGCGGTCAGCGTCAACGGCTCCGACCAGGTCACCGTCCAGCCCGGAGCGTTCGCGATTCCGGCCGCGACCGGTCTCGGGGTCTACCGCGGCGCGCTGTCGGCCGCCACCTCGGCTGTAGCGCTGACGGCCCGGAACGGTACGAACCCGCGCATCGACCTGGTCGTCATCCAGGTCACCGGCACCAACGCCACCGTGAAGACCATCGACGGCACACCAGGCTCGTCCCCATCCGCCCCGGCGCTGCCAGCGCAGCACATCGAGCTCGCCCGCGTCACCGTCCCGCAGGTCGGGGGAGGTGCCGTCACCGTCGACTCCAGTTGGCGTGCGTACGCCACGGGACTCGGCGGCACGCTGCTCGTCGAGACCTCCGCCCGACTCCCCGGGTCCGGCAACCAGAAGGGCCAGCGCGCTGTCGCGCTCGACACCGCCCGCGGTCACACCTGGAACGGGACTACCTGGGTTGCCGACGGCCAGTGGGGCGCCTACACCCCCGCCTGGACATCCACCGGCACCGCTCCATCTCTGGGCAACGGCACCCTGACCGGCCGCTACATCGACGACAACAAGAAGATCACTGCCTACGTCGACTTCCGCGGCGGCTCTACCAGCACGTTCGGAACTGGCAGCTACCGCTGGAGCCTCCCTGTCCCTGCCGCCGCCTCGTACACCGCGCCGGCTGCCCTCGGCGGGTGGTTCTACGTCGAAGACGTGGGCGGGATCGGCTACATGGCCTTTCCCCGCCTGGTCACCTCAACGACGTTCGAGCTCGTCTTCCACTCGGTCACCACCGTCGGAGCGCTTTCCACCATCGTCGGCGCGACGGCCCCGTTCACCTTCGCCGTCAACGACTTCACCCGCGGACACGTCGAGTACGAAGCCGCCTGATGCGATCGATGAAGCCATGACCGCCAATAGCAGCCACCGGGGAGAACGCGCCTTGATCTTGCGACTCGCAGGACACTACGGACACCGGGGTCTATGGCTCATCGTCATGGGCTCCATCTGGTGTGTCTTCGGGATCGGCATCATGCTCGGCGGCGCCAGCGAAGACCGTCCCTTCGTTATCCACCAGATGCTCCCCGACCCGGTGCAGGCCGCCGCGTGGACCCTCACCGGCATCTACGCCATCGGCCACGGCCTCCGCGGACCCGGCCGCGACGACAGCAGCGGCCACGTCGCGCTCTACCTCGTCCCCGCCGCCTGGACCGCCTCCTTCGCCGCGTCCGTGCTCGTCTGGTACGTCACCGGTATCGTCGGCTGGCTCGGCTTCGACGTCCCGCGTGAGGGCTACGACCGCGGCTGGTATAGCGCCCTGCTCTACGCGATCATCGTCGCGATGATCCGGCTCGTCTCGAGCTGGGCCAACCCGTCGACGCCAACGATCCCCGTCCCTGATCTGCCGCCACTGCCCGATCTCGGCGATGGGAGCGGCCGTGGTTGAGAAGGTCGTGCTCGTCCTCCTCGGGGCCATCCCCACGATCGTGGTCGCGTACTTCGCCTACAGGGGCGCGATCGGCACCAGCCGCGACGCATCCAAGGTCGCCACGGCGGAGAACGACACCACCCAGCAAGACAAGGCCGTCGAGGCCTGGCGCTCGATGGTCGAGACCATGCTCAACCCGATGCAGCAGCGCATCACCGAACTGCAGACAGACCTCAACGCCGAGCGCGCAGCACGCGAGGCCGCCGGCGAGCAGCACCGCCGCGAGCTCGACCGGCACGCCGAGACGGTCCGCAACCTCACCCGCGAGCTCGACGAGTGGCGTCGTGTCGCGCGTGTCCTGGCGAAGTGGGGCACCGCGTTGCGCGACGAGGTCCTCCGGCTCGGCGGGACGGTCCCGATGACGCCCGAAGAGCTGCTCACGCTCCACGCGATCGAGGACCGCGGCAACCCGCACCGGCCGACTTGATCCTGCGCTGCCGCTGCTTCCTCGCTCGTGTCATCACCCGGCTCTCGGGCCGCTGAATCCCTCCGCTTCACCCGTCCGGAGTGAAGCCATCTCCTCATGCCCGGAGGTCCCCCGTGGTCAAGCCACTCGACATCGTCATGCGCGACGGCCAGAAGGTCGACGCCCTCACCGACGCCGCGCTCAAGCGCGTTGAGAATCGCCTCGGCTACGAGCTCACCGTCGTCCAGGGCTCCTACAACCCCGGCGGCGTCAAGGCGTCCGGTGGCACCCA
>NZ_DASWXC010000047.1:0-3218 GCF_036405735.1 Nocardioides sp.
CGTGGCTGAGGACCTGCGCGTCACCGATCGAGTCGACCCGCACCCGCGAGCCGTCGAAGAGCGGCAGCGCGTCCTCGTCGTCGGCTGCGAAGAGGTGGACGGCGCCGGCGACGTACGCCGTGCCGACGTCCTGCTGCTCGCGCGGGCTGAGCCGGTCGGGGTTGCGCTTGCCGCACGTCCCCTGGGGGTCGCCGCCCCAGTCGTCCCAGGCCGGGGCCTGGGCGAGGCCGGGCGTCCACTCGGTGTTGAAGTAGTTGTGGTTGGCGCCCATGACGAGCACCGAGCTCTTCAGCGAGGTGTCGCCGGTGGTGAGGTCGCGGGCGGTGTCGGTGAACTTCTGGCCCTGCAGGTCGCTCACGTCGCCGTCGCAGAAGGGCAGCAGCGTCACCGTCGGCACGTACGGCGCGGTCTGCGCGCCGAAGTCGGTCGGGGCGATGAGCACCTGGCCGACCACCCGGTAGGGCGCGCTCAGCGGGATCTGGATCGAGGCGCGGTCGACGCCCTCGCCGCCACGGCTGTGACCGACGAGCACGACCCGGTCGAGGTCGACCTGGTGGGCAGCCGCGATGCCGGCCCAGTGGTCGAGGTGGCGCTCGACGATCTCGGCCCGGGCGTCCGCACCGCCGTCGGGCAGCCGGTAGTCCTGGGCGTTGATGCCGTTGACCCGCACCGAGACCGTCGCGTAGCCCTGGGAGGCGAGCACCTGCTGGATGTAGTCGTAGCCGAGCTGGCTCGGGATCTCCTTCAGCGGGGCCTGGCAGGGCCAGTCGCCGTACGCGTCGGGGTCCTTCGGGTCGTAGCAGACGCTGTGGCGCCCGTGCAGGAACAGCACGAGCGGACGCGGTCCGGTGGCGGCGTCGGCGGCGGGCTCGACGACGTGGCCGACCATCTCGATCGGCACGGGCATGCCCGGCAGCTTCACGGGGTCGAGCTCGTAGTCGCTGGTGGTCACCGCGAAGTCGCCGCGGGTGGCCGGGTCGGCCGGCAGCGTGACCGTGCCCGGGAGGTCGAGGGCCTTGCCCGCGGCCGGAGCCGTGGACGACCGGTAGCGGTCGTCGCCGCGGGTGTCGAGACGGTCGCCGGAGAGCAGGACGTCGTACGCCGCCGGGTCCGGCCGGCGCTCGGCGGTGACGACCGCGCGCACCGTGCGACCGTCGGCGTCGAGCTCGGGGGTGCCGACCTGGGCGTCGGCCGGGCCGACGATCGTCGGTCGGTCGGAGGTCATCGGGAACCGCGTGGGCGAGCGCCAGGCGACGACGTACCGGCCCTGCCCGAGGTCCTGCACCGTCCAGGTGCCGACGTCGGTGGCGCCGACGGTCTCACCGGCCCCCGCGGGTGCCGCTCCGGGCGAGGCGGACACCGCCCCGGTGGTGAGGGTGGTGGCGGCGAGTGCCGCCAGAGCTGCAGCGGCGATCCGCCGGCGTGGTCCCATGCTCCGCAACTATGCCGCTGCCGCGCGCCCGCCGTGGCGAAACCGGACCTGGCCCGGCCGATGTGACCGGGGCGACGTGGACGAGCGGTCTGGTCCGGAGGCCCCGGCTGGAGCGTTCCGAGGACGACCCGCGATGCCGTGCCTACCGTCCCGGACATGGCCCTTCGCAGCGTCGTCGCCGCGTTCGCCCTCGCCTCGGCCGGCCTGGTGGCCGTCCCGACGGTCGCGAACGCCACCACCCTCGCCGACCACCACGTCGACCGCGCCGTCACCCACCAGGTCACCCACCCGTGCACGCGCACGTCGAGCGGCACCTGCATCCGGGGCGGGCAGTTCTGCCCGCAGAGCAGCTACGGCCACAGCGGCTGGGACGCGCAGGGCCGGCGCTACGTGTGCAAGGGCGACCGGACCCACCCGCACTGGATGCGGCCGTAGCACCACCGGGACCGCCTCGCCGGGGCGTCCCACCGATCGGCGCCGTTTCGGTGGCAGGCGGGACGCAGACCTAGGCTGGTCGATCGTGAAGGTGCTGCTGCTCGAGAACATCCACCCGGCCGCCGTCGAGATCCTCGAAGGCCACGGCTTCGACGTCGAGCTGCGGTCGGGCGCCCTCTCCGAGGACGAGCTGGTCGCGACCCTGCCCGGCGTGTCGCTGCTGGGCATCCGCTCCAACACCCACCTCACCGAGCGCGTCTTCGAGGCGGCGACCGACCTGCTCGCGGTCGGCTGCTTCTGCATCGGCACCAACCAGGTCGACCTCGGCGCGGCCAGCAAGCGCGGCGTGGCGGTCTTCAACGCGCCGTACTCCAACACGCGCAGCGTCGTCGAGCTCGTCATCGGCGAGATCATCGCCCTCGGCCGCCGGCTGACCGAGAAGACCCAGCGCATGCACGAGGGCATCTGGGACAAGTCGGCGCAGGGCAGCCACGAGGTGCGCGGCCGGACGCTGGGCATCGTCGGCTACGGCAACATCGGCACCCAGCTCGGCAACGTGGCCGAGGCGTTCGGCATGCGCGTGATCTTCTACGACACCGCCGACCGTCTCGCGCACGGCAACGCCCAGCGGATGCGCAGCCTCGACGAGCTGCTCGCCGAGGCCGACGTGGTCAGCCTCCACGTCGACGGACGGCCCGGCAACGCCGGCATGTTCGGCGCCGAGGAGCTCGCGAAGATGAAGCCCCGCAGCCTGTTCATCAACGCCTCGCGCGGCATGGTCGTCGACGACGTCGCCCTGCGCGAGCACATCCTCTCCGGCCACATCGCGGGCGCCGCCATCGACGTCTTCCCCGTCGAGCCCAAGGCGCAGGGCGAGACCTTCGAGTCGGTGCTGCGCGGCCTGGACAACGTCATCCTCACCCCCCACGTGGGCGGCTCCACCCAGGAGGCGCAGGAGGAGATCGGCTACTTCGTCTCCGCCAAGCTCGCGGCGTTCGCACGCCAGGGCCGCACCGAGCTGTCGGTCAACCTGCCGACCGTGCAGGCCCCCGAGCTCGAGGCCGGCCACCGCATCGGCTTCCTGCACGACAACGTGCCGGGCGTGCTGGCCAGCGTCAACGACCTGCTCGCCGACGCCAACGCGAACGTGACCGGGCAGTACCTCTCCACCCGCGGCCAGCAGGGCTACGTCATCACCGACACCTTCGACCCGCTGCCGCAGGACGCGCTCGCCAAGCTCGCCGAGGCCGACCACAGCATCTGGCTGCGCACCTGGGACGCTTCGGTCTGACGGCCTGCCGATTTTCCCGGCTGGCCGGGGAGACTGCCCGACGTACTCTCGTCCCATGGC
>NZ_DASWXC010000048.1:0-5254 GCF_036405735.1 Nocardioides sp.
CTCCGGCTGGGCGCACTGGCTCATGCGCGACGGCCTGCTGGTGATCCACGACGTGTTCCCGGACCCGGCCGACGGCGGGCAGCCGCCGTACCACGTCTTCCTGCGCGCGCTCGAGAGCGGCGCCTTCACCGAGGTGGAGGCACTGGGCTCGATGCGGGTGCTGCGGCGGACCTCGGGTCAGGCCGGCGAGCCGGTCGGCTGAGGACAGCCGCACTCGAGCCCGAGCTCGCGGAAGTGCGGCGCCAGCGAGGTGCCGCGGTAGATCCCCGACCCGGCGGTGCCGTGGCCGGCGACCTCACCGAGCGCGTCGACGGCCAGGATGACGGCGGCGGCGGTGTACGTCGTGTGCTCGACCGGCCAGTAGACGTTGCGCGGCTCCCCCTCGGGTGCGTTGGCCGGCTCGCCGTACACCCAGCCGGTCCAGTAGCGACCGTCGCTCTCGCGCAGGTGCTGCATGTCGGCCAGCAGCGTGAGCGCCCCGCGGTGGTCACCGAGGCCGTCGAGCGCCATCGCGAGCTCACAGGTCTCGGCGCCGGTGACCCAGGGGTTGGAGTCGACGCAGTGGATGCCGAGGCCGGGCACCACGAACTCGTCCCAGCGGGTCGCCAGGAGGTCGGTGGCGGCGCGACCGCGCACGGCCCCGCCGAGCACCGGGTAGTACCAGTCCATGGAGTACGTCGACTTGTCGGCGAACAGGTCGCGGTGCTCGCGCACGGCGTGCCCGAGACGGCCGCCGGCCAGCTCCCACTCCGGCTGGGGGTCGTCGAGCAGGTCGGCGAGCGCCACGCCGGCGCGCAGCGAGTGGTAGATGCTGGAGTTGCCGGTCAGCAGGCAGAAGTCCTCGGTCGGCGTCCAGTTGATGCCGCCCCAGGCGACCTGCTGGGAGACCACCCAGTGCAGCGCGGCGCGCACGACCGGCCAGTACTCGTGGACGAACGCGATGTCGCGGCGCACGAGCCAGTGGTGCCACACGCCGACCGCGAGGTAGGCGGTCATGTTGACGTCGCCGCGCTCGTCCTCGGGGACGCCGTTCACGATCTTCATCGGGAACGAGCCGTCCTCGCGCTGCAGCGCGGGCATCCACGCATAGGCGCGCTCGGCGGCCTCGACCTCGCCGCCGACGAGCATCGCCATCGCGGCCTCGACGTGGTTCCACATGTCGACGTGCTCGCCGACGGTCCAGGGCACGGCTCCCCACGGCTCCTGCATCGCCACGATGGACGCGGCGGTCTCCGCGACCTGCTCGGCGGTGAGGATGCCCTCGACGTACGGGACGCGCGCCAGGCGACCGGTCACCGGCCGCCCACCGGCTTGCGGAAGTAGAGCACCATGCTCTTCCCGATCAGCGGGTCGAGCACCTTGCTCGCCACCTGGAGCGTCCGGGGCGCCTTCATGATCTCCCACACCAGGAGCTTGTGATAGGTCCGGGCCAGCACGTGCTCGTCGTTGTTGACGCCGACCGCGCACTTGATCCACCAGTACGGCGCGTGCAGGCCGTGGGCGTAGTCCTTGCCCTCGAAGATCATCGCGTCGCCGGGCTCGCCGTCGTTGTACTTGCCGGCCTTGGTCACCTTGTCGATGAGCTCGTGGTCGGTGTAGATGCGGATGTGGCCGCCCGGGGCGTTGTGGTAGTCGTCGGACAGCCGCCAGTTGATGACCTCGGGCAGCCAGCGCGGCACCGAGATCGCCAGCGTGCCGCCGGGGCGCAGCACCCGCACGAGCTCCTTGATGGCGTCGACGTCGCGGTGGATGTGCTCGAGCACCTCGGCGGCCACGATCCGGTCGAACTCGCCGTCGGCGAAGGGCAGCTCGAGGGCGTCACCCTGCTTGATGTCGGCACTGGCGCCCTCGGGCACCTCACCGTTCTCCTTCATCGCGCCGAAGATCTCCAGCACGCCGGCGAGCTCGTCGGCGTCCATGTCGAAGGCGACCACGTCCGCACCGCGGCGGTACATCTCGAACGCGTGCCGGCCACCGCCGGCACCCATGTCGAGCACCCGCTCACCCGGCTGGAGGCCGAGTCGGTCGAAGTCAACGGTCAGCACGTGCAGTCTCCTTCTGCTTCTCGGACTCGTAGTCCGCGATCACTTCCTCGTACGCCGCCGCGACCTTCTGCGCGACGGCGCGCCAGCTGAACAGCTCCTCGACCCGGGCGCGGCCGGCCGCGCCGTACCGCTCCCGGCGCTCGGGGTCGTCGAGCAGCGCCGCGATCGCCGCGGTCAGCTCGCCCACGTCGCCCGGGGTGACCAGGTCGGAGCAGAGGCCGTCGGGGCCGACGACCTCGGGGATGGCGCCGGCGCGGGACACCACGAGCGGGGTCGCGCAGGCCATCAGCTCGGCGGTCGGCAGCGAGAACCCCTCATAGAGCGAGGGCACGCAGGCGACCTCGGCCGAGCCCATCAGCTCGACGAGCTCGTCGTCGCTGACGCCGTGCACGAAGCGCACGGAGTCGCCGATCGAGAGCTTGTCGATGAGCTTCTCGGTGCGACCGCCCGGCGTGGGCTTGGTGACGAGGATCAGCTCGACGTCGCGCTCGGTGCGCAGCTTGGCGAAGGCCTCGAGCAGCGTGGCGATGCCCTTCATGGGCGCGTCGGCGCTGGCCATCGCGAGGATGCGGCCGGGGACGCGGGGCTTGGTCGGCGGGACGAAGTTGTCGTCGACCCCGAGCAGGATCACCTGCATGCGCGCCGGATCGACGCCGAAGTCCTTGACGATGTCGCGCTTGGAGGTCTCCGAGGGCGTCATGATCTTGCGGGCCTGGCGCGCGACGCGGCCCTGCATCTTCAAGAAGCCGTACCAGCGGCTGAGGGTGAACTTGCGCCACGGGTTGCGGGTGGCGGCCATGTCGATGCGGCGGTCGAAGGTGATCGGGTGGTGCAGCGTCGTGATCAGCGGCAGCCCCATCTTCTCGATCTCGAGCATGCCGTAGCCGAGCACCTGGTTGTCGTGGACGATGTCGAAGTCGTCGACCCGGTCGCGCAGGGCGCGGGCGGCGCGCAGGCTGAACGTCTTGGGCTCGGGGAACCCGGCCGCGCACATCGTCGCGAACTCCTCGACGTCGATGCGGTCGCGGAACTCCTTGAGCTTGGGCACCCGGAACGGGTCGGGCTCGCGGTAGAGGTCCAGGCTCGGGAGCTTGGTGAGCGTCACGCCCTCGTCGAGCTCGGGGTAGGGCTGGCCCGAGAAGACCTCCACGGAGTGACCGAGGTTGACGAGCTCGCGGCTCAGGTGCCGGATGTAGATGCCCTGACCGCCGCAGTGGGGCTTGCTCCGGTAGGACAACAGTGCGACCCGCATCCGCACCCTCTCTCTCGTCCCCCGACGGTGCCGGAGGGTTGGCCGGATGCGTGGGACACGCCGTGCCGGACGAACTGGAACGTGTTCCTATTTTAGACTACGCGTTGGTAGCCTAGCCGCCGATATGCAACGGGCAGTCGCCAGTCTCTAAACTCGAGCGGACCGGGGTCGTCCCGATCGTCTTCCAACCCGTCAGGGGGTCCCTGTGAGCAGCGCCAACTCGTTGGCCGTCGAAGACCTGGGTTCTGCCGCTCAGCGCGACCGCCGCAAGCGCATCCTCGACGCGACGATCTCGCTGGCCTCGCAGGGCGGCTTCGACGCCGTACAGATGCGCGCCGTCGCCGAGCAGGCCGACGTCGCGCTGGGCACGCTCTACCGCTACTTCCCCTCCAAGATCCACCTGCTCGTCTCGGCTCTCCAGCGCGAGTTCGAGCGCACCGAGGTCGCGCTGCGCGACCGCCCGATCGAGGGCGACACCACCGCCGAGCGCGTCATCAGCGTGCTCAAGCGCACCACACGCGGCATGCAGAGCGACCCCAAGCTCACCGAGGCCCTCACCCGCGCGTTCATGTTCGCGGACGCCTCGGTGGCGGCGGAGATCCACCAGGTCGGCATGCTGCTCACCTCGATGCTGATCCGCGTGATGCGCCCCGACGACCACGACAAGGTCACCGAGGAGGACGTCGCGATCGCCAAGGTGATCGGTGACGTCTGGCTCTCCGCACTCGTCGGCTGGGTCACCGGCCGCAACTCCGCCGCCGAGACCGGTCAGCAGATCGAGGTCGCGGTCAAGCTCCTGCTGCGCGACTGACGGCTCCGCGCCTTCGGATTACGTGGCCGGCTGCCCAGGATTGGCACGGTCCAATCGCTGTTGGCGCTTTCGCCTGCGATACTGGTCGTGATGACGAACCACGCACGGGCCCCGCGCCACCTGGCGAGCAGCCCCTTCCGACCCGATCCTGAGCCCATCGTCCCGGAGTTCGAGGTCGCGGATCTCGTCAACCACGACTCCCACGGGATGGGTCGCGTCACCCACGTCGACTCCAGCGCGGTGATGGTGAACTTCGGCGCCCAGACCGTCCGGGTCCCCCGCCCGTTCCACAAGATGGCCAAGCTCTGACGCACGCCGAGCGCGGTGGTTGAGGTGCGAGGAGCGCCAGCGACGAGCCTCGAAACCACCGCCACGCTGCGAGTCCCGGGCCTTGCCTGACACCGCAGCGCTCGACGACCCCGTCGGCGCCTCGCTCCGTGGCCCGCACACCCACCTGGCGCGCCGGCACGGCAACGCGCTCGCGTACGTCCCCGATGTCGCGACGTTCGTCGCGGTCCCGGCTTCCCCTGGCCCGGCCGACTGGGACGACCTCGCCTGGCTGCTCGGGCCTGGAGGCTTCGCCGATCTGTTCAGCTCCCCCGCCGAGCCGCCACCCGACTGGCCGCCGGTCTTCTCGTTGACCGGCGTCCAGATGGTTGGACCTGCGGCCGTCGGCCCGGCTCCCGCGGGCGGACCGGACATGGACGAGCTCGGCCCGGCCGACGTGCCGGCGATGCTCGCCCTGGCCCACCGCACCTCCCCCGGTCCGTTCTGGCCCCGCACCATCGAGATGGGCCGCTACGTCGGCATCCGCGACGGCGGCACCCTCGTCGCCATGGCCGGCGAACGCCTGCACCCGCCCGGCTTCACGGAGATCAGCGCGGTCCGCACCGCTCCCGAGGCCCGTGGTCGTGGGTACGCCGCACGCCTGGTCACCGAGCTGATGGCCGACGTCCTTGCCCGCGGCGAACGCCCCTTCCTTCACGTCGCCTCGGACAACGCCGCCGCTCGTGGGCTCTACGAGCGTCTGGGCTTCACCGTCCGCCGGGACGTGGTCTTCCACGGCTCGCGGGTGCCTGACTAGAGGCTCGCCCTCGGGTCACGTTGCCGCCGGAGCAAGCATGGGCGAACCACTCGTGCATACTG
>NZ_DASWXC010000049.1:0-14530 GCF_036405735.1 Nocardioides sp.
CGGGCTGCTGCGCCGGTGCGGACTCGGCAGCCGCGGGCTGCTGCGCCGGCGCCGACTCGGCAGGCGCCTCCTGGGCCGCCGCCGACTCGGCGGGCGCGGGCTGGTCGCCGCCACCGGCAGGTGCCTCGTTGGAGTCACCGACGACGGCGAGCACGGCGCCGACCTCGACGGTGTCGTCCTCGTTGACGCGGATCTCGAGCAGCGTTCCGGCCACCGGCGACGGGATCTCGGTGTCGACCTTGTCGGTCGAGACCTCCAGCAGCGGCTCGTCCACCGCGATGGTGTCGCCGACCTGCTTGAGCCAGCGGGTGACGGTGCCTTCGGTGACGGATTCGCCGAGTGCCGGAAGAGTTACGTCGGTGGCCATGAAATTCCTTCGCTCGCTTCGTTGGTACGGGTAGTTCTACCGGTCTGCCGGACGCGGTCGGGAACCGGCTCGCCCTACCCGGCGGTAGCCTCGAACCACGGTGTCCAACCAGCCGCGAGAGACCTCCGGCTCGGCTGTGCGGGCCGCGTCGGCGGCCTCGTCGAGGGACACGAGGACATCTTGACACCTCGTTGGTCGGACTCGGCACCCGGCCGGGCCGCGGCAGGGCAGACTTGGGGCCATGTCGTTCCTCGATCGCTTCCGGCGAGCCCGGCCGCAGGCGGCCCGCCGACCCGGCTCCGGCGGCGTCGACATCGCCCACCTGGCGGAGTTCGTGGCCACCCGCCGAGGCGTCGAGGGCTTCGTCGAGCCGCGCACCGCCGTCGCCGACGTGACGCTGCTGCTGGTCGCCAGCGACGGCGAGTGGACCCGGCGGCGCGTGCCGTCGGTCCGCTGGGCCCACGAGTTCTGCAACGACAACCGCGTTCCGTCGTACGACGCCGCCGTGGTCGGCGTCCCGCAGCGGATGCGGGAGTACAACCGCCGGATGAAGCAGCAGCGCGGCAACCTCTGAGGCAGCCACCGCTGGCCGGATGGGAGACTCGACCGCCGTGAGGACGACGATGGACCCGTGCCTGCTGTGGGCGCGCGCCGGCATCGTCGGCCTCACCGCCTTCGTGCTCGGCACGGTCGGCCACGTCACCGCCGACGGCCTGCTGCCCGGGCCGGTGATGCTCATCGTGCTGGCCGCGGCGTCGGTCCTGCTCAGCGCCCCCGTGCTCGCGCGGCCCGCCACGCCGGCCCGGCTGCTGACGCTGCTGGTCGGCGGTCAGACCGTGATCCACACGCTGCTCACCGCCACGGCCGGCCACACCGGCGACGCGGCGCGCCCGCACCACGAGGTGGCTGCGCGCCACCTCGCCGAGACGCTGCCGGTCGTCGACGGCCGCCGGGTGGGGTCGTTCCAGGACGCGCTGGCGGCCGGCAGCGTCGAACCGAGCGCGGGCGCACCCGCACTGCCGGTCGGGCACCTGGTCGACCACCTGACCGCGCACGCGCCAATGATGGCGGTCCACCTGGCCGCCGCCGCGCTCGTCGCGCTGTGGCTCGCCCACGGCGAGCGCTGCCTGTGGACCGTGCTGGCGCTGCTGGCACACCGCATCACCGTGGTCGTGCTGACCGCGCTGCCCGTCGTACCACGTCCCGCCTCGCTGCGCCGCTACGCCCGCGAGCTCGCTCCCGCCGGCCCGCGTTCGGTCTGGCTGACCCGCCCCGACAGTCGGCGCGGGCCCCCGCTTCTCCTCGCCTGACCGCACCCCTCGCCCGGCCGCACCGGCCCGGCGTCATCCCGCCCTGCCCGCAGGGTCGTGCTCTTCGAGGAGAACCCATGCCCGACGTCCGCGCATCCGCGCGCCCACGTACCCCCTCCCATCCCGAACCGGGCCGCCCGAGCGGTCCAGGCTGGTTCCGCGCCGTGTGGCGCTGGCACTTCTTCGCCGGCTTCCTGGTCGCGCCGGTCCTGCTGGTCCTGGCCACCACGGGGCTCATCTACCTGTTCCGCTTCCAGCTCGAGCCGTTGCTGCACCCGGACCTGATGCGCGCCGAGCAGGCGCCGCACAGCGCGCGGCAGTCCTACGCCCAGCAGCTGGCGCGCGTCGAGATCGCCTATCCGGGCTCGACGGCGGTCTCGCTCGCCGAGCCGCGCGACGCCGATGCCCCGACGGTCGTGTCCGTGGTGACGGCCGAGGGGAAGCCGCGCGACGTCTACGTCAACCCGTACGGCGCCGAGGTGCTCGGCTCGCTGGACCCGGACCGCACCCTGTCGGGTGCCGCGGTGCGGCTGCACGCCGACCTGATGGCCGGGCGCTGGGGCGACCTGGTGCTCGAGCTGGGCGCCTGCTGGGCGGTGGTCATGGCTCTGACGGGCTACTACCTGTTCGTCCGGGGCTGGCGGGCGCGGCGACGTGCCCGTCGCTCCGGGCGCCCCGGCAGTCGACTGCGCTCGCGCCACGGTCTGACCGGCGCGCTCGCCGGCGTCGGGCTGCTCGCGCTGCTGGTCACGGGGCTGCCGTGGACCGGCGTCTGGGGCGCCCAGGTGCAGTCGCTCGCGACCCGCGCCGGGTCGTCGCTGTGGAGCCTGGACCCCGGCGCCCTCAGCAACCCCACGTCCCGGCTCGACGAGTCGTTGCCGCACAGCCACCAACAGGACGTGCCGTGGGCACTGGGCGGCACCGAGGTGCCGTCCTCCCAGCCGCCGGCCGAGGGCGAGCAGGGCCGCAACGTCGCGAACGTCGACACCGCGATCGCCGTCGCCTCCGCCGCCGGGCTGCGGCACCCGATGACGGTGGCACTGCCGGCCGAGGAGGACGCCGGCGGCGTGTACTCGGTGATCGGCTACGCGTTCGACGCGCCGTCGGACGAGCGCACGGTCCACGTCGACCGGTTCGGCGGCCAGGTGGTGTCGACGTACGGCTTCGCGGACTACCCGGCGCTCGCCAAGGTGGTCGCCCAGGGCATCGGTCTGCACGAGGGCCGCAGCCTCGGACTGTGGTCGTTCTGGGGCGCGGCGCTGATGTGCGTGGCCATCGTGGTGGCGTGTGTGACCGGACCGCTGATGTGGTGGCGGCGGCGTCCGCGCGGCCGCTCGCGGCTCGGCGCGCCACGCGGCCGGATGCCGATCCGCGCCACCCCGATGCTGGCCGTCGGTCTCGTCGTGCTGGGGCTGGTGCTGCCGGTGTTCGGAGCGTCGCTGCTGGTCGTGCTGGTCCTCGACCAGCTGGTGCTGCGACGGGTGCCGGCGCTGGCGGCGTGGTTCGACGCGACCTAGCGACGCCGCCCGCCGTCCCCGTTGGTCGAGCAGTGAGGCCTGGCGCTCGCTGCTCGACCAGCGGGGTGGCCTCGGGCTGCTCGACCGGCGAGGGTCGCCGGTCAGGCGAGGCTGCGGACGTACTCCACCAGCGTGGTGACGCCGGTGCCGGTGCCTCCCGCGGTGACGTGGCCGTACGGGCCACCTGTGTTGAACGAGGGACCGGCGATGTCGAGGTGCGCCCAGGGCACGCCGGCGGTGAACTCGCGGAGGAACGCCGCGGCGTACAACCCGCCGCCCCAGCGGATCCAGTCGTGCTGGGAGAGGTCGGCGACCTTGCTGGACCGAATCCGCTCGCCCATGATCTCCGGGATCGGCATCGGCCAGCTCTCCTCACCGGCCCGCTCCGCGGCGGACAGCACCGCCTCGACCACGTCGGCAGTGCCCATCACGCCGGTCACCTTGTCGCCCAGTGCGGCGACCATATGGCCGGTCAGTGTGGCGACGTCGACGATCACGTCGGGCTTGCGCTCGGTGGCCAGCACCAGCGCGTCGGCCAGGAGCAGGCGGCCCTCGGCGTCGATGTTGGTCAGCTCCACGGTGGTGCCGCCGCGGATCGTCAGGACGTCGCCGGGACGCGACCCGGTGCCCGAGATCATGTTCTCGGCCATCGGCAGGAACGCCGAGATCCGCACCGGGACGCCGAGAGCGGCCAGTGCGAGCGTGGCGTTGGCGACGGCGGCAGCGCCGGCCATGTCGGACTTCATCGTCGCCATGCTGCCGCCCGGCTTGATGGTGAGACCGCCGGAGTCGAACGTGATGCCCTTGCCGACCAGCGCCACGTGGGCGACCGCGTCCTCGGGCTCGTAGGAGAGCTCGACCAGCCGGGGCGGCGCCGCCGAGGACAGGCCCACGCTGAGGATGCCGCCGCAGCCCAGCTCGGCGAGCGCCTGCTCGTCGTGAACCGTCACCGACACCTGGGGCGCGCCCTTGCCGGCAGCCTTGACGGCCGCCTTGTTGTGCTCCGCGACGGCGGCGGCCACGGTGTCGGCGAGAGCCGGAGGGGTCAGATGCGCCGGCGGGGTGTTGACCCAGTCGCGGGTCCGGGCGACGGCACCGGCCAGGAGCAGGCCCTCCTGCAGTGCGGCGACGCACTCGGCACGACGCGCGGCCGGGCTGAGCACCACGACCTCGCCAGGAGCCGTCGTGTCGCTGGGCTTCTTGTACGCCGTGAACGCGTAGCCGCCCAGCAGATAGCCCTCCGCGACGGCCCGCACCAGCTCGGGAGTGCCGGCCGGGAGCGCCAGGGCCACCGACGTGGCGTTCGGCACCGAGCGCGCAGCCGCACCCGCGGCCCGGCGTACGGCGTCCGGGCCGGTGTCCTTGCCGAGCCCCACCAACACCAGCAGGGACGTGGCGACCTGCTCGCCGGCCGGGACCCGGACCACCTCCCCGGCACGACCGGTGACGCCGAGCGTGGCCAGCAGCGGACGGAGTCGGCGGCCGTAGGCGGCGGTGACGTCCTCGGCGCCCGGTGCGAGCGTCAGTGCTCCCTTGGCGTCCTGCAGCACACCGACCACGACGGCCTCGGCGCGGGTCTTGGCAGGGCTGGCGCTGCGCAACGACAGGTGGGGCTGGTGCGAGGTCACGCCGCTGAGACTACTGCGGTAGTTTCCCGGGCATGCCTGCCGATCTGCGCCAGTCACCGCTCCACGACCGCCACGTGGCACTGGGTGCGAAGTTCGCGGAGTTCGGCGGCTGGTCGATGCCGGTGGAGTACCCAGGTGAGCAGGGCGGCGTCTTGAAGGAGCATGCCGCCGTGCGCGAGGCCGTGGGCATCTTCGACGTCAGCCACCTCGGCAAGGCCCTGGTGGCGGGGCCCGGCGCCGCTGCGTACGTCAACGCCACGCTGACCAACGACCTGCGACGGATCGCTCCCGGCCAGGCGCAGTACACGCTGTGCTGCGACGAGGAGACCGGCGGCATCGTCGACGACCTGATCGTCTACTACCGCGACGACGAGCACGTGCTGCTGGTGCCCAACGCGGCTAACACCGCCGAGGTCGTGCGCCGGCTCGCCGCGCAGGCGCCCGACGGCGTGACCGTCACCGACCACCACCGCGACTACGCCGTGCTCGCCGTTCAGGGGCCCCGCTCGGACGAGGTGCTGACCGCGGTCGGCCTTCCCGTGGGCCACGACTACATGGCCTTCGAGGAGGCCGAGTTCGAGGGCGTCGGGGTGGTGGTGTGCCGGACCGGCTACACCGGCGAGCGCGGCTACGAGCTGATCGCCGTCAACGGCGTCGCGGGCGCGCTGTGGGACCGGCTCGTGGCCGCCGGCGCGGAGCTCGGCCTGCTGCCCTGCGGCCTCGGCGCCCGCGACACGCTGCGCACCGAGATGGGCTACCCCCTGCACGGCCAGGACATCTCGCCGGAGACCACCCCCAACCAGGGCCGCCTGGGCTGGGCGGTCGGCTGGGACAAGGAGACGTTCTGGGGCAAGGAGGCCATCGTGGCCGAGCGCGAGGCCGGACCGCGGCGGGTGCTGCGCGGCATCGTGGCCACCGGTCGCGGCATCCCGCGGCCCCACATGCAGGTCTCGCTGACCGAGCACGTCCCGGTCGGGGAGGTCACCTCCGGCACCTTCTCGCCCACCCTGAAGAAGGGCATCGGCCTGGCACTGGTCTCGACCTCGGTCGACCCTCAGGCCGAGGTCGGCGTGGACGTCCGAGGTCGCCGGGAGATCTTCCAGCTCACCAAGCCGCCGTTCGTGCAGCCGTCGGTCCGGGAGGCCTGAGATGAACCTGCCCGACCTGCCCTCCCCGTTCCGCCAGCCGAGCGCCGCCGACCGGCCGTGGTGGTGGCGCCTCGAGGACGCCGCCGGCCAGGAGGTCACCGTCGAGGAGACGTATGCCGACCAGCGGTTCCCCTCCCAGGGGGATGCCGAGTCGTGGATCGGTGAGTTCTGGGCCGAGCTGAAGGAGCGTGGCGTCGACGCCGTCACCCTCTTCGAGCTGGACCGCGAGGTCTACGGCCCGATGTCGTTGCACGCCTGATGTCCCAGTTGAGGAGTCCCCGAACCGACATGCCGCTCCTGCACCGCCTCTTCCGTGTCTCCGAACGTGAGAGCACCGGGCGCACCGAGGTCCTCGCGGGCCTCGTGACGTTCGCGACGATGGCCTACATCCTCGTCGTCAACCCCGCGATCCTCGGGAGCCTGCCCGACCACACCGGCGCCACGCTCGACCACGCCCAGCTGGTCACCGTCACCGCCCTGGTGGCCGGAGTGATGACCATCGCGATGGGCCTGGTGGCCGACGTACCCATGGCCCTGGCCGCAGGCCTCGGCGTCAACGCGTTCGTCGCCTTCACCCTCGTCGGCGGGCGCGGGCTGACCTGGCCGGAGGCGATGGGCGTCATCGTCGTCGAGGGCCTGGTCATGCTGCTGCTGGTCCTCGTCGGGCTGCGGGAGGCGATCATGAACGCCATCCCCGACGCCCTCAAGCGCGCTCTCGCCGGCGGCATCGGGCTGTTCATCGCCCTCATCGGACTGGTCAACGGCGGCATCGTCGAGCACCCCGAGGCCGGCACCATCGTCGCCCTGGGCGAGGGGTTCGCCTCGTGGAACACGCTGGTCTTCGTCATCGGGCTGGTCGCCATCCCCGTGCTGATGGCCTGGCGGGTCCCCGGAGCGCTCCTCATCGGCATCGTCGTCGCGGCCGCGGCCGGGCTCCTCGTCAACGCGTTCGCCGACGGCACGCCGGTGGCGGGCGCCGAGCTGCCCGACTCCGTCGCCGCACTGCCCGACTTCGGCCTGGTCGGCGAGTTCAGCTTCGACTTCGTCGAGGTGCTCGGCATCGGTACGGCGGCCGCGCTGGTCGTCACCGTGCTCATGGCGAACTTCTTCGACGCCATGGGCACCGCGCTGGCGATCGGCCGCGAGGCCAACCTCACCGACGAGAACGGCCAGCTGCCGCAGATGCGCCGGGTGCTGATCGTGGAGTCGGTCGGCGCCATCGCGGGTGGCGGTGCGTCGGCCTCGTCGAACACGATCTTCGTGGAGAGCAGCGCGGGCGCGGCCCAGGGCGGTCGCACCGGTCTGGCCAACATCGTCACGGGTGCGCTGTTCCTGCTGGCGATGTTCTTCGCGCCGCTGGCGGGGATGATCCCGTCGGCGGCGACCGGGCCGGCCCTGGTCATCGTCGGCGCGCTGATGATCAGCCAGATCGCCGGGGTGGACTGGTCCGACGTGGGCGTGGCCGTCCCGGCCTTCGCGACGGTCGCGCTGATGCCGTTCACCTACTCGATCGCCAACGGCGTGGGCGCCGGGATGGTGCTCTACGTCCTGATCGCGGTCGGCCGCGGGCGGTGGCGCGACGTGCACCCGCTGCTGGCGGTGGTGGCGGTGGTGTTCGTCTGGTACTTCCTGCGCGGACCCATCTAGGCCGTCCCGTGAGCCGCCACGAGTCGCGCCGCGAGCACGAGTTCCGCCAGGTCGACGTCTTCTCCGCCGCGCCGCTGTTGGGCAACCCCGTGGCGGTCGTCCACGACGCCGACGGGCTCACCGAGGAGCAGATGGCGTCGTTCGCGCGATGGACGAACCTGTCGGAGACGACGTTCCTGCTCACGCCGACGGACCCGGCGGCCGACTACCGGCTGCGGATCTTCACGCCGGGTGGCGAGCTGCCGTTCGCCGGGCACCCCACGCTCGGGTCGGCGCACGCCTGGCTGGAGGCCGGGGGAGTGCCGGCCGCGGACGACCTGGTCCAGGAGTGCGGGGCCGGACTGGTCACCGTGCGCCGCGAGGGCGGCGCCCTGGCGTTCCAGGCCCCGCCGCTGACGCGGTCGGGCCCGGTGTCGGACCCGGACGTCGCCGCGATCTGCCGGGCCCTGCGCCTCACCGGTGCCGACGTCGTCGACACGGCCTGGATCGACAACGGCCCGGGCTGGGTGGGTGTGCTGCTGCGCGATGCTGACGCGGTGCTGGCGCTCGAGCCGGACTGGGCGGCGTTCGGCGACCTCAAGATCGGTGTGGTCGGCCGCTACGCCGACGGGCCGGTCGCCGTCGAGGTGCGCGCGTTCTGCCCCGGGTACGGCATGCCCGAGGACCCCGTCACGGGCTCCCTCAACGCCGGGCTGGGGCAGTGGCTGGCGGGGACGCGGCTGCCGACGGCGTACGTCGCCTCCCAGGGGACCGTGCTGCAGCGCCGCGGCCGGGTCCGGGTGACCCGCGAGGGCGACGCGGTGTGGGTGGGCGGCGACACGCTGACGACCGTCGTCGGACGCGTCGCGCTGTGACCGGCCCCGGGCTCTAGGCTGGCCTGCGTGCGTGCCTACCTCGACCTCGTGCAGCGGATCCTCGACGAAGGCGTCGAGAAGGGCGACCGCACCGGCACCGGGACGCTGAGCGTGTTCGGGCACCAGATGCGGTTCGACCTCTCGCAGGGCTTCCCACTGGTGACCACGAAGAAGGTCCACACCCGCTCGGTCTTCGGCGAGCTGCTGTGGTTCCTGCGCGGCGACACCAACGTGAAATGGCTGCAGGAGCGCGGCATCACGATCTGGGACGAGTGGGCCGACGAGAACGGTGACCTCGGCCCGGTCTACGGCCACCAGTGGCGCTCGTGGCCCACGCCCGACGGCCGCCACGTCGACCAGCTCGCCCAGGTGGTCGAGGACCTCCGGACCAACCCCGACAGCCGGCGCCACATCGTCAGTGCCTGGAACGTCGCCGACATCCCCGACATGGCGCTGGCGCCGTGCCACACGCTGTTCCAGTTCTACGTCGCGCCCCAGACCGACGGCCCCGGCCGGCTGTCGTGCCAGCTCTACCAGCGCTCCGCCGACGTGTTCCTCGGCGTGCCGTTCAACATCGCCTCCTACGCGCTGCTGACCCACATGGTCGCCCAGGTCACCGGCCTCGAGGTCGGCGACTTCGTGCACACGCTCGGTGACGCGCACCTCTACCTCAACCACCTCGACCAGGCCCGGCTGCAGCTCACCCGTGAGCCGCGGCCGCTGCCGCGGCTGGTGCTGAACCCGGGGGTCACCGAGCTCGACGCGTTCGAGCTCGATGACATCGCGGTCGAGGGGTACGACCCGCACCCGGGCATCAAGGCCCCGATCGCGGTCTGACGCCGATGCTCTCCGAGAATCCCGACGAGCAGCTCGAGTCCCTGGGCAAGCGGGTCGTGCTGGTCGCCGCGGTGGCCGAGAACGGCGTCATCGGCAACGGCCCCGACATCCCGTGGCGGATCCCCGGCGAGCAGGCGGAGTTCAAGGCCCTCACCCTGGGGCACACGCTGCTGATGGGCCGCACCACCTTCGAGTCGATCGGCCGTCCGCTGCCGGGTCGCACCACGATCGTGCTGACCCGCGACCCGGGCTGGTCCTCCGACGGCGTCCTCGTGGTCCACGACGTGGTCGACGCGCTCGCCGAGGCGGCCGCCCTGCCCGGAGACCTGATGGTCGCCGGCGGCGCGCAGGTGTACGCCGCCGCGCTGCCCTTCGCCGACGAGCAGGTCATCACCCGGGTGCACCTCTCGCCCGAGGGCGACGTCCACTACCCGGCGTACGACGAGGACGAGTGGGTCGAGACGCGCCGCGAACCGGGGGAGGCCTACGACCGGGTCTGGCTGGTCCGACGCACCTGACGCGCCGGGTGGGCCCGGGTGGACGTCATACGAGCTGGTTGCCGGGGCGACCGGACTGTATGACGTCCGCCCGGTGCCCGACGGCGCCCGGTGCGGTTGCCCGGGGCTGGCAGGCTGTCGCCCATGGAGCTGCGCATCTTCACCGAGCCCCAGCAGGGTGCCACCTACGACGACCTCCTCGCGGTTGCGAGCACGGCCGAGGAGCTCGGCTTCGGGGCGTTCTTCCGCTCCGACCACTACCTGACGATGGGTGGCGACGGACTGCCCGGCCCCACCGACGCGTGGACGACGCTGGCCGGCCTGGCCCGGGAGACCAGCACGATCCGGCTGGGCACGCTGGTCACCAGCGCGACCTTCCGGCTGCCCGGCCCGCTGGCGATCCAGGTCGCGCAGGTCGACCAGATGTCCGGTGGCCGGGTCGACCTCGGCCTCGGCGCCGGCTGGTTCACCGCCGAGCACGAGGCCTACGGCATCCCGTTCCCGTCGACCGGTGAGCGGTTCGACCGGCTCGAGGAGCAGCTGGAGATCATCACCGGGCTGTGGGCGACCCCCGGCGACGGCTCCGGAGGGTTCGACTTCGCCGGTCGTCACTACCAGCTGAAGGGCAGCCCCGGACTGCCCAAGCCGGCCCAGACCTCCGGCATCCGCGGCGGGACCCCGATCGTGATCGGCGGCCACGGCCGGAAGCGGACGCCGGCACTGGCCGCGGCCTACGCCGACGAGTTCAACGTGCCGTTCGCCAGCGTGGCCGACGTGGAGACCCAGTTCGGCCGCGTGCGCGCCGCCGTCGCGTCCGCCGGTCGGCCGGCCGACTCGATGACCTACTCCGCCGCGCTCGTCGTCTGCGTCGGGGCCGACGAGGCCGAGGTCGAGCGCCGCGCCGCGGCGATCGGACGGGAGAAGGACGAACTGCGCGAGAACGGCGTCGCCGGCACGCCGGAGGAGGCGGTCGCCACGCTGCAGGCGTACGCCGAGGTCGGCGTCGAGCGGGCCTACCTGCAGGTCCTGGACCTGGCCGACCTCGAGCACCTGCGGCTGATCGCGGCCGAGGTCGCGCCGCGGGTGTGTCGTGTCCGGCCCGCCGTGGCTGGTCGGAGCAGCCATGGCCGGGCGATAGGCTGGCCCGCATGACCCCCGCTGCACCGTTCGGCACCGTCCTGACCGCGATGGTCACCCCCTTCAAGGAGGACGGGTCGCTCGACCTGGACGGTGTGCAGCGGGTCGCGAAGCACCTGGTCGACCACGGCCACGACGGCATCGTCGTGTCGGGAACGACCGGTGAGTCGGCGACGACCACCGTCGCCGAGGACGCCGAGACGCTCGCCGCGGTCAAGGACGCGGTCGGTGACCGCGCGATGGTCGTCGCCGGCGTCGGCACCAACGACACCCGCACCACCGTCGAGCTCGCCCAGCAGGCCGAGAAGCTCGGCGTGGACGGCCTGCTCCTGGTGACGCCGTACTACAACAAGCCCGGGCAGCGCGGCATCCTGCAGCACTTCCGCCAGGTCGTCGACGCCGTCGCGACCCCGGTGATGCTCTACGACATCCCCGGCCGCACCGGCACCAAGATCGCCCTGGAGACGTTCCGCGAGATCGCGGAGTGGGGGCGGGTCCTGGCCGTCAAGGACGCCTCCGGTGACGTTACCCAGGCCGTCGCGCTGCGCGAGCTCGGCTTCGCCGTCTACTCCGGCGACGACGCCCTCACACTGGGGTTCCTCGCCTACGGCGGCTGCGGCGTGGTGTCCGTGCTCGGCCACGCCGCCGGGTCCCAGATCCGGGCGATGGTCGACGCGTTCCTCGCCGGCGATCTCGCCACCGCCCAACAGCTCAACACCCGGCTCCAGCCTGCCCTCGCCGCCGTGATGGGAGCGCCCAACTACGGCGCCACCACCGCCAAGGGCGCGCTGCAGCTGCTGGGAGTCCTCGACAACCGCACCGTGCGCTCGCCGCTCGCGGCGCTGGACGACCAGGAGTACGCCGCACTGCGTGAGGGACTCACCGCCAGTGGCCTGCTCTGATTCCTGACAAGGAGATCCATGTCCCACCCGCATCCCGAGCTCTCAGCGCCAGCCGAACTGCCGAAGGGAGCCCTGCGGGTCATCCCTCTCGGTGGCCTGGGCGAAGTCGGCCGCAACATGACCGTCTTCGAGTACGACGGCCGGCTGCTCATCGTCGACTGCGGCGTCCTCTTCCCGGAGGACCACCACCCCGGCGTCGACCTGATCCTTCCCGACTTCGCCGCGATCCGGGATCGGCTCGAAGCCGTCGAGGCGCTGGTGCTGACGCACGGCCACGAGGACCACATCGGCGCGACGCCGTACCTGCTGCGCGAGCGGCAGGACATCCCGCTCGTCGGTTCCGAGCTCACCCTCGCGCTGCTCGGCTCCAAGCTGCGAGAGCACCGGCTCAAGGAGACCGTCCATCACAAGGTCAAGGAGGGCGACCGGATCAGCTTCGGGCCCTTCGACCTGGAGTTCGTGGCGGTCAACCACTCCATCCCCGACGCGCTCGCGGTCGCGATCCGCACCGGCGCCGGGCTGGTGCTCCACACCGGCGACTTCAAGATGGACCAGCTCCCGCTGGACGGCCGGATCACCGACCTGCGCGCCTTCGCGCGGCTGGGGGAGGAGGGCGTCGATCTGTTCCTGACCGACTCCACCAACGCCGAGGTGCCCGGCTTCACCACCGCCGAGCGCAAGATCACCCCGGCGATCGAGCAGGTCTTCCGGGAGTCGTCCCAGCGCATCATCGTCGCCTGCTTCGCCTCCCACGTGCATCGCGTCCAGCAGGTGCTCGACGCCGCGGTGCAGCACGGCCGCAAGGTCGCGTACGTCGGCCGCTCGATGGTCCGCAACATGCAGATCGCCTCCGACCTGGGCTACCTCCACGTCCCCGAGGGCGTGATCATCGAGGCCAAGCACCTCGCCGACTACCCGCCCGAGCGCCAGGTGATGATCTCTACCGGCTCGCAGGGTGAGCCGATGAGCGCCCTGTCCCGGATCGCGCAGCGCTCCCACAACTTCGTGCGCATCGAGCCGGGCGACACCGTGCTGCTCGCCTCGTCGCTGATCCCCGGCAACGAGAACGCCGTCTACCGGGTCATCAACGGACTGGCCCGGCTCGGCGCCCACGTGGTGCACAAGGGCAACGCGCTGGTGCACGTCTCCGGCCACGCCTCGGCGGGCGAGCTGCTCTACTGCTACAACATCGTCAAGCCGCGCAACGTGATGCCGGTGCACGGCGAGATCCGGCATCTGCAGGCCAACGCGGAGCTGGCCCGGCTCACGGGGGTCGAGAACGTCGTCCTGGCCGAGGACGGCGTCGTCGTCGACCTCGTCGACGGCGTCGCCCGGGTCGCCGGCAAGGTGGAGTGCGGCTACGTGTTCGTCGACGGCCAGTCCGTCGGCGACCTCACCGAGTCCGAGCTCAAGGACCGCCGCATCCTGGGCGAGGAGGGCTTCGTCTCCGTCATCGTGGTGGTCGACTCCGTCAGCGGGAAGGTCGCCGCCGGGCCGGAGATCCACGCCCGCGGCAACGTCTGGGACCCGGCCGCCTTCGACGAGATCCGGCAGCCGATCGTGGACGCGCTGGACCGTGCCATCGCCGACGGCGTCACCGACACCTACCAGCTGCAGCAGACGATCCGCCGGGTCATCGGCCGCTGGGTCTCCGACACCCACCGCCGGCGCCCGATGATCGTCCCGGTCGTCCTGGAGGCCTGAGCCTCACAGCGAGGAGAGGACGCCGTACGCCAGCAGGCCCTGGCTGAGGTGGTAGGTGGCCATGATGGCCACGCCGTCGACGCCGCGCTCGCGACGGAAGTCGTGGCGGGCGAGGTCGAGGGCGATGAGCGCGTCGCTCACCGTGAAGAGGGTGGCGCCGAGCGCGACCACCGGCTCGCCGGTGCGGAAGGCGACCACGGTCATGGCCGCGATGACCAGCGTGTACGCCGCCAGCGGCACCGCCAGCCGGGCGCCGGCGACCCGCAGGGCCGAGGGCACCACGTGGCGCGTCGCGACCGTGACCACGAGCAGTACCGGCACCACGAGCCACCACCATCCGGCAGCGTCCAGACCGAGGGCGTCGAACGCGACCAGGTAGGCGAGGTGGCCGACGAGGAACGCCGCCACCCCGGCCAGGAAGCGGCCCTCGGTGTCGCCGAGCAACGCCAGGTCGCCGAGCAGGCCGAGGCACAGCGCGACGACGAGCCAGGCTCCCGGCGCCGTCCCGAGCGCACCGGCGGAGAGCACGGTGGCGACCAGCGCCACCATCGTCAGCAGCTTGGCCCACCACTCCAGTCGACGGCGGCCGCAGGCGACCGCGATCCAGTCGGTCCCCGCGGCGGCGGCGGTGGTGGCGGCGAGGATCCAGGTCGGCCAGGTCAGCACAGGGGAAGCGTGCCGTACTCGCCGGTAAGGCCGCCTGCGACACGCACCTCTGTGATGCGTGGGACTGGTGTGGTTGTGAAATAGGTTGGTCCCATGGCGACCCGTACGTCTTCCCCGCCGGGGTCGCGGAGCACGAGCACGTCCTCGTCCAACCGAGGAGGCTCGGGCGCCCGATCCCGGAGTGCCGGAACCAAGTCCTCCCAGCCGACGACCCGTGCCCGGTCCAAGGCGGCCCCGGCGCGCAAGCCGGCCGCCCGCACGCCCAGCGGCCGCGGCACCACCGCGAAGCGGCCCGCGCCGCGGGCGGTGCGCACCG
>NZ_DASWXC010000050.1:0-26213 GCF_036405735.1 Nocardioides sp.
GGCCGCCGCCGCCCGGCAGGAAGCCGAGGAGCAGGCCCGCAAGCAGGCCAACGCCGCCCACGCCGCGCACGACCTGCGCGCCCGCGCGGAGGCGATGGCGCGTACGGCGGCCGCGGCCGCCAAGTCCGCGCACGTGCTCCGGGGCGAGGCCGAGGACGCCGCACAGCAGCAGGCGCTGTTCGCCCAGCAGTCCGCCGAGGCCGCCCAGGTCGCCCTGAAGAAGGTCGAGGAGCAGGCCGAGGTCGCCCGTGCCGCGCACGAGGCGGCCGAGCAGGCGTACGCCGCCCGGGCCGAGGCGCTCGCCGATCTGCAGCACGCCACCGCGCGGGTGATGGAGGCGTTCAACGCGCGGCTCGAGGCCGAGGAGGCCGCGATCGTGGCCCAGGCCGCCCGCGAGGCCGCCGAGCAGGCCGCCAAGACGCAGGCCGACGCCGCCCGTACGGCCCAGCGCGAGCGCGAGGAGGCCGAGCAGCGCACGGCCGCCATGCAGGCGCAGGTCGACGAGGCCCTCGAGCTGCGGCGCCAGGCCGAGGAGGCCGTGGCCGAGGCCAACCGGCTGCGGGCCGTCGCCGAGGAGGCCGCCGAGCAGCGGGCCATCGACCGTCAGGCGGTGGAGTCCTCGATCCGACACAACACCGAGCTGGTCGAGACCGCGCTGCGCGAGCGGCTCGAGGCCGAGCGGCGCGCCGCCGAGCTCGCCCAGGAGCTGGTGACGCTGCGGTCCGCGGTCGTCACCGCACTCAAGGACCGCGGCTCCAAGCGGTCGGTCACCGCGCTGCAGCTCGCCGTCGAGACCGGCAGGGCCGACCAGGCGCTCGCCGCCGCACCGGCGGTCCGTCCGGTCGTGGAGTCCGAGCTGGTCGCGCCCGAGGTGCCCGACGACGTCCGGCCGCCCGGGCTCAGCGACACCGGCACGCTGTGGATCCGCGCCGAGCTGGAACGGATGGAGGCGCTGCGCGACGCCGAGGACTCCTCCCCTGCGGCGCAGGCACCTGACATCGCCAACGCTCCCACCGGCGTGTCGCCGTCGGATCCGTCAGGTGCCCGCGACGGGCAGGCGCAGAACGGCGCCGCATCGACGCAGGCCGAGGTCGCCGTACGCTCCTTCGCGCTGGCGGGCCAGGACCACGACGCCGCCGAGGTCACGGTCAACGCCGACGGGCTGCTCGACGTCCGCAAGGGCGCGACGCGGTACCAGTTCGACCTCTACGACCGCGCCACCGACCTGCGGGTCATCGGCCGACCCGGTCAGCGGCGGTGGCGGGTCGAGCTGTCGCGCCCCGGGACGACCACGGTGGTGCTCGACGCCAAGACCGTCGACGCCGAGGCGTTCACCCGCGAGCTGCTGCGCTGGCGGCCGGAGGTCGCGAGTCGCTGAGGCCGCTGGTCGGTCAGCGAGGACTAGGCGAGGCCGGCGCGCAGGGCGGCGGCGACCTCGGCGGCCGCGGCCCGGGCGGTGCGTCCGGAGCCGACGACGTTGAAGAACCCGTGGATCTGGTCGGGGAAGCGCTGGAGCTCGGTCTTCACACCGGCGGCGCGCAGCTTCTCGGCGTACGCCTCGCCCTCGTCGCGGAGCGGGTCGAAGCCGGCGGTGCAGACGTACGCCGGCGCCACCCCCTCCGGGATCTCCGCGTGGAGCGGGGCGAGTCGTGGGTCACGCGGGTCGGTGCCGGCCGGCACGTAGTTGGCGCCGGCGATCTCGATGAAGCCGTCGGTCAGGAAGAACCCCTTGCCGAACAGCTGCCGACTGCGCGTGACCTCCTCGAACTGCACCACCGGGTAGATCAACAGCTGGAAGGCGCACTGCTCCCGCGCGTCGAGCGCGACCAGCGTGGCCAGGTTGCCGCCGGCGGAGTCGCCACCGACCCCGATGCGACCCGGGTCGGCGCCGAACTCCTCGGCCCGGGCCACGACCTGCCGGAAGGCGGCCACCGCGTCGTCGTACGCCGCGGGGAAGGGGCAGGACGGGCCCATCCGGTACTCGACGGAGAGGACCCGGACGCCGGACTGCTCGGCCAGGAAGCGGCAGCCGGCGTCGTGGGACTCCAGGTCGCCGTAGATGAAGCCGCCGCCGTGGAAGAAGACGAGCAGCGGAGCCGAGGTCCCGGGGGCCTCCCCCAGCGCGGAGCTGGGGACGTAGAGACGCGCCTTGTGGCCGGTGACCCAGTGGTCGCTGACCTCGCCGATCGGCTGGACGCCGCCGGCGAGCCGGCTCTGCCGGAGGATCGCCATCCGGCCCTTGTCGATCGGCAGCGTCTCCGCGGCCGGTCCGGCCAGGGCCGCCAGCCGGAGCATCAGCTGGGTGTCGGTCGCCAGGGTCTGCCCGTCGATGCGGACCGGACGGCCGGCGAGCCGGCGCTGGACCGGCTCGGGCAGGTTCATGGCGGCCGTGAAGACGGCGGCCTCGGTCTGCGCGGCGGTGGCGACGGCGGTGCCGACCACCTTCTTCGGAAGCGTCAGGATGCTCACGGCCCGCAACTTACTCCCGAGTCACATACTGCGGCAGGTGGTCCCACGAATCGTGGACACCCGACGTTCACCTGCCGGTGACACACTGGCCGGCATGAGCCTCGACGCGCCGCAGGCCGCGGGCGGCACCGCCGGCACCAACCCCGATCTCGCGCCCGCCGAGGTGTTCGACGTCGAGCCGCCGTACGTGCCCGACCACGAGGCGCTCGCGGCGGTCGAGAAGTTCGAGGACCGCTTCTTGGACCGCGAGCTGTCCTGGCTGCGGTTCAACCAGCGGGTGCTCGAGCTCGCCGAGGACCGCGAGCTGCCGCTGCTGGAGCGGGTCCGGTTCCTGGCGATCTTCACCTCCAACCTCGACGAGTTCTTCATGGTCCGCGTGGCGGGCCTCAAGCGGCGCATCGCCGCCGGTGTCGCCGTACGCGCGGCGTCCGGGCTGATGCCGCGCGAGGTGCTGGAGCAGATCTGGGCGACCGCGCGCGACCTCTCCCAGCGCCATGCCCGCGTCTTCGCCGAGGACGTCGTGCCGGCGCTGTGGCACGAGGGCATCGAGCTGGTGCGGTGGTCCGACCTGACGCCGGCCGAGCACAAGTACGCCAAGCGGCTCTTCAAGGACCGGGTCTTCCCCGTGCTGACGCCGCTGGCGGTCGACCCGGCGCACCCCTTCCCCTACATCTCCGGGCTCAGCCTCAACCTCGCGGTGCTGCTGCGCGACCCGGCGACCGGCAAGCGGCACTTCGCCCGGGTGAAGGTGCCGCCGATCTTCGCCCGGTTCGTGCCGCTGGGCAACGACCGGTTCGTCCCGCTGGAGGACGTCATCGGCGCGCACCTGAAGAAGCTGTTCCCTGGCATGGAGGTGCTGGAGGTCCACACCTTCCGCGTGACGCGCAACGAGGACCTCGAGGTCGAGGAGGACGACGCCGAGAACCTGCTCGCCGCGCTGGAGAAGGAGCTGCTGCGGCGCCGGTTCGGCCCGCCGGTGCGGCTCGAGGTCGAGGAGACCATGACCGCGTCCGTGCTCGACCTGCTGATCTCCGAGCTGGGGGTCTCGGCCGAGGAGGTGTTCCGGCTGCCCGGCCCGCTCGACCTGCGCGGGCTGCACGGCATCGCCGACCTCGGCCGCGAGCAGCTGAAGTTCCCGGCGTTCGTGCCCACGACACACCCGCGGCTGGCCGAGGTGGAGTCGGCGGCGCCCGTCGACGTGTTCAAGGCGGCCCGGCGCCACGACGTACTCCTGCACCACCCGTACGACTCCTTCGCCACCTCCGTGCAGCGCTTCATCGAGCAGGCCGCCGCCGACCCGCACGTGCTGGCGATCAAGCAGACGCTCTACCGCACCTCGGGTGAGTCCCCCATCATCGACGCCCTCGTCGACGCCGCCGAGTCCGGCAAGCAGGTGCTCGTGCTGGTCGAGATCAAGGCCCGCTTCGACGAGGAGGCCAACATCCGCTGGGCGCGGAAGCTGGAGCAGGCCGGCTGCCACGTCGTCTACGGCCTGATCGGCCTCAAGACCCACTGCAAGCTGGCGTTGGTGGTGCGCGACGAGGGCGAGCATCACGGTGGCATCCGGCGGTACACCCACATCGGCACCGGCAACTACAACCCGAAGACCTCCCGCCTCTACGAGGACCTGGGGCTGATCACCACCGACGAGCGGATCGGCGAGGACGTCGCGCACCTGTTCAACAACCTCTCCGGCTGGTCGCGCTCGGCGAAGTACGACGAGCTGCTGGTCGCGCCCGACGGCGTCCGGACCGGCCTGATCGAGCAGGTGCACGCCGAGATCGCCCACCACCAGGCCGGACGACCCGCCCGGATCCGGCTCAAGGCCAACTCCGTGGTCGACGAGGCCGTCATCGACGCGCTCTACCTCGCCTCCCAGGCCGGTGTGCCGGTGCAGCTGCTGGTGCGCGGCATCTGCGCGCTGCGTCCGGGCGTGCCGGGGCTGTCGGAGACCATCGAGGTGCGCTCGGTGCTCGGCCGGTTCCTGGAGCACAGCCGGGCCTTCTGGTTCGAGAACGGCGGCTCGCCGGTGGCGTGGATCGGCTCGGCCGACATGATGCACCGCAACCTGGACCGCCGCGTCGAGGTCCTGGTGCGGCTGCCCAGCGCGGACCACGTGCGTGAGATCGGCGACCTTCTCGACCTGGCGTTCGCGCCGGACACCTCGGCATGGATCCTCGGTGCGGACGGCTCGTGGGCGCACCACCGGGGCGCCGTACACCTGCAGGAGTGCCTGATCGAGAGGCAGCGCCGCCGCCGCGGATGAGGCCTCGGGTTGCGCGCGTCGGCAGATGCTCCCCTAGCATGTTGGCCGTTCTGCTTCGACTCCCCAGGAGTTCTACGTGCGTTTCCGCATTCGTCCGGTCGAGACAACGTTCTACGACCTGTTCACCCAGTCGGCTTCGCACCTGGTCACCGGTGCCGGCCTCCTGGCCGAGATGCTCGCCGAAGGTGCCGACCGTGAGGAAGTGGCCCGCCGCATGCGCGAGGCCGAGCACGCCGCCGACGAGACCACGCACGAGATCGTCAAGCGGGTCAACAGCACCTTCGTGACGCCGTTCGACCGCGAGGACATCTACGACCTCGGCTCCGGGCTCGACGACATCATGGACGAGATGGACGAGGTCGTGGACATGATCCTCGTCTACGAGGTCGACGGCCTCCCGCCCGAGCTCTCCGACCAGGTCACCGTCATCCAGCGCTGCGCTGAGCTGACCGCCGCGGCCATGCCGAACCTGCGCTCGATGCGCTCGCTCCAGGAGTACTGGATCGAGATCAACCGCCTTGAGAATCAGGGCGACAAGAACCACCGGCGCATCCTCGCCAAGCTGTTCTCCGGCGAGTACAAGGCGATGGAGGTCCTCAAGCTCAAGGACATCGTGGAGTCCCTGGAGGGCGCCATCGACGCCTTCGAGAAGGTCGCCAACACGGTCGAGCAGATCGCCGTCAAGGAGTCCTGAGCGTGCCCACGTCCCCGGTCTCGCTGGAGGACCGGCGCTGATGGACCTCGCGATCATCATCGCTGTCGTCGTCGTCGCCCTCGTCTTCGACTACACCAACGGCTTCCACGACGCGGCGAACGCCATCGCCACGTCCGTCTCCACCCGGGCGCTCACGCCCCGCGTCGCGCTGTTCCTCGCAGCGGTGATGAACTTCGTCGGTGCCTTCCTCGGCCAGAAGGTCGCCCACACGGTCTCCGACACCATCTCCCCACCGGACGGGTCACACGGCCTCACGATCGTGATGGCCGGTCTGCTCGGCGCGATCGCGTGGAACCTCATCACGTGGTACTTCGGCCTGCCCTCGTCCTCCTCCCACGCCCTCATCGGCGGCCTGGTCGGCTCGGCGCTGGCCGCCGGCGTCGGGGTCAGCTGGGACACGGTCGTGGAGAAGGTCGTCATCCCGATGTTCGTCTCGCCGTTCGTGGCCTTCGGGCTCGGCTTCGCGGTGATGCTCGCGATCATGTGGATCTTCCGCCGCAGCAGCCAGCACAAGGCGATGCGGGGCTTCCGCGTCGCGCAGACCATCTCGGCCGCCGCCATGGCGCTCGGCCACGGTCTGCAGGACGCCCAGAAGACGATGGGCGTCATCTTCCTGGCGCTGCTCACCGGCGGCTACGTCGCCGAGAGCGAGGGGCTGCCCTTCTGGGTCATCTTCGCCGCCGCCGCGGCGATCTCGCTCGGCACCTGGTCCGGCGGTTGGCGCATCATGCGCACCCTCGGCCGGCGGATCATCCACCTCGACCCCGCCCGTGGCTTCGCCGCGGAGTCGGTCGCGGCGTCGGTGCTCTACACGACGGCGTACGTCGTCGAGGCGCCGATCTCCACCACGCACACCATCACCTCCGCGGTCATGGGCGTCGGCGCCACCAAGCGCTTCTCCGCCGTCCGCTGGGGTGTCGCGAAGTCGATCCTCATGGCGTGGGTGCTCACCTTCCCGGCCGCCGGCTCGGTGGCTGCGCTCACCTACTGGCTGTGCAAGTACGTCTTCCAGCTGCCGTGATCGGTGGCGCTGGCACCTGACCTCCCCAACCGCGACACGCCGACAGGTGGTTGAGAAGGTCAGGTGCCCGTCCAGTTCTCGGCTGGTGGCACCAGCTAACGCTTGAGCCAGACGCTCCGCTGGGCGTCGGTCAGCGCCCGGCGAAGCTGGACCCTGGAGGTGTCGACCCACCAGTCGGGGTGCTCGAGGGTCCATGTCGCCGGCGTACGGCGGCGGGCGGCCCGCTCGTACGCCGACCGCAACCGTGCCGCGAAGCCCGCCCTCGAGCGACGTGTCATCCCGATCATCACCACCGGCTCGAGACCGTGGTCGCGGTAGCGCTCCTCCCGGTCCAGGTCGCGCACGGCGCGACCCTCCTCGTCGTGTTCCGCACCGTTGTACTCGCCGACCACACCGGCGCGCGGGTCGATCAGGTCCGGCGTCGCGAGGTGGTTGCCGGCGAGGTCGAACAACGGCGCGTTCGTCACCAGGCCGGCCCAGCTGACCTGCGCGCGCCACTCCATCCGCAGCGCCACCTCGGCCGGCGACCAGGCGTTCTCGTCGGCGAGCGGCACGGCCTGCCAGATCCGTGAGACGTGCGGGCGCCCGGCGAGCCTGAGCACGGCGTAGTCCAGCACCTCCTGGGGCGAGCACAGGTCGTCGAAGGCCGCCATGTCCAGCACCCGTACCCGCTCCTCGAGGTTGGCGGTGGTGCGCAGCAGACGGCACACCGAGCGTTCGTGACGGGTGATCGGAAGGCCGTCGAGCACCTCGATGTCCTCACCCTTGAGAAACTCCTCGCACAGCTCGACGCCGGGCCGGGGGCGGATGCGCCGCCTGTTGTCGAGCGCCACCGGCACGTCCAGGAGCCGGCCGCCGCCCGTCACACCCGGGAAGTAGCGACCCCCGCCCCAAGCCAGGCCCGCCCAGCCCGTGACCGCTCCGGTCGTCGGCATGGCGCAGGCCGCCTCGACGATGCGCTGCTCGCGCGTCGGTTCGACCGACGAAGGCACGTGCCAGCCACCGCCGCACGCACGCCAGCGCGATGTCGCGATCTCGCGGTACTTCGGGCCGTCGACCCCGGTCGAGTCGACGCGGACCGGCAGGACGATCCCGGCCCGGGTGATGTGTGACGGGTCCATGGCGCAGAGCATGCGCCGGTTCTCCGGAGGGCGTCGGCCGTCATCCACAGAGCCGCCGCGCCGGCGTACCTGACCTGATCAACGGCCTGCCGGCGTGTCGCCGTTGGGGAGGTCAGGTGCCCGCGCCAGACCCGCCGGGCACCTGACCGTCCCAACCGAAGTCCGGCGTGTCGCGGTTGGAGATGTCAGGTGCCCGCACGGTCGAGCGCCAGCGAGAGAGACAGTCGGCTCAGCCGAAGCGGCCGGAGATGTACGCCTCGGTCGCCTCGTTGTCGGGGTTGGTGAAGACCTTCTTGGTCGGGTTGAACTCGACCAGGTGACCTGGCTGGCCGGTGGCCTTGAGGTTGAAGAAGCCGGTCTCGTCGGAGACCCGGGCGGCCTGCTGCATGTTGTGGGTGACGATCACGATCGTGTAGTCGGACTTCAGCTCGTGGATGAGGTCCTCGATCGCGGCGGTCGAGATCGGGTCGAGCGCGGAGCAGGGCTCGTCCATGAGCAGCACCTGCGGCTCGACGGCGATCGCGCGGGCGATGCACAGCCGCTGCTGCTGGCCGCCGGAGAGCCCCATGCCGGGCTTGTTCAGGCGGTCCTTGACCTCGTTCCACAGGTTAGCGCCGCGCAGCGAGCGCTCGACGATCGCGTCGGCGTCCGACCGCGACAGCCGCTTGGCGTTGAGCCGGTTACCGGCCAGCACGTTGTCGTAGATCGACATCGTCGGGAACGGGTTGGGCCGCTGGAAGACCATGCCGACCTGCCGGCGTACGGCGACGGGGTCGACGCCCGGGGCGTACATGTCCCGCCCGGCCAGCGTGATCTGGCCCTCGACGCGCGCGCCGGGGATCACCTCGTGCATCCGGTTCAGCGTCCGCAGGAAGGTGGACTTGCCGCAGCCGGAGGGGCCGATGAAAGCCGTGACGGAGCGCGGCTTGATCGACATCGAGACGCCCTCGACCGCCTTGAAGTCGCCGTAGTAGATGGAGACGTCGGAGACGTCGATGCTGGTTGCCACAGGGGTTTCTCTCTTTCAGCGCCCGGTCTTGGGGGCGAGGATCTTGCCGACGAGGCGCGCGGCCAGGTTGAGCACCATGACGATCGCGATCAGCACCAGCGCCCCGCCCCAGGCGTAGGCGAAGCCCTTCTCGGTCGACTGGGTGTACTGGGTGTAGATGAAGACCGGCAGCGTCATCATCGATCCGTCGGCGGGGTTGAGGTTCAGGTTGTTGGTGAAGCCGGCGGCCACCAGCAGCGGCGCGGTCTCGCCGATGACGCGGGAGATCGCCAGCACGACGCCGGTCACGATGCCCGCGACCGAGGTCGGGAGCACCACCTTCGCGATCGTGCGCCACTTCGGCACTCCGAGGGCGTACGACGCCTCGCGCAGGTCGTCGGGCACCAGCTTCAGCATCTCCTCGGTGGAGCGGACCACCGTCGGGATCATCAGCAGCGTGAGCGCCACGCCACCCGCCAGGCCGAACCGGCCGGGGCCGAGGAAGAGCGCGAACAGCGCGAACGCGAATAGGCCGGCCACGATCGACGGGATGCCGGTCATCACGTCGACGAGGAAGGTGATCGCGCGCGACATCCGGGTGCCGCGGCCGTACTCGATGAGGTAGATCGCGGCGAACACGCCAACCGGGACCGAGATGAGGGTGGCGACGCCGGTGATGACCAGCGTGCCCATCAGCGCGTGGTAGAGCCCGCCCTGCTCGTCGCCGATCACGCTGCGCATGGAGTAGGTCAGGAACTGCGGGTTGATGGTGGAGAGGCCACGGTCGACCACCATCCACACCAGCCAGAGCAGCGGGACCAGGGCCGCGCCGAACGCGGCCCACACCAGCCCGGTCACGAGCCGGTCGGTCGCCGCGCGGCGGTTCTCGACGACGGCCGACCACAGCGGCAGGACGAGGAGGTACGCCGCGGCGGCGATCACCAGACCTGTGACCGGGCCGGTGCCGAGCAGCCAGGCCAGCGCACCGAGGGCGACCGCCATGGCGGCCACGATGGCGGGCGCGCTGCGCGGCAGCCGCGGCGCCTCCAGGGGCGAGACCGACGGACGGGTGGGTGCCGGGGTGCTCATGCGCGCTGCCTCCGCTCGGACCGGCCGACGATCCAGCGGGCGAGCGCGTTGACCCCGAAGGTGAACGCGAACAACACCAGGCCGCAGGCGATGAGGACGGCCACCTTGTCGGGCGTCGTCTCCTTGTAGTTCTGGGCGATGTGGGCCGCGATCGTGCGGGGGTTGTCGCTGCCGATGATCGTCAGCGTCACCAGCGGCGTGGAGGAGAGCACCATCGCCACGGCCATCGTCTCGCCCAGCGCCCGGCCCAGGCCGAGCATCACGGCCGAGACCATGCCCGAGCGCGCGTACGGGAAGACGGCGTACCGGATCATCTCCCAGCGCGTGGCACCGAGCGCGAGCGCCGCCTCCTGGTGCAGCGTCGGCGTCTGGCTGAAGATCTCCCGGCACAGGGCGGTGATGATCGGCAGGATCATGATCGCCAGCACGACGCCCGCGGTCAGCAGCGTGCGGCCGGTGGCCGACGGCTCAGCGGAGAAGAACGGCAGCCAGCCGAGCCGGTCGTGCAGCCAGCCGTGCAACGGCCGGATGGCGGGCCCGAGCGCGAGACCGCCCCAGAGGCCGAAGACCACCGACGGTACGGCGGCCAGCAGGTCGACGACGTAGCCGAGCGGTGTCGCGATGCTCCGCGGGGCGTAGTGCGAGATGAACAGCGCGATCGCGATCGCGAACGGCACGGCGATGATGAGCGCCAGCACCGCGGCGTACGTGGTGCCGAAGACGAGCGGGCCGACGAGGCCGAGGAACGACCCCTTCCCGTCGTAGTGCTGCTCGTCCGCGCTCACGCCCGGAGCGCCCTCGAGGCCCAGGAACAGGAAGACGGCCGCCAGGGCGACCATGATGAGGCAGCCCGCGCCGACGGCGAGGCCGCGGAAGGCGCGGTCGCCGGCGGTCGTGCGCCCCTCGAGCGACGCTGTCGACGAGGGCGGCGACGCCTCGGGCGGGGCGTCGATGGTGCTGGTCACGAATGGAACTCCTTGACGGTGTGGCTGGGTCCAGCCGGGTGAACCTCGTGGACGTGCGGCAGCCCGGTGGTCCTGGACTGCCGCACGCCCGCGGGCTCAGCTGATGGCGTCGATCAGCTCGCGCGCCTTCGTCGCGGTCTCCTCGTCGAGCGGGGCGGAGCCGGCCTCCTCGGCCGCGGCCGCCTGGCCCTCGTCGGAGAGGACGTAGGACAGGTAGCCCCGGACCAGGTCGGCCTCGGCGGCGTCCTCGTAGCTCTGGCAGGCGAGCAGGTAGGACACCAGCACGATCGGGTAGACGCCCGACTCGGTGGTGTCGCGGGCCAGGTCGACGGCCAGGTCCGTGTCGGTCAGGCCGGCCGGCTCCGAGACGGAGAGGACGGCGGCAGCGGCCTCGGCCGACGGCTCGACGTACTCCTCGCCGACCTTCACCGCGACGCGCGAGAGGTCGTTGGCGATGGCGGCGGAGTCGTCGACGAAGCCGATGGTGCCCTCGCCGGCCTGGACGGCACCGACGACGCCGGAGGTGCCGTCGCCGGCCTCGCCACCGAGGCCCTCCGGCCACACGCCGTCGGGCTCGTGCTCCCAGCCGCCGGCCTCGGCGAGGTAGGCGGTGAAGTTCTCCTGGGTGCCGGAGTCGTCGGAGCGGTGGACGGGGGTGATGGCCGTGCTGGGGAGCTCGACGCCCTCGTTGGTGGCGGCGATGGCCGGGTCGTCCCACGTCTCGATTGTGCCGGCGAAGATTCCCGCGATGGTCGCGGCGTCCAGCTGCAGGCCCTCGACGCCGGGGAGGTGGTAGACCACCGCGATCGGCGAGACGTAGCCCGGGACCTGGATCGGCGACGTGCCGTCGCAGCGCTCGGTGGCCGCGGTCAGCTCGCCCTCGTCGTCGTCGAGGGCGGAGTCGGTGCCGGCGAACGCGTAGCCGCCGCTGATGAAGTTGTCGCGACCGCCACCGGAGCCGACGGGCTCGTAGTTGACGGTGAGGTCGGGGTTGGCGTCCTGGATGCCGGCGACCCAGGCGGCCTGCGCCTTCTCCTGCGAGGAGGCGCCGCCGCCCTGGAGCGTGCCGGACAGGCTGGCGGCGGCGTCGCCGCCCTCCGTGCCGGTGTCGCCCTCGTTGCCGGCGCTGCACGAGGTCAGCGCGAACGCGAGTGCCGCGACACCGGGGACGATCGCCCGGCGGATGGAAGTGGTGCTCACTTCGATTCTCCTGTGTCTTCTGACGTTGTCGCAGCGAACCTAAGGAGGCGAGGTGACCGGACCCCGGGGCGTCGGTGAACGAGGGATGAACTCGGCGTGCCGGCTCAGCGACGGCGCCCGCGGAATCCCCGGTTAACCGGGGATTCCGCGACTTCGGGGGCATTGCAACGCCCCCGAAGTTCAAGTTTCACCGGTTAACCGGGGATTCCGCGCCCCGGTCAGCCGACCCGATGGCGCTCGACGGCGAGGACCCGGCCGCGCCGCAGGTGCACCACGACCAGCTCGCCCTTGGCGAGCTCGTCGACGCTCACACCGAGCGCGTCGAAGACCTGGGGCAGCACCGGGCGGTGGGTGCACAGCGCCGTCGGACCGCTCTCCTCCAGGGCGGCGAGCAGGTCGTGGACGAGCCGAGCCACCCGGTCGCGGCCGGCGCCCTCCTCGGTGAGCACGTCGACCAGCTCGGGAACCGTGCCGGTCGTCTCGGCGTAGGGCAGCAGGGTCTGGCTGCAGCGCGCGCTGGTCGAGGAGACGAGCCGGCGGACGTCGTACGCCGCCAGCAGCGGCACCAGCTGCTCTGCCTGTCGGTGACCGCGGGCCAGGAGCGGCCGGAGGCGGTCGTCGCGGCGCCAACCGTCGCGGGAGCGCGCCACGGCGTGGCGGACGACCAGGAGGGTCTCGGTCCGCTTGCCGGCCGCGACGGCCTCGGCGAGGGTGGCCCGGTCGACCTCGTAGCTGAGCCGGTGGCGGGCCTCCTCGACCGGCACCCAGGCGACCTCGTCGATCTCGTCGTTGGCCGCATAGCCGGACACGTCGTCGTCGACGCCGTGCGCCACGCGCGCGACCCAGTAGTGCACCCGCTTCCTGCCGCGGCTGACGGGGTACTCCTGGTCACCGAGCGGCCGGCCGAGCCGCACCCGCAGCCCGGTCTCCTCCTCGACCTCGCGGACGGCCGCGACCGCCGGATGCTCGCCGCGGTTGAGCTTGCCCTTGGGGAAGGCCCAGTCGTCGTACTTCGGCCGGTGCACCAGCAGCACCTCACGACGGCCGGTCCGGAACACGACCGCGCCGGCCGCGACCACCAGACGACCGTCGGGGGACGCACCGGACACGACACGGGCTCCCGGGGCCTGCCGGGACTGGGTCGGCATGGGGCCTAGTGTCACATCCGATGACCACCCCGCAAACCACGCCGCAGCAGTCCCCCGCCCGCCGTCGCCGCACGCTCCTGGTCGTCGGCGGGGTGGTCGTCGTCGCTCTCCTGGTGGGGGCGCTGGCCGCGGTCGTGGTCTGGCGGTCGGGCGACCGCTCGCCGCTGCTGCGGGCGATGGCGCTCGCGCCGGACGACACCCAGCGCTACCTGTGGACCGACTGGGCCGCCGTACGTCGACAGCTGGACGTGCCAGCGCGACCCGCCGCGCTCCCCGACCTGCTCGAGGCCGGCCACACGGCGGACCTGACCTCGACCTCGGCCATGGTGGACTCCGCGGCCGGCCTCGCGGAGAGCCTGGGTGTCTCGCCGGCGACGGCGTCGTGGGAGCTCTTCGCGCAGGCCGACGACGGTGCGCTGGTCGTGGTCGGGCTCCGCTCGGGCGACGCCGACCGGGTCACCCGGGCGCTGGACCGCGCCGGCTACGAGCGCGACGGGGAGATCTGGGACGGCGCCGCGCTGCAGGGTGCCCTCGGCATCGCCCCTGAGTTCACCTACGTGGCGGTCGAGGACGACCGGCTGCTGGCCAGCGACGCGCTCGCGTACCTCCGGGAGGCGCTGGCCGAGGACGGCGACCCCGAGGAACCCGTCACGAACGCCGCGGACGCGCTGGGCGAGCCGCTCTCAGCCGTCGTCTACACCGGCGACCACGCCTGCTCGGCGCTCGCCCTGAGCGGCGGCGACGACACCGACCAGGCTCAGGGCGAGGAGCTGGTCCGACAGGCGGGAGGGGTGAGCCCGCTCGCGTCGTTCGCGATGGGGGTGGTCTCGAAAGGCTCGACCGACGAGGACGGCTCGACCGACGAGGACGGCTCGACCGACGCCAGGGTGCGGGTCGTGCTCGGCTTCGAGCACCACGACCAGGCGGTGGGCGACGCCGACGCCCGGGCGACGCTGGCGAGCGGCCCCGCGCCGGGCCAGGGTGGCGACTTCGCCGACCGGTTCGAGCTCGGCGAGGTCCGGGCGAGCGGCAGCGTCGTGACGATGGAACTCGACCCGGTCGAGGGCGCGTACGTGCTGTCCGACCTCAGCAGCGGACCGGTGCTCTTCGCGTCCTGCTGAAGCGGGCCCGGCGTCAGGACGCGCGCGGGACGACGCCGAGGATCTCGTCGATCTGGTCGGTGCTGAGATGCTCGTCGGCCTCGCTGGCGGCGATGATCAGGTTGGTCGTGAGCTCGACCTCGCCGAGCAGGTCGGCGTCCTCGAGCGTGACGTCGAACTGATCGTGCACGGGTATGTGCCTCCCTGATCGCGCGCGGATGCCCTGCGGGCCTCTTACCCCCTCCAGCGTAGGTCGAAACGGGATCCGAGCCACACAATCGGGGGATTCCCCCGCCGCTGGGCCAGACCACCCGCCAGACCACCCACCCGGGAACAGCACGAGGCCCCGCCCCCGGAAGGGCGAGGCCTCGCGTCGAAGATCCGTCTCAGAGAGGCCGGACGTTCTCCGCCTGCGGGCCCTTGGGGCCCTGGGTGACGTCGAACTCGACCTTCTGGTTCTCGTCCAGCGACTTGTAGCCGTTGGTCTGGATCGCCGAGTAGTGAACGAAGACGTCGTCGCCGCCGTTCTCCTGAGCGATGAAGCCGAAGCCCTTCTCGGCGTTGAACCACTTCACGGTGCCCTGAGCCATTGCTCTGTTACTCCTTAGTCGGGGCGAGAGGCCGCCACTTCGACGACCCCGCACCAGATGCGGTGACACGTCGCTCCGACCTGTGGTGTCCCTTCCGAACGGAAAGCACAGAGCAGAAACGCCGTTGGATCACAAACTCCGCAGGCGTCAGACCAGCTGGAACTTGCACCTGTTGCAGACAGGACACTACCAACACTGGCCTTGCGTGAAACCCCTGGACGGACGAATTTCCCCAGGCGTCGATGAACGTCGGACGACGTCCTCACGACCGCGCAGTTGCCGGGATGCTCACCGGGTGACTCAGCGCGAGACCGAGCGGTGTCGGGCGGGGGCGGGGTCGGCGCCGAAGTCGATGCGGCAGGCGAGCCCCGAGCACGGCTGCAGCACGGCAGCGCGCCTCTGCATCTCGGCCAGCACGCCGGCGTACGCCGGCAGCCGGGCGACGTTGCGCAGCTGACCCGGGTCCGCCGCCCGGTCGTAGAGCTCGACGAAGCCGGTCAGCGCGTAGCGGATGTAGGTGTAGCGCTCGGTGCGCACGCCCCGGTAGAACCAGCCGACGCGCACCTCGCGGACGCTGCGCGGCCCGCCCTGGATCAGGTGGGTGGTGGCCCGGGGCGCGTTGTCACGGGCGACCGACAGCATGCTCTCGCCGTCCATGCGGCGGGTCGCCAGCGCGTTGCCGGCGTCGACCAGCGTCGGGGCGATGTCGACCATCGACACCGTCTGCGAGCGGATGGCGCCCTGCGGTACGCCGGGCCCACGCATCAGCAGAGGCACCCGCAGCGACGCCTCGTAGGGGACGATCTTGCCGACGTACCGGTGCTGCCCGAAGAGGTAGCCGTTGTCGGAGACGAAGACGATGAGCGTGTTCGCCAGCTCGCCGGTGGCCTCCAGCGCGGCGACGGTCGACGCGACGCCCTCGTCCACGGCCTGGAGCGACCGGATCCGGCTGCGGAAGTTCCGGTTGACCCGCTTGATCGACGCGGCGGGCCGGGCGCGGATGTAGCGCGGCTTGTCGCTCACGTCGGCCTCGTTGAACGAGCCCAGGCGGGTCTCGGGAGCCCAGGCGCGGCGGAACAGGCGGGCGTGGCGGGCGGCCGGCTTCGCGAGCGCGGAGCAGTTCGCCTCGTTCTCCGGCCGGCACTCGCCGTGCGGGGCGACCTGCGAGGCCCAGATGAAGAACGGCGCGTCGTCACGCGCGAAGTCGCGGATGTACTCGTTCGTACGGCGCGCCACCATGTCGGCGCTGTGCACGTCGGGGTAGGTCTGCGGGTGGCCGTCCTCCCACAGGGTGTAGCCGAAGTAGCGGTAGGGGTTGGCGACGAACGGGTTCCACACGTCCCAGCCGGCCGGGCGCGCGGACTCGGTCGCCTTGTAGTCGTTGAGGAACTTGCCGACGAAGGCGGTCTGGTAGCCGGCGTCCTGCAACCAGTGCCCGATCGTGTCGTGCGGGTCGCGCAGCAGCTCATACCCACCGAGCAGCTTGCGCTTGTTGGCCCGGACGCCGTTGTTCTGGGCGTACTGCCCCGTCAGGATCTCCGCGCGCGCCGGGCAGCACAGCGGGTGCGGCGAGATCATGTTCGTGAACGTCGTCCCGCGCGCGCCGAGCAGCGACCGCGTCAGCGGCATCCACTGCAGGTCGGTCAGCGTCTGGTCGTCGGTCGTGATCAGGACGATGTTGGGCCGCGGCACCGCCCGGTCGGCCGCGTTCGCGAGGGCCGACGAGGCGCCGGAGTGGTCCGGCACCGTCAGGAGCAGGACGGCGAGCACGACGGCAACGAGCCAGGCCGTCGAAGCGCGCAAGCGCGACGTGGTCAAGCGGGAACTCCCCTGTGGATCTCAAGCGGGGACTACCCCGGTACGGCGGAAACCGGATCTTAACCCGCCGCCCTGCTCCGCCGCGCCCCAACGACGCGGGACACGCCCGCGGATTCTCAGCGGCTGGGACCGGGCCGCTCAGGCCTGCTTGACCCAGCGCCGCCACTCCTCCTGCGCCGTGTAGCCGCCGGCCTCCCACATGGACCGGCCCAGCTCGTTGCCGTCGAGCAGCATCGTCTCGAAGCGGCTGGCTCCCAGCCGCCGCAGCCGGGCCTCCGCCGCGGTCAGGAGGGCCGTGCCGATGCCGCGTCGACGGTGCCGCGGGGAGACCGCGAGCCGGTACACGTGCCCGCGCCAGCCGTCCCAGCCGGCCACGACCGTGCCGACGATCTCGTCGTGGAGCTCGGCGACGAGCAGCGCCTCGGGATCGCGGTCGAGCAGGGCATGGACCGCCGTCGAGCCGTCGCCCGACCGCGTTTCGTTCTCGGCGGCCACCGCCCAGAACGACACCAGGACCGGCACGTCCTCCGACGTGGCCGGCCGTACGACGATCAGATCTCCCCTGCTGCCGCTGTCCATGGGCCTAGCATGCCCCCGTGGCGAGCATCCCGGCTGACGAGCTGCTTCCCGTCCCCGATCAGGAGGAGACGGTGCGCCCGCGCGCGGCCGTGCTGCGCCCGGTCCTGGCGGTATGGCTCCTGGTCGTCGCGTTCGGCGCCGTGGCGGTGTGGCGCTCCGCGGTCGTCGATGTCGCCTTCAAGGACCCCGGTGGCCGGATCTTCCGCGACCGGCTCAGCACGGCGCTGACCCTGCTCGTCCTCGCCCTGCTGCTCGACGCCGTCTGGCGCACCCACCGGCGCGGCTGGAGCCGGGCCTCGGTCCTGGCCACGGTGCGCGAGCGGTGCGGCTGGGAGCGGCTGGCGCTGATGGTCAGCGGGCTGGCGGCGTACCACCTCGTGTATCTGAGCTACCGCAACCTCAAGAGCTGGGACGCCTTCAACACGCCCCGCGACGCGGACCTGATCGCGCTCGACGAGCGGCTCTTCGGCGAGGCGCCGTGGGTGCTGCTGCACGACCTGCTCGGCCGCGACAGCGCCGCCTGGGTGCTGATGGTCGTCTACAAGTCGTTCACCTACCTGGTGCCCTGGTCGCTGCTGTGCGCGCTGGTCTTCACCCGCACGATCCGCCGCGGCTACGTCTTCCTGGCCGCCGCGATGTGGACCTGGGTGCTCGGCACGGCCAGCTACTACCTGATCCCGAGCCTGGGGCCGTTCGCGACCGCCGCGGAGGACTTCACCGGCCTGCCGCACACCCCGATCACCGACACCTGGGCGGAGTACCTCGAGCAGCGTGCGGCGTTCCTCGCCGATCCGCAGGCGCCGGACACGTTCGTCAGCATCTCCGCCTTCGCAAGCCTGCACACCGGCTTCACCTGCATGATCATGCTGATGGCGTTCTACTACGGCCACCGGTGGCTGGGCGGCGTCCTGGCCGTCTACCTCGCCGCGGTGATGGTGTCGACGATCTACTGGGGCTGGCACTTCACCATCGACGACGTCGGCGGCATCGTCCTGGCCGTGCTCGCCGTCGCCCTGGCCCACGTCACCGTGGTGGGGCTGCGCCGCCGAGTGCCGTGAGCCCGCCTTCGTTCCGGCCGTACGCCCGGACGCGCGTCCGGTTGCGGACGCTGGTCACCCATCCCGTCGCGACGACGCTCGTCGTGGCCGGCGTGCTGCACGTGCTGTGGTGGCTGCTGCTGGCCAACAGCGGCGGTGACATCGCCGCCCAGGACGCCTGGGCGGAGTTCGCCCGTGCCCACCCGGGCAGCGCCTACAACCTGGCGTGGTACGGCGGCATGCACCCGGTCTCCTACAGCATCGTCAGCCCCTACGTGATGGCGCTGCTCGGTGTCCGCACCACGATGATCGTGGCCGGCACCGTCTCCGCCGCGCTGCTCGCCCTACTGCTGGTGCGCAGCAAGGCGGTCCCGCGGCCGCTGCTGCCGTCGCTGGCCGGGGCGGTCGCACTGCTGGGCAACGCCGTCTCGGGCCGGGTGACGTTCGGGCTCGGCATGCTGTTCGGGCTCGCCGCACTGGCCGTGGTCTTCTCCTGGCCGTCGCACTGGCGCACCGACGAGCTGCGGCGACGGCTCCCCCGCGGCGCGCTCGCCGCTGCCTTCGCGGGCCTGGCGACGGCCGGCAGCCCGGTCGCCGGGCTGTTCCTCGGGATCGTGGCCGCCGGGCTCTGGCTCGGCCGCAGACGGGCGGCGGCGTACGCGCTCGGCGTGCCGCCGGTGGCGGTGGTGCTGATCTCGACCTGGCTCTTCCCGTTCTCCGGCGAGCAGCCGATCGGCTGGGCCTCGGTCATCCTGCCGCTGCTGATGGGCGTGCTCGTGCTGGTGCTCGTGCCGCGCGGCTGGACCGCCGTCCGGCTCGGCACGCTGGTCTACCTGATCGCGGTGCTCGCGGCATGGCTGCTGCCCTCTCCGATCGGCACCAACGTCACCCGGATGGGCCTGCTCTTCGGCGGGGTGCTGCTGGTCGCGGCGGCCGTGACCGGCGTACGCCGCTCGCTGCGGCCGCTGCTCGCGCTGGCGCTGGTGATGTCGCTGTGCTGGCAGGTCGGCGTGGCCGCCCGCGACGTGCTCACCACCGCACCGGACGCCGCCTGGTCCGCCGACACCGGCCGGGTGGTGCGGGCGCTGCAGGAGCGGCACGCGCGGCTCGGCCGGGTCGAGGTCGTCCCGACCCGCAGCCACCGCGAGGCGGCCGCGCTGGCGCCGTACGTCAACCTGGCGCGGGGCTGGAACCGGCAGGCCGACGCCGAGCGCCACCCGCTCTTCTACGACCCGGAGGTGCCGCTGACCGCCGACTCCTACCGGGCCTGGCTGGACCGGTGGGCGGTGCGGTTCGTGGTCCTCGCGCCCGGTACGCCGGACGCGGCTGCGGTCGAGGAGGCGGCGCTGGTCGCCGCCGGGCTGCCGTACCTGCGGGAGGTGTGGTCGCACGAGGAGTGGCGGATCTACGAGGTGGCCGAGCCGACCGCGCTGGTGTCGGCGCCGGCGCAGCTGGTGAAGTTCGACGAGGCCGAGCTGGTGCTGTTCGTCGTGCGGCCGGCGACGATCCGGACCCGTATCCCCACCTCGCCCTGGCTGACCCTGGTGGACGCGGAGCGGGAGCCCATCCCGCCGCCGGTCAGTGCCGCGGAGAACGTGAACGGCTGCCTGAGCGTGGAGCTCGACCCCGGCCCACCGGCGCAGGAGTGGGTCGTGCTGCACGCGCCGCGCGCGGGTCTCTACCGGATCGCCGCCCCCTACGGGCTGCGCCGCGGCACGACCTGCCCCGCGGAGTGATCACGCGTCGCTTCTACCTCCGGACGACGAGGCGGAAGGTGCGCGCGACGGTGCGGCCGGAGTCGTCGGCACCCCGGAGCACGAACGTGTAGCGCCCGGGCTGGCGGGGCTTGCCCCTCAGCGCGACCTTCGTGCCACGCTCCAGCACCCGCACCCGGATGCCGGCGGGCAGCCGTCCGCGGCGGGTCCAGCGCACCCGCTCGGCGGCGCCGGCGATCGTCACCACGCCGCGGTAGCGCCGGCCGACGCGGGCCGCCCCCAGCCGGGCGCGCCGGAACGTCAGCGGTCCGGTCATCGGGCCGGTCGGCGCAACCGTCGTCGTGATCGGCCCTCGGTACTGCGACGGCACCTGGTCGGGGTCGATCGTGCCGGTCCCCGGCGCCCCCACGGTGATCCGGTAGGCACCCAGCGAGGCGTAGTCGCTGTACTGCCCCGCGGTGGCCGGGTCCCCGTAGCCGGTGCCGTCGACGACCGCGGTGAACCATGCCCCGTCGGCCGGCGCCTCGAAGCCGACGGCGGCGTCGAGACCGCTCGCCGTGCTGCTCGTCCGACGGCCCACGGCCGGGTCCGCGCTGGCGACGACCCGGCCGGCGCTGTCGCGGACGGTGAGCGCGACGTCGAGGTCGGGCTGCAGGGCGGTCGGCGTGACCGCGACCTGTGTGCTGCCGGCCGCGGCGAACACGAACGTGTCCCGGTCGCCGCGCCGGCTGATCAGGCCGCTGGCGCCGTCGGCGTCGAGCGAGGTCGCGCCCGAGGCGGTGTTCGCGTGGTCGTCGCCGACGTACGCCGCGACGCCGGCAATGACGGCGAGATCGTCCTCGGTGTTGGTGGCGCCGGCGTACTCGCCGGCCGACCACTGCGTCACCGGGGCGTAGTAGCCGGCGCCCATGATGGGCGCCCAGGTGCCGTTGCCGCGGTAGTACGGGTTGTCACCGAGGCCGTCGTGACTGAGCCCGAAGGCGTGGCCGAGCTCGTGGGCGACCGCCTCGCCGACCCCCTTGCCGTCGGTGCCGGTGCCGTTGGTGAAGGCCCACGACGGCTGGTAGTAGCCGTGGCCCGGACGGCCCCAGGTGCTGTAGTAGTCGAGGATGCCGGTGTAGGAGATGCCGCCGGGACGACCGTTGGCCTCCCACACGGGTCCGCCGGCGGTGATGACCACGCGACCGCCGTAGGTGTCGTCGGCCGCGCTCGAGCGGTCGATGGCCGCTGTGCCCGGGTCCGCGGTGGTGACGTTGACGTCGAAGGGGGCGTAGTCCTCGGCGACGATCGCCCACGCCCGCTGGATCTGGGTCAGCTCGGTCGCGCTGAAGCCGGCGCTGGTGTCCATGGTGTACGGCGGCACCGTGAACGACCCCTGGCCGACCGCCGAGTTCCAGGCCGTCCCGGTGACGGTGTGGCCCGTGAAGTCGAGGTAGACGGTCCGCTTCGACCCCGGACGGGAGGCGAGCGTGAAGGTCTCCTCCAGCGGCACGAGCGGCGCGGTCGTGGCGGCCTGGGTCTGTGGGCCTGACTGGGTGCCTGCCTGGGTGCCTGCCTGGACCGCGGGCGAGTGCGCCTCGTCGACGAACAGCGTCCGGCCGCACTCGTCGAGCCACAGGGCGTCGTCGGCGCGGGCGTGCTCCGCGAGCTCGGCGACACTGGTCGCGTTGAGGGCCGCGGCGGCCCGCTCCTCCCGGCTGGTCAGGTGCTCGAGGGCCTCAGCCGCCGGGACGGCCTCGTCGAGCAGCGGCGCGGCGCAGGCCGGCCCCGGTGGCGCGGCGGTGTTCTCGGCGTACGCCGGCCCGAGCCCGGCCCCGAAGAGGCCGATCGCGAGCGTCACCGACCCGAGCGGGGCGACACGAGATGAGAGTTCCACACCTGACCCATCGGTCCCTGCGGACCGGTGGTGAGACTCCGGCGAAATGTTTTAACTTAGCAGGACGGCGCGGATGCTGGACGCCGGGGCCCTGGCCGTGCTCGGAACCGCGGCCCGATCGGGTGAAGACCGACCCGACGGTTGCCGCGGGGTGGGTGCCGACTAGCCTCCTCACCGCCGGGCCCTTAGCTCAATTGGCAGAGCATCGGACTTTTAATCCGCGGGCGCTGAGCGTGGAATCGCCCGTTTGACAGCCTACGTTGTAGCCAAACGGCGCTAGGCGAGTTCGTTGTCAGCCAGGCTGGCGAACTCGGGCAGCAGGTGACCGCGGGTCTTCCACCACCGCCGCCACGCCTCGATCAGCTTCGGCGTGACGCCGAGCTCGATCGCCAGAGCGGCGACATGATGCCCAGCCTGCGCTTCGGCGGCTCGATACTCAGCCGGCGAGATCAGGAACGCAGCGCCGTACTCCCACGCCCGGCGCTCCCCTGCTGGCGATGAACAGCGGTCGCCGAAGTGGTGGTGGCCGATCTCGTGAACGAGAGTAGAGACTGCCTGGGCGGCGGTCAGGCGGAGGCTGAGGTAGATCTTGCCGCTGCGCCAGTCGTATCCGCCGCGGCGGTAGCACCCGAGGTCATCCCACTCGACATGGATCCCGACATCGGCACAGTGCTGGAACACCGCATCAAGTCGATCCCGAGTCACCGACGCTTCATGGCCCCTGCCACTCCGTTCTCCGCTGGCCGACCGCTCCTGGTTGGCGGGCGCTGCCAGGCAGCAGATGGTGGCAGGGGCCGCCGACACTACGGCGTCTCGTCGTGGCCCTGCTCGTCCTCGATTGCGTGCTCCTCGTCGTGAGCGATCAACTCGAGGTCGGCCCTATTGGGGGCGGAACCTCCTGCGTCTGCGTCGGCATATCCATCACCTCCTCGCGGAGGGAAGGCTGAGCGAAGTCCACGGCCGAGATGGGTGGCGCCCGCGGTGTCTAGGTGAGGGAAGATCGCCATGAGCGCCGCTCGCAACGCCTCGTCCTGACGCTCGTCCGGAATGAGTCGGAAGACGCTGGCGAAGACCTCGACGGCATCACTGCTGCTTCCGTCTTCAGCCGGCGGAACGATCGGGCGACTCATGTCGGGCACGTCTTCGACGACGAGGTCGTGCTCCCAGTCCGCAGCCGTCAGGGTGCCCTCGTTGATCGACCCGACGACCTGCTCGATAGTCCCACGCGACCAGCCGAGCGCCTTCTCGATTTGGTGCTGGGTCCGCAGAGGGAACGACTCCTGAGCGGCCCTCTCGAACTTCCCGACGGTCGCGACCTTTGGGCCGCCGTACTGAGCGAGCTCGTCTTGGTTCAACCCCAGTCGTTCGCGTCGGGCCTTGGCGATCCGGCCGATCGCTTGCCATCCAGTTTCTGCCATGTGCCCAGCGTGCCGACACAACCCGTGACAAGTCCAGTCGAGTAGCGACAAGTTACCGATGATTGATTAGAGCAGGTCAGGCCTTACATCGATGTGATTCCGCAGGTCAGCGACAAGTTGTCGGGAAATATCGAGTCCCCGGCTTGACTTGTCGCTACTTGTCGCTCACTATCGATACATGCCTGCAACTGAGCCCCTCGGCCCGATGGTTCGCCTCAAGGAGGTTCGGACCAAGCTCACGACCCTCACCCAGGAGCAACTGGCTGAGCGGATCCGTGAGCAGGGCGTTCCGATCACCAACGCCGGCGTCTCGAACGTCGAGAACGGCAACAAGGTCGCTAGTGACCGGCTACTGACCGCATGGGCAATCGCCCTCGGACTGGACCCCTTGCTCGTCTGGCAGGGGCCGCTCGTCAAGCCTGTCGAGCCGGGGATCCCGCTTAAGAAGGCGTCGGGCCTGTGAGTCAGAAGGCCTACTCGGTTCGCTCGGCCGCCGCCGCTTACGAGGTCAGTGAGACCACGGTGCGCGACGCCATCAACAAGCAGCAGCTGCCCGCCCATCGCGTGGGTCGCGCAATCCGCATCCATGCCGACGACATGGACGAGTGGTTCCGCGCCCTCGTCCGCGTCGGCTCTGAGGAGGACCAGGACCGATGACCGTCGTCAACACCGAGACCGGCGAGATCGTCGAGGTTCACCCCGAGGAGCCCGCCGCCGTAGCGATGCTGAGTCAGGCCATCACGGCGCTGACGACTGCGCTCGACGAGATGCCCATCTCCGAGATCGCCACTACGAAGGCGAAGGTCGCCACGGTCGCCACAGCCACCAAGGAACTCGGCATGTCCCGGGAGGCGCAGGAGCTCGCCGCCGAGGCCGTGCGGCGCGCTGAGTGGGCGCTCGGTCGCGCGATCCGCAAAGGGCAGTCCGAGGGCGAGATTGCCAAGCAGGGTCCCGCGCCGGACTTCTCCCTGGGAGAAGTCAAGAGAGTCACTGACTATGGCACCACGGGCGAGCTGTACGCCCGTGATGGAAAGCCGGGAATCCTGACGCTCGCCGACGAGATCCCTGAGGCCGCCGCCTTCGACGCCGCCATCGACGCCGCGAAGGCCGAGGGCAACCTCTCCCGCGCCAACGTCGCCCGCAAGGCACGCGAGGCCGCCGGGCAGGCAGTGCGCACACCTCCGCGCAAGCCGCTCCCGGACGCCTTCTTCAACGCGGCCTACGACCTGACGAAGGTCGTCGAGCGGATCGACCGGCTCGTCGAGGACGACCGGTTCCCCCAGAACGCCGAGAAGGTCGGCGCGAAGCATCGCGTCGACCTTCTCCGTGCAGTCGAGCTGCTGTCCAAGGCCCTCGACCGACTCGCTTAATCCACTTCGAAAGGTAGCAGAAAGCATGTCTCAGCTCGCCACTTCGGCCGTCGTGCCGATCGTCAAGCCGTCGGTCGCCTATGTCCCCGTGGACCCGACAACCGCGCAGCGCTGGCTCAATGAGAACAAGGTCAACCGCTCCCTCCGCGTCGCCAAGGTCAACCAGTTCGCGAACGACATGGCCGCCGGCCGCTGGTCCCTCTCGAATGACGCCATCTGCTTCGCGCCCGACGGCACGCTGCTGAACGGCCAGCATCGCCTCCACGCGATCGTCAAGTCCGGCGTCACGATCACCATGCTCACGATCCGCAACATGCCGCCCGAGTCCATGAAGTCGATGGACATCGGCACCTCCCGCACCGCGGCGGACGCCCTCGGGTTCGCGGGGGAGAAGTCGGCCCACCTGCTCGCCGCATCCGGGAAGCTCGCGATCGTCTACAGCGACGGACGCATCTACAAGGACTCCAAGGCCCAGGCCGTCAGCCCGACCGAGATCCAGGAGTTCGTCGACGCGCACCCACTCATCCGCCACTCGGTCTCGTTCGTCGCCGGAGTGAAGTCGAAGATCGACGCCGCCCCGAGCGTCCTGGCTGCGGCGCACTGGATCATCTCCGAGGCTGCGGGAGCGCCGGTCGCTGACCACTACCTCCACCAGCTCGCGTACCGAACCGGCGAGCCCGCGGGTAGCGCTGTCCTTGCTGTCGACTCGCGACTCCGCCAGCTGCGACACAAGCGATCCCAGTATGCCCAGCGCGCTTACCTGGCGCTGCTGATCAAGGGCTGGAACTACTACGCCCGCGACGGCCGCATCACGTCGCTCCAGATCTCGACGTCGGCCAAGATCCCGGACCCCAGGTCGTGGCAGCGATGACCGCCCCCACCCTCCACCCCCCCACCACCCGCCCCCTCTGCGACGCATGCGGCGACACCATCGACTACGCCGCGTTCCTGTGTGACGCCCCGGTGTGCACGTCCTGCGAGATCCGCCGGCTGCGTGCCCGTCGCGAGTCGGACGAGTGGTCGGTGTTCGTGTCGGCGCTTCGTCAGGCGGCTGTCGGCGGCGTCGTTCGCTGGAACGACGTGCGACCGATCATTCGCGGGCGGATCTTCCACAAGCACATCGGCTCGCTGGTCAAGAAGGCGAAGGCTCAGGGGCTGCTCGTCGAGATCAAGCGCGAGTCCTCCGCCGATGCCGTGGGCCGCAACACGCACCACGACTCCGGTGTGTACCGGCTGCGAGGTGCGGCATGAGCGCCGAGATGGTCCACACCTACACCCCGAGGAAGGCGTCATGACCACGACCGTCTACCGCGAGCACTGCTACACCGCCCGGCTGGTGACCGCTCGAAAGCGTCACAGGTGCAGCATCAGGGACCACTACCCATACCCGTGCCTGTCGGCCGTCCAGCCCGGCGAGCAGTACGTCCGATCCGTCGCCTTCCCTGGTCACGACGCGGTCGGCGGAACGCGCCCCGTCGTCCACGTCGTGTGCGTGAACTGCGCCGTGAACTACATCGGGCTCGACCGGCTCGCTGCCGAGGCTCAGTCGTGATCGCGCCAGCTTTTGGACCGCGCGCCAAGCGCCCAACGGCCCGCCTCGTGACGACCGTCGCTCTCCTCCTCGCGCTCGTCGTCATCTACGGCGTGACCGTCGCAGCCATCGTCACCGCGAGCGCCACCTAGACCCCTCGGGCGCGCGCTTGGGGATGGCGTGCGTCCGAGGTCAAG
>NZ_DASWXC010000051.1:0-30288 GCF_036405735.1 Nocardioides sp.
CATGCGGCCCACGGCCGGGTCGGGACCGTCGAACATGTCGACGCCAGGGGACGTCTCCAGGTGCTCGATCGTGCCACCGCTGGCCTCGATCTCCGCGACGACCCGGGCCGGGTCCAGCCGCCGTACCAGCGGGGCGGGGTCCGGCGGCGGGGCGCCCGGCAGCGTGGCGGCGAACTCCAGGAACATCCGCTGCCCGTGGCGCAGTGTCATCGCCCCCAGCCGGAACAGGTTGGCGCGGGCGGAGTCCTCCAGGCAGCCGAGCAGCTGACGAGCGTAGAGGTGGTGCGGGTCGCGGGCCAGGTCGGTGCCGAGGATGAGCACGCGGCGCAGCTCGTTGAACATCGTCTGGTCCGACTTCGCGCCGGGGATCCGGCGGGTGCGGACGAAGGACCGCCGCGAGTAGTCGACCGCCCACACCGGGTGACCGCGCTCGGCGAACCAGCGGGTGTCACGGCCGGTGCCGGCGCCCAGGTCGGCGACCTTGTCACCGGGAGCGAGCTGCGTGCCGACCCACTGGGCGAAGTCGGACGGCCCCTTGGGGACCTGCTGGGCGCGCTGGTCGTAGACGTCGTTCCACAGCGGCAGCACGTCGCGGAAGCGTCGCAGCCAGCCGCTGAGCTTGGCCACGCCGTGCGGGTTGTCGCGGTAGACCCACGAAGGGTCCGGGACCCGCCAGTGCGGGCCGTAGATGAACTCCAGCATCGCCTCGGAGTGCTTCGGCGCCGGGAACTCCACGCCCTCGAGGGTCACGGTGCCGAGGGGCAGCAGGTGGGCGTCGACGTCGAAGGCGCCGTTGCGGTTGCCGAGCTGGTAGAAGGTCCCGTTCACCGTGAACGCGCCGAAGATGTCGATGTGGCACTTCGAGCCGTTCGACAGCGTCCGGACGACCTTGATGTCGGCCCCCGACATGCGGGTGACGGTCCAGCCCTGCGCCCGCACGACCCGCTCCATGTCGTAGCTCTCCCGGATGATGTCGACCGGGATCGAGTGGTTGCTGTAGTAGCAGAGATCGACGTCGGAGTCGTGCCCGATCATCTTGCCGTTGCGCACGGCGCCGAGCAGGGCGCCGTAGCAGAGGTAGGCGTCCGCGCCACACTGCTCGCGCAGCACCGTGAGCACCTCCAGCGTGGCCTCGAGGAGCTCCTGCTTGATCTCCTCCGGCGTCTCGTGGAAGGCGCGGCCGAGGTGACCCATCTTGTCGACGGAGAGCGGGGCGCCCTGCTTGTCGACGACGGCCACGCGCTCGGTGGAGGTGCCGAACCGGTGCTCCTCGTCGTGCCAGATCTCCTCGCCCTCGACGTCCTGGAGCCGGATCTGCACGACACCGTCGAGGAAGCGCACCAGGTTGCCCGGCCACGGCACGAACGTGCCCGCGTCGCGCGGCCGACCGTCACGCGCGGGCGTGAACGACCACAGGTACCGACCGTCGAAGAGGACCGACACCGGCACCGCCGGCGGGTCCGGGAGCCAGATGCCTTCCTCGGTGATGACCGTGGAAGCCACGGGAGCTAGATGGACTTCCGGTACTGGGCGAGCACCTCGGCGACGCGCTCGTCGTCACGGTCCTGGATCGGGATGAGCAGCTCGGCGACCACGTCGGACAGCTCCGCGACCTTGCGGTGCAGCTGACGGTCGGCCTCCAGCTGCCGCTCGAGCTCGAGCACGCGGCCGCGCAGGCTCCCCTCGAACGCCTTGGACCCGCGCACCTTGTCGCGGACCTTGCGCGCGAAGGCCTTCGGCTTCCCGCCCTTGGCCATCGATGGGGCCATCAGTTGCTCTCCTTCGTGTGCCCGGTCGTGTGCCCGGTCGTCGGCCCGGTCGGCCAGCAGACTCGCATCCGAGCCACCGCCGGGTCTGGATTATCGAACATGTCGACGCCGGGAGCGACCTCGAGGTGCTCCACCCGGCCGCCACTGCGACCGATCTCGGCGGCGATGAGGTCCGGGTCGACGCGCCGTACGAGCGGCACCGGCTCCGGGAGCCGCGCCCCGCGGTGGGGTACGGCGAACTCCAGCCACATCGACTCCCCGCCCCGCAGGACCGAGCGGCCCAGCCGGAACAGGTTCTCCCGCGCCGCCTCGTCCAGGCAGCCGATCAGCTGGCGTGCGTAGATGTGGCGCGGGCTGCGCGAGAGCTCGGCCACCAGGTGGAAGACGTAGCGGGTCTCGTTGAGGATGGCCTGCCGGGCGACGACGGCCGGGCCGACCTTGGCCCTCCGCTTCGCGGCCCGGACCTCGACCGCCGAGCGGCGGGAGTAGTCCGAGGCGAGCACCTGGTGGCCCTGCTGGGCCAGGTAGATGCTGTCGCGGCCGTTGCCCGCGCCGAGGTCGAGCACCGCCGCGCCCGGCGGGAGCTGGCCATGGACCCAGGCGGCGAAGTCCGATCCGGTCCTCGGCACCGGGGAGGACGGCCCGGCGGTGTCGCGCAGGGTCTCGGTCCAGTCCCCCATGCGGTGGCGGAAGCCGCGCAGCCAGCCGTCGAGGCGGCGCATCGCGTGCGGGTCGGCGACCGGCGTGAAGGCCGGGTCCGGCACCCGCCACGACGCGCCGTACCAGTAGACGAGCATCGCCTCGGGGCGCCGCGGTGCCGGGAACTCGAAGCCCTCCAGGTCGACCGTGCCGAGCGGCAGCAGGTCCCCGAGGTCGAGCCGACCGCTGCGGTTGCCGAGCATGTAGAAGGTCTCGCCGATCACGAACGAGCCGAAGATGTCGATGTGGACCCGGCGGCCGTCGCTGAGCGGCCACATCACCTTCAGGTCGCCGCCGGACATCCGCAGCACGTTCCAGCCCAGCGCCTTGAGCTCACGCTCCATGCGGAACGTCTCGCGGATGATGTCGACCGGCGCGGTGTGGTGGGTGAAGTAGCAGACGTCGGTGTCGGTGTCGTGGGCAATCATCGCGCCCTCGCGGACCGCGCCCAGCAGCGCGCCGTACCCCAGGAAGGCCTCGACACCGAACCGCTCCCGCAGCTCGCGGATGACGGTCTGCGTGCCTGCGAGGATCTCGCGCTTGATCTCGTCGGAGGTGGCGTCGAAGGAGCGGGTCAGGTGGCCCATCTTGTCGACGTGGTACGGGTGGCCGTGGTCGTCGACGAACCGCAGCCGCTCGTCGCTGGAGCCGAAGCGGTGCTCGGTGTCGCAGTAGACCTCCGAGCCGTCGAGGTTCGCCAGCCGCACCCGGGTGGTGCCCTGGAGGTAGGACAGCAGGATCCGCGGCCACGGCACCGACACGCCGGCGCGGCTCAGCGTGCCGTCGGCCTCGGGGGTGAAGGACCAGACGTGCTGGTCGTCGAAGTAGACCAGCACGGCCGGACTGTCGGCCCGCAGGCCGCTGACGAACAGGCCGGCGTCGTTGATCGCGACCCGTCCCTCGGTCGCGCGGGCCGGCAGGGCCGGTCGGGTCACGAGGCCGCTTCGCCGCCGCGCGCGAGATGCTGGCGCAGCGCGGTGCTGGAGGTCTGGATCGAGTAGGGGAAGTACACGACCTCCACGCCCACCTCGGCCATCGCCTTCTCCAGCCGGTCGCCCTTCGGCGTGCCCTTCCAGTCGTCGCCCTTGATGAGCCGCTGGAACTGCACGTCGCGCCAGGCGTCGCGCTTGTCGGTGGTCTGCTCGACGTAGACCGCGTCGACGAACCGGATCGCCTCGACGATCGCCACCCGCTCCTCGAGCGGGACGGTCGGCCGGATGCCCTTGGTGAGCTCGCAGACCTCGTCGGAGACCACGCCCGCGACGAGCACGTCGCAGCGGCGGCGGGCCTGGCGGAGCATGTTCAGGTGGCCGACGTGAAAGAGGTCGAAGACGCCCGGGACGTAGCCGACGATCTCGCTCATTCACTGGTCCTGTCTTGGCGGAATTCTTCGATCAGACTAGGTGACGTCCGAGACCGCGTCACAATCGTTCCCGTGGATCTCCCCGTCGCACCACCGGTGCTCCCGATGCTAGCCAAGGCGGTCCGTGGGCTGCCGAGCGACGTGCCGGGCGCCTCGCCCGAAGGCGGAACGGTGCTCTTCGAGCCGAAGTGGGACCGTCGTTGATGGGCGGTTGTACGTAACATGCACGCTCAGCCGCTTCTGATTAGGTTTCGCAAGCGAACATGATCGGTAGAAGGGTCCGCTTCCCGGCTTCGTCAGCGCGCAGGAAACTGGCGCGCTCTCGGGCTTGACAGTGCAGCAGATCCGCCGGCTGGCCGAGGCGGGCGCGATCAGCCGCGTAACGCGCGGACTCATCGATCGCCAGTCGGTCGAGCGCTACCTCGCATCTGGGCGCAGAGGTCGAACGCGCGTATGGGCCGAGACAACGGCCTGGGGCGCCATTGCTCTGCTCTCCGGGCAACCCGCCGAGTGGCTCACCTCAACCCAAACCTCTCGGGTCCGCTCAACCCTGCGCACGACGCAGGACCCGCGCGAACTCGCGGCTCGCCTCCGCGGCCGACCGACTCTCTCGACCTATGCCGGCGACTCCACCGCAGAGGCTGTGATCCACGAGCTACTCGACAACCCGGACGGGCTGGGGCCCTACTGGTCGGCACCCATCCTGACCGCCTCGACTGCTACATCGCCGCCGACGAACTCCCTCGCATCGCCCGCATCCTCGAGATGCGCCCCGACCCCGATGGCACGATCACGCTCAGATCGACCTCGTTCGACATGACCTGCATCCGCCTTCTGAGCGAGGCGAGCCATGTGCTCGCGGCCTGCGACGACGTTGCCGCCATGGACCAACGCCTACGCGCTGGTGCCGAATGCGCGCTCGGCGTCGCGCTTCAGGTCGTTTCTGGGTGATCCGATCACGGGTCTGTGGTCGGGACTCCGTCGCGGACCACGGTTGACTGCCCAGGTCATCAAGTTGTGCGGCCAGTGGCTGCACGCTCTCTCCGCTCCGACGAGATGCCAGTGCGAACACTGGCCACCTTCCACAGACATCATCCCGTCAGGATCTGGTAGGAGACCTGGCCGTTGGCCCGGATTGCGTCGGGGACAAGCGCCCACGCCGAGTGTGTATCGTCGGCCAATCGCCGCGCCATGCGGAGGCGTTGTCGGTCTTTCCGCGTGAGCTGGTCAGCGAGCACGAACGGGTCTTCGACCAAGCTGAGCAGCAGGGCGAGGTCACGGTAGTGACGTCCGGGATCGGCGAGACCTGTTGCTGCAGCTTTGCCGACGATGGCGGCGAGGAGGGTGGGGCGAGGCAGGCTTCCGTGCCGTCCCTCGTGAACGATCGTCACCAGCTCGGTGCGGTCGAGTGCCTGCGTGCCTCCTGGGACTTCGACCGTTCGGCCTGGCGGGCTCGTGAGCAGGTTTGCTCTCGCCCCGACTCCCTCGGGTGCCAACACGTCGATGACGACTGGACTGGGTTCCGCGTCGCGCTTGTACCTGTGCGCAAGCTCGTCTGCGCTGATCCCGTCAAGTACGAACCCCATCTCGTCTAACTGGGCAACGACGGCGCCGATCGCCCTCGGGTCGGCCCGGATGTCGGCGATCACGTCGCCATCCTGACTGACCTGCGGCGGTTCGTGTCCATGCTCAAGCACGTGGAGGAGGACCATCTGGCCTCCGATCACCGACCAGGGTGGGGCTAGACGCTCCTGGAGGTCCAACAGGACATGCCAGAGCTCGTTGACCGGCGCAGGGAGCGGCGGCAGTTCGATCGTCACAGTCATCTGCCCATGCCCCTGTGTAGGTCCTTGAGTAGTTCGTTCAACCGCAACTGCCCCGCGCGGACTGCTCGTGGTTCGGCGCTGTGGAGCAGGTCCGCGGCGATGGTTGCGTCTGGGACCGCGTCGCGGCCTTCGAAGGGCCACACGAGCATCGGGTGGTGGATGATGAGGTTGGCGTCGTGGCTTGGCCGCAGGGCAAGGCCGCGAGCAATGTGACCCCACTCTTTGATCGGCATATAGATCTCCGGCCTCGGCTCCCCGGCTGCGACGAGGTCGAAGCCGCGTCGAACCGCCTCCGCGGACCCGGCTAGCAGTACGTGGTCGAACCGGTCGAGTCGCGCTAGGGCTGCGGGGTGGGCTTGGACAGGTCGCAGCTCGCTGCGACCGCGAAGGATGGCGCGCCAGTCGTCGGCGCTCGGCTCATCTAGGCGGGCTGCATACGAGCGGACCTGGCTGCGTTCAGAGTAGGAGAGCCAGGGAGCACTGCCGCCGCTCAGGATGTCGATGATCGCCCATGCGCGCTTGGGCCCGACGGGTCGGCCCGGTCGTCGCTGCTGTCCTTGGAGTCGGGCGATGTCGTCGGCGTCAACCAGCCAAGCCCGACCGATTCGCCGCCCGTTCAGGTCGCCGGCAATCAGGAGTTGTCGGATGCGTGACTCGCTCACTCCGAGGCGCTGCGCTGCGTCCTTGACTGCAATGTCCATGCTCACCACCTTTAGGAAAGGCTAGCGCTAGCAATAGGGTTTTCTAAAGGGCGAGTCGTCTGCGACGGCTGGTTGCGCAGGAGGGGAGAGCCTCCGTACCCGACACACGTTGTCGACCAGCCGACAAGAGGACCCACGCTCAGCGGGAGCGGCGACGACCGCTCGGCTCGTTACGAGCAGCCTGAGACCTCGGGCCAGAACAGCGGTTCGCCGAGTTGCCAGCGACCGCGGCTGATCTCGATCACACACGACTGCCCGCGGAGCAAACTACGGACCTGCTTCTCGGCCTGCGGGACCCGGAGTAGCGACGGTGACGCGGCGATCTCGACTGCAGACAGCCAGTTGGAGCGCGATGTAGCCAAGATCTGAAGCGTCGCCCGGCGCAACGCTGCATCGACTCCGCGCTCTTGCATCAGCACGGAGAGGTCTGGCTTGGGTGCATAGACGCGATCGAGTTTCGCACCGGCTTCGGCGTACTCCAACGCGACAGCTCCTCCGAATGCCGCCAGGCCTTTGAGCGCGTGGACCATCCGCCGGCGCTCGCTCGAATCCAACTTGTGCAGTTGGTAGCCGCCAACGCCTGCCACGCCGGCCAACAGCAGGCCCTTGAGCCACACCGGTACTCCACGGGTGGTCAGCGCCGCGAGACCGATCAGCCCGCTCCGCAGCGCATCAACGAGGACGATGGTTGTCTGCAATCCTAAGGCGATCGTGCCGGCATCACCGCCCGCTGATAGTGCGTTCTTCCATGCGCGTAGCTCGTCGTTGTGTCGGCGTTCGCCATAGACGGCGGTTGTCGCCGGGCCGTCCTCGCTTAGATAGAAGGCGCCCAGGATCAAGGCCAAGGTGGCCGACGGAACGTCGTCGGGATCCTTTGCACGCAGCGCAGCGAGACGCGCCTCTTCGGCCTGGGTCATGAGGCCCTCGGGCGGGCTCGGGATCAGATGCAACAAGGGCGCATAGTCACGGACCCAGACGTCGGTGAACCTGGCAGCGTCGACCTTGCCTTCGTTGCTCCACCGTTCGTGATGCTTGAGAACTTCGCAGGCGACATGTCCCGCACAGAACAACCGGAACAGGCCGGCACGCGCGACATTGACCAACGTTGTTCGCCTGCCGGTGCGGCAGGCATATAAGACGTCTTTGCGCAGCACGTTCGTATCCACCACGATCGCCGGCACGGGCACGATCAGAGCGGAAGGGAACCGGCCAAAGATGTCGGCTCCCTCGACCTCTTCGTCGGACCGCTGATGATGTATGGATCCGAGGGCAGCACGCAGCGCGTCTCGGGCCCGATCCAGCACGGCCTCGAGGTCGTCACCTTTGCGGCGCATGCCTCCGCTGTGATCGCCCAGCTCGTCGAGTTGCCCCACGTCAGAAGGTTCCCATAGGAAGCCGGCCGCTCCAGTGGAATCGAGAAGCTGCCTAGCTTCTTGCGTGACGTCCTGCTTGCGGGCCGTCGTACTGGTCGCGGAGGAGCCTAGCGACCGGGAAGCGACTGACCCTCCGGCGCTGGCGAGAGTTCCCCGACGTGCGAAGCGAGTAGTGCCTTCAGGTTGAGGGCAATCTGGTCCTCCGCTTGCGATATCTCGGTGCCCCATGAGGCGGCCAGCAATCTGATGGCGTCCGCGACGTCACGCGGCACGACGGGTCGATCCTTGTGCGTTGCGAACGGACCATCGGTCTCTGTGAGCACGCGATCTCGCGGAAGCATCGCCACCAACTCACGGCTCTTCGCTGTCACGAGCATCGGCGCTCCCACGCTGAACCAGCAACCCTGCTCGATGGCTGCCTCCGCTTGGCGGACGGTGCCTGTGAACCAGTGCAGCACGGGGGTCCCTGCATAGGGCTGGGCGCGTAGCGCATCGAGCACTGGCTTGACAGCGCCTCGGCTGTGGATGGAGAGAACGCGTCCTCCGGAATCGGCGCACGATCGAAGGATGTGGGCGAACACATCGACCTGTGCCGTTCGCGACTGGGCGAAGCGCGGGCTGCCGTCCAGTCCGATCTCTCCGACGAATGGTGTCGTGGCTACGAGCTGGTCAAAGAGAGCCAGCTCGTGACCGCGTTGCTGTGCTAGTTCCGGGTGCAGACCCAAGGCCGTTCGGATCATGGGCCGTTCAGTTGCCAGGGTCGCTGTGCCAGCGAACGCGGAGGGTGTCGTCGTCACTGACAGCACTGCTACCTGCTCCTGCTGCGCCGCGGCAGCGGCGGCGTCAGGGTCGGGATACAGGTCCAGATGGCAGTGGAAGTCGATCATGCTGGAGGCGGGGCCTGTTCAGGTGACGTTGTAGTGGTCGTGCAGCTTGCCGAGCTCGACAAGACCGGCGTGCAGCATGTCCCTCACGGCTTCTCGTTCGTCCAGGGGGACCCACGATAGAGAGCCTCCCACCCAGTAGGCGAACCCGTCCTCTTCCACGGTCAGTCGAGCGATGGCTACGGCTCTCACGTCGTCGAAGGCCGCGTGGCCTTCGTCCTTGCGGCCCAGATCGTCGAATACGTAGTCGGTGCCGTCGGGCTGGTCCCAGGCCAGGAATGCGGCTCGGCGGACCTGGCAAGGAAGGCATCGCCCGCAGTGGCGGTAGTTGTAACGCTGGAAGCGCCCACAGCTTGTGCTCACGTGCGCGAGTTGAGCGAGCAATTGCTGGTCCTGGCACTCGGCCAGCATCTGTCCCTTGGTGCGCAGTCGATACGGATTGATGAGGCGTACGTTCAACCCGGTTGCGTCGAGCAGCTGCTGCAGGAGTCCCAGGAAGCGGGGGTGAGCGGTACGTGTGCTGAGGCTTCCCACTCGCATGGGCGTCAGCGGCGCATTGATGGCGATGAAGCCGTTCTCGTTGACGAACAGGTCGACGGGTGCTCCGTCGGGGCTGCTGATCGTCGAGGCGACAAGTACCGCATAGGCGATGAAGATGAGCGAGCGGACGCGCTGGCTTGTCTCGTCGGGGCCAGCGATGGCACGAGTGTTCGTGCTGTGGTTGAGCTGAATACTTGGCAGGTTGGCGTCGAGACGGGTAGCGAAGCTCTCCTGCTTGGCTGCGTCCCCGCGAACGGTTTGGCTGACGAAGAAGGGCTTCTTGCCGGCTCGGACGAGATCAATGCCGCCAATGAGGCTGTCGAGTCCGCCGGAGAGTAGGGCGACGCAATCGGCTTCTGGCGCGGTCGGGGCTTTCGGCGTCTTGAAGGGGACGGTCGCTGTGGTGGTGATCTCGATGTCCCAGATGTCGGTGGTGAGGAACTCGAGCGCGCTGGTTAACAGCGAGAGGTGGGGCCGCCAAGCATTTGGGTCGGCTAGCGCGAGGTCGAGGCTGATCTCGCGGGTCCAGCCGTCGGGGCTGTTGCTACGAAGGGTCGCGGCGTCCGCGACGATGGCGGCCAGGGCGATGGAGAGGAAGTCCCAGGCGCGGACGCTGGGCTTGAGGTTGGCACGTCGGACTTCTTGAATAATGGAGGCACCAGCCGTGAGGCCGTGTGCATTGCCCGGCCGGGCGTACAGCTCGATGGGTGTTGAGCCATTGGGTACGTGGCCCTTTGTGGCGAAGGCGGCTCCGATGGGGCGGACGGTGTACTTCATGCCAGATATCCCTCGAAGACGGCCAAACTTTCGGCGAGTGCGTGTGCGACGGTGGCCCGCACGTTCGCCGTGGTCATCCGTTGGCCCGCCTCGCGCAGGCGTCGGAAAGACTCGGCGATCGTTTGACGAATGTAGTTGCGGACCTGCTTGAGCCGTGCCAAGCCGATGGTGGCGTTGGGCGCGTTGTCAAGGAGGTGCTTTCCGACGTCGAGGCTGAATCGTCGGTATACGTCGTGGGCCGCGTAGCGCTCGATTACGAACTCGCGCTGCTGGTCGTTCAGATTCAGGACGTCGACATCGGTGTGGTCGCGCAGAAGGTCTGAGAGCGCGCTGCGGATCGCCTCGCGCGACGCTTCGGCATCCTGGGTGCCGTCTTGGGGTCGAGCGGCTTCGACGACGGCGTCGATGACCTCGTCTGCGGACTTGCCTTGCAGAAGGGCACGGTCCAAGCTCGGATCGGCGTTGCTCGGGTCGAGGGCTCGGCTAAGCGATCTGGCGGTGGTCGAGATCGACCCCAGCCGGCGCGACATGGTGCTCGAACCGCCATACCCGGTGCTGACGTAGTGCCCGATGCCGCGGCGCATGCTCACGGCGTCACCGTTCTTGGCGAACGATGCGAGGTTGCGTCGCGCGCTCACGAAGCGTCGATCCGGTGCTAGTGGATCCGGGTCATAAGGCGGCGTGAGGCCGGGCAGGGTCTCTGGCTCAGGTACGGGTGTTTCCTCCGGCGTTGCGGGATCGATGGCGTCTGGCAGCGGTTCGGCCCACGGTGGGACGAGAGCGACGTTCGGCCCGGGGCCAGTACTACTTTGCGATGTTCCCATTACCCACTCTTTGCGCGATGGCCGCCTTCACGGGCGGCTCGATGTCTGGGCTGGTGGACCAGGCCTGCATCAGGTCGCTTGCCCACGCTTGCCCGGAGAGCCGGGGAATGAGATCGGGCTGGATCTGGGCGGCTGGACGGGCACCGAGGAAGCCAGCCAGGCTTCCGCTCAAGCTGGGAGCGACCTGGACCATGACCAGCAGGGCTTCGAGAATCTCTGGTACGCCCCATTGGTCGATGGGGCGAGCGATGTCGAGGAGTCGGTCGAAGATGCGGGCTCGCTCGGGTCCGTTGAGCGTTCCGAGACGATCGGTTAGCGCTGCCGCTTCGCCAGGGTGTTCCTTGAGCGCGTTGAGGAGCTCGACGGCGGTCGAGGACATGCCGTCCTCCACCGTGAGGATGGGCAGATGTTCGCGGCTGACGTAGAGCGCGCCCCGCATGTCGATGTCCGCTAGCCGGGGCGGCAGCGCGAGCCACTCCTTGGGAAAGCCTGTTGCCCACCTTTCGGGAATGGGGTCAGGCCCGGACGCCGCCATGGCATCGCCCTTGGCGGCGACCTTGTCGGCTTCCGCTTCCGTGGCCCCAGCACCTGAGGATCCGGCACCTGGAGATCCGGCGCGCTGCTCCCCGTCGACCAGATCACCAGAGGCATCCACGCTTCTTGAGTCGGGGTCTGAATCGGAGCCACCGGGCTCCCATCCGTCAAGCACGTGCGGTTTGCCGTCCACGCTGTTCGTGATGCTGGTCGCGAGCTCCCGATAGAGCTCTGGCGGCGCGAGGCGTTCGAAGAGCAGCAACTTCGCCAATGCGGCTTCGTCGACGAAGACCCCTTGGTTCTTCGCCACGGCCATGCGCACCGAGAGGGCGTTGAGGAATCGTTTGACCAGCCGAGGGTTGCCGGCGATGCCGCTCGCGGTCGCCATGATGGTGGTCAGGCGGTCAGCGGTGTCGAGCTGGGCAACCAGCTCGGTCGGTAGGTCGATCCCGAGGTCCTGGATGAATGCGCGGTCGATGCGCAGCCCTTGCCAGGTCTTCGCCAGCCGCTCGCAGACGGCAACGCGGATGGTCTCGCGATCTTCTTCCTCCAGGGTGCTGTTGTGCACGTAGAGCATGAACATGTAGGCGCGGACTTCTTGGGTGCCCAACATCGGGACACGGATGGGGATCTGGATGAGCTTGTCGAAGTAGTTGGTGACCAGGGCGTCGTCTGGCTGGTCGAAGTGCTTCTTGACCGCGTGCTTGATCATCTGGTCGTCGGCAGCGATGACGAAGGCAGTGCCGTCCAAGAAGAGGAACAGGCGGATGGCCTCGAGCGTCGAGACGGCCGTTTCAGGCAGACATCGGTCGAGATCGTCGATCAAGACCACGAGGGTGACGTCGAGCTCGGAGAGTGCTGCGACGAAGGAGTCGCGTAGCGCCTGGATCCGTTGTCGGGGGCTCTCGTCCTGTGCAGCCTTGTCCTTCAGGAGTCCCTTGGCTTGCTTGGCACCTTCAGTGATCGCACTTTGTGCGTCTTCGATCAATGCATCGTCGATGCCATCCTTGCGCCCCCGAGCGAACAGGGCGCCAAATTGGCCGATCAGTCCGACCGGTGGCAGCCCGAGGGCCAGTGCGGCCGCAGAGCCTGCGGTCAAGTTCGCGAACCTGAACCAGTCGATTCTTCGCAGGAAGTCCTGGGTCTTCTCGATCCCGGTCTTGCGCTCCTGGGCAACTTCGGCAAGCTTCACCGCGATCGCTTCCATCAGCGCTGCTCGGGCGTCGTCGTAGCCCTGGTAGAGCCAGGCGTTGAAGGTGACGAAGATGTACTGCGACTTGAAGTCGCTTTCCTTAACGCCAGCCTTGTGGGCCCGTTCCTGTTCGCGGCGTTCGAGTGCTTCCTTGGTGAGCATCACCAGTGAGGACTTGCCGACTCCCCAGGCCCCCGATACCCCAATGGACAGGGGCTTGCCTTGGGCCTGTTCGATCAGTTCTACCACCGAGTCGGCGACGGTCGAGAAGTTGATGAAATCGATGTTCGTCTCGGTGTCGGCCCACACGGCCACGCCCTCCGCTCCCAGGCCCTGGGATCGCCAGCCGTCTCGCGGTCCTTTGCCTCGGCGGAGGGTATCGGCGTTCCGCTCATGTGCGCCGCAGTTTCGCGAAGGTTGCGGCGAGACCAGTCGTGTCCCCACCGATGCGCGATCCTTGCCTGGTGGCTGACGCACCGAGCTTTCCTCCTGGCCTGAACCTTCGGACCGCTTCTGCGACCGGAGACGCAGTGTTCGGGCTCGACATCCTGGGCCGGCTCGTTGACGAACTGAGAGCCGCTGCCCAGGTGAGGCGAACCGAGCGGGCATGGGGCCCGGGTGTCCTGGGTTGCTCGATGTGGATGGACGATCCGGAGTTGATCGAGGTACTCGGTCAGATGGCGAACGCGTGTGTCGTCGTAACCAAGCAGCCGCGATGGCGCTACGACGGCGCGCGCGCCGACGCGCTCAAGGCGTTAGCGTCTTCAAACGGCTTGGCCCAGCAGGCCTACCACGAGCTCTCGGAATTGGCTCCCCCCGTGGACGGCAACCGCGTCATAGTCGGCCCCTGGCACCGCGACTGGGCGGACAACGAGATCGGGGCTGTGCGCGAAGTCGGTTTCCGCAAGGTCGGTAACCACCTCGTGCCGATCGTCCACGCCAAGATCATGCTTCTGGGGCAGATGTACTGGACCGACGAGCACCCATCAGGGCACGTCATGGACGTCATCGGGTTCCGACCAGAGCGCCTCTGGATCGGGTCCGCGAACTTCACCAAGAGCTCCCGCAGCAGTCTCGAGATGGGCATGTGGACCACCGACCCAGACATGCTCACCGCCGCCCGGCAGTGGCTGCTCTCGCTCGTCGCGATCTCCGAGCCGCTCGGAGCCGGCTCAGACTCCATGCAACCGGAGCTCGTACCTGTCGAGTACGACCATGATGCGATGGTCGAGTACATGCGTGAGGCCGCCGCCTACTCAGAGTGGGACGAAGACGACGACTAGAGGACCTGCTAGACGGAGGTCACCGATGTTAGCGTCTCGAGCTTCGCGGCCGTTTGGTCGCGACCATCCCGGATGAGCGCCCAGGCGACCTCGTCCGGCAGCTTCCACAGCTGGGTCTTCGCCTGAAAAGCGATAGGACCATCGCCGAGCCGAACGACAGTAAGGCGGCCGCCGCGAGACTCATGACGCGACTTGAAATTTGCGAGCCGCAGCTCCGTAGCCACTCGCAGTGTGGTCGGCCACCCGCGGACGAGCCAGCGGATATCACTCAGCGCCCCGGTGGCCGCCACGACCGGGACAAGAACCATCATTAGGAGTACCGCGACAACCAGCGCACCAGCAAGGGCCGTCTGCACCCAGCTTAGATGAAGCAGCGCGCCGAGAACCGAGCCACCGAAGGTCACGACGGCCGCGATGCCTAGCAACCTTGGCGTACGCCGGGTGAGGCCAGCGAGGCGCTCGTAGGGCCTCGTCGGGGGATGCTCTTCCGCGATCCCAGCCTCGATTGCGATGACGTGCTGGGGTGACGGCGATTGGTTCTCGAAGTACGTCAGACCGGTGTTGTCGTAGATCCCGCCGTCCGCGTACAGGCCGCTGGCCCCGGGCAGACCACGAGGAAGGAAGACGCCCGGGAAGGCGGCTGACGCCTCGGCGTACTCGCGGACAGCAGCAGTCGCCGAGAAGGAAGTGTGGTCGAAGGAGGCATAGGTGCCTTCGGCCAACGACGTGGCATTGAACACGAATGCGTTCAACGAGAGTTTGCGCTCGACGAACATTGGAAAGTCGCGTGGCATCGCGGTGTAGAGATTGGGGCGTCTCCTCCGCCGAGTCAGGCCGAATGGGCGATACCAGATGCCCTGCGTCCGGAAGAGCGCCAACATCATGATCGCGGCCATGGCGACGAGCGGCTGAGCCGACAAGGTCCTCCCAGCAGCCGATTGGTGACGATACTGCAGCAGGGCATAGACGAGAGCGGAGATCACGACCACTCCACTTGCGATAAGCCACCACCGGCGTCTCGGCCAATAGGCATACCGCGCAACGCGCTCTTGCACGAGCCGTAGAGCGTCTCGATCGGTTGGCGCATCGCACCAGGCCAGCTCAAGAGCAAGAAGCGCGCTGCCTGAAACCGTGCTCACGATCAGCCGCTTGCCCTGCCGCTCCGCATACTCACACACGGCATCCAGCGCGCCCACACTGAATAGCGCTGCTCGAACCCCACCACCTGAGAGCGCGACACCAAGCGTGCCGTCATCCAACCCCTCGGACGAGCCGTCGCAGCCCTGATCGGCATCGATCGTCACGCCCGCGAGCATAGAGCCGCCGTGGCGGCAACCGCAGGGATTCCGAGCGGCTCGGGAACTCAACTTCCCGGGGGACCTGTTGGTTCACTCACGCTGCGCCACTCGACGGTTGGGCCAGCGTCGCGGCCCCCGCGCACCGTCCTCACCGACAGGCGCCGCACCAATCGGACCTAGAGTCCTGAGCGTGAACCTCCCCGTGATGCCGCCCGTGCTGCCGATGCTGGCCAAGTCGGCCAAGGGACTGCCCAGCGATCTCGTGCCCGACGGCGCCGCCGCTCCGGAGCTGAGCTTCGAGCCGAAGTGGGACGGCTTCCGCTGCCTGGTGTTCCGCGACGGCGACAGCGTCGAGCTGGCCTCGCGCAACACCAAGCCGCTGACGCGCTACTTCCCCGAGCTGGTCGAGGCGATGAAGGCGCAGCTGCCCGAGCGCTGCGTGCTCGACGGCGAGGTGCTGGTCGCCCGCGACGGTCGGCTCGAGTTCGAGGTGCTGCAAGAACGCATCCATCCGGCCGCGTCCCGCATCAAGCTGCTCAGCGAGACCACGCCGGCGTCGTACGTCGCCTTCGACCTGCTGGCGCTCGGCGACGACAGCCTGCTCGACCGGCCGTTCAGCGAGAGGCGCGCGGCGCTGGAGGCGGCGCTGGCCGGGCTGCCGGCCGACGGTCCGTGCCACCTCACCCGCGTCACCGGCGACCCGGCCGAGGCGGACCGCTGGTTCCACCAGTTCGAGGGCGCCGGCCTGGACGGGGTGATCGCGAAGCCGCTGGCCGCGCCGTACTCCCCCAACCAGCGCACGATGCTGAAGATCAAGCACGAGCGGACCGCCGACGTGGTCGTCGCGGGCTACCGGCTGCACAAGACCTCCACGCCGGAGCAGCCGCTGCTGGGCAGCCTGCTGCTCGGGTTGTACGACGCCTCCCAGGGCGGCCAGTTGCAGCACGTCGGCGTCGCGGCCTCCTTCACCGCCAAGCGCCGCGCCGAGCTGATCGAGGAGCTGCGTCCCCTGGAGGTTCCGCTGGAGGAGCATCCGTGGGGCCGGTGGGCCGAGTTCCTCACCGCCAACCCGGACCGCGTGCCGGGCACCCAGAGCCGCTGGTCGCAGGGGAAGGACCTCTCCTTCGTGCCGCTGCGGCCCGAGCGCGTGCTCGAGGTGGGCTACGACCACATGGAGGGGCGGCGCTTCCGCCACACCGCTCAGTTCAAGCGCTGGCGGCCCGACCGCGACCCCGAGTCATGCGGCTACGAGCAGCTCGAGGAGCCGGTCACCTACGACCTCGCGGAGGTCCTCGGCAACGGCTCGGCGCGCGACTAGGGTCGGACTATGTCGTACGACGTCGTCCTTCTCGTCGAGCAGGCGCTCACCGCCGCCGACGCCGCTCAGGTCCGCTCGCTGCACGAAGCCATCGACGAGCCGGTCACCTATCACGTGCTCATGCCGATGGAGGACGCCGCGGCACGCATCGAGGCCTCCCTCGGCACGCTCAGCGGCGGCGAGCTGCTGGGCTCCCCCTCCCTCATGCTCAACGAGGTCGACCTCGACGCGGTCCGCAAGGACTGCCTGGACCGGGCCTCCGGCGAGCTGGAGGCGACGCTCGCGGCGTTGCGCTTCGCCGGCGCCAAGGCCACGGGCCAGGTCGTCGACACCCCGCCGGTCGAGGCGCTGAAGGCGAAGGTCGAGCAGGTCGACGGCCGGGAGGCGATCATCCTCACCCGTCCCCACGTGGTCGCGGAGTTCTTCCACCTGGACTGGACCTCGCAGGCGCGCCGCAAGATCGGCGTCCCGGTGCTCCACCTGCTGGAGCACGAGAGCTTCGACGAGCAGGCCGGCGAGGGCGAGGGCATCACCGGGGTCTGAGCCGGTGCGTTACCCACCTGTTACTGCTTGCTGTGGTTAGCGTGGCGCGTCCTTTGGCTAGCGCTGTCTAGTGTTCAGATGGTCGGCTGTTCCGGGGGGTTTCGGTCGACGGACTCGAAGCTGCACGGCGGACCGCTCCTCGTGACCCGCCAGCCTGTGGTCGGGGGACCACAGGTCAGTGCCTTCGTCGAAGGGCCCGCCCGCGATCGGGGGATCGCCAAGGCGGGCTCTTCCTTTTTCCGAGCCGGGTCTTCGCGAGGAACGAGCGGAGGCCCGCCGGCGGGGCGGCGCGGGCACCTGACATCCCCCACCATCGATCGGCGTGTCGCCGCGAGTGGCGTCAGGTGCCCGGTCGAGGGCCTCTGTCGATCCGGTTGCCGTCCGCGTCCCAGTGCTCGGCGACTTCTTCGGGAGATGACAAGGCCCCGGGGGGTTTTGCTGGCTTGCGCCGCTACGCCGTGGATCCCGGGGCTCTCTGTCGGTAGCCGACTCTACGCCTCGAGATCCGACAAGGCCAACCTCGAAGGGGATGTCGTGTCTCGGGACCAGAGGACGTTGCAGGAGTTGCTGTCCCCTGCCCGCATGGCCCCTTACCTAAGGGCCTGTGGCGAGGATTGGGAGCGGGCCGTTGACCTGTACGACTGGAACGCAAAGGTCTCGGCGGCCTTCTTCGAGTCCATCCACTACCTCGAGGTCGGCCTTCGCAACGTCATGGACCAAGCCGTGTGCGTCGCCTTCGGAACCGCGTGGCTGAGTCCGGCGTCGTCGGTACTGACCTACCGCTCCCGTAAGGCCGTCTCCATCGCGCTGGCACACGCGGGCGGCACCGCTGCTCCGCACGGCAAGGTCGTCGCCGAGTTGCCGTTCGGTTCTGGTGGTCGCTCCTCGCCGACGAGTACAACCGCCAACTCTGGCAGCCAGCGTTGAGACACGCGTTCGAGGGTCCAGTGAGGCGCCGCAGACTCCACGCTGAACTCGACGACCTCCGCCGTCTGCGCAACCGGATCGCTCACCATGAGCCGATCCACACACGCAATCTCGAAGCGGATCTCGCCCGTGTGATCGACATCGCCAGTCGTGTCGGCGCAGCCCTTGGACTGCACATCGCCGCGACGACTCGCGTTCCGAGGCTCTTGGTGAGCGCCAAGCGCCCGTAGCGCTACTTGTCGATCCGGTTGCCGTCCGCGTCCCAGTGCTCGGCGACCTTCTTCGACGGCTGCACGCGGGGCGGCTCGCCGGGCATCTTGGGATAGTCCGGCGGGAAGTTCAGCTCCCCGCCGGGCAGCGTCTCCCACAGCTCCAGCAGCGGGGTGAGGTCGTGGGCGACGTCGTCGATGCTCGACCAGGCGTCGGGGCGGTCGGCGAGCAGTTCCGGGACGGTGAAGAGGTTCAGCTCGCGGGGATCCTTCAGCCCGGCCAGCTCCTCCCAGGTCAGCGGGGTGGAGACGGGGGCGCCGGGCAGCGGCCGCAGGGAGTACGCCGACGCGATCGTCCGGTCCCGGTTGTTCTGGTTGTAGTCGACGAAGATCCGACTGCCCCGCTCCTCCTTCCACCAGGCGGTGGTGACCCCGCCGTCACGGCGCTCCAGCTCGCGGCCGAAGCCGATCGCGGCGTGCCGCACCTGCTCGAAGGTCCACTCCGGGCGGATGCGGACGAACACGTGGACGCCCCGGTTGCCGCTGGTCTTCGGGTAACCGGTGATCCCGAGCTCCTCGAGCAGCTCGCGCGCGACCCCCGCGACGCGGACGGCGTCGGAGAAGCCGGTGCCGGGCTGCGGGTCGAGGTCGAGGCGGAGCTCGTCGGGGTGGTCCAGGGAGCCGGCGTCGGCGGTTCGGCGCACCGGCCACGGATGGAAGGTCAGCGTCCCCATCTGGGCACACCAGACCGGGACCGCGATCTCGGTGGGACACACCTCCTCCGCCGTACGCCCGGAGGGGAAGGTGATCTTGACCCGCTCGAGGTAGTCGGGCGCCCCCATCGGCACCCGCTTCTGGTAGAAGCCGTCGGCGTCGTTGTCCTTGGGACCGACCGCGAGCCGCATGCCCTCGCGCCAGCCGTCCGGCCAGCGCTCCAAGGCGGTCGGCCGCTCCCGCAGCGCACGCATCAGCCCATCGCCGACGGTCGCGAAGTACTCCGCCACCATCCGCTTGGTCACCTCGGGCGTACGGTCCGTCGCCTCATAGATCACCCGGTCGGGGCTGGAGACCCGAACCGTCCGGTCACCGGCCTGCACCTCGACCGCGGGAGCCTTCGCCATGGCCCGAGGCTAGCGGGGATAGTTCTCGATCCGCTTCGTCACCACGACACTCTGCAGCACCACGTCCGGCGGCAGCGTCGCCGCGGTCCGGATCAGCCGGGCGACGACGAACGGGTCCATCATCTTCTCGTCCGGCAGGCTCCACTGCTCCATCATCGGCGTGTTCATCGCCGCCGGGTCGATGATGCTCACCCGCGCCGGCCAGCCCCGCTCGCGTGCCTCGGTCTGCATCACCTCGGCGAGCTTGTGCATCGCCGCCTTCGACGCGTTGTAGGCGCCCGCCCCGGCGCCGACGGTGAGCGCGCTGATCGAGACGACGCAGACGATGTCGCCCGGCTGGTCCTGCGGTCGGCCGGCGTCGACCAGGTGCCGGACGAACGCCCGGCCGAGGTACATCGGGCCGTGCACGTTGACACCGAAGACGCCGTGCCACTGCTCGTCCTCGACGGCCACGAGGTCGGCGCCCCGGTCCGTCCCGGCGTTGCTGACCAGCAGGTCGAAGCGAGCGCCGTGGGCGTCGGACAGGCGGCCCACGAGCGCGTCCACCGCCTCCCGGTCCGTGACGTCGAGATGAGCGGCCTCGGCGGTGCCCCCGGCCTCCTCGACCAGCTTCGCGGTCTGCTCCGCGCCGGCCAGGTCGATGTCGGCGGCGACGACGTGGGCACCGTGGCGGGCCAGGTCGACGCAGGTGGCGCGACCCAGGCCGCTCCCGCCTCCGGTGACGAGGGCTACGCGGTCACTGAGAGTCTCCATGCTGGCCGGGTTCCCCTCCGGGTGGCGACGTACTCTTGTCGACGTGGCCTACAACGTCGAGAAGTCCGAAGAGCAGTGGCGCCAGGAGCTGAGCCCCGAGGAGTACCAGGTGCTCCGGCAGGCGGGCACCGAGCGCGCGTTCACTGGTGAGTACACCGACACCGAGACCACCGGCGTCTACCGCTGCAAGGCGTGCCAGGCGAAGCTGTTCGAGTCCGACACGAAGTTCCACTCCGGCTGCGGCTGGCCGTCGTTCTACCAGCCGATCAGCGACACCATCGAGTACCTCGAGGACGACTCCTACGGCATGAAGCGGGTCGAGGTCCGCTGCGCGAACTGCGGCTCGCACCTCGGGCACGTCTTCCCTGACGGCTACGGCACACCCACTGGCGACCGGTACTGCATCAACTCGATCAGCCTCACGCTGGAGCCGGCCACCGAGTCCTGACCGCCGTACGCCATCCTTTGCCTGATTCGTTTCGAGGAAAGGCACACGGATGGCATTGGCTGAACGGCTGCGGGGCTGGGACCTGCACGGTGACGGGCGCACCATCACCGAGGGCGAGATCGTCGCCCCCCACGAGCGGCTGAGCTGGCCGCGCACGATCGGCTTCGGCGCCCAGCACGTGGTCGCGATGTTCGGCGCGACGTTCCTCGTGCCGCTGCTCACCGGCTTCCCGCCCACCACCACGCTGTTCTTCTCGGGCGTCGGCACCCTGCTGTTCCTGTTGCTGACCCGCAACCGGCTGCCCAGCTACCTCGGCAGCTCGTTCGCCTTCATCGCGCCGATCACCGCCGCGACCGCCGGCGAGGGCGGCATGGGCGCGGCGCTCTTCGGCGTCATGGTCACCGGTCTGCTGCTCGCGGCCGTGGGAGCGCTGGTCGTCGTGACCGGCACCGGGTGGATCGAGCGGCTGATGCCGCCGGTCGTCACCGGCGCGATCGTCGCCCTGATCGGCCTGAACCTGTCCGGCGCGGCGACCACGAACTTCGCCGCCAAGCCGTGGCTCGCGCTGGTCACGCTCGTCACCGTGCTCGTCGTGGCCGTCGTGTTCCGAGGCATCGCGGCCCGGCTCTCGATCCTCATCGGCGTGGTCGTCGGCTACCTCGCCGCATGGCTGGCGGGCGACATCGACTTCGGCCCGGTCGGGGACGCCGCCTGGGTGGGCCTGCCCGACTTCGCCACCCCGGACGCGACCTGGTCGGTCGTGCCGATGTTCCTGCCGGTCGTGCTCGTACTGGTGGCCGAGAACGTCGGCCACGTCCGCAGCGTCGCCCACCTCGCCGGCGACGAGACCATCAACGCCGAGACCGGCCGCGCGCTGTTCGCCGACGGGGTCGCCACGGCCCTGGCCGGTGCCGGCGGCGGCTCCGCCACGACGACGTACGGCGAGAACATCGGCGTCATGACCGCCACCCGCGTCTTCTCGACCGCCGCCTACTGGGTGGCCGGCGCGATCGCGGTGCTGCTCAGCCTGTCGCCGAAGTTCGGCGCGCTGCTCAACACCGTCCCGGCCGGTGTGCTGGGTGGCATCACCGTGGCGCTGTACGGCCTGATCGGCCTGATCGGCATCCGGATCTGGCTGGACAACCGTGTCGACTTCTCCGACCCGGTCAACCAGTTCACCGCCGCGGTGGCCCTAGTCGTCGGCATCGGCAACCTGACGCTGACCTGGGGCGACCTCACGTTCACCGGCATCGCACTGGGCACCCTCGCCGCGGTCGTGGTCTTCCACGGCATGACGGCCCTGGTGCGGCTGCGCCGCTGAGGCCAGCGACCGACGAGCCGCCGGCATCCCGGCGACCGACGCGGGACGTCATACGGTCCGGCGCCCAGGGCGACCGGACCGTATGACGTCCCAGCGGATCAGCCGATCGGCCGGCCCCCGACCAACCGGCCGGTCGGGTCGACCAGGTGGCGGACCCGCGCGAGATCGCGCGCGTCCTCGGTCGCGAACATGCCCGCTACCGCGGCCGACTCGGTGAAGGTCGGCACCAGCGCGGGGACCTGCCACGGTGCCATCGTCGCGACGACGGCGTCCGCGGCGGCGCGGCCCGCGGCGGCGGCCTCCGGGGTCGGCGCGACGGCGCAGCAGTACAGCGCGTAGCTCCCTGCGACGCTCGAGGTGGCGCCGCCGTCGTCCACCGAGCGGGCGAACGCGCCCCCGAGGTGGCGCAGCTCGGCGAACATCAGGCCGCTCCTCGTCCCTGGGCCGACCTGATCCAGCAGCGCCGTGACGGCCTCAGGGTCGAGCTCGCCCAGGACGCTGTGCGAGGCGACGGCCGGGACGGGCGTCGGCGGATCCATGTGGACCTGCAGCAGCCCGGCGGCGGGGATCCGGCCGAACGTATCGACCTCCGGTGCGAGCGCCCGCAGGGGCGCGAGCAGCTCGGCGGCGCGGTCGTCGTCCTCCAGCACCACGCCGTCGACCACGACGACGTCACGGCCGGACAGGAACGGCGGCAGCTCCGGCAGCGGCGGGAAGCTCATCACCCGCAGCGACGTACCAGCCGAGTCGGGGGCCGACCGGCTCCAGGCGGCCCACGCGGCGACCACCTCCGGCGCCCGCTCCCGGTCCCACAGCAGCATGCCGGCGTACACCTCTGCGTAGAGCAGCAGGTCGAGCTCGATCCCGACCACCACCCCGAACGAGCCGCCTCCGCCGCGCAGGGCCCAGAACAGCTCGGGGTGCTCCTCGGCGCTCGCCCGGACCAGGTCACCGTCGGCGGTCACGACGTCCAGGGCGCGCACCGAGTTGGCAGCGACGCCGTGGCGTCGGCCGTAGAACGACAGCCCGCCCCCGAGCACGTAGCCCGCGACGGCGACGTCGCCCGCGCTGCCGTGCAGCGCGGTCAACCCGTGCGGCGCGGCCGCCGCGACGACGTCGGCCCACAGCGTGCCGCCCACGACCAGCGCCCGTCGGGCGACCGGGTCGACGGTGACGCCGGTCAGCTCCGAGAGCCGGAGCAGCACCACGTCGTCGAGCGGTACGCCGTCCAGCGGGCCGGCCCCGTGACCAGTGCTGAGCGGGGCCACCCGCAGGCCGAGCCCGGCGGCCGCCCTGACAGCGGCACGCACCTCGGCCACGGTGCGGGGCACCGCCACGGCGGCCGGGCGCAGGTCGACGGCGAGGTTCCAGGCCTGGCGGGCGGCGTCGTAGCCCGGGTCGCCGGGCAGGTGGGTCTCGCAGGCGCCGCGCAGGGCGGCGAGGTCGATCTGGGACGTGGTCATCGATGCTCTCCTTGGGGTCGGTGGATGGCTCAGGGCAGCCAGAGATCGAGGTCGGCCTCGATCGGGCGGGCGACCGGCGGGTTGCACAGCTCCGCCGGGTCGAGCAGGTCGGGGTGGCAGGAGGGACAGGGCTCGGTCATGGCGGCAACACTGCGGCTCGGCGGCGGTGCGCCACCATCCCGATCCACCGGGTAGTTCCGGGCCTGGGGACCTGGTGGTCTGGACAACCCACAAATCTGGGATGTCGTCGCGGGCCGCGACGGCGGACACTTCAGGCATGCCCCGAGGACTGACCGCCGAGCGCGTGCGACAGGACGTCGACGTCGTCTCGCGTGCCGGTCTCGACCTCGACACCTTCCTCGAGGAGGCGGTGACCTCCCTGAAGCGCGCGGTGCCCTGGGTGGCCGCCTGCCTGGCGACCCATGACCCGAGCACGCACCTGCTGACCAGCGCCCGCAAGTACGGCTTCCTACGCGACGCTAACAGCCACGACCACGAGTTCGGGCTGCTGGAGTACGGCACCGTCGAGCCGACCGCCTTCACCGAGCTGGCGCAGGCCCCGGTGCCGGCAGCCGGCGTCCACCTGCTCACCGAGGGCGAGGTAGAGCGCTCCGGCCGGATGAGCCGGTTCATGATGCCCCACTTCGGGTTCGGCGACGAGGCGCGCGTGGTGTTCCGCGAAGGCCCGCAGGCGTGGGGCGCGATGGCCCTGTTCCGCAGCTCCGACGAGCAGCCGTTCGGCGCCGCCGAGGTCGACCTCCTGGCGACGCTCTCGCCGCTGTTCGCGCGGGGCGTCCGGACCGGCATGCTGGCCCGGCTGGCCGACGTACCCGAGGGGCGGGCGGCGCTCGGCCCGGCCGTCCTCGTGGTCGACAGCGACGACGAGATCGTGCAGATGAGCATGGGCGCCGAGGAGCGGCTCGCGGGCCTGGTCAGCGGCTCGGCCGCAGCCGACCCGTTCAGCCCCGTGTCGGCGCTCGTGGGTGCCGCCCGACGCTTCGCGCGCGGCGAGACGACGGTGCCGCCCCGCTGTCGTGTGCGTACGCCGGCCGGGCAGTGGCTCGTCCTGCACGCCGCTCCCCTCTCAGGTGCCGGCGAGCGCGCCGGCGAGGTCGTCGTGACGATCGAGGAGGCTCGGCCGCCGGAGATCGTCGCCCTCGTGGTGGCCGCCTTCGACCTCACCCCGCGCGAGCGCGACGTGACCCAGCTGGTGCTGCAGGGCGTCGACACCAAGGAGATCGCCGCGACGCTCCACCTGTCGAGCTACACCGTGCAGGACCACCTCAAGGCGATCTTCGCGAAGGCCGACGTACGCTCCCGGCGCGAGCTGATCGCGCGGATCTACTTCGACCAGTACGTGCCGCGGATGGGCTCCGAGCTCAGCCCCGGCGGCTGGTTCGCCTGAGCAGCGACGCCCGACGAAGGAGGGCGGCGCGTCGCCCGACGAGGCGGCACCCAAACTGTCACGGTGACAGTTCGCCACGAGAGTGACACGTCGAACTGTCACTCTCGGCGCCAACTGTCACGGTGACACTTTGGAGTGTCACCGTGACACTTTGCGGCGGCGGGAGGCCGTCAGGGCAGCCGCTGCAGCAGCTCCTGGGGCGTCACCCGGGCGCCGGTGTAGAACGGCACCTCCTCGCGCACGTGGCGGCGGGTCTCCGAGCCGCGCAGGTGGCGCATCAGGTCGACGATGCGGTGCAGCTCGTCGCCCTCGAAGGCCAGCATCCACTCGTAGTCGCCCAGCGCGAACGAGGCGACCGTGTTGGCCCGCACGTCGGGGTAGTCGCGGGCCATCTGGCCGTGCTCGGCCAGCAGCCGGCGGCGCTCGGAGTCGTCGAGGAGGTACCACTCGTAGGAGCGCACGAAGGGGTAGACGCAGACGTACTTGTGCGGCGTCTCGTCGGCGAGGAACGCCGGGATGTGGGAGCGGTTGAACTCCGCGGGCCGGTGCAGCGCCATCTGGGACCACACCGGGATCAGCCGGACGCCGAGCTCGGTACGCCGGAAGCGGTGGTAGGCCAGCTGCAGCTGGTCGCTGGTCTCGGCGTGCCACCAGACCATGATGTCGGCGTCGGCGCGCAGGCCCGCCACGTCGTACAGGCCGCGTACGACGACGTCCTCGGCCGCGAGGTCCGCGAAGAGCCGCTCGACCTCCGCGGCCTCCTCACGCCGGACCGAGTCACCCTCGTCGTCGAAGGTGAGGTCGAGCTTGAAGACCGACCACATCGTGTAGCGGACGGTGGCGTTGAGCTCGTTGAGTCGGGCGGCGTTGGTCTTGAGGTCGGCCTGCGGGTCCCTGCTCGCGTCGCTGCTCATGGCCAGCATTGTGCCAACCGGTCAGTCGCGCCCGTACCCCGCCTCCCGGGCCTTCACGATCGCCTCCGCCCGCCCGGCCGCGTGCAGCTTGGCGTAGATGCCGGACACCGCGTTGCGCACCGTCTTCCCCGAGACGTACAGCTCCGCGGCGATCTGGTCGTTGGACCGGCCCGCAGCCAGCAGCTGCAGCACCGAGCGCTCCCGGTCGGTGAGCTCCGGGAACGGCTCCGGCTCGGCGCTGGGGGCGGCGGCGACGCCGGCGAAGTACGACGCCACCTTCGCGGCCAGCGCCGCACCGAAGACCATGCCGCCCGCGGCCGCGGCACGGATCGCGTTGTGCACCTCCTCGGCCCCCGAGCCCTTGAGGAGGTAGCCGCTGGCGCCGGCGCGCATGGCGGACAGCACGGTCTCGTCGTCCTCGTTCATCGTCAGCATGACGACGCGGACCTCGGGGTGCCGGGCGGTGATGCGCCGCGTGGCCTCGAGGCCGTCCAGCCGCGGCATCTGGATGTCCATGACCACGACGTCGGGCCGGCCCTGCTCCACGAGGTGCAGCGCGTCGACGCCGTCGGCCGCCAGGCCCACGACCTCGATGCCGTCCAGGGCACCCAGCAGCGCCTGCAGCCCGTCGCGGACGATCTGATGGTCGTCGACGACCGCAACCCGGATGACCGTGCTCATCATGCCTCTCCCGACTCCTGGCGCCCGCCCACCGGCAGGCACGCCCGCACCACGGTCCCACCCGCGGCGGGACAGCTCACCTCGACCCGGCCGCCCAGCTCGGCGGCCCGCTCCCGCATGGAGAGCAGCCCGACACCGGCCTGGACGTCCTCGGCCATGCCGACGCCGTCGTCGACCACCTCGACCCGCAGTCCGTCGGGGACCCCGGCGAGCCGGACCTCCACGCGGCTCGCCCGGGCATGCCGCACGGCGTTGGTCAGCGCCTCGGCGACGATGCGGTAGACCGCGACCTCGACCGCCGCCGGCAGGGCGGCGACGCCCTCCTCGACGACGCTGGTCCGCGGTCCGCCGCGCTCGAGCTGCCCGGCCAGCTGGCGCAGCGCCCCGACCAGGCCCAGGTCGTCGAGAGCCGGCGGACGCAGGTCGTGCACCAGGCGGCGTACGTCGGCCACGACCGCCTGGACCTCCTGACTGGTCCGGGTGATCTGCTCGACCGCGGTCGCGGGGTCGCGCTCCACGAGCAGCCGGGCGCTCTCGAGCCGGAACACCACGCCGCTCAACGCGGGCCCGAGCCCGTCGTGCAGGTCCCGGCGGATCCGCCGGCGCTCCTCCTCGCGCGCGGTGACGAGCCGCTCGCGGCTCTCCTGGAGCTCCCCGGCCAGCTGGCTGGTGCGCGCGGCCGTCGCGGCCTGCCGCACCAGGTCGCCGAGCAGCTGCTCGTCCCGGCGCGACAGCCGGCTGCGCAGGCCCCGGGCGGGCAGCACCAGCCGGCCGACCTCGGACCCGCGGTAGACGATCGGCGTGGTGCGGGTCTGGGCCGGCCGGGCGCCGTACGTCGCGACCAGTCGCTCCCCGTTGGTGCGGTCGACCTCGACGCCGACGTAGCCGACCCCGAACGCCGTCGCGACAGCCCGGGCGACGGCCGTGAGCTGCCGAGGCCCCTCGTCGGTCGTCTCGAGGATCGAGGCCAGGCCCGCGACGACGTCGTAGGGGTCGGCGCGGCGGCCCAGCATCAGTCGCTGCACCCACCGAGCGAGCCGGGAGCGCAGCGGGCCGTAGAGCAGCACCGAGACCAGCAGCACGATCAACACGACCTGCCGCTGGCCGAGGGAGTCGTCGAGGAAGGTCGTCAGCGCGGTCAGGACCGCCAGGTCGGCGACCAGGATGAGACCGGCCAACGCGCCGTACACGACGGTGCGGCCGAGCAGCTCCTCGATGGAGACCAGGGTCGGGTCGACGATCGCGATCGTCATCGCCACCGAAGGCAGCAGCATGACGAGGAAGATGACCGCGTCGCCGATACCGTGGAGCTCGAGGCCGAGCGAGACGCCGGCCAGGATCGCCATCGCGATGACGCTCCACAGCAGCCAGCGCATCCGGTCCCGCTCGAGTCCGGCCGAGCGGCGGTAGCGCACGACCACCGAGAGCATCGCGACGAAGAACCCGAGCACGGTCAGCGCGTTGGTGATCGGCATCGCGATGTCGACGACGTCGCCGGGCAGCGGCAGCGAGCCGGCGTCCAGGTCGATCTCCGGCGGCAAGGTCACATCGGGGGTGCCGCGGGCCGGTGAGACCAGCAGCACGAGGTTCACCGCGACCATCACGGTCATCGTCACCCAGCCGACGACCCGCCAGCGGCCGGGCAGGAACCGGCCCGTGGGGAACAGGAACAGCAGCAGCGCGACAGCGGGGATGAGGAAGGCCCCGACCCGGTTGAGGTTCCACAGCGCCAGGTTCATCCCGGGCAGCGCGTCCGTGGCGGTGATGCCGTAGCGGACGTAGGACTGCGAGAGGCCATCGGTGGCCCAGAACAGGCCCAGCCAGCCGAGTCCCCAGCCGAAGCCCTGCCGGGCGTCACGGAAGAGGATGATCGCGGCCAGCGCGGCCTGCACGGCGCCGATCAGGGTGTAGTTCCAGCCCCAGCCGGGGGCGAGCTCCGCGCCCACGCCGTCGGGGTCCGTGGCGAGGTCGAGCCACACCGACAGCACCAGGCACGCCAGGCTGGGGACGATCAGCAGCGCGGCGGCCCAGCCGGCGCGTCGGGTGGGGGGCACCGGCACATTGTGATGCCGGTCCGGCCCCCGTGGGGCCGGACCGGCGGATTCGGCGACGGACACCTCAGCGCGTGGCGCGGAACTGCTGGTCGCCGACGGTGAAGCCGATCGCGGTCGCGAGCAGCCAGATCGCGCCCGGCAGGATCGCCATGTACTCGAACGGCGAGACGCCACAGACGACCGTGAGGCCGCCCAGGACGAGGCCGAGCCGGCCCATCCAGCGCGGGACCCCACCGCGGCGGGCGGCTGCGAACAGGCTCAGGCCCGAGAGGCCGGCGAGGACCCAGACCCACGGGATGGTGCCGGTCCAGTGGTTGTACATCGTCGCCGCGCTGTCGGCCACGACGCCGTCGTCGGCGGCCATCGCCATCATGAACTCGGTGTCGAGGCCGCTGCCCAGCACCGACACGACCGCGGTTCCCAGCAGGCCCGCGAAGGCGAGGACCGGGAGGGCGCTCGAGGCCGGCAGCGCCGTCCGGAGCCGCTGCAGCAGGCCCGCCGCGAACACGACCGTCAGCAGCGCGCTGACGACGGTGATCGAGTGGAAGGCGAACATCTGCGGCGTCTGGGTCTCGAGCTTGTCGGCGATGGCGGCGGCGTCACCGGCGATGTCGGGGTCGTAGACCGCGCTGATCATCGAGGAGGTGACGACGGTGCCGAGCGCGGCGATGCCGGCACCGATGCCGGCGAGCGCCCAACCGCGACCGACGGGGCGCTGAGCGGTGGTGTCGTCGGCACGCCCGATGTCGGCGCGTGCCGGGTTGTGGGTGGAGAAGGTGGTCATGGCGGTGCTCTCCTCGGTGGGGTGTCTCGGCGGGTGCCTCCCGCCGTCGTGAGACGACCCTCCCCGGACGGTTGTCCCACCCACCAGGGACAACGGGGCAACCTTCAGCGTTCGTGTCCCCTGTGCGGGCCGGGCACCTGACGTCGTCAACCGCCGGCCGGCGTGTCGCCGTCGAGGAGGTCAGGTGCCGGCGATCTCCGCGGCGGCGCGGTGCGCCGAGGCGATGACGGCGGGGATGCCGACGCCGTCGTACGCCGCACCGCAGACCGCCAGCCCGGGCACTGCCGCCACGGCGGCCCGGATCCGCGCGACCCGGTCGAGGTGGCCCACGGCGTACTGCGGCAGGCCGTCGACCCAGCGCTGCACATGGGTGGCGACGGGCCTTGCCCGCACGCCGGCGGCCGCGGCCAGGTCGGCCAGCGAGTCGGCGACGAGCTCGTCGTCGCCGGCCTGCGCCACGACGTCGTCGCCGTGGCGGCCCAGGCTGGTGCGCAGCACGAGCAGGTCGCCGCCGGCGCGGCGCACCCAGTCCCACTTCGCGAAGGAGAACGTGGCGGCCTTGATGCGCCGACCGTCGACCGGTGGCACGAGGAAGCCCGAGGCGGTGCCGTCGAGGGTCGCCACGTCGGCCGCCCGGAACGCGAAGGTCACCACGGCCACCGAGGCCGACTCGATCGCCCGCAGCTCGGCCGCGGCCCCCGGCGCCGTGCTGCGCAGCAGCCGCGCGGTCACGGCTGCGGGAGTGGCCACCACCACGGCGTCGGCCGGGACGGCCTCTCCCCCGGCCTCTTGCCCGGTCTCGCCCCCAGTCTCGACGAGGAACCCCTGCGCGGTGCGCGTGACCGTGTCGACCGGCGTCCCGAGCCGGACCTCGACGCCCGCCGCCAGGGCGGCCGGCAGCTGCCACATGCCGCCGGTGACACCGGCGAAGACCGGCACGTCGCTGACCGGCAGGGCGGCGGCCTGCTCCACCATCGAGCCGCGGGCGGCGAGCGTCACCAGCTGCGGTACGGCGGCGCGGACGGAGATCTCGCGCGCCCGGCCGGCGTACACACCGCCGAGGAGGGGCTCCACGAGCCGGTCGGTCACCTCGTCGCCGAGGCGCGCGGCGACCAGGTCGCCGACGGAGACGTCCTCGTCGGGCAGCCGGAGCTGCTCGGGCGGCAGGCCCGGCTCGCGGCGGACCCGCTCCATCCCCTCGTCGGTCAGCACCCCGCTCGCGGCGAGCTGGTCCAGGTCGAGCGGCACGCCCATCAGCGAGCGCGGCAGCGGCCGCAGCGCGCC
>NZ_DASWXC010000052.1:0-14413 GCF_036405735.1 Nocardioides sp.
GCCGAGCCGTCCACGCGCCCATCCGGCCGGGAGCAGCGCGAACGCGCGGGCCTGGGCGAACCCCTGGCGCTCGGAGTCGCGGATGCCGCGGTCGCCGAGCTCGAGCGCCTTCTCGGGCCGCTCCAGCCAGATCGTCCGCAGCCCCTCGAGGATGTCGGCATAGGCGGCACTGAACGGATGGCCGACCTTCTCCACCAGCTCGTCGGTGCCGGCGGCGACCGTGTCGGACTCCTCGATCTCACCGAGCATGCCGAGCACCACGGCCAGCCAGCCCCGCGCCTGCACACCCGGGTGCTGCAGCCAGACCTCCAGGTCGAGCGCGTCCCCGGCCTCCTCGGCCAGGACGACGGCCCGCTCGAGGTCGGCCCGCGCGGCCGCCAGGTGGCCCCGGTGCCAGGCCGTCTGGCCGCGGGCGACGTGCAGCGCGAGCCGCAGGTCGGCGTCACCGGTGACCGCGACGGCCTGCTCGATCTGCTCGATGACACTCTCGGCCTCGTCGAACCGGCCCGAGACGAGCGCGTTGCCCCACGTGCCCCACAGCGCCGAGAGCAGGTGGCCCGACGAGTCGGTGTCGGCCGCGAGCGCGAGCGCGCGGCGGCGCTCCTCCGCCACGCCGGCGCCGTTGTAGCCGTACCGCAGAGTGAGCAGCGACCCGAGCCGCACCCGCAGCTCGAGCTCGAGGAGCTTGGCCTCCGCCGCCGGCGCCGAGGCGACCAGCGCGAGCGCCTGCCGCAGGTTGCGCTCGGCCTCGCCGAGGGCGAACCGCGTCGCTGCGGAGGACGCGGCCGCGATCGAGAGCTCCACGCCCCGCACCACGTCACCCACCGGCCCGGCCGCGGCGTAGTGGTGCGCGATGGCGGCGGCATGCGCCCCGTCGGCCCCGTGGCGGGCGTCGAGCGCCCGGGCGATCTGCGCATGGAGCGTCGCTCGGCGCATCGGTCCGACCGAGAGCACCAACGTCTCCTGCACCAGGGCGTGGGTGAAGCGCTGCTCGGCACCGACACCGTGCTCGTCGAGCACCCCGGCCGCCACGCCGCGGTCCAGCACCTCGACCAGCTCCAGCCGCGAGCGGCCGGTCACCTCGGCGAGCAGCGGCAGGTCGAAGGTGCGGCCCACTACGGCGGCGGCCACCAGCACGTCCACGTCCTCCCCCGACAGGTGTCGCAGGCGCCGCTCGATGACGGCCCGCACGCTCGTGGGGACCGGGATCCCGGCCGCCCCGGAACGGCGCCGCTCCTCGCCGTACAGCAGGGCGAGCTCGCTGACGTAGAACGGGTTGCCCTCGGTGCGCTCCCGCAGCCCGTGGGCGACGTCAAGGCTCACCTCGACACCGGTCCGACCGGCCACCAGCTCCCGGACGGCGGGGACGGTGAGCCCGGTGAGCTCGAGGCGTACGCCGCCGGGGCGCCGGGCGAGCGCGGCGACGACGTCGTCGCCGGCGGTGGCGGCCAGCTCGCTGGGGTCGCGGACCGTCACCACGATGACCAGCCGCCCGCTCCGGACGGTGGTGACGACGTACTCCAGCAGCTCGACCGACTCCTGGTCGGCCCAGTGGAAGTCCTCCAGCGCGAGCACCACGGGCCGCTGCGCCGCGAGCGTCTCCACGAACGCCGCGACGGCGTCGTAGAGCCGGGCGCGGGCGACCGACGCGGTGCCGGGGACGGTGGGGGCGGGGCCGAGCGCGGGCACCAGCAGGGCGACGGGCTCGGCGCGCCCGCTCGCCGCGGCGCGGGCCAGCTCGACGCCGACAGCGGCCACCAGGTCGGAGAGCGCCTGCTCCCACGGCCAGAACGCGGGCGCCCCGTCGTGGTCCCAGCAGCGCCCGAAGCCGACGGTCGCGCCGGACGCGTGGGCCACCGCCTCCTCGACGAGCCGGGTCTTGCCGATACCGGCCTCGCCGGTGACCGCGACCACCGTCGGCTCACCGGCCAGCCCCCGGGCCACCGCCCGGTCGATCTCCGCGAGCTGCTCCTCGCGACCCACCAGCGGGGTGCGCCGCGGGCGCTCGGGCGCGGCCGGGGACGCCGCGGGCAGGGTCAGTGACCGGTCCTGCCGCAGCACGCGCTCGTGCAGCCGTCGCAGCTCGGGCCCCGGGTCGATGCCGAGCTCCTCGGCCAGCGCCCGCCGGGCGTCCTCGTAGGTCGCGAGCGCGTCGGCCTGCCGACCGGCGCGGTAGAGGCCGAGCATCAGCAGCGCCCGCAGCGACTCCTGCAGCGGGTGCTGCCGGACCAGGTCGGGCAGCCACTCCAGGACGTCGGCGTGACGTCCCAGGCGCAGGTCCAGCTCGGCGAGCAGCTCATGGGCGGAGAGGCGCAGCCGCTCCAGCCGCTCGGATTCCGCCTCCGCGAAGGGCAGCTCGATGTCGGCGTACGCACGTCCCCGCCACAGACCGAGCGCCTCACGGACGGCGGTGCGAGCGAGCGCGGCGTCCGGCTCACCGCGCGCCTCGGTCAGCCGCCGCGCGAAGACCTCGGCGTCGAGCCGATGCCCGGCGAGATCGAGCCGGTAGCCGGGCGCGTGGGTCACGATGACCGCGTCCCCGAGCCGCGCGCGCAGGCGCGAGACGATCGCGTGGACGCTCCCCGCCGACGCCCCGGCGTCGCCCCAGACCCGTTCGACGAGGGTGTCCACCGACACGACCGTGCCGGTGTCGACGAGCAGCGCCGCCAGCACCTGGCGGTGCCGGCGCGAGCCGACGTCCACGGTCTGGTCCCCCGCGCGGACCTCGACCGGCCCGAGCACGTTGATGTCCATCAATCCTCCCGGGCGGAAAGGCTAGTGGCGAAGGCCCGGTCGCTCACCGACTTTTCGCCACACTGTGCCGCCCGGCGGAGAAATGACGGCGCGGACGGGTCAGCTGCCGGCGATGTCGAGCAGCACCTTGCCGACCGCGCCCTGCTCGACCGCGTCGTGGGCGGCGGCCGCCTCCGCCAGGGAGAAGTGGTGCAGCGGGGCGCCGGCCGTCTCGCCCACCCGCAGCGCGCCGGCGGCGACCGCGGCCGTCACGTCCTCGGCGGCGGCACGCAGCAGGTGGTCGTCGAGGGTGTAGAGGAGAATGAACTGGTAGCGCAGGTTCTTCGAGAAGGTCGCACGGAGTGGGAGCGTGAGCTCGTCGCCGCCGTTGTTGGCGTAGATCGCCACGGTGCCGCCGATGCGGAGCACCTTCCGGTCGAGGTCGTCGTTCTGCGCCGGCGCGACCTCGACGACCTGGTCGACGCCGCCCTGGGTGATCGCCGCGATCTCGGCTGCGGGGTCGCCGACCCGGTAGTTGACGGTGTGATGGGCACCCGCGGCGACGGCCAGCGCACCCTTCTCGTCGCTGCTGACGGTGGCGATCACCGTCGCACCCGCCCACCGGGCCAGCTGGATCGCCGCGTTGCCGACGGCGCCCGCGCCGCCCGCCACCAGCACGGTCAGCCCCTCCATGGCACCCGGCCACAGCCGCTCGACGTCGCCGCTCGTCAAGGCCCGGTGGGCGGTCACCGCGGGCACACCGAGCGCGGCGCCGAGGTCGTAGGACGCGGCCTCGGGCAGCGGCTGCGCCTTCCAGGCCGGTACGACGACGTACTCGGCCGCCGTGCCGTGGGGCTGGCCGTGCTGCACCAGCATGAGCCACACCCGCGTGCCCACCTCGTGGGCGGTGACGCCCGGGCCGACGGCGTCGACCACGCCGGCACCGTCCTGACCGGGCGTGACCTCGGGATGACTCATGCCGCCCGGCATGCCGCCGGCGCGGAACTTCCAGTCGGTCGGATTGACCCCGGCGCGCACGAGCCGGACCCGGATCTCTCCCGGGCCCGGCTCGGGCACGTCGCGCTCGGTCAGGCGCAGCACGGACGAGGGACCTGTCTCGGTGTAGACGACGGCACGCATGCGTTCGACGCTAGCCGCCATCGCAACCGTCCCCCGCGGTCGCCCGCCGACGGTGGGGACTCCTACTTGAAGGCGTCCTTGATCTTCTCGCCGGCCTGCTTGATGCTGCCCTTGGTCTGGTCCTTCTGGCCCTCGGCCTCGAGGTCCTCGTTGCCGGACGCCTTGCCGACAGCCTCCTTGGCCTCGCCGAACTTCTCCTCGGCGAAGTTGTCGAGCTTGTCCTGCTCACCCATGAGGGGTCTCCTTCCGTGTCGCCCGGTGTTCTTGGAGTCGACCCGGTATCCGGGCGGCGCGGTCGCGAAACAGGCGTCGGCTACCTCAGGCCGAGGGCGATGTAGGCGTCACCGTCGCCGAAGAGGTCGCTCACCTTCAGCAGGGCGCCCTTGACCCTGTCGGCCGGCACGTCGAAGACCAGGACGCCGGTCTTCGGCAGGTCCGGCTGCATGTCCTCCAGGATGAGCGGGTTCTCGGCGTAGATCGAGCCGTCGTCGTCGGTCGAGTACTCGGTTCCGTTGGTCGCGACCAGCTTGGCCGCCGACGACATGAAGGTCTTGGTCTCGTTCTTCTTGTTCTCGATCGTCAGCGTGACGACCACGAAGACGCCGTCGGCGTTGGTCCCGAACTCGCCGCCGACGTTGGAGGAGGTCGCGGCCTTCTTCACCGTGTACCGCGTCCCGGCCAGCTCGACGGTCTGCCCCACCGCGACGGGGTTGCCCTCGGTCCCGGGCTTGGCGTCCTCAGCGGGCGCGTCGGCGCTGGTCTCGGGGCCGGTGTCGGAGCTGGAGCTGGTGCCGGCGTCGTCGACGACGGTCGGGCCATCGTCGGAGCCACCGCCGCCGGCGGCGACCGCGATGACGATGATCGCGACGACGGCGACCAGCCACCACCGCTTCTTCCGGTACCACGGGCGCGACGCCTTCGCGTAGGCCTTCGCAGCCTTCGTGGCCGCCTTCGGGTTGGCGCCCTGCTCGGTGCTGGACGGGATCTGGGACATGCACATGCCTTCCTCGTTCGTGCGGACGCGACACGCGTCCGACTCGCGCCCAGCACTGTATGGCCATACCTGTATGGGTGTCCGGCGTTCGGAGCAGGTGTGGAGAACGCAACAGGCGCCCATCCGTCGGGATGGGCGCCTGTCGGCGTCGGCGGGGCCGCTGTCAGACCAGCGAGCCCTTGTCGCGCTGGATCGCGCCGAGGATGCCGTTGACGAACTGCGGGGAGTCGTCGGTGGACAGGTCCCGCACCAGCGACATCGCCTCACTGATCGCCACGCCCTCGGGGACGTCGGTGCTGTAGAGCAGCTCCCAGACGCCGAGCCGGAGCACGTTGCGGTCCACCGCCGGCATCCGGTCCAGCGTCCACTCCTTGGCGTAGGTCGCCAGCAGCTCGTCGATCCGGGCCTGCTCGGCGGCCACCCCGCGCACCAGCGTCTCGGTGTAGGGGTTGTTCGGCTCGGCGCCCTCGGCGATCTGGCTGTCGAGCAGCTCCAGGGCCGTCGTACCCCGCGCCTCGGCCGCGAAGAGCAGGTCGAGCGCGCGCTTGCGGGCCTTGGTGCGGGCAGCCATCAGGACTTGACGCGGCTGAGGTAGGAACCGCCGTCGCGGGTGTCGACCTTGATCTTCTCGCCCTGCTCGATGAAGAGCGGGACCTGGATCTCGTGGCCGGTCTCGAGCGTGGCGGGCTTGGTGCGGCCGGTGGCGGAGTCGCCGACGACACCGGGCTCGGTGTAGGTGACCTCGAGCTCGACCGAGGCCGGGAGCTCGACGAAGAGCACGCGGCCCTCGTTGGTGGCGACGATGACGTCGGTGTTCTCGAGCATGTAGTTGGCGGCGTCGCCCACGAGCTCGGGGCCGACCTCGATCTGGTCGTAGGTCGAGGTGTCCATGAAGACGTAGTTCGTGCCGTCGTTGTAGAGGTACTGGTAGGTGCGGCGGTCGACCGTCGCGGTCTCGACCTTGGTGCCGGCGTTGAACGTCTTGTCGACGTTCTTGCCGCTCTCGACGTTCTTGAGCTTGGTCCGGACGAAGGCCGGGCCCTTGCCGGGCTTGACGTGCTGGAACTCCACGACCTGCCACAGGCCGCCTTCGATGTTGAGAACCATGCCGTTCTTGAGGTCGTTCGTGGTTGCCATACGCGCGTCCAGCCTTCTTCGTCGTGTCGAGGTCGTGGAGATGTCAAGGAGCGCCCGCCGGGCGGGCAACAGCGGGAAAGTCTATCGGCGCGCTCCGGAAGCGGACGAATCAGGCGACGATCACCCGGTCGGTACGGCGCACGGCGCCGACCCGCCGGCCTCGGACGGCCTCCCACGACGCCGCGAGCACGTCCACCGCCGCGCGCAGCTCCTCGGCCGGCCGGATCCACGGGATCCGGACGAAGTGGTCGAGCCCGCCCTCGAGCGCGAACACCGGGCCGGGGGCCACCACCACGCCGCGGCGCTCCGCCTCGACAGCCACGTCGGTGGCGGCCGGCTCCGGCAGCCGGCACCACAGGCACAGCCCGCCGCGAGGCGTCCGGAAGCGCCACTCGGGCAGCCGCTCGCGCACCGCACCCACGAGCGCGTCGCGCTGCTCGCGGAGCCGTTCGCGGTGGGCGTCGACCACCGGTCCCGGCTCGGCCAGCAGCCGGGCGAGCACCAGCTGCTCCAGGACGGGCGCGCCGAGGTCGAGCCGCACCCGGGCGTGCGTCAGCGCGGTCATGGCGGCCCGGTCGGGAGCTCGCACCCAGCCGATGCGCAGCCCGCCCCAGAAGGCCTTGGACGCGCTGCCGATCGTGATCGCGGTAGGCGCGAAGCTCGCGAACGGTGGCGGCATCGGGTCGTCGTCGAGGGGGTCGAGGGACAGCGCCTGGTGCGCCTCGTCGACGATCGGCACGGTGCCGCTCGAGCGCAGGGCCGCGGCGGCACGTTCGCGCTCCGCGGCGCTCATGACCAGGCCGGTCGGGTTCTGGAAGTCGGGGATGAGGTACGCCAGCGCCGGGCGGGTCTCGCGCAGGGTCCCCCGGAGTCCGTCGAGGTCCCATCCGTCCGGCGCGACCGGAAGGCCCGACAGCCGTGCTCCGGCGCTGCGCAGCGCGTCCACGCCGTTGGGATAGGTCGGCGTCTCGACCAGCACCCGTGACCCGCGGGTGGCGAACGCCTGGGCGACGAGCGCCGACGCGGCCAGCGCCCCCGCGGTCACCATCACCTGGTCCGGACGGGTGGGCAGCCCGCGGGCGGCGTATGTCGCGGCGATCGCCTCCTGCAGGTCCGGCACCCCGGCCGGGAAGTAGCCGTGACCGCCGAGGTAGGCCGGCAGGTCGGTGACCGCGGCGCTGGCGTACGCCGCGGCCAGGCCGGGCGGCGCCGAGGAGGCGGCGCAGTTGAGGTCGATGACGGCGTCCCCACCTCCGCCCGGCATCAGCGCCCGATCGTGGGCGCGCCGGCGGTCACCGGGCACCCGGGTGAACGTGCCGGCGCCGCGACGGGCCTCGGCGTAGCCGCTCTCGACCAGGGTCGCGTAGGCGCGTGTCACCGTGGTCCGGGACACCGCCAGCGCGATGCTGAGGTCGCGCTCGCTCGGCAGCCGGGTCTCCAGCCCGATCCGGCCGTCACCGATGAGCAGCACCAGGCTCTCCGCGAGACCGGCGTACGCCGGAGTGCGGCTGAAGCCGGCCACGAGGGTCGCCAGCCGGCTGGCGGAGATGGACCGCGTCATGCAGGCCACTCTTCCACAATTGGCTATTTTCGAACAGTCCACTTCGGCGGCAGGCTGGTCATCATGACCAGCCGCCCCGCGCTCGCCGACCTCGGACCGATCGCCCAGCTCCGCGCCGGCCGCCTCGGCCGCCGGCTCCCCCAGCTGCTCGTCGGGCTGGTGCTCTACGGCGTCTCACTGGGGCTGATGGTGCGCGGCTCGCTCGGTGTGGCGCCCTGGGACGTGCTCCACCTGGGACTGGCCGAGCACCTGCCGCTCACGTTGGGCGGCGCCCTGGTGCTGACGGCCGCGCTGGTGATGGTGCTGTGGATCCCGCTCCGGGAGATGCCCGGCATCGGGACCGTCGCCAACGCTCTCATGATCGGCCCCTCCGCCGACGCCACGCTGGCGCTCGTCGACCGGCCGGACGCGTTCGTGGCGCGGCTCGCGCTGCTGGTCGGCGGTGTGCTGCTGTGCGCGCTGGCCACGGCGATGTACATCGGCGCCCAGTTCGGCCGCGGGCCGCGGGACGGACTGATGACGGGCCTGGTCCGCCGCACCGGACTGTCGATCCGGCTGGTGCGCACCGCGCTCGAGGTGAGCGTGGTCGTGATCGGTGTGCTGCTCGGCGGCCCGCTCGGGCTCGGCACGGTGCTCTTCGCGCTGGCGATCGGTCCGCTCACCCAGGCGTTCCTGCCGGCCTGGATCGTGCCGTTGGCGGCGGCCGCGCCCGGTCAGGACGAGGCGATCGTCTCCAGCGCCATCCGGTAGCCGTCGATCCCGTGCCCCTCGATCACCCGCACGGCGTGCGGGGAGACCACGGAGGTGTGCCGGAACTCCTCCGGCCGCTTCGAGGGGGCGCTGATGTGCACCTCCACCAGCGGCGCGGTGAGCTGGGCGCAGGCGTCGTAGAGGGCGTAGGAGTAGTGCGTCCAGGCGGCGGCGTTGAGGACGACCGGCGTCTGATGGTCGGCGGCGTGGTTGAGCCAGTCCAGCAGGGCGCCCTCCCAGTTGGTCTGGCGCACCTCCACCTCCAGGCCGAGCTCCTCGCCCCACCGCCTGCACAGCTCGACCAGCTCGTCGTACGTGGTGGCGCCGTAGATCTCGGGCTGCCGGCGTCCCAGCCGCCCGAGGTTGGGGCCGTTGAGAACCAGGACGGGGCCGCGGTGACTCATCGGGCCACCGCCTCGAACGCCTGCCGCAGCAGGCTCTCGTCCGGTCCGGCGAGGATGCCGGGCTTCGCCAGCCCGTCGAGGACGAGGAACCGCAGCTGCGAGCCACGCGCCTTCTTGTCGACCCGCATCGCGCCGATCAGTTCGTCGAAGCCGGCGCCGGCGTACGTCGTGGGCAGGCCGACCCGCGCGAAGGCGCTGCGGTGCCGGGCCGCCGTCGCGTCGTCGAGCCGGCCCGCGAGCCGTGCCAGCTCCGCGGCGTAGCAGCAGCCGATCGCGACCGCCTCGCCGTGGCGGATCGTGTAGCGCTCGTGCTTCTCGATCGCGTGGCCGAGCGTGTGGCCGTAGTTGAGGACCTCGCGGCCGGGGTGGCCGTCCGCACCGCCCTGCTCCTTGAGGTCGGCGACCACGACGTCGATCTTGACCCGGATGGCCCGCTCGATCAGCTCGGCGAGCACCGGAGAGTCGGGGGTGAGGTCGGCGGGATCGGTGCGCTCGACCAGCTCGAGGATGACCGGATCGGCGATGAAGCCGCACTTGACGACCTCCCCGAGTCCGGCGACCAGCTCGTCTCGCGGCAGCGTCTCGAGCGTCGCCAGGTCGCACAGCACGCCCGCCGGCTCGTGGAAGGAGCCCACCAGGTTCTTCCCGGCGCCGGTGTTGATGCCGGTCTTGCCGCCGACCGCGGCGTCCACCATCGCCAGCAGGGTGGTCGGCACGTGCACGACCCGCACGCCGCGCAGCCAGGTGGCTGCCACGAAGCCGCCCAGGTCGGTCGTCGCGCCGCCCCCGAAGGTCACCACGGCGTCGGAGCGGGTGAAGCCCGCCTCGCCCAGCGCCTCCCAGCACTGGACGGCGACGTCGGCCGTCTTGGCGTTCTCACCCGAGGGCAGGCCGAAGCCGTGGACGTCGTAGTGGTCCTGCAGGGCGCGGGCGACGCGCTCGGCCTGCGCGCCGAGCTCGCCGGCGTAGAGCAGCGCGACCCGCTCGACCCGCTCCCCCAGGATCCCGGGCAGCCGGTCGGCGAGGTCACGGCCGATGTGGACGTCGTACGGCGACGCCCCTCCGACATGCAGGGTGGTCACGTCAGCTCCTCCTCGATGAGGTCGGCCACCTCGGCCGGGGAACGGCCGTCGGTGTCGACGACCTCCGTCGCGACGGCCTCGTAGACCGGGGCGCGCTCGTCGAGCAGCTGCCGCACCCGGGCGCGGATCCCACCGGCGTCACCCAGCAGGAGCGGCCGGCCGGTGCCGAGACCGACCCGCTTGACGGCATCCGCCAGCCCGACGCGCAGGTAGACGACCCGGTGGCCGTGCAGCAGCTCCCGCGTGCCGGGGTCGAGCACCGCGCCGCCGCCGAGAGCCAGTACGCCGTCGTGGGTCGCCAGCGCCGCCGCGACCGCCTGCCGCTCCAGAGTGCGGAAGGCCGCCTCGCCGTCCTCGACGAAGATGTCGCTCACCGGCTTGCCGGCGACCGCCTCGATGTCCGTGTCGGTGTCGCGCACCGTGACGCCCCACCGCTCGGCCAGCAGGCTCCCGACCGTGGACTTGCCGGCACCCATCGGGCCGACCAGGACGACCCGCGGCCTCATGAGTAACGCAGGTTCGCCAGGTAGGACTCGGCGTTGCGTCGCGTCTCGGCCACCGAGTCGCCACCGAACTTCTCCAGCACCGCGTCGGCGAGCACCAGGGCCACCATCGCCTCGGCGACGATGCCGGCGGCCGGCACCGCACACACGTCGGAGCGCTGGTGGTGGGCGACGGACTCCTCGCCCGTGGCGACGTCGACGGTGCGCAGCGCCCGGGGCACCGTCGCGATGGGCTTCATCGCCGCGCGCACGCGGAGGATCTCGCCGGTGGTCATGCCGCCCTCGGTGCCACCGCTGCGACCGCTCGCTCGCCGAATGCCCTCCGAGGTCGGGACGATCTCGTCATGGGCCCGGCTGCCAGGAGTGGCGGCCAGCTCGAAGCCGTCGCCCACCTCGACGCCCTTGATGGCCTGGATGCCCATCAGCGCACCGGCGAGCCGCGCGTCGAGACGGCGGTCCCAGTGCACGTGCGAGCCGAGGCCCGGCGGCAGCCCGTGCACGACGACCTCGACGACTCCGCCGAGGGTGTCGCCGTCCTTGTGGGCCTCGTCGATGCGCTCGACCATCTGCTTGGAGCCGTCGGCGTCGAGGCAGCGCACCGGATCGGCGTCGAGACGGGCGACGTCGTCGGGACCGGGGAGCTCGGTGCCCGGCGTACGCACGCCGCCGAGCTCGATCACGTGCGACACGATGCGGGCGCCCACGGCCTGCTCGAGGAAGTTGCTCGCCACCCGGCCGAGCGCGACGCGGGCCGCGGTCTCGCGAGCCGAGGCGCGCTCCAGGATCGGGCGGGCGTCGTCGAAGTCGTACTTCTGCATGCCGGCCAGGTCGGCGTGACCCGGGCGGGGGCGGGTGAGCGGGGCGTTGCGGGCCTGCCCGGCGAGGACCTCGGGGTCCACCGGGTCCGCACTCATCACGGTCTCCCACTTGGGCCACTCGGTGTTGCCCACCTGGATCGCCACCGGGCCGCCCTGGGTCTCACCGTGCCGGACGCCGCCGACGAGCGTCACCTCGTCCTGCTCGAACTTCATCCGGGCGCCGCGGCCGTAGCCGAGGCGGCGGCGGGCCAGGGAGTCGCCGATGTCGTCGGAGGTGATCCGGACGTGGGCGGGCAGTCCCTCGAGGATGGCGACCAGGGAGGGGCCGTGGGACTCGCCCGCAGTGAGCCAACGCAGCATGGCGTCAGTCTCCCACGCCCTCAGGCGGCGGCGAGCGCTTGTCCCAGGACGACGGCACCCAGCGCGCCCAGCACGAGGAACGGGCCGAACGGGACGTGCCGCCGGATGGCGTTCCCGACCCACCGCAGCGGGAGGTAGCCGAGCACGCCGATGACACCGGCGAGCAGCACCGAGAGGATCACCGTGCCCGTCCCGAACGGTCCGAGCGCCAGGCCGAGCAGACCGGCCAGCCGGACGTCCCCGAAGGCCATCATCCGCGGGCTGATGAACCACAGCAGGCCGTAGTAGGCGCCCAGGCCGATCGCCCCCAGCACGCCGGCCAGCAGCACCCGGACGTCGCCGGTGGCCACGGCACCGAGCGCCACCAGCGCGCCCACGACGAGGTACGACGGCGCGATCAGCCGCGTCGGGAGGTACCAGGTCACGTAGTCGATCACCGTGAGCGCGCAGCACACCGGCACCAGGAAGACCAGCCAGGGCAGCGCCCAGCTCCAGCCGAGTGCGGCACCCAGGAGTGCGCCGGCAGTGCCACAGGCCGCAGCGCTACGGAGGCGCAGCTGCCGGCGGGCGCCGAGCTCGGCGTACGGCACCTTGTCCGGGAAGTCGGCGGGATCCTCGCCCGGGTCCGGCGTCGGCTCGGGCAACCGGGCGATCAGCCACGGCACCGCCAGTCCGAGGACGGCACACACCAGCGCGACGACCAGCGCGGCCAGCATGCGGCCGCCGTCGAGATCCATGGGCCGGACTGTAGCGACGCCCGCCGCCGGCCGGTCGAGGTGCCGTTCTCCGTTGGTCGAGCCGGCGTTCCTCGTTGGTCGAGCCGGCCTTCCTCGTTGGTCGAGCCGGCGTTCCTCGTTGGTCGAGCCGGCGTTCCTCGTTGGTCGAGCCGGCGAGCGCCAGCGAGCCGTGTCGAGACCACCGCACCGCCTCGTTGGTCGAGCCGGCGAGCGTCAGCGAGCCGTGTCGAGACCACCCGGGCATGCCGATGGCCCCGCCTACCGAGTGGGTGGCGGGGTCAGGAGCGGGATGGATGTCGAGTGGTCTCGATGCTGGTGGTGCCCTCGGGGTCGACGTGGAACATCAGGCCGTGGGGGCTGCGCTAGACATAGGTGCCGGTGTTGAGGAGGTCGTAGCTCCAGGCGGTGTGGGTCTTGATGCGGTGGTGGCGTCGGCACAGCGGTGCGAGGTTGCAGGAGCAGGTCGGCCCGCCGGCGGCACGAGCGGTGTGGGCGGTGATGTGGTCGGTGTCGCAACCCCGGGCGGGGCGGGTGCAGTGGGGGAACACGCACCGCCCGTTGACCAGCGCCACCTGCTCCCGGAGCTGGTGGGTGGGCTGGTAGCCGGTGGTCTCGACGTGCTGGTTCATGTCGAGCACCGGCCGCACCATCACGTTCGTGTTCTGGATGGTGAGCCACTCACGCAGCTGCTCCAGGGTGATCAGGCTGCGGGTGTTCTCCACCCGCACGAACGGATCCACCCCGTCGCTGTTGACCGTCAGGTGGGCGTAGAGCACCACCTGGCGCCGCGGCACGGGCACCCGCGCTTCGCCCGGCTCCTCGGTCTGCTCATCGGAGTCAGTGGTGAGGTGGAGGGTGTGGTCGTTGCGGGCGATCTCGCCGAGGGCTTTGGCGCGGCGCACGTCCAGGGAGTCGGTGGAGCCGAGTCGGGCCAGGGTGGTGGCGACTGCGTGGAGGGCGTCGGCCAGGTCCAGGGTGCCGTAAAGCTGCACGCAGCCGGTGGTGGTGACGTGCCGGGTGTCGACGGCGACGTACCGCGACTCCCGCGCGGCCTGGGCTTGGGCTTGAGCTCGGTCGGGGTCGTAGCGGGTGAGGGCCTCGGTGATGGTGCGATCCAGTTGGGCGGGGCCGATCTTGTGCGCCACCGGCGCGAGGTGCCGGTCGACCCATGCCGCGGCCTCGAACGACAGGCCGAGGGTGGCCTCGGCGATGCGGCGGGCCTGCCAGGGCTGCACCCGGCCACCGGTCAACCCGGCCCAGATGCGAGGGAGCCGGTAGCGGCACTCCATGACCTGCCCCAGCCAGATCCGGCCGGAGTCGGTGGAGCGACCCAACACCGCGGCCAGCTCGGCGATGGCGAACTCCGCCACCAACGGCGCACCCTCACCGGCGATCGCCACACAGCCTTCGGTGCCCGGCAGGGTCGCGGCCCGGTCCAGGGAGTCGACGGAGTGCATCGCCGCCCAGGCGATCGCGTCCACCATCACCTGGACCTCGGCGGCCCGGGCGGTCTCGCGGTGGGTGCGCAGGTCGGCCAACACCGCGGCCGGGGAGTCCGGCGTGGTGTCGAGGTCGATGCCCGGGCTGGTCATGAGTCCACTCAAGCACCCGGCACCGACAGTCCCCGCGAACCCGCCGCCGCGCTTGTGGAGGGACGATCACCGGTCCGACACCTGGCTCCCAGCGGCACCACGGGTGGTCTCGACACGGCTCGCTGGCGCTCGCCGGCTCGACCAACGAGGGGACCTGGCTCGCCGGCTCGACCAACGAGGCAGTGCGGTGGTCTCGACCCGGCGTGCGTCAGCGAGTGGCGAGGGCGGCCTCGCCGGCGGCTCGCATCGCCGCCTGGGGCGCCGGCCTACCGGTGAACTGCTCGAACTGCGCGAAGGCCTGGTGCAGGAGCAGGTCCAGGCCGGACACCACGACGCCGCTGGCGGCGGCGACGAGCGGCGTGGGCCAGGTGTTGTAGGTGACCTCGAAGACGACCGGCGCGCCGGCGCACCGGGCGACGAGGTCGTCGGTCTGCGCGGCCGCGGGGACGGTCGAGACGACGACGTCGCCCACGTCGGCCACGCCGTCGAGGGGCACCACGGCGACCGTCGGTGCCGCCGGGTGGGAGCGCAGCGCCGTGGCGGTCTCCGCTGCCCGCGCCGGCTCGCGCACCGCCAGGGTCAGCGTCGTCGCGCCCAGCTCC
>NZ_DASWXC010000053.1:0-47129 GCF_036405735.1 Nocardioides sp.
GACGTCCCGGAGCTGCTGCCGTGGCGGGCCGGCGCCGCCGTCGCGCTGCTGCGCACCGGTCGCCGCCGTGAGGCGGAGGCGCTGGCCGGGGACCTGCTGGTCCAGGCCGAGGAGGCGGCCGCGCCGTACCCGCTCGCCGTCGCCCTGCGCACCGTGGCCACCGCCGCTCCCACCCGCGACCCGTTCACCTCGCTGCGGCGCGCCCACGGTCTGGCGAGTGTCGTGCCCGACCACCGGCTCGCCGCGCAGATCGACACCGACCTCGCCGGCCTGCTGCTGCTCGTCCCCGCCGGCGCCAGCGTGGCCCAGGCGGTCACGCTGCTGCGCCGAGCGGAGGCGTTCGCCGCCCAGGAGGGTCTGTGGCCACTGCACGGCCGGATCGGCCGGCTGCTGGATCGGGCCGGTGAGCGACCGCTCCCGCTGCAGGGCGAGGCGCTCGCCCGGCTCACCGTCGCCGAGCGGCGCGTGGCCCGGCTGGCCGCCCAGGGCCTGACCAACCGGCAGATCGCCGAGCACCTCAGCGTCACGGTCAAGGCCGTCGAGTGGCACCTGTCCCGGGTCTACCGCAAGCTCGCCATCGGCTCCCGCGCCGGTCTCGAAGGCATCCTCGAGACCGACGCGGCCCGCCGCTCCTCCGCCTGACCCGTCGAGACCCGCCCCGTGGCCCCGCGAGACCCGCCCCGTGGCCCCGCGAGACCCGGGTCCCGGCCCTACCCGGTCCAGGTGATCGAGCGGCCGTGACCGTGCGTCATCGCGACCATCCGACCGTCGACGCCGAGCACGAACGTCGGCTTGTCGGCGGGGATCGCCGGACCGGTCGCCGTCACGGTCGGCAGCACGCCCTTGCCCTCGTTGCTGACCCAGTGGCAGCGGCCCTCGCCGACCAGCCACGCCATCAGCTCGGCGAAGGCGTCGCGATCAGCCGGCTCGAGGTAGGCGACGACCGCCGAGTGGAAGACCACGACGCGGCCGTGCGGACGGGCGCGGTCGACCAGCGCCGGGAGCTCCTCGAGCAGGTCACCGGCGACGAGCTGCGGCGGGTCGGCCCGGGCCACCTCGATCGCGTGCCGCAGCCGGTCGCGGCGGTCGGTGTGCTCGGGCCACACGAGGGTCTCCAGCCACCCGGTGTCGTCCGCGGAGGCGACCGACAGTGGATTGAGGTCGATGCCGCCACGCCATGCCACCTCGGGCAACGCCCGCGGCAGCGGTACCGGGCCCTTCGCCCGGCACTCCAGGCGCGGCTCGTCACCGAGCTCGACGACGCCCTCGTCGGTGCGCCAGGCGTAGCCCCAGCGGTCGGGGTAGAGGCACAGGCCGGCCGACGCACCGACCTCGAGCAGCGCGAGGGGCTCGTCGGGCGCGGCCAGCAGCCCGAACGCCGGCATCAGCGTGGCGAGCCGCCCGACCTCGTTGGTCTGGGTCGCTCGGCGCAGGATGGTGGCCCGGATCGTGCCGTCGTCGCCGAGCAGCGCGGTCCGCAGGCCGTCGTACGGTCCGGGGGCGGCGACGCCGTGCCACCGCGCGGCCGCGAAGACGAGGTTCGGCTGCTGCTTGACCGGTGGGAGCCGCGCCAACCAGGCCAGCACCTCGTCGTCCCCGGCCACTGCGCTCGCCCAGTCCTCGAAGGTCGCGGAGTCGCCGGCGGCGTACGCCGCGAAGTCGCGGTACTGCTCCGCGACGTCGCCGTAGAGCAGCATCAGGGAGCCGGGAGGGCGACGTACGTCGTGTCGAGGTACTCCTCGATGCCCTCGAAGCCGCCCTCGCGGCCGAAGCCCGAGGCCTTGACCCCACCGAAGGGGGCCGCTGGGTTCGAGATCAGTCCGGTGTTCACGCCGACCATGCCGTACTCGAGGGTCTCCGCCAACCGGATCGTGCGGGCCAGGTCACGGGTGTAGACGTAGGACGCGAGGCCGTACTCGGTGTCGTTGGCGCGGCGGACCGCCTCCTCCTCCGACGTGAAGGTCGTGATGGGCGCGACCGGACCGAAGATCTCCTGGGTGTTGATCTCCGACTCCGGGTGCACGTCGAGCAGCACCGTCGGCGCGTAGAAGTACCCCGGTCCGTCGGGGGCGGACCCACCCGCGACCACCCGGGCGCCGTCGTGCACCGCGTCGGTGACCAGCTGGTGCACCGCCTCGACGGCCTTCTCCTCGATCAGGGGGCCGACGTCCACGCCGGGGTCCTGGCCGCGGCCGACCTTCAGCGCGCCCATCCGCTCCCCCAGCCGGGCGCCGAACTCCTCCGCCACGTCGACGTGCACCAGGAACCGGTTGGCGGCCGTGCACGCCTCGCCCATGTTGCGCATCTTCGCGATCATCGCGCCCTCGACGGCGGCGTCGAGGTCGGCGTCCTCGAAGACGAGGAACGGCGCGTTGCCGCCGAGCTCCATCGACATCCGCTGCAGCTGGTCCGCGGACTGCTTGACCAGGATCTTGCCGACCGCCGTGGAGCCGGTGAACGACACCTTGCGCAGCCGGTCGTCGGCCATCAGCGCCTTCGACATGTCGGCCGAGCGGCTGGTCGGCACCACGTTGAGCACGCCCGCCGGCAGCCCCGCCTCGCTCAGCACGTCGGCCAGCGCGAGCATGGTCAGCGGCGTCAGCTCGGCCGGCTTCACGACCATGGTGCAACCGGCGGCGATCGCCGGGCCGATCTTGCGGGTCCCCATCGCCAGCGGGAAGTTCCACGGGGTGACGAAGAAGCACGGGCCGACCGGCTTCTTGATCGTCAGCAGCCGGCTGGTGCCGGCGGGGTTGTTCATCCACCGGCCGTGGATGCGCACGGCCTCCTCGGAGAACCACCGGAAGAACTCGTTGCCGTAGGTCACCTCGCCCTTCGCCTCGGCGACCGTCTTCCCCATCTCCAGGCTCATCAGCTCGGCGAAGTCGTCGGCACGGGCGCTGATCAGCTCGAAGGCACGCCGCAGGATCTCGCCCCGCTCACGGGGCGCCGTGCGCGCCCAGTCGGCCTGGGCGGCCGCCGCGGCGTCCAGCGCCTCCAAGGCGTCGGTGACCCCCGCGTCGGCGACCCGGGCCAGCACCGAGCCGTCGGCGGGGTCGTGCACGGCGAACCGCTCCCCGCTCTCCGCTTCCCGCCAGTCGCCTGCGATGAAGAGACCCCGCTTGCCCTCGGGGACCAGGTCGAGTCCGCTCATGGGCCCAGCCTGCCACTGACGCAAGCGTTGCGGGGAGCGGCTCAGCGGTTCTTGTGCCGCGGCTTGCGCTCCGGCTTGCCGCCGTCGTCGTCCCCCTGGCTCCGGTCGCCCCGGTCGCGGCGGTCGTCGCGGTCGCCGTACGAACGGCGCGGGCCGCGCCCGGGGCCCCGGTCAGGCTGCAGCTCGATGAGCTTGCCGCTGATCCGGGTGTTCTCCAGCGCCGCGATCGTCTCCGGCGCCAGGTCCGCGGGCAGCTCGACCAGCGAGAAGTCCGGCCGGATGCTGATCGCACCGAAGTCGGCGCGGCGCAGGCCGCCCTCGTTGGCGATGGCGCCGACGATCTGGCGGGGCTCGACGCGGTGCCGCTTGCCGACGTTGATGCGGTACGTCGCCAACGGCTGCCCCGTGCCGCGCGAGACGCGCTCGGGCCGGTCGCCGCGGCGGTCGTCGCGCCGGTCGTCCCGGCCGCCGTCGCGCTCACGCTTGGGCCGCTCCTCGCGGATCGGCCGGTCCGCCGCCGGGTCGAGCAGCAGCGGCTCGTCGCCCTGGAGTACGACGGCCAGGGCCGCCGCGACGTCGACCTCGGGCACGTCGTACTCCTTGACGTAATGGGAGACCACGTCGCGGAAGAACTCGATCCTCGCCGGGTCGGCCAGGGCGGCCGTGATGGCGTCGTCGAAGCGGGAGAGCCGGGTCGCGTTGACGTCCTCGGCGCTGGGCAGCTCCATCTGCTGCAGGGTGGTGCGGGTGGCCTTCTCGATCGCCTTGAGGAGGTAGCGCTCCCGCGGGGTGATGAACGAGATCGCGTCACCGGTGCGGCCGGCGCGGCCGGTGCGGCCGATCCGGTGCACGTAGGCCTCGGTGTCGGTCGGGATGTCGTAGTTGACGACGTGGCTGATCCGCTCGACGTCGAGGCCACGCGCCGCCACGTCGGTGGCGACCAGGATGTCGAGACTGCCGTCCTTGAGCTGGTTGACCGTGCGCTCGCGCTGCTGCTGGGCGACGTCACCGTTGATCGCGGCGGCGGCGTACCCCCGGGCCCGCAGCTTCTCGGCCAGCGACTCGGTCTCGCTCTTGGTCCGGACGAAGACGATCATGCCCTCGAAGTTCTCGACCTCGAGGATGCGGGTCAGCGCGTCCACCTTCTGCGGGTAGGACACCGTCAGGTAGCGCTGGGTGATGTTGGCGGCGGTGGCGGTCTTGGACTTGACCGACACCTCCTGCGGGTCGTTGAGGTACTTCTTCGACAGCCGCCGGATCTGGGACGGCATGGTCGCCGAGAACAGCGCCACCTGCTTGTCCGCGGGGGTGTCGGCCAGGATCGTCTCGACGTCCTCGGCGAAGCCCATGTTGAGCATCTCGTCGGCCTCGTCGAGCACGAGGAACTTCAGCTCCGAGAGGTCGAGCGTGCCCTTCTCGAGGTGGTCCATGATCCGGCCGGGCGTGCCGACCACGACGTGGACGCCGCGGCGCAGCGCGGTCAGCTGCGGGCCGTAGCCCTGGCCGCCGTACACGGGAAGCACCCGGATGCCGGGCAGCTGCGCGGCGTACCGCTCGAAGGCCTCGCAGACCTGCAGCGCCAACTCGCGGGTCGGGGCGAGCACCAGCGCCTGCGGCTTCTTGGTGTCGTAGGGGTCGAGGTTGGACAGGACCGGCAGCGCGAACGCGGCGGTCTTGCCGGTGCCGGTCTGGGCCAGGCCCACCACGTCGCGGCCCTCGAGGAGCAGCGGGATCGTGGCCGCCTGGATCGGGGAGGGGGTCTCGTAGCCCACCTCGCGCAACGCCGCGAGCACGCCCTCGGAGAGGCCGAGCTCCGAGAAGGTGGGCAGCTCGGCGGGGCTCTCGTCGGCTCTGGGGTCGTGGGAACTCACTCGTCAACGGTAGTGGGTGGATCCAGACCGCCCCGATTCGTCGGCGCGGTGCGCTGGGTCACCCTCCGCTCGGTGGGAACTCCGTGGGAACTTGGGGGAACTTGGGGGCAACTTCGGGGGAACTCGGTGGGAATAGGTCTCGGAAGCCTGCTGTTACGGTGGTTGAAACTTCCACTACTCGTGCCCCCGCGGCACATGTCCCAAGGAGCAGAGCATGGGCATCTTCACCCGCAAGACCGAGGTCGCCGAGACGTTCGACGCCCCCACCGCCGTCGTCGAGGACCTGACCGGCGACTACGCGCTGGACGTGACGCACACCCGCCTGGGCTTCAGCGCCCGCCACGCGATGGTGACCACGGTCCGCGGCTCGTTCAAGGAGTTCTCCGGCACCGCGCACATCGACACCGCCAACCCGGCCGCCAGCACCGTCAGCGTCACCATCAACGCCGACAGCATCGACACCGGCGTCGCCGACCGCGACGCCCACCTGCGCTCCGCCGACTTCTTCGGCGCCGAGGAGAACCCGCAGCTCACGTTCGTCTCCACCGACGTCTCGCGCGACGGTGACGAGTGGACCGTCGTCGGCGACCTGACGATCAAGGGCACCACGAAGCCCGTCACCGTCGTCTTCGAGGAGACCGGCTCGGCCCAGGACCCGTTCGGCAACACCCGCGTCGGCTTCGAGGGCTCGGCCACCATCAACCGCTCCGACTGGGGCCTGAGCTTCAACGCCGCCCTCGAGACCGGCGGCGTGCTGATCTCGGAGAAGGTCAAGCTCGAGTTCGACATCTCGGCCATCAAGACCGCCTGAGTCCGCTCAGCCGCATTCGACGGGGCTACCGGGGAAACCCGGTGGCCCCGTCGGCGATTTCGCGGCATCGTTGTCGGCCGTGCCTCTCCCCCTGACCCTCCCCGAGGGCTACACGCAGCGCCCCCTGGTCCTCGCCGACGCCGCCCGGATCGCCGACGTCATGGCAGCCGAGGAGCTCGCCGACATCGGTGAGGCGGCCATCGAGGAGGCCGACCTGGTCGCGGACTGGTCCGACCCGGACTACGACCTCGCGGCGCACAGCGTCGGGGTCGTCGGGCCCAGCGGTGAGCTGGTGGCCTACGCGGAGTACGTCGGCCACGACCGCGCCGACGCCAGCGTCCACCCCGACCACCACGGCCGTGGCATCGGTACGGCGCTCGCCGGCTGGGTCCGAGCACAGGCCGCCGCGGCCGGCGCGCCGCTGGTCGGCATGCCGACGCCGGTCGGTTCGCCGGGCGACCGGCTGCTCGACGCGCTCGGGTGGCAGGTCCGCTGGCACTCCTGGGCGCTGCAGCTGCCCGAGGGAGCCACGATCCCGGAGCGGCCGCTCCCGGCGGGCTACGAGATCCGCACCGCCACCGCCGCCGACCACGAAGCCGCCTGGACGGTCGTCGAGGACGCGTTCCTGGAGTGGTCCGAGCGCGAGCGGACGCCGCTGGACACCTGGCTGCACCAGATCACCGGCCGGCCGGGCTTCGAGCCGTGGCAGCTGCGGGTGGCCACCGACGGGGCCGGAGCGGTCGTCGCGGCGGTCGTGATCTTCCTGGCCGACGAGGGCCGCGAGGGCTACATCGACAAGATCGCCGTACGCGGTGACCAGCGCGGTCGGGGCCTGGCCCAGGCCATGCTCGCCGAGGCGTTCGGGACCGCTCGCGCCCACGGCGCGGTCCGCTCCACGCTCTCAACCGACTCCCGCACCGGCGCCCTGTCGCTCTACGAGAAGGTCGGCATGGTCGTGACCTCCGACTGGGTCAACCGCGCCATCCGCACCGACGCCTGAGGGCGCGGCGCCGGCTCTCGCAAAGTGTCACCGTGACATCGTGCGTTAGGAGTGACCCTTTGAGATGTCACTCTGGCGGCGAAGTGTCACGGTGACACTTTGGGGGGCGCGTCAGGAGGCCAGCCAGGCGGCGTACGCGTCGAAGGTGAAGGGCCGGCCGAGGAAGTCGGCGACCAGGTCCGCAGCGTCCTTGCTGCCGCCGGGTGCGAGCACGCGGTCGCGGTAGCGCGCCGCGACCGTGGGCTCGAACAGGTCACCGGCCGCGAAGGCGCTGAACAGGTCCTTCGCGATGACGAGGGACCACATGTAGGTGTAGTACGCCGAGGAGTACCCGCCGAGGTGGCCGAAGTTGGCGAACATGTGCGTGCCCGGCAACCACGCCGTGGGGGCATAGCGCTCCTGCAGTTCGACCATCGCGGCCGTCAGGTCGGCGGGCCGGTCGGCATGGAAGACGTAGGACATCGCGGCGTAGAACATCTGCTGCCGCGCCTGGATCCCCTTGCCGAAGTCGTCGGCCGCCCGCATCTTGGCGACCAGCTCGACAGGGATCGGCTCGCCGCCGGCGTCGGTGGCGAAGGAGCGCAGCACCTCGGCGTCCCAGGCCCACTCCTCGAGCATCTGCGACGGCGCCTCGACGAAGTCCCACTCGGTCGCCACACCCGCGAACCGGGTCCAGTCGCCGTGACCGCCGAGCACGTGGTGCAGCAGGTGCCCGAACTCGTGGAACAACGTCGTGACGTGGTCGTGCTCCATCAGACCGCGACTGAAGTTGCACACCAGCACGCCCTCCGGCAGCTGCCGGCCGCGCAGCCCGTCGGCGAGCGTGAACTGGGCGGCATGCTTGTACTTGCCCTCGCGGGCGTGCAGGTCGAGGTGGATCCGGCCGAGCAGCTCGCCGTCCCGGCCGGCGGTCGAGAAGACGTCGTACGACGCGACGTCCTCGTGCCAGGTGGCGCACTCGACCGGCTCGTAGCGCAGGCGGAACAGCCGGCCGGTGACCTCGAGTAGGCCGTCGCGGACCTTGTCGAAGGCGAAGTACGTGCGCACCCGCTGAGCGTCCACCTCGAGCTGCTCCTTGCGGACCAGCTCCTGGTAGTAGGACAGGTCGGCGGAGCTGATGCTCGTGGCGTCCGGCACGTCCTGGCGCAGCCGCTCCATCACGACCGCCAGGTCGCGCTCCATCGGCCCGGCGGCGGCCGCCGCGATCTTGTCGATGAACTCCGGGATCGCGGGTCCGGCGCCGATCATCTTCACCTCGGCGTCGTACGACGGCCAGTCGGCGTAGCCGACCAGGGTGGCCAGCTCGTGGCGCAGCGCGAACATCTCCTGCAGGAGGGCGTCGTTGTGGGGCCAGCCGCGCTCCAGGAACGCGACGGTCACCTCCCGGCGCACCGCGGCGTCGTGGACGAACATCCGCGCCGGGACCGAGTCGGGGTAGTCGGTGCTGACTGCGACCAGCCCCTCAGGGTCGGCGGGGTGGGCCGCCAGCCAGTCCTCCGGCATGCCGGCCAGCCGCTCGGCCGGCACCCGCACGTAGCGCACGTCGTCGCGGATCACCCGCGAGAACTCCTGGCCCAGCTCGGTCAGCCGCTCGTTGATCTCGGCCAACCGGCCCCGGGTCGTGTCGTCGCGGTCGACGCCGGCGCGGCGGAAGTCCCGCAACGTCTTCTCCAGCAGCCGGGAGGCGAGCCCCGTCGGCCCGTCGAGCCCCGCCGGGTCGAGGCCGTCGAACACGTCGAAGAGCCGGCGGTCCTGCTGCAGCTCGGTGACCAGCCGGTCGACCTCCGCCTCGACGCGTTCGCAGGTGGTGCGGACCGCCTCGTCGGGGTGCACGTTGGCGAGCAACGAGGCCGGTGCCGCGACGTTGCCGAGCGCGAGCGTGAGGTCGTCCCACGCCCGCAGCACGTCCAGGGCATCGACCGGTGGGTCCGTGCGCAGCCGGTCGGCCACCGACCGCGCGGTGGCGAGGCCACGCTCGGCACGCTCCTCCATCCACGGCAGCGTCTGATCGGCGGTCGGCAGCTCGAGCGGGCTCACGCCTCGAACACTAGACGTCACGTCGAGTCCCGGGTTGTGGCCCCGCGAGGCCGGGGTCATGGCCCCGACTCATGGGCCACGGGGCGGGATTCGCGGGGCCACGGGGCGGGACTCAACCGGACAGCTGGTCGCGGCGTCGGGTCAGATGGGCACGCTCGGCCGAGTTGTCGACCACGGCTAGGGCGGCGTCGTACTCCTGCCGCGCCGCGGCGCTGCGGCCGAGCCGGCGCAGCAGGTCGGCCCGGGTGACGTGCCAGGCGTGGTAGCCCTGCAGCGGCAGCCGGTCGACCTGCGCCAGCGCGACGGCGGGCCCGTCGAGCTCCGCGACGGCCACCGCCCGGTTGAGCGCCACGACCGGCGTCGGCGTGAGCGCGTAGAGCTGGTCGTAGAGCTGCACGACCTGGGACCAGTCGGTGTCGGCGGTGCTCGGTACCGAGGTGTGGACCGCGTTGATGGCCGCCATGACCTGGTAGGGGCCGGGACGGTTGCGATCCAGGCACTCCCGCACCAGGCCGAGCCCCTCGGCAATGAGGGCGCGGTCCCAGCCGCCGCGGTCCTGCTCGGCCAGCGTGACCAGCTCGCCCGTGGCCGAGAGCCGGCTGGCGCGGCGGGCGTCGGTGAGCAGCATCAGCGCGAGCAGACCGGTGACCTCCGGCTCCTCGGGCAGCAGGCGGCGCAGCAGCCGTCCCAGCCGGATCGCCTCGTCGGTCAGCTCGCGGCGTACGGGGTCCTCGCCCGCGCTGGCGAGATAGCCCTCGTTGAAGACGAGGTAGACCACGGCCAGGACGGCACCGAGTCGCTCCCGCAGGTCCTCGGGCCCGGGCACGCGGAACGGGATCCGCGCCGCCTTGATCTTGGCCTTCGCCCGGGTGATCCGCTGGCCCATCGTCGACTCGGTGACCAGGAAGGCGCGCGCGATCTCGGGGACGGTCAGGCCCCCGAGCAGCCGCAGCGTCAGCGCGACCCGCGCCTCCGGCGCCAGTGCCGGGTGGCAGCAGGTGAAGACCAGCCGGAGCCGGTCGTCGACCACCGGCCCGGTCGGCTCCGGAGGGGTGTCGTCGTGGATCATCGCAGCCGCCTGGTGCTTCGCGTCGCGCCGGGACTCGCGGCGGATCCGGTCGATGGCGCGGTTCCCGGCCGTCGTGGTGAGCCACCCGCCCGGGTTGGGCGGGATGCCGTCGGGGCCGTAGCGGTCGGGCCACAGCTCGACGGCCGCCAGGATCGCTTCGCTCGCGGCCTCCTCGGCGATGTCGATGTCACCGAAGCGGCGTACGAGCGAGGCGACCACGCGGCCGTACTCCTCGCGGAAGACCCGCTCGAGCTCGGGGGTCACTCGCCCTGGAACGGCCGGACCTCGACCTTGCCCTGGCAGGCCTTCGACCCCTCCGCGGCGAGCCGCAGCGCGACGTCGAGGTCGGGCGCCTCGACGACCCAGAAGCCGCCGATGTGCTCCTTGGTCTCCAGGTACGGGCCGTCGGTGGTCACCACGGCGTCGCCGGTGCCGTCCACGACGGTGGCGGTCGAGGCGGGCTGCAGCCCGCCGGCGAACACCCAGTAGCCGTCCGCCTGCAGCTTCTCGTTGAACGCGTCGACGGCGGCGAACGCGGCCTGCATGTCCTCCTCGGTGGCGTAGCTCCCGAGGTCACCCTCCTCGTGCGATCCGTGCACGGCGAGCAGGTACTGCGTCATGGTTCTTCTCCTTGCTTAAGGTGCGTCGGTGGGCAGCCCTGTCGGCTGCCACTCACCCTCTCCACGAACGGGGTGTCCCCGATCCGACAGCCTGCCGTGAGATTTCTCGATTCGGGAAGCCGACAGCTCGCCAACTACCGTGTTCGCGCAGCAGGAGAGAGGCGCACGGTGGCACTGAGGGACCTGGTGGCGGACACCCGCCCGCTGCGCAACGACCACTTCCGACGCCTGTGGCTCGCCGAGATCGTCACGGTCGTCGGCGCCCAGCTGACGGTCGTCGCCATCCCGGCCCAGATCTACGCCGAGACCGGGTCGTCGGCGTACGTCGGCCTGACGGGTGTGTTCGGACTGGTGCCGCTGATCGTCTTCGGGCTGTACGGCGGCGCGCTGGCCGACGCGTTCGACCGGCGCACGATCCTCCAGGTCACCACGGTCGGGCTGATCGCGACCAGCGCGCTGTTCTGGCTGCAGGCCGCGGCCGGCGGTGTGAACGTGTGGCTGCTGCTCACCCTCTTCGCGCTCCAGCAGGCGTTCTTCGCCGTCAACATGCCGACCCGCAGCGCGGTGCTGCCCAAGCTGCTGCCCGACGACCAGCTGCCGGCGGCGAACTCCCTGCACTACACGGTGGCCATGGCCGGCGCGATCGCCGGCCCGCTGCTCGCCGGCATCCTGATCCCGTTCACCGGGTTCGCGTGGCTCTACTTCGTCGACACCCTGTGCCTGCTCGCCACGCTGTACGCCGTCGTGCGGCTGCCACGGCTGGCGGTCGAGGGCGTCACCACGAACCCCGGGATCCGTTCGGTCATCGAGGGCTTCGCCTACCTCAAGGGCCAACCGGTCCTCTTGATGAGCTTCGTCGTCGACATCATCGCGATGGTCTTCGGGATGCCGCGGGCGCTGTTCCCCGAGATGGCGCACGTCGACTTCGACGGCCCCTCGGAGGGTGGGCTGGTCTTTGCGCTGCTCTTCGCGGCGATTCCAGCCGGTGCTGTGCTGGGCGGGGTCTTCTCCGGCTGGGTCTCCCGGGTCGAACGGCAGGGGCTCGCCGTCGTGGTGTGCATCGTGATCTGGGGCGTCGGCGTCACCGTCTTCGGCCTCGCGGTCGGACTCGCCGAGCACGCCCGCACCACGATGCTCGTCATCGCACTCCTCGCACTCGCGGTGGGTGGCGCCGCCGACATGGCCTCGGCCGCGCTGCGGACCTCCATGCTGCAGACCGCCGCGGACGACGCGGTGCGGGGCCGGCTGCAGGGCGTCTTCACGGTCGTGGTGGCCGGTGGCCCGCGGATCGCGGACACCGCGCACGGTGCGGCGGCAGCCGCGGTCGGTGCCTCGGCCGTCGCCGCCGGCGGTGGGGTGCTGGTCGTGGTCGGCGTGGTGGTCGCCGCCTTGGCAGTGCCGTCGTTCGTCCGCTACCGGGTGACCCGAGGGGTTGAGCAGAGGTCGGCCTAGCTTCGGCTTCGGCCGTCCGCCCTCGGCTCGTCGACCCTGCACCGCTCGCTAGCCCGTCGACGGCCCGAGTCTGCGGTTGGCGAGTGGTTCCACGATCAAGATGGCAAGGGTGCCGAGCAGGATGACCAGCGCGGCCGTTCCGGCGCCCGCCTCCAGACAGCCTGCGGCGGCAGCGCTGAGCGCAACGACGGCACGTATCAACGTGAACGGCCCCAGAACCACGGCCATGGCAAGGTACTTCCGGCGCCACCCCAGCAGCCCGTACACCGTCAAAGCGAGTCCCACGACGGCCGCGTACGGAAGCAGCACCCTGAGCATCGCTGCCCCGGCACCCGAGTACACCTTCAAGCCCGACTGACCGAAGGCCATGTCAGCAGCGAATGCGAAGCTGGCGGGCAGCAGGCACACGGTCACGAGAGCGAGCCCGACGATCGTGGAGCGGCGGTCGTGCTCAGCATGGCGGATCAGTCCCGTCCGGCCCAGACCAGCACGAAAGCCGCTGCACGCACCATCGACCAAGGCGAGTACGACCAGGCTGGCGAAGACGAGCGCGGTCACGTCTTCCATCCGGTGATCGGGCGCAGCACGTCGATGGCGCGCGGGTGCCACCTCGAACCTTCGATCACGGACGGCGCATACTCAGGCGCTCCGGCGTGAGCTGCCGCGAGGAGTGCTTCCGCGCAGTGAGCGCGACGCGCTGACATCACCCCATCGTGCCGCGAGACGGGCTCTCGCATCCGTGCCTGATGGAACACCCACGCGCCCACCGTCGACCAGACGCAGGGCGCGATGTCCCAGTGGGCAAAACCGGCTACCCCGAGCCTCGCCTGGACCGAGAAGAGCTCGACAAGCTCGCGCAGGTCAAGGTGATGAAGCAGGCCCGTCGAAATGACGATCGTTCGTGACGGGTCGTTGATCGCGACGCCGGGAGCGAACGCGTCCCCGGCAATGAAGTTGCAGTCGAGTTGCTCGACAGAGGCAAGGCGCCGTGCCTCGTTGACCAGGGCGCGGTTCAGGTCCACGCCCACGAGTTCAACTCCCGGTGGGAAGTGGCGATGGGCAGCAGCGGCACGAATGACGTGGCCGAGTCCACAGCCGACGTCAACGACACGTACAGGCGTCCGGCCCGCGGCTTGAAGGCGAGCGATCCACGGGGCGAGAAGGGCGGCGACGCGCCGGTCGAGCTGTAGTTCCTCGCCGAGCCGTTGCAACTCGTAGTGGATCCTCAGCGCCAGCCGGTCGAGGTAGACCTCGTCGAGCATTCCGTCGTTCGTCGGCATCCGGCGAACGATCCGTGCGGCTCTGAGTTGGCGGCGCTCCGTCAAGAGGGCAACGGCATCGTCGCGTCGGACTGAAATCCGCGTGCCGTCCTCGTTGGGCGGGGGCCACAGCAAGTCGGTGATCTCAACTGCTCCCGACCTCACACGCCCAGTCAACAGGAGGGCAGACCCTCCTGTCCCGGAGAGGCCGAAGACCTTGGCTCGACTCGCTCTGTTGCGCGCGCGACCGTCAGCGGTTGCGGGTGAAGGTGACGTCGCCGTTGGGGTGATAGTCGGTGGTGTAGGTGGGGTCGTGGGCTCGGTGGTGGTGATGACAGCACAGGAGTACGGCGTTGTCGCGGTCGGTGGTGCCGCCGTCGGCCCAGGATTCTCGGTGGTGGACTTCGCACCACGATGCGGGTTGGTCGCAGCCTTTGGCTTGGCAGGTCTCGTGTTGCAGGACGATGGCTTTGCGTTGGGGTGGTTCGAAGAGTCGGCTGCCGCGGCCGAGGTCAAGAATCTCGGACTTACCGTCGAGGACGGCGGGGAGGATCCTCGCCGTGCAGGCGAGGCGGCGGATCTCTGAGGCGGTGAGCTTGTCGCCGCCGATGACCTGTCCGGTGCCGAGGTCGGCTTTGAGCTGGTCGAGGTTGATGGTCACGATCAGGGTGGTGGCGTCGCCGGCGTGAATCGGGAGTCGCTTGGGGTCGACGACCTCGAGGAACTGCCCGAACGCCTGCCCGAGCCGGCGGGGGTACGAGCCGGCGAACGCCTCCGTGGTGCCGGTCGTGCCGGTGGGTGCGTTCTGCTTGCGGGGGTTGGTGAAGGCTTCCAGGTAGGTCTTCAACCGGTGGGCGGTGGCGTTGGGCAGGATCCCGGAGATCCTCGTGGTGCCATCACGCAGTGGTTTCAGGACGAGCTTGGTCTTGGCGCGGGCGTGGGCTTCCTCGTCGGCGAGGCGTCGGGCTTCTTCGGCCTCGGCGATCTCGGGGGCCACGATCTCGAGGATCCGACGGCCCAGGATCCGTAGCTGTTGGGGGCTGTGGTCGGCGGCGAACCCGATCAGCGCCTTCTCCGCACGCTTCTTGGTGACCGGGTCGAGGTCGGCCGGCAGGACGTCGAGCGCGGCGGCGATGACGCGGGCCTGGGCGAGGTTCACCAGCCCCTCGGCCAGGGCCTTGCGCAGGACGGGGTAATTCGTGTCGAGCGAACTGGCGAGCTGTTGGTCGGCGCGGGGTGCCTCGTGGCCCTGTCGGGTCTCGGCGGCGTACCAGGCCCCCACATCACGCGCCCCCACGGACTCCGCAACGTCGGAGGCGCTGGCCATGACACGTAGCCGCAGCTCGGCGAGCCGGGCTTCGACCTTGGCAAGCTGGCGCAGCAGCTCGGCCTTGTCGCTCGTCGGGAGGAAGAGGGGCTCGGACTGTACGACCGCGTCGAGTGCCTCACCCATGACCTCGGCGCAGCGCAGCAGGGGGTGCTGTCCGGGGGCAAAGGCGATGGTCATGGTCAGTCCCGAGTAAGAGCGTCGTTCGTGTATCTATTCGAACGTATATTCGCTTGTCTGTCAATGCCCCTCGGGGCGAGATTGTGGGGGAACTTCCGTCCTTCTCATGTGGACGCGCTCGGCCGCGGGCGGCCTCGCTGCTCGACCAACGGAATCGGCGGGTTCACGGTCTCGGACGTGGGATACCCGGAAAGGCATGACGAAGTTCGGCTACACCCTGATGACCGAGCAGAGCGGGCCGCGCGAGCTGGTGGACTACGCCGTCGCCGCGGAGGCGGTCGGCTTCGACTTCGAGGTCTCCAGCGACCACTACTCCCCATGGCTGACCGAGCAGGGTCACGCGCCGTACGCCTGGTCGGTGCTGGGCGCCGTCGCCCACGCCACCGAACGGGTCGGGCTGATGACCTACGTGACCTGCCCGACGATGCGCTACCACCCGGCGGTGGTCGCGCAGAAGGCGGCGACGCTCGCCCTGCTCAGCGACGGCCGCTTCACCCTGGGCCTGGGCAGCGGAGAGAACCTCAACGAGCACACCGTCGGCGCGGGCTGGCCGGCACTCGAGACGCGTCACGAGATGCTCGAGGAGGCCATCGAGATCATCCGGGCGCTGCTCGCCGGTGACCTGGTGACCTACCGCGGCGAGCACTTCGCCGTCGACTCCTCCCGGATCTGGGATCTCCCCGACGAGCCCGTCCGGATCGGGGTGGCGGTCGCCGGGCCGCGGGCCATCGAGCAGTTGGCGCCGCTGGCCGACGACCTGATCGCTGTGGAGCCGCGGGCCGACGTCGTCGAGACCTGGAACGCCACCGACGGCGCCCCGCAGATCGGGGCGGCCGCCCGCGCGATCGGGCAGATCCCGATCTGCTGGGACCCCGACGAGGAGACGGCGCGGCGCCGGGCGCACGAGCAGTTCCGCTGGTTCGGGGGCGGCTGGAGCGTCAACTCGGACCTGCCGACCACCGCGGGCTTCGCCGCGGCGTCGCAGTTCACGCGGCCGGAGGACGTCGCGGGGTCGATCCCGTGCGGTCCTGACCTCGATGCCATCGTCGAGGCGGTGAGCGCCTACTGGGAGGCCGGGTTCACCGACGTGGCGCTGGTCCAGGTCGGCGACGAGGGTCAGCAGCGGTTCCTCGACGAGGCCGCCGGACCGCTGCTGGAGCGGCTGCGTGCCGCCGCGCCGTCCTGACGGAGTGCGTGATCCAGATCACGTCGGCGCGCTACGGTGCCTGCATGCGGACGCTGCAGCGTGGGATCACGACCCGGCGCCGGGTCATCCTGCTCCTGGTCGCCGGGGTGCTGGCGGCGACCGTCGTGCAGTTCGGCTGGGTCGGCATCACCCGGCTCATCGACGGGCCGGACTCCGGCTGCGACCGCTCCGTCGGCACCTACCCGTCCGGTCCGCTGGTCTTCATCGTCGGCGCCGTGCTCGGCGCGGCCCTGCTCTCGCTGCCGCTCGGCGCCCGCGCCCACCGCAAGCTCGCCCTGTGCATCTCCAGCGGCGCGGTCTGCCTGGTGTCGACCGGGGCGATCGTGGCCATCCTCGGGTACTGGATCACCGGCCACGAGGTCCCCAACGCCTGCGGGAGCAAGGGCGGCTACTTCGGCCCGCTGCTGCCGATCGGCGCCATCGCACTGATCTCCGCGGTCCTGTTCCGCGACACCCTGCGCGGCCACTACACGCCGCAGCCGCTGGCCGAGGACTGAACGGTTCGGACTAGGAGGCCCGCAGCCTCTCCAGCCGCTGGCGCAGCAGCCCGGTCCGGTGGGCGTTGCCGTGCAGCTCGACGTACCGCTGACCGAAGACGGCCAGCAGGGCGTCGTCGAGCCGGCGTACGGCGCCGGGCGGGTAGCGGTAGCCCATCCGCTCGTTGAGGTTCCACGCCCGGGTCGGGCGCAGCACCTCGGCCAGCTCGGCGAACGACGTCACGCCGAGCTCCAGCAGCAGTCCGGAGATCCAGGCGTAGTGGTCGGCGCGGGACCAGCCGGCATCGGCGTACTGCCCGGCCAGGAAGGCCGCCAGCTCGCGCGGGTCGAGCCGCGGGTCGTCGGGTCCGTCCGCCGCCTCGGGCACCGGCTGGGTCGGCGTCTCGCCGAGCCGGTCGCGGATCGTGGTGAACTCCCGGTCGGCGAGCTCGAGCAGACCGGCGGCCAGCGTGAACCGCCGGTCCAGGTCGCTGGCGTGCTCGGCCGGGATGGTGCCCTTGTAGCGGATCGCGTGCTCGAACTCCGCCCAGGCGTGCTGCAGCACGGTCCGGATCTGCACCTGCACCACACGTCCGCGCAGCAGCTCGTAGCCGGGCTCGGTCGGCGCCACCTGCAGCAGGAGGTGACGGCTGGCGTAGCCGAACCGGCCCTCGTCGGCGGTCTCCTGACCCATGTCGCGGTCATCCATGACGACCGCCTGGTCGGCCAGCAGCTCGGCCACCAGGTCGACGTCGCTGAGCACGTAGGTCACCACCCGGACGCCGAGCTGGTCGGTGATCTGCCGCAGCGGGTCCTCGTAGAGCAGCCGGCCGCCGCGGGTGCGGGAGGCCTTCTCCGCGAAGCTCGCGACGCTCTTGGTGCGGCCGGTGACGGTCAGGTAGTTCACGCCCGCCTCGTCGAGCACCGCCTCGACCAGGCCGATCGCCTGGCGGCCCGCCTCGACCAGCTCGGGGTAGGCGGCGGCGTACGCGTCGACCGCCGATCGGGCCGGTCCCGCCGCGCGCCGCTCGCGCGGGGTCGGCGTGTGACCCTCCGGCAGCGTCGGGGTCACGATGTAGCCGTCCTGCCAGCCTCCGGGCTCCTCGTCGCCGTAGACGGTGACGCGCTCGGGTGCGCGGGCGGCCAGCAGGCCGACGTACGCGCAGACGACGGCGTCCACCTGGTCCTCGACCGCCCGCAGCTCGACCTTGCGGCCGGCGTCCTCGACCCGTCCGCGCAGCGCGGCCCACGCCGGGCCGGCGACGTGCAGAGGTACGTCGGCCTCCGCGAGCCCTTCGAGCAGGTTCATCAGTGCGAGCAGCTCGGTGCGCAGCGAGGCCAGCGTGCGGCCGGGCTTGTTCTTGTACTTCAGCGTCCGGCCCAGCCGGAACAGCGCGACGGTCGCCGGGTGCGGGTAGACCTCGATCGCCCGGCGCGGGCGGCCGGAGCGGGGGTTGACGTCCAGCCCCAGCCGGGCCGCGAGCCGCTGGCCGCGGGTGCCCTCCCGGAACTCCGGCTTGGCGGTGTTCGACGGGTGCGCCCCGGCGTCGAAGCGCGCGAAGTCGCGGTTGAGGGCCGCCTCGGCGCGGCGGTTGCCGGTGGCGTTGCGCACGATGAGCGGCGCGTCGATCGCGACCAGGCACGGGCCCGCGACGTACGCCGCCAGCGCGCTGTCGATCTCGTCGTCGGTGCGCACCGCCGCGACGTGGACCAGCCGCCCGCCGCCGTCGAGCACCGCGATGCCGGTGGGCTGCCGCTCGCCCCACGCCAGGTCGACGCCGACGACGGCCCGGCCGGTGTCCTGGGCGGGGGCCGCGACCTGGGGGCTGCGCGCGAGGTCGGTCACGACTGCAGCAGGTCCCGGGTGATCTCGCCGACCGACCCGGCCCCCACCAACCCCATCGTCAGGTCCAGCTCGGCCAGGACGTGCTCGACGACCGCCCGGACGCCGTCCTCGCCGGCCAGCGCGAGGCCGTAGACCCACGGCCGGCCCAGCAGCACGGCGCTGGCGCCGAGCGCCAGCGCGACGAACGCGTCGGCACCGGAGCGGACACCGCTGTCGAAGAGCACCGGGACCCGGCCGCCCACCTCGGCCACGACCGCCGGCAGCGCGTCGAGCGCGCCGATGGCGTTGTCGACCTGGCGGCCACCGTGGTTCGACACGACGATGCCGTCCAGGCCGTGCTCGAGCGCGAGCCGGGCGTCGGCGGGGTGCTGGATCCCCTTGACCAGGATCGGCAGCGTGGTCATCTCCCGCAGTCGGGCCACGTCGGCCCAGGTCAGGTCGGAGCGCGAGAAGACGTCGAGGAAGGTCTCGACCGCCGCCCGCGGGTGCGGCGAGCGCAGGTTGGCCCACGTGGATCCGGGGTAGTGCCGCGCCATGGAGAGCAGTGCCCGGACCGCCGCGAGTGTGGGGCGCGGTGTGGGCTCGGTGGACGGCTCGCGCGCCTGGGCGAGGGAGCGGAAGTGAGGGTCGCTGGTGTACTGCGCGATGCCCTCCGCCCGGGCGAACGGCAGGTAGCCCAGGTCGAGGTCACGGGTGCGCCAGCCGAGCAGGTGGGTGTCGAGCGTGACCACGATCGCGTCGCTGCCGATCGCCTCGGCCCGTCGTACGAACGACCGGACGACCTCGTCGTCGCGGCTCCAGTAGAGCTGGTAGAGCCGGGGCGTCTCGCCGAGCGCGCGGGCAGTGTCCTCCATGGGCACCGACCCCTGGGTCGAGATGACCATGGGCGTCCCGAGCGCGCGGGCCGCGCGGGCGACGGCGTGCTCGGCCTCCGGGTGCGCCATCTCGAGCACTCCGATCGGCGCGAGCAGCAGGGGGCTGGGGAGGGTGCGGCCGAACAGGTCCACGCTCAGGTCCCGCTCCTGCACGTCGACGAACATCCGCGGCACGATCCGGTGCCGGCCGAACGCTTCTGCGTTCGCGGCGACGGTGCGCTGCTGTCCCGCGCCGCCGTTGACGTAGGCCCACGCCTGCGGGCTCATCACCTCGTGGGCGGCGGCCTCGAGCGCCGCCGGCTCCACGGGTACGACGGGCCGGTGGCCGAAGACCCCGGCCCGGTAGATCTTCCCCTGGATGTCGCGGCCGATGCTCATGGGCGTCAGTCTGCCGGTGCCGCGACGGCGCTGGCCGGGAACTCGGCCGAGAGCGCGGCGACGAAGAGCCGGACGCAGCGTTGGGTCATCTCCTCCGGGGACTGGTCGGGGTGCTGGAGCCACCAGGTGACCAGGGCGTCGACGATGCTCATCCACACCGCGGAGAGCGCCGAGGCGTCGAGCGGGTCGACGTCCGGGCCGGCAGTGAGCCGCAGCATCTCCGCGACGCCCTCGTCGGCCAGCGCGGTGATGCGGTCGGTGTGCAGGGCCATCTCGGCGGCGATGCCGCGCTCGGAGCGCGGCACGGTCGGATCGAAGAAGAGCCGCCACAGCCACGGCTGCGGCTCCAGCAGCCGGAAGATCCCCTCGAGGGTGAGCAGCGCGCGCTCCAGGCCGACGGCGTCGCCACTGGCGATCCGCTCCATCTCCCCGGCCAGGATCTCGCCGCCCCGGTGCAGGCACGCCGTGAACAGCCCCTCCTTGGAGCCGAAGTAGTTGTAGATCAGCGGCTTGGAGATGCCGGCACGCGCGGCGATCGCTGCGACCGACGCGCTCGCGAACCCGGCGGTGCCGAACACCTCCGAGGCCGCGAGCAGGATCTGCTCCTCGCGGTCGGCGCGCGGAACGCCCTTCGTGCCGGCGTTCGGTCGGTGCGCCGTGCTCGTGCGTGCCATGGCCGGAAGTCTAGGCAGAAGATATGAACGCGGGGTAAGTTACCCCAAGGTCATATGGTCTCGACGGATGCGAAGGACTCAGCGGTGGAGGAACTGCTCGACCCCATGAAGAACCCGGTGACGTACGCCGTCCCGTTCTTCGTCCTCACGATCCTCATCGAGCTGGCCGCGCTGCGGTGGCTCGACCACGACGACAACCTGACCGGCTACTCGATGAAGGACGCGCGCACGTCGATCTCCATGGGCGTCGTCTCGGTCTTCTTCCTCACCGCGTTCAAGGTCGTGACGTTCTTCGGCTTCAGCGCCGTCTTCGTCCACCTCGCGCCGTGGGAGCTGCCGACCGACACCTGGTGGTACTGGGTGCTGCTGATCGTCGGGCTCGACCTCGGCTACTACTGGCACCACCGGTTCTCCCACCGCTCCCGCATCGCGTGGGCCGGCCACCAGGCCCACCACTCCAGCGAGTACATGAACTTCGGCACCGCGCTGCGACAGAAGTGGAACCCCTGGTTCGAGTTCTTCTTCTGGCTGCCGCTGCCCCTGCTCGGCTTCGCCCCCTGGACGCTGTACGTCGCCTTCGGGATCAACCTGATCTACCAGTTCTTCGTCCACACCGAGCTGGTCGGCAGGCTGTGGCGCCCGATCGAGCTCGTCTTCAACACCCCGAGCCACCACCGCGTGCACCACGGGTCGGACCCGGAGTACCTCGACAAGAACTACGGCGGCATCCTCATCGTCTTCGACCGCCTCTTCGGCACCTTCCAGCCGGAGCGGCAGCAGCCGACGTACGGCCTGACCAAGCCTGTCGGCACCTACCACCTCCTCAAGCTGCAGTACGGCGACTACGCGGCGCTCCTGCGCGACGTTCGCTCCGCCGACAACTGGCGCGACCGGCTGGGCTACGTCTTCGGCCCGCCCGGCTGGGAGCCCACCCCGCGGGACGGCGGCGTGGACGTGCCGGAGAGCCGTAGCCTGTCGGCGTGACCCCGAGCAGCTACGTCCAGACCCGCGACGGCCTCGCCCTGGCCGTCTACCAGCACGGCGACCCGGCCGACCCGACCGTGGTGCTGGTGCACGGCTACCCCGACGACCACTCCGTGTGGAACGGCCTGGTGGAGCAGCTGCGGCCGGCGTACCACGTCGTGACCTACGACGTGCGCGGCGCCGGTGCCTCGGAGGCCCCGGCCAGCCGGCACGGGTACCGGCTCTCGCAGCTGGTCGACGACCTCGGTGCCGTCGTGGACACGGTGGTGCCCGGCAAGCGGTTCCACCTGATCGGTCACGACTGGGGCTCCATCCAGGGCTGGGAGGCGGTCGTGGACCCCGACCTGGCCGCCCAGATCCTGTCGTTCACGAGCATCTCGGGACCCAGCCTCGACATGGCGGCGCACTGGCTGCGCAACGTGCGCGAGCACCCCGTCGGCACCGTGAAGCAGCTGCTCGACTCGACCTACATCATGGCCTTCCAGCTGCCGGTGCTGCCCGAGCTCGCCATCGGCCGCGGTGTGCTGGACCTGCTGGTCTCCCGCTCGAAGCGGGCCGGCGCCGCCCGGCCCACCGGCCGGCCCACCAACGATCGCGACGCCCGCAACGGGCTCGGCCTGTACCGCGCCAACTTCCTCGGCCGAATGACGCTGCCCCAGCCGCGTGAGGTCTGGGTGCCGGTCCAGGTGCTCGCGCCGGACGACGACGCCCACGTCTCGAGCCGCATGCAGCGGGAGGCGCCCGCGCCGTACTGCCGCAACCTGCTGACGCACCAGATCCGCGGCAACCACTGGGTCGTCGAGCAGGACCCCGCCCTCATCGCGGCCCGGTTCGCCGACTTCGTCCCCTACGCCCACGCCGTCGGCCGCTGACCGGCGATCAGTCGAGACCCGGGTTCCCGCGGGTCGAGACCCGGGTTCCCGCGGGTCGAGACCCGGGTTTCCGTGGGTCGAGACCCGGGTTTCCGTGGGTCGAGTCGCGGGTTCCGTGGGTCCTCGCGAACCCGGGACTGAACCCTCGCGAACCCGAGACTGAACCCTCGCGAACCCGAGACTCAACGCTCGCGAACCCGAGACTCGACGCCTCAGTTGCCGTTGAGGCGGGCGGGGAGGTGCTCGTAGCCGCGGAGGATGCGGGTGGGACGCCGCTCGGCACCGGGCAGCAGCTCGAGGTCCGGGAACCGGTCGAAGAGCGCACGCAAGCCGACCTCGCCCTCCATCCGCGCCAGCTGGGCGCCGAGGCAGTAGTGCCGCCCGGCGGAGAACGAGACGTGGTCGCGCGCGTTCGGGCGGGCGATGTCGAACACCGCCGGATCCTCGAACACCTCCGGGTCGCGGTTGGCGCCGGCCAGCACGGTCGTGACGGCCTGCCCGGCCCGCAGCTCCCGCCCGGCGACGGTGGTGTCGACGGTGGCCACCCGGCCGGTCAGCAGGACCGGCGGGTCGTAGCGCAGGATCTCGTCGACGGCGTTGGGCCACAGCTCGGGCTCGACCCGCAGCCGCTCCAGCTGCTCGGGGTGGCCGCGCAGCAGCGCGATCCCGTTGCCGAGCAGGTTGACCGTGGTCTCGAAGCCGGCGGCGAGCACCAGCCCGGCGGTCGCCTTGATCTCGCGCTCGGTGAGCCCGGTGCCGTCCTCCTGGGCGTGGACCAGCTGGCTGAGCAGGTCCTCTCCCGGGTCGCGCCGTAGCCGCTCGAGGTGGCCGGTCAGCCAGGAGTCGAACTCCTGCAGCGCCGCCTCGACGGCGCGGAACTCGCCCCACCCCAGGCCGATGTCGAGGCTGGCGGCCGCGCCACCGCCGAGCTCCAGGATCCGCCGGCGCATCTCCAGCGGGACGCCGAGCACCTCGGAGATGACGGTCACCGGCAGCAGGCCGCAGTAGGCGTCCACCAGGTCGACGTCACCGGCCGGGTCGAGGTCGTCGAGCAGGCCGGCGGCGATCTGCTCGGTGCGGGAGCGCAGCTGCTCCACGGCGCGCGCGGAGAAGACGCGCGTCACCAGCCGTCGGTACCGGGTGTGGTCGGGTGGCTCGGTGACCAGCAGCGACGGCGGTCGTACCGGGTTGAAGAACTCGCTCTCCGACCAGTCGCCGAGCGTGCCCCACACGCCGTTGGACGGCAGCGGCAGGCCGGTCGAGAAGTCGTTGCTCGACAGCACCTCCTTGACCGCGGCGTGACTCACGGTCACGTGGCTCAGCCCGCCGCGGACGAGCACGCCCTGGCCGCGGATCTCCTCCAGCAGAGCCACCAGCGCCGGGTCGTCGCCGCGGGTCGCGGCGGCCCGGATGAGCTGGCCCTGCACGTCGCCCCGGCGGGACGCGCGGGCGATCGCGACCCGGGGCAGTCCGTGGCCGAGGCCCCACCGCACCGCGGGCTTGGCGCGCTCGGCCATCCGGGTGCGGACGCGAGCCGGGATGCTGGTTTCGGCGAGCTTGAGCAGGGACATGGTGGCACCTCCGGCCTCGACCGTACCGTCTAATTGACGAACTGTCAGTAGGCCGGAGCCTCCCTTCTGGCCGCGACATCGGCCGCCGTGTCCTCCTCGATCTCCCAACATCCGCAGGCGCGGCACACTGACGGCAAACGTCCTTGCGGGAATGGCAAACTTCTGAGCATGGCTGACGAACCGAACCCGGGACGGACCACGGATCTGAGCGCCGTCGGGCAGCGGCTGCGCGCGTTGCGCCAGCGGCGCGGGTCCACCCTGGCCGAGGTCGCCCGTGCGACCGGGATCTCGGTGAGCACGCTGTCGCGGCTGGAGTCCGGCGCCCGCCGACCGACCCTGGAGCTGCTGCTCCCGCTGGCGCGGACGTACGGCGTGACGCTGGACGAGCTCGTCGATGCCCCGCCCACCGGCGACCCCCGCGTGCACCTGCGGCCGGTGGTCCGACACGGGATGACGATGCTCCCGCTGACCCGGCGCGCCGGCGGCATTCAGGCCTACAAGCTCATCATCCCGGCGCGGGGCCGCCAGACGCCGCAGCCGCAGACCCACGAGGGCTACGAGTGGCTCTACGTGCTGAACGGACGGCTCCGGATGGTGCTCGGCGAGCAGGACCTGGTGCTCACCCCGGGCGAGGCGGCGGAGTTCGACACCCGCGTTCCGCACTGGTTCGGAGCGGCCGACGACCAGCCGGTGGAGTTCCTCAGTCTCTTCGGGCGGCAGGGCGAGCGCGCACACCTCCGGGCGCGCGGATGAAGGCCCTAGAGTCGCACCGAGCGTGAGGAGGTCCGGTGTCCGATCCCGCGTCCAGCCCTGAGTCCAGCCCTGGGTCCAGCTCTGGGTCCAGCCCTGGGCACCGATCCGCCGTCGAGCGGATGCTGCGGCACCGACAGCAGCGGATGTCGGGGCGCGACCCGGGGCAGCATCACCGCGCCGCGACCCCGTTGGAGCTGCTCTTCGACCTGACCTTCGTGGTCGCCTTCGGCACCGCGGCCAACGAACTGGCCCACGGGCTCGCCGAGGGTCACGTCACCGGCGCGCTGGCAGGGTTCGGGTTCGCGACGTTCGGCGTCTCGTGGGCGTGGATCAACTTCACGTGGTTCGCCTCGGCGTACGACACCGACGACTGGCTCTACCGCCTGACCACGATGCTGCAGATGGTCGGCGTGCTCGTCTTCGCGCTCGGGCTGCCGGAGATGTTCGGCTCGATCGAGGACGGGGAGACGCTCGAGGCCGACGTGATGGTGTGGGGCTACGTCGTCATGCGCGTCGCGATGCTGGCCCAGTGGTCACGCGCGTGGCGCCACGACCGCGGACGTCGCGCCGCCCACCGCAGCTACCTCGCGTCCATCACCGCCGCCCAGGTGCTGTGGTGCGCGCTGGCCGTCCTCGACTTCTCGGTGCCCCTCACCTTCGCGCTCATCGCGGTCCCGCTGGTGGTCGAGATGGGCGGGCCGGCGCTCGCCGAGCGGAGGTACGGCGGCACGCCGTGGCACGCCCACCACATCGCCGAGCGCTACGGGCTGATGGTGATCATCGCCCTGGGCGAGGGCATGATCGGCACGATGGCGAGCCTGACGGCGCTCGCCACCGAGGGGCTGACCCGCGACATCGCCGTCCTCGCCCTGGCCGGCACCGCGCTGACCTTCGGGCTGTGGTGGACCTACTTCGTGATCCCCCACGGCCCCATCCTGCACGCCCGTCGCTCGCGCTCCCTGGGCTGGGGCTACGGCCACATGCTGGTCTTCGGCGCCATCGTGGCGATCGGTGCCGGGCTCCACGTCGCCGCGTACTACCTCGAGCACCACAGCGAGCTGTCGCTGGTGGCCACGATGCTGACGATCGCGGTCCCCACCGGGGTGTACCTGCTGGTGTTCTACGCGCTGTACGCCGCGTTCAGCCGCAGCGTCGACCCGCTCCACTTCCTCCTGGTGACGCTGTCGGTGGCCGTGCTCGCGCTGTCGGTGGTGCTGGCCGCCCTCGGGCTCGGGGTCGTGTGGTGCGTGCTCGTGCTGGCGGCGACACCCTGGGTCACCGTGCTGGGCTACGAGGCGATCGGCTACCGCCACAACGCCGAGGTGCTAGTAGCGCTCGAGGAGGGGTGAGGGGTCGTCAGCCCGGCACGCCGGCGACGCTCGGCACCGCCGGAGCGCCGACCCGCTCGGCGACCGCCGCGGCGAGGCGACGCTGGGATCCCGCCACGAGCCCGAGGCCGAGCACCATCGCCGAGACGGTCACGGCGAACGCCGCGGTGTAGCCGTGGTGGTCGGCCAGCCGGCCGGCGACCGAGGAGCCGAGGGCGTAGCCCAGCCCGGTGGCGCTGGCGAGGATCGTCATGGCGGTGGCCACCCGGCCGGGCGCGACGACCCGCTCGGCCAACGTGAAGACGCCGATCATGAACGGCGCGACCGCACAGCCGAGCAGCGCCACGACGGGGACGAGGGTCGGCAGGCCGTCGACCACCAGCAACGGGAGTGAGAGCGCGAGCAGCGCCGCCACGGCGATCAGGATCCGGCGCTCGAGCGTGATCCGGTCCGGGATGAAGGCGGTGGCCACGCCGGCCAGCGCGCTGCCCAGCCCCAACGTGGCGTGCACGAGACCGGCGAGGCCGGGCTGTCCGGCGTCGGTCGCCAGCACGGTGGTTCCGGTCTGGGTGGCGCCGAAGAGCGAGCCGATGAGGAGCTGGGCGAGCGCCAGCACGACGACCGCGGGTGTCAGCAGCCGCCCGGCGTGCTCCGCGAGGCCGGCGCTGCCGCCCGTGCGGGCCGAGCGGTGCAGCGCGAAGCCGGTGCCGAACACCGCGAGCAGACCCGCAGCGAGCAGCAGCGCGCCGCCCGGCGAGATCGCCACCACACCGAGGCCGATCAGGGCCGGTCCCAGCGCGAAGGACGCCTCGTCCGCGGCGCCCTCGTAGGAGAACGCGACGTCGACGAGGCGGCGCTGCTCGGGGCCGGTCGCTGCCGTGATCGGCCGCCAGCGGACCCGGGCGAGTGGGCCCACCTGGGGCATGCTCAGGCCGGCCAGCGCCGCGACCGCGACGACGGCGGCGTCCGGGGCGCCACGGTGGACCAGCGCCACCAGGGCGGTCAGCGCCACGGCGCCCGCCAGCGACTGGACGAGGACGACGTGACGCTGGCCGACCCGGTCGGCGAGCGCCCCCGCGAACGGCGCCCCCACCGCGTTGGCGACGGCGAGCGCGCCAGCCGAGAGCCCGCCCAGCCCGTAGCTGCCGGTCGCGTCGGAGACCAGGAGCAGCGTGCCGAGCTGACTCATGGCCAGCGGCAGCCGGGCGAGGAACGCCACGACGACGTACGCCGGGCCGGCAAGCTGGAAGAGCCGTCGATAGCTGGCGAGAGGTGACACGGGGTGGGCCTTTCGGGTGCGTCGGAACGACGCGCCGAACCCACCTCCAAGACGCGTGAAACCCTCTGCTGCCTCGATGGTAGCCGCGCCCTGGAGGATGGTCCTAGTCGTCGGAGGCCCTCGGACCGATGCCCGCCCCGCTCACCTCGAGCTGCCGCTGCTCTCGAGCTCCGGCTCGCCGTTCGGCTGCGCGTCGGGGGCCACCGGGTCCGGCGCCGCGGCGGTCCGTCCCCAGATCCGCGGTCCGGCCAGCGACAGGGTGGCCGGCATCAGGAACGGCCGGATGATCGCCGCATCGAGGAAGACGGCCACGGCCAGTCCGATCCCGAGCTGCCGCACGATGCTGATCTCCGCCACGAGGAAGGAGAGGAACACCGCGATCATGATGACGGCCGCCGACGTCACCAGGCCCGCCGTACGCCGGCCTCCCTCCGTGATGGCACGGTCGTGGTCGCCGTACTCGACGTAGGCCTCCTTCATCCTCGAGGCCATGACGACCATGTAGTCCATGCTCAGGCCGAACATGATCGCGAACATGACGATGGGCGTGACGCTGTTGATGTTCTCGTCCGTTACGACCTTCCACAGTGCGGTGAGGAAGCCCAAGGAGGCTCCGACCACCAGGCCGTTGAGTCCGAGCGCCAGGATCGGGATCCACACGCTGCGGAACGCCAGGCCGAGCAGTGCGATCGTCAGCACCACGACGCTGAGCACGATCCAGGGGATCGACGTCGTGACCATCGCGTCGAAGTCCGACCCGATCGCGGTCGCTCCGGTGACGACCGTGGTGACGCCGGGCGCCGACGAGGCGGCACGCAGCTGGTCCACCAGCTCATGGGTCTGATCGGAGTCGGGGGCGTGCCGGGAGACCACCAGCACGCGGGCGAGGGTGGTCGTCCCGTCCTGGGCCGCGACCACGGTCCCCTGCTGTCGCAGCTCTCCGGAGAGGGCGAGCTGGGCAGCCTGTTCCGCCGTACCCTCGCCGGGGCCGTCGGCCCTGGCGACGAGCGGGTTGGCCGCGGCGGTCTCGGCCACCGACGCGGCGTGGGCGAGCACCCCCTGCGGGGAGCTTCCCGACACGATGACCTGCAGCGGGAAGAGCGCCTCCGAGTCCAGCTTGCTGTTCAGCGCCTCCAGGCCGGCACGGGAGTCGGTGCCGGGCGGCAGGATCGAGGCACTGGCCACCGGCACCTGGAGCGTGAGGCCGAGGAGGGGTACGGCGAGCAGCTGCAGGGCCGCGACGAGGACCGCCAGGATCGGCAGCCTCCAGCGGATCGCCCACGAGACCGCCGCGTCGCCGCGGTCCCGCGTCCGCCGGCTGGGCAGCGGGAGCCAGAACGTGCGTCGGCCCAGCAGCGTGAGCACGGCGGGCAGGAAGGTGGTGGTCAGGGCGATCGCGGTCAGGGTCACGATGATCCCCGCGGTGGCGATGCTGGAGAAGACCATGTTCCGCGCCAGGTAGAGAGCCGCCAGGGCGACGATGACCGCCATCCCCCCGAACCGGACGGCGTGCCCGGCGGTGCGCGACGCCACGGTCGCCGCCTCCGCCGGCGTCAGGCCCGCGTCGAGATGCTCGCGGAACCGCTTGATGATGAACAGCGAGTAGTCGACCGCGACCGCCAGGCCGATCAGGGACACACCCGTGGTGTAGAGGTTGGAGATGTCGAGCCACTGTCCCAGCAGGAAGCCCGCCGCCCGTGCCACCCCGAGTGAGATGCCCGCAATGAGCAGGGTGATCAAGGTGGCGCCTACGGCCCGGTAGACGAGAAGGAGCACGACCACGAGCAGCGGGAACGCGATGAGCTCCGCATGGACGGCATCGCGTTCGGAGGCGATGTTGAGGTCGTAGTCGAGCGCCGCCTGCCCGGTGACGTGCACGGCCACCCGCGCTGTGCCGACCGCATCCCGCGCGCGCTCACGCAGCTCGGGGATCGCGTTCTGGGTGGCCGTGTTGCCGGTGCGGAAGTTGGCGATGACCACGGCCGTCGAGGCATCCTGCGAGCGGAGGGCGGGCAGGTCGCGGTAGTCCACGGTCGTCTCGACACCGGCGACCCCGGCGGCGGCCCGGGCGACGCGCTCAATCGTCGAGTCGTCGACCTGGCCACCTCGGGCGTCGATCACGATCGCCGCGGTGGTCCGGGGGTCACCGAAGTGCTCGCGGGCCAGCGACTCCCCGCGCGCGGCATCGCCACGCTCGTCGCTGAAGCCGCCGGCCTGGAGGGCGTGCGGCATGAGCACCGCCAACGGCGCCAGGATGACGGCCAGCAGCAACCACCCGCCGATCACCGCCCGTGGGTGGGCGATGGACGCGCGCGTGAACCTTGGCTTGAACATGGTCGATCCTTTGCGGCTAGGCGGCGGTCAGCTGCGAACGCAGCCGCGAGATCCGGTTGCGGCGGATCTCGCCGCGAGCGTCCGTAGTGGCGATGGCCTGCTCGGCCGCCGCCAGCGACGTCGCGGCCCCCGCGTGGTCACCCTCGGCGATCTGCTGCTGGGCGAGCGCCACCAGCGACCTGGATGCCAGGGCGGGGTCCTGCGCCGCTTGGGCGAAGTGCTCCTTGGCATCGGCACGGGATCCGCCGGCCCAGCGCGGCAGCCGGCCGCGCAACGCTCCGGCCAGGTAGTGGGCGAAGGGATGGTCCGGGGCGTCCTCGAGGACCCGGTCCACGTCCTTGGCCACGCCGGCCAGCCGGACGAGGCGTACCGGCGCCGGCCGGTTGAGCGCGCCCAGTGCGCGGCAGCGCGCCTGCTGGGCGAGCAGGTCGACCTGCGCCGGTGCCATCCGGAGGCCCAGCTCGGCCAGCAGGGCCGCCGAGTCGGCGGTGTCGTCGTCCACCCGGCCGTCCTCGCTCATGGCGCGCGTCAGCCGCTGGTGCACGAGCCGGGCGATCGCGGCGGCCGCAGCCTCCACGCTCGTCCGGTCCGCCGCTGCGGTGGCTCCGTGCGCCAGCAGCTGCTCGATGCGCTCGCGCGCCTGGTCGCGCATCTGCGACGCGGCCTTGTGCAGCTCGGAGGTGTCGTCCGGCACGGTGAGCGGCTCGCCGACGACGACGTACCCGTTCTCCCGGCTCGGCCGACGGGCCCCCTTGGGCATGACGCGGTGCAGGTTGCCCAGCGCGATCGGCACGACCGGTGCTCCTGCGGCCAGCGCCATGCGGAAGGCGCCCGACTTGAACGGCAGCAGCTCGGCGCCGTCACCGCGGGTTCCCTCGGGGTACAGGCACAGCGCCGCGCCCTGGTCGAGGATCTCCTGGGCCTTGCGGAAGACCTCCTCACCCGGCGCCGAGCGGTCCACGGGGTAGCAGAACCAGGAGTCGTGCCACAGCCGGCTCAACCGGCTCTGGAAGGACTCCGCCTTGGTCGGGAACCACGTGTTGCCGCCGGGACCGTCGCCGCGCAGCGCGTCGATCAGGGTGAGGATGAAGTAGTGGTCCGCGTAGCTGGAGTGGTTCGCCACCAGCACCACCGGCCCCTCGAGCGGGATGTTCTCCAGCCCGGCGACGTAGGTCAGATGGCGGCGGACCCCGGCGTGGATCTGGCCCCGGCTCGCACGGCGGACCGCAACGTGGCGGAGGTCGAACGGCGTCGCCATGCCTCAGCCCACCTTCTCGAGAGCGTTCTCCCGCAGGTAGGCCTGGAGCCGCTCGATGGTCGAGATGAGGATGCCGCGCTCCTGCGCCCACGGGATGAGGTCGGGAAGCCGCAGCATCTCGCCGGAGTCGCCCACGATCTCGACGATCAGGCCCACGGGCGGCAGTCCGGCGAGCCGGGCGAGGTCGACGGCGGCCTCGGTGTGCCCGATGCGCTCGAGCACGCCGCCGTCCTTGGCGATGAGCGGGAAGAGGTGGCCGGGACGGTTGAAGTCACTCGCCACGCCGTGGGTGGCAGCCAGCACCGCGGTGGTCGCGCGGTCGGCCGCCGAGATGCCCGTCGTCACGCCGTGCTCCGCACGGGCGTCGATGCTCACGGTGAACGCCGTCCCGAAGTCGTCCTCGTTGCACTCCACCATCGAGCCCAGGTCCAGCTCGGCGGCCCGCTCGGCCGTCATCGGCATGCACACCAGGCCGCGCCCCTGGGAGATCATGAAGTTGATCGCCTCAGGCGTGGCGGCCGACGCCGCCATGACGAGGTCGCCCTCGTTCTCCCTGTCCTCGTCGTCGACCAGGATCACCATGCCTCCCCGGGCGATCTCCTCGACGATCTCCTCGATCGGCGCGAGCGTCTGCTCCGCCGTCTTGCGCTCCTGCGTCTTGGTGGCACTCACTGCCTTCTCCTCATCGGTTCACGACCGGCCTCAGCGCCGCGCTGACCGCCCGGCCCGAACCCGATCCTCGGGATATCGATGACGTAACATCGATGTTGTGTCATCGATACTGTGGGGCGGTTGCCTCGCCGCTGTCAAGCGATTCGCCCAGAGTTCGCCTCGGGTTGGCATGCCCGCCTCGTGGCGCCTGCCGCTGGCCGGCGATCCCGGGGGAGGCGAGCCCTGTGCGGCGGCCCGTAAGATCGATGACGTGTCGTCGACCTACGCCGCTGACGTGTTCCGGTTCGCCGTACTCGCCCTCCAACGCGAGGGCGCGCGGCGGCTGAACGCTGCCCTCGCCCCGCTCGGCCTCACGGCGTCCCAGGCGGAGGCGCTGCGCGTGCTGGACCGCTTCGGTCCGCTGACGGTCGGAGAGGTCGGCCGACACCTGGTGTGCGAGAGCGGAAGCCCGAGTCGTCTCACGAGCACGCTGGCCGACCGCGGCCTGGTCGCACGCGGCGAGAGCGAGGCCGATCGTCGCGTCCTGGTGCTGTCACTCACCGACGAGGGCAAGCGACTGGCCGACGGCGTCGCCGAGATCGAGGCCGAGTACCTCGACGCGGTGTCCAGCCGGATGCCGGACGCCGAGGCTCTCGGAGCGCTCGCCACCATGCTGGCTCAGGCCGTCGACGACCCTCAGCTCAAGCACGCCCTGAGCAAGCGCTTCCCCGACATCGTCGCGTCGGAGTAGCCCGCAGACCAGCGCAGACGTCGGTGTCGGATGCCGAGCCTCCCTGCGCTCAGGCAGCGCTCAGTTGTAGTGCGACATGTATCTGACAGTCGTCGCGACATGACGTGTCACCGCTGACACGTCATGTCGTTCGTCCACAGGGTTCGTTCTACCTGTCCTGCCCGCCGAAGATGCTGTCGATGGCTCCCTTGACTGCCGAAGCCGCCTTGTTCTGGGTCTTCTTGGGCCTGCTTAGGAGGTTGATGGTGCGGAGGCGGTCTTGGTCGCCCTTAGGGATGGCCTTCGGCTTAGTTGCGACGACTGAGTCGAAAGCGTTGCGGATGGCGACGACCTTGCCGTATGCGGCTCCTCCGCTGGCGATGGCGACTCGGGCAGCAAGCGCTGCGTCGCCGTTGATGCCGGTGGCGAGCAATTGCTGAGCCAAGTCGGTTGCGGCTGTGTGGGCTGGCTGTTCGGTGAACTTGGCTTCCAGCAGTCGCGCGATCAGGTCATCGCGCTTGGTCTGTTGGGTCGCAGCGGCGACCTTCGTTGCGATGTGCTCGATCGCGGCGGACGCGACGCCTGCAGATCCGACGTGCCTGAGCGTTAGGTTCTTGTGACCTCTTTGCTCGCAGTAGATCCAGAGGTTGGTGCGGTCGTCGATGTCCAGCGTGGCCGCGTACCGGCCGAGCGGTTCGATGTAGACACTCATGCCGCCATTGAGCACCTTCGTGACCTCGGCGAGGCCGGGTCGAAGGCCGAGCCATTCGCTGACCGGTTCGGAGCCGACTGCTTCTTCGTCCTTGACTGCGAGGAGGTCGGCTGCGGTGATGTTCGTGCCGGTTCGGGAGGCTGCAGCGAGCCGGAGTCGCAGGGTCGCGACGGGCGCTGCGGTAGCCGAGGCCAGGTGTTCTTCGAGTCGGGCGGCGCTGGATGACGTGAGGTGGGTCGTCCGGTTGACGGCTTCCTTTATGAGGGCACCTTCGGCGGCTGCGGCGTTGAGTGCGTCCGCGATGCCCTTGGCCAGCATGTCGTCTACATCCTGGTCACCGAGGAGCGGGCGGGCGTCATTGGCGATGCCGTAGACGATGTCGCGCTCTTTTTCTTGGTCGGCGTCGGTCCATTCAAAAGCGTCTACGGCAGCGGTCAATGCCGCTCCTGCCTGCGGTGCTTCGGCGTTGGTCATATGGGAGATGAGGACGGTCGCTGCCTCGGCGATTGCGGTGCGGTCATCGGCGCTGGCGTCGTCCAGTGCGTTGACGACTCGCTTAAACGCACGTAGTGCGTGCTCGGGGTGCGTCTCGGCATCGGAGAGTTTCTCTGTCCAGAAGGACACGTCTCCGATGGGGGCGCGTTCGATGCCCAGCAGCGCGTGGAGGTTCAATCGCGCGCGGTCTGTGACGAGGGCAAGGGCGTCGTCTTCGCGGGCGCGCACAGTGGTACGTACCTCTTTGTCGTCGGAGCGTTGACCCAGTTCGAGAACTTGGGAGGCCAGCGCCCCGGCACCGTCGCTGCGCCCTTCAACTGCAGTGAGGAGGGCCGCGAACCGTTCGGACGCTGTGTCAGTGGGTTTGTCGTCTTCCTCGTCTTCCTCGACGGCTTTCGCGGCTGCGGTCGTTTGGGTGGCCGGAGTGACGACCTTGGGCGTGGGGACAAGGTCCGTCAGGGCATCGGCAACGTGGACTGCGGTGGCCGCCCACAGTCGCAGCGCGGGGTCCAGCGGCAGGGCGTTGAGTGCGTCATGCATCGGTTGTGGGTAGCGGTAGTAGGCAGTTCCGAGCATGGCGTGTACGAGTGCGGCCTGCTCATCGTTCGCGAACGCCAGAACGGGGCTGAGGCGCGATAGGAGGCCGTCTTTGGCGAGGTCGCGCGCTGGGTCTCGCCTCAGGAGGCGGCTCATGAGGTCGGAGCGTGCTCCGATGACGCCGAGAAGTAGCGCGCCAGGCGTGGCTTCGCGGCTCCAGTCGGGGCTGTCGACGTCGGCGAGAACGCCTCCCGCGGCGACCGGAGCGATGGCTTCGAGGTCGTCGCGGTCGAGGCGTTCAACGAGGCGGCAGGCGGCTTCGACGATGCTGGTGCGGCCGGGGCCACGCTCGGCTTCGGCTTGCTGGACGAGCATCCGGACTCCGGTGGCGATGGTTGCGGAGGGCTGGTTTGCGAATGCTTCGACGACTTCGGTTGGGGCGAGGTCGGCTGCGAAGTCGATGGCGTAGCCGAGGTCGGGGTCGGTGAGTCCGTCGTTCTGTCCTGCCGACTGGAGGTAGAAGAGGTCGGGACGAGGGTCGGGGATGTCTTGGGCTGCGATCTTGCGGAGGTACGAACGCATGTGCGCATTGAGGACCCGGTTCGCCCTGTTCTTGGCTTCGGGGTCGGCGGCATGGTCGACGAGCAGTGCCCCGGCTGCTTGGGTGTCCTCGGGCACCGCTGTGTCGGCGTCGATGTCCTGGGCGACCGCGCCGAGGCGGTAGCCCTCGACAACGCGCTGGACTTCCTTCGACGTTGTCGAGTAGTCCTCGCCTCTTAGATATGCGAGGAGGCGAGGGATGCGGACAAGGTCTGCTGCGACGGCCGGAAACTCGGTTTCGAGCACTGTCAGGCAGGCGAGTTCCGTGGCGCGCTCGGCCCAGTTGATGCCGCGCGCTTCGGCAATGCGCACGTTTGTGGCGTAGTTGTTGAGCAAGACCTTCACGCGCCGCGGGCTGCGGACGTGGACTGGGACCAGCGCGAAGACGACTCGGAGGAAAAGTCGATCGTCGGGCTCGGCAGCCCGGAGGTCTTCCCATAGACCGCCTTGGGTCTCGACGAGTTCGCGGGCGAATCGCGTCAGCGCCTGAGGACGGAGCGGCGGCAGCGGAATCTGGTGCTGGAAAATCTTGTCGAGGAACGCGCCAGGGGTCGAGTAGTAGGGGTCTTCGTCGCGGACAGGGTTCGCTTGAGGTACTTCCCGCAGGGAGCGTTCGAGGACTTCCCGGTCGGCAGCGACGATGAAGATGCAACCTTCGACATCCAGGAAGGTCTTGAGGTCGATGAGGGTGGCGACCACGTCCTTGGGGCTGCACCGGTCGAGTTCGTCGATGAACACGACGAGCCGTTCGCCCTTCTGGGTGTTAATCGCTTGGTCGACGAGGAGTTTGAAGGACTTGGCGAACTCGTCGTCGGTCTCTGGAGCGGCTTCCTTGACCTTGACCACGGCTGATTCGAGGACCTTCGGCCCGAACACCAGGGCAGCAAAGGACAGCGACAGGACGGTGCCGACGGTCGTCACGGCGCTCTTGGACGCATTGCTGAACCCGCCGTCGCGGTCGACAACCCACATGAAGAGGCTGACGAGGAAGAACCAGACGAGAGCGATACAGATTGCGAGGCCCGCTCCGACGAATAGGGAGACCTTGTTCTCCTTGGCCCAGGACCAGAGGTCGAGCCGGACAACTTCCTGGTCGTGAGCGAGACGTTCGTCGAAGTCGTCACCGCCCAGGTCGAGGGCTTCGGCGACACTGCCTACAAAGTGCTTCTTGAGGGCACGGCCTCCGTACTTCCATGCGTCGTACCGTGCGACCTTGACCTTGTGACCGGAGTCGGCCAGTCGTTCGTCGAGCAGCCCGAAGAAACTGGACTTCCCGGATCCCCAGGGGCCAAAGAGGGCGATGTTGACTGGCGGCGTCGCGTTCAGAGTTAGGTCAGCGACGACGCGGGCAATGGCCTCGTGGTCAAAGCGGTCCTGCCCGGCGTCCCGGAGCGCGGTGTCCAGAATGAGGTCAGACCCAGCACTCAGCGTCGATGCTTGCTGGGTCGTCCGCTTCGACCGTCCGCCGATCATGTTTGGTCCCCCTCGTGCGTCGCTTCGAAGTTCCTGCGCGACTGCGACGTATCAGCCCAGGTCAAGCCGTGTGGAAACTTACTGCTCGCCACTGACAGTTCGGGCTGAATCACGGCAGGCGTGGTGGTCCTTCGGCGCTTGCCTCGGCGTGAGGTTCTCGTGGATGAGTGGGCCGAGGAGGTGCGCAATCGCGCGTCGGCACCGGCACCTGGGCGGGGCTCAGCGGCGAGGCAGTGCCGGTACGGCGAGCCTGCGTCGGTGGCCCGTGTTAGGTCACTAACGTGCGGGGCACCGCCGTTGAGACGGGGTCCGAATGTACCGGGCATGCAGGCTCCCCAGGGCCGTTGGCGTGGGGAAGAGACGCCTGTCTGGTGCGGCGCGGTTGCGTCGTACCTTAAAGGTGAGCATTTCCCTCACCCGTTCTGCGGTAGGACACGCCGACTGTGGTCGCGGATTCCTGACGCGCTGCAAAGCAGCCGGTGTGCTCGCAGCGCGGTCTTCACGGGTCTGCGCGTAGACCCTGGCTCCCGGCAGGACGGGCTGCCTTAGTGGCGGGTGTCGCGCTGCCAATGGGGAACGCCCGGACTACGTGCTGCCGCCCAACAAGTGCCAGACAGTCGCACGCTCCTGGGCGATGTTGATGGTGCGCCCTGCGAGTGTTTCGAGGAGGTCGTCCAGCGGCCAGTTGGTGTGGCGTCCGTAGCGGCCGGAGTAGATGGCGATATGAGTGATGCCGAACGCGTTGTGGGTGTCGAAGAGGGCGTAGGCGACGGCTTGGTACAGGTCGATCAGAGGCAGGACGTCGACACGTGCCCCGTTTGGCTTCTTGGTGCCGAGTCGTGTCTTGAACTCGTAGAGGGTGCCGTTGTGGATGAGGTCCGCGTCTGCGTGACAGAGGGCCGATGCGGTGAAGGTGGGGCCGAACCGGCGGTGGTGGTTGGGGTCATCGCCTGGGTTTGGGTCGGACCAGGCAGCGACGCGTCGCCATCCGTGCTCGATGGTCGGGTCGGATTCGGGAGGGATGCCGATGCGGGGGTAGAGGTTGGTTTTGGCGAGTTCTTCGAGGGTGGCGAGTTCTTCGACGGCGTCGGCGGTGGCGATTGCGAGGAGGTCGTGCTCGTTGAAGCCGCCCTTCTCGTTGAGGAGGTCGTCGATGGCGTACGGGGTCACCGGTGAGCGGTATGCCTCGATGGCGAGGGCGTAGGCCCAGGCCGCGGCTTCGATGAGGGTGGGTTCTTCGGCGACGAGGTTGAGGATGTTGGCCCACGCGTCGGACAGGTCGGGCTTACAGCGAGCGAAGTGCCGTGCGGTTCCAGGGATGGTGTTGGGCTGGTAGCGGAGCCCGATGAGCACGTCGAACGCGGTGCCGATGGTTCCAGGGTTCACGCCGGGCGTTCCGGGCACGACGATGTCGGGGCTCGTTTGGGAGTGCGGGGTGGTGATGAGCCGCGTATTCGGGTAGGTGCTGTCGAGATAGCGGCGCAGTGGGGATTGCTTGTCGTCGATGGCGACGGTGAGTTTGCTGTACTCGTAGCCACCGCTCGTGTGTCCGTCTGTCCCGGTCATGAGCGGGTTTCTACGCGCTCATGGGCGACTCGGAGCGGGATGCGCTCTTGTTCGACACGGCGGTGCCCGTTGTGGTTCTCGGCGAGCACGAGTTCGTAGACAGTGCGTTCGTCGTCGGTGAGGCACGGCAGCGGCTTCGGCACACCGGGTCCGAGGGGCTGGTTGTTCTTGTCGGTGTTGGTGCCGAACGGCTCGTAGGTGGCGTAGGTGGCGGGGTCCATGAGGATGCTGGTGACGGGTACGCCGTCGGCTCGCCAGCCGTTGAGGATTTCGTAGCCGTGGGCGTCGATGTCTCCCCAGTAGTAGAGCCGTGGTGCATGGGTGAGCCAGGGGAACGCGGCGGCGGTCGCGTGAAATCGCCAAAGCCTTCGAGTGGACCCTCGACCGCACCTACGCCGCCGCCACCGAAGCCAACCGCCGCCTCCACCCTGCCGGGCTGTCGGTGAACACCAGCCACGGCGAACTCTTCGTGACCCCCATCAACGACCACCTCGACGCCCACCAGGCGCTCACCAGCCGCAAGGTCTACGAGCGCGGGCTCAACTACACCACTACCGGGCTGCCCACCAACTCATCTCCGGGCAGGAGGTCACCGTGAACCGGTCCGCCCGCCAACGGCTCCTCACCCTCGGGGGCATGGTCAACCTCGGCGTCCTCACCCAAGCCAAGCAGCCAGCCTTCACCGACGAAGCACTCGAAGCGTTCCTCTAAGCGGTGCCATCAGCCGCCGACCCCAAGGCTCCCGCGCACAACGGCCTCACCGAAAGGCAACGCGCCATGCACACCCACTGGGCCGACCAAGCCCGCACCCCCCTCACCGAGACCGACCTCCGGCTCTTGCACGACCAAGGCCACGACCCGCACCCCGAACAAGCCGAACACGACTCGTACCCGACTGCCACCCCTACGCAGGGAAACCAGGAGAACAAGCCATGACCATCCTCACGCAGAGCGTTTGGCTCCCACCCACCGACAGGTCAGTCATCGTCGCGATGCTCTTAGACGCCTGCTTCTCACGCGCGGACGCCGAAGCGTGGGCCGACGCCTCCACCTGGACGGCTGGCTCGTCCATCGTCGCAGCCGAAGCCATCGCCTACGACGACCACGGCATCCCACTCGACCAAGCCATCGACTGGCACGCACAAGGGTTCGAGGCGGCCGAAGCCATCTGCTTCTACGACCGCCACTACACCCCGGAACAGGCACAGACGGTCATCAACCTCACCCACCAGGACATCGAATGGCTCGCCACCGGCCTCCCCGCCGACCGGGTCATCGCCTACCTGCGTGCCGGGGTCACCCTCGACGAGTACCACGACTGCGAAAACAGCGACGACTCAACCGACGAAGCGCTCACCATGCTCGCCGGATTCCGCCAAGCACCGTGAGCGGGTGAGCCAAGCAACCCGCCTTCACCAACGAAGCACTCGAAGCGTTCCTCTGGAACCAAGGGTGGGACTGCAGATACTCGGCGGACTTCGCTGCGCACCAATCTTCGCTCCAAGACGAAGATTGGTATGCAGCCGCTCCACTCGTACCTCGTCCGGTCGTGACCAACCCGCCTACGGTTAGCGCACGCTCGGACTCAGTCCCAGGTCTCCTTCAACCACTTGCTTCCTCGGTCGTTGAACCCTCGCCACGAACGCGGGTCCCCCGTGACATTGACTACGAGCAACTCATCCCCGCTGTCGAGGTGCTTCGCCAGCCGGTCACGGATGTCTGAGGTGTTCAAGTCGCTCTTAACGAGCCACGTCGAGTCCAGATGATGCCACCACGCACCCAGCCCCTTTATCGCCTCGATGAGGTCGTCGTAGTTCTGGCCAGGGGCGTTGAGGTCGTAGGCAATCAGTTTGGTCGACACTTCGTCTCCAATCGGGAGGGTGAGGACAGAGCGACCCGCTGCCGGAGCGGAGTGCAGCGACAGCGGGTCGCGCTGGTCGAGGTTCAGCGCCGAGGCAGGGACAGCAGGTTGTTGGTCCACTGTCCGTCGGCGTACGTACGCAGGTACTTGGCCCCGAACTGGGGCTTCACCACGCCCACGTCAGCACGGTGTCCGGCGGCATCCTCGACGTACGCCTTGCCGCTCTCGTCTTCAATCCACGACACGATTGCGCCACGGGTGTTGTCACCGGTCTGCCCGGTACTCGGATTGGTCCACCACAGATGCTCGATGTGCTCGTGGTTCGTCCCGCCCGACAGGCGGATGTGGGTGATACGGATGGCCATGAAGGCACCTCTCGCTCGATGTTGTTCAGGGTCAAGCGAGGCCGTAGGCTCCGAAGTGCACGACGGTTGCCTAGCAGCCTCTATCGGGACGGGCGCGCCAACGCCCGTCCCGAACTAATTTCCGGCACCTCCCTCATGGACGACCTTGCCGAGGATGTCGCGGTAGGCCAATGCCAAGCACAACCCTAGTGCGTGCCACCGACGAACAGGGGCGCTCATCGCTCGCCCCAACGCAGTCGCGCGCCTGAGGCGAGTGCCGCTTCGCTCGCGGCCGGTTGAGGAACTTCGCACCTCCGACGGAGGGCTCTTGCGGCACCAATCGCCGTTCGGTACGCACTGACAATCTGTGGATGAACGACACTTCGATGTCACTACTGACACCCCATGTCGTTTGTCCACAGGGGCACTGACACCAGATGTCGCGTCACTGACAACGAAGTGTCGCCGTCCTACTGACATGCGGTGTCGCGACCACTGACATCAAGGCGTCGCGTCTCATCAGTGCGCCATGTCGACGAAGCGCGAGTAGTGACCCTGGAAGGCCACGACGAGGTCCCGGGTGGGGCCGTTACGGTGCTTGGCCACGATTAGGTCGGCCTCGCCGGGGCGGGTCGACTCCTTCTCGTAGACGTCGTCGCGGTGGAGCAGGATGACCATGTCGGCGTCCTGTTCGAGTGACCCCGACTCGCGAAGGTCGGAGACCATCGGACGCTTGTCCGCGCGCTGCTCGGCACCACGGTTGAGCTGCGAGAGCGCGATGATCGGCACCTCGAGCTCCTTGGCCAGCAGCTTGATCTGGCGGGAGAACTCCGAGACCTCCAGCTGGCGGCTCTCGACCTTCTTGCCGGAGCTCATCAGCTGCATGTAGTCGAGCACGATGAGCTTGAGGTCGTGGCGCTGCTTGAGGCGGCGCGCCTTGGACCGGATCTCCATCATCGTCATGTTCGGGCTGTCGTCGATGAACATCGGCGCCGAGGAGACCTCGCCCATCTTGCGGGCCAGCTTGGTCCAGTCCTCGTCGGTCATGTTGCCGTTGCGGATGTGGTTGAGCGGCACCTTCGCCTCGGCGCTCAGCAGACGCATCGTGATCTCCGAGCGCCCCATCTCGAGGCTGAAGAACACGCTGGTCAGGCCGTTGTGGATCGACGCAGCCCGGCAGAAGTCGAGCGCGAGCGTCGACTTACCCATCGCGGGACGCGCCGCGACGATGATCATCTGGCCGCCGTGGAAGCCGTTGGTCAGCTCGTCCAGATCGGCGAAGCCGGTCGGGACGCCGTAGATGCCGGCCTCGCGGTTGGAGATCGCCTCGATCTCGTCGAGGACGCCGTTCATGATGTCGCTCAGCGGCGCGTAGTCCTCGCTCGACCGCTTGTCGGTGAGCTTGAAGACCTCGGCCTGCGCCTCGTCGACGATGTCGTCGACATGGCCCTCGCCGGCGTACCCGATCTGCACGATCTTGGTGCCGGCCGTCACGAGCCGGCGCAGGATCGCCTTCTCGCGAACGATCTCGGCGTAGTAGCCCGCGTTGGCGGCGATCGGCACGTTGGCCGACAACGTGTGGAGGTACGGCGCGCCGCCGATCTTCTGCAGCTCGCCGGCGCGCTGCAGCTCGGCCGCGACGGTCACCATGTCGACCGGCTCGTTGCGGCCGTAGAGGTCGATGATCGCGTCGTGGATCGTCTCGTGCGCCGGACGGTAGAAGTCGACGCCGCGCAGCACCTCCGCGACGTCGGCGATCGCGTCCTTGGAGATGAGCATCGCGCCGAGCACCGACTGCTCGGCCGCCATGTCGTGGGGCGGCGTGCGATCCCCGGGCGAGGTCGGCCGCTCACCCGGCTCGTAGGGGACCGGACCGTCGCCCCAGTCGTCGAACGGCGGCTCCGGCAGTCCCCGCGCGTCGGACTCGGTGACGCTCAACTCAAGGCTCCCTGGGGGTCGTTGCTCCTGCCGTGCCCGACGCTAGGAAGAGGCACCGACAATCGTGGTTCGCGGTCGCCGACCGGCGGCCTTCGGCCGTACGAACCCCCGGACCATATGTCGTGCTCGGACCGCTCCGACACCGGCTTGTCCACAGGGACCTGGGGATAACATGCCGTGCCCCGTGGACGACACGCGGTGAGATGTGCACAGCGTGGGGAGCATCCTGTGGAATCGCTCGCTGCCAGCGCGACAAACACGTCGTTGACCTGCGAAAACGTCTGTACCGGGCTGTGCACCGAAAATAGTTCGAGTCGATTGTCCTTCACCTCGCGGCCACGTGCCCGCTGGGCGCCGGATTGTCGATAAAGCACCCGGGACCGTCCCAGATCCACAGGTCCGAGGTAGTTATCCACCGCTACCCGAGATGACCACCCGCGGGACGGCAGGCGGCGGCTGGGTAGGTTTCGCGACATGCGGTTCCCGATCGGTCCGGCGGCGTCCGAGGCGGGGCGCAGCCACGACCGGGAGATCTGGCGACTGGCGGTACCGGCCTTCCTCGCGCTGGTCGCCGAGCCGCTCTTCCTGGTCGCCGACTCCGCGATCGTCGGGCACCTCGGCACCACCCATCTCGCCGGCCTCGGCATCGCCGGCGTGGTGCTGCAGACCGTGGTCGGCCTGTGCGTGTTCCTCGCCTACGGCACCACCGCCAGCGTCGCACGCCGCGTCGGCGCCCAGGACCTCCGCGGCGCGATCGCGCAGGGCGTGGACGGGCTCTGGCTAGCGGTCGGCATCGGCGTCCTCGTCACCCTGCCCTGCGTCGCGTTCGCGCGCCCGCTCGTCGCAGCGGTCGGTGCCGAAGCGGCCGTCGGCGACCACGCCACGACGTACCTTCGCATCGCCGCCCTCGGCATCACCCCGCTGCTGCTGATGCTGGCCGCCACGGGTGTGCTGCGCGGCCTGCAGGACACCCGCACGCCGCTGGTCGTCGCGGTGCTCGCCAACGTCCTCAACGTGGTGCTCAACCTGCTCCTGGTCTACGGCCTCGACCTCGGCATCGCGGGCTCGGCCATGGGTTCGGTCCTGGCGCAGTGGCTCGCGGCCGGCGCACTGGTCGGGGTCGTCGTACGTGGCGCCCGTCGGCACGGCGCCTCGCTGCGACCTGACCTGCCGGGGATCAGGCAGGCCGGCCGGGCGGCGGTGCCGCTGGTGGTGCGCACGCTGACGCTGCGCGCTGCGCTGCTCGTGACGACGTACGCCGTCACGCTGATCGCTCTCGACGGCAGTGACCGGCAGGCCACCGACCTGGCCGCCCACCAGGTCGCCTTCACCCTGTGGACCTTCCTGGCGTTCGTGTTGGACGCGATCGCCATCGCGGCCCAGGCGATCACCGGCCGCACCCTGGGCGCCGGCGACGCCGCTGGGACCCGTGCTGTCACCGCCCGCATGGTGTGGTGGGGCGTGGTCGCCGGGGTGGTGACCGGGTTGCTGCTCGCCTCGGCCAGCCCCTTCCTCGGCGCGATCTTCACCGAGGACCCCGCCGTACGCGACCTGCTGGTCCCCGTGCTCCTCGTCGCGGCGCTCGGCCAGCCGGTGTGCGGCGTGGTGTTCGTGCTCGACGGCGTCCTCATCGGCGCGGGCGACGGCCGCTACCTGGCCTGGGGTGGGATCGTCACCCTCCTCGTCTACACGCCGGTGGTGCTGCTGCTCCATCCCTCGCTGGTGGTCGTGTGGATCGCCTTCTCCGCCGTCTTCATGGGTGCGCGGCTCGTGGTGCTGGTGCGCCGCGCCCGCAGCGACGCCTGGCTGGTGCTGGGCGCCCCTGCCTAACGTCACGGCCTAGCGTGGGGCCATGGACGATCTCACCGACCCCAAGGCTGCGCTGCGCTCCTACCTCCAGCGAGCGCACGACGGACTCGTCATGAACCTCGAGGGGCTGCCCGAGCGGGAGCTGCGCCTGCCGCGCACGCCCACCGGCACCAACCTGCTCGGCATCGTGAAGCACGTCCTCAACTGCGAGTACGGCTACCTGGGCCTCACCTTCGGCCGGCCGTTCCCCACGCCGCACGAGCTGGTCCCGCTGGACCTGTTCGACACCGACCCGCAGGCCGACTGGTACGCCACTTCCGACGAGACCGCCGAGGGGATCCTCGACCTCTACCGCCGGGTCCGGGCGTTCACGGACGAGACCATCGACGCCCTCCCTCTCGACGCCCGTGGCCGGGTGCCGTGGTGGCCCGCCGAACGCGCCGAGGTCACGCTCGCGCACGTGCTGATCCGCGTCATCGACGACACCTCCCGCCACGCCGGCCAGGCCGACATCATCCGGGAGCACATCGACGGGGCGGTCGGCCTGAACCCCGAGGCGCCCAACATCCCCGACGACGTCGACTGGCCGGCGTACGTCGCCAAGCTCACCGCCATCGCCGATCGGTTCTGACCCGGCGCGGGGGCGCGCTAGACCAGCCTGCCGCTGGTGTTGAGCGATCGCTCAAACAGTCGCTACCGTTTGAGCAATCGCTCAAATGAAGGAGGCTCCATGCCTTCACCGCTCTACGTCGAGACACGTGTCGCTGCGTCTCTGGACGCCCTGTGGTCCCACAGTCAGGACCCTGCTCTGCACTCACGGTGGGACCTGCGCTTCAGCAGCATCACGCCGTGCGGCATCGACGAGCGGGGGCACCAGCGCTTCAGGTACGCGACCCGGCTGCTCCCCTTCCTGACCGTCAGCGGCGACGGGGTCAACACCGGTGAGCGCCATCGCCCCGACGGTGGCTGCACCAGCGCGCTGCGCTTCGCTTCCGGCCACCCGCTCTCCCTCATCGCCACCGGCTCCGGCTACTGGCGCTATCAGCCGGCCAGCGACGCCGTTCGCTTCCTGACCGGGTACGACTACCGGCCGCGGTGGGGCGTCGTCGGGCGTGTCCTCGACGCGCTCGTCGTCCGTCCCCTGATGGGTTGGGCGACAGCGTGGTCCTTCGACCGGCTCCGCATCTGGCTGGAGACCGGGGTGACGCCCGAGCGGTCCCGCAACAGAGGTCTCGCCGAGGTCGTGTTGCGGCTGGCGCTGGTCGGCCTCGCCGCCACGCTCCACCCCGCACTCGCACTGCTCGCCCTGCCCGCAGCGCTGCTCGTCCCTCCGACACGGACCAGTCCGGCCGCCCGGCGCTGCCGGCGCCGGCCGTCCCGACCGGTCCGGGCGCCCCGCATCGCCGACAGCTTGGAGTCCCGATGACCTCGATCTTCCGCTCCGTGCTCGGCAGCGAGTTCGAACGGTTGCACCCCGCGCTCCAGCGCCGCTTCTCGGTGGGACTCGACTCCGGAGAGGCCTGCATCGGGACCGGCACCATGACGAAGGTGTGGCATGCGCCCTGGGCACGGCCCTTCGTCACGCTGGGCGGCACCAGGAACGTGCTCGTCGCGAAGACCGGTCAGGCGATCCCCTTCACCATCGAGAACGTGCCCTACGTCGACGACTTCGGTCGCGAGACGGTCAGCTTCGTGCGGACATTCCGCTTCCCCGACCGGCCGCGACGATTCGACGCCCAGATGGTGCTCGCCCCGAGCGGCCGACACATCGTCGACTACCTGGGCACGCACCAACATCTCGCCTCCGACCTGCACCTCTCCGTCGACGCCGCCGGCGGTCTGGTGATCCGGTCCGGCGAGCACCGGCTACGTGAGCGAGCCGTCGACCTGCGGATCCCGAGGCTGCTCGCCGCCGAGGCGACAGTGCGGGAGCGGTACGACGACGCCGGGGACTGCTTCCGGATCAGCGTCAGCGTGGCGCACCCGTGGTTCGGCCGCATCTTCGGCTACCACGGCACCTTCCGGACGGAGTACGTCGACGCCGCGGCGTTGGGTCTCCGGGCCGGCCTGCGACCAGTTCGGGAAGAATCACGGATGTGACGGTCTCCCGGTCCACCCGCGACAAGCTGCTCGACGCCACCTTGCGGGTCCTCGCCGAGCAGGGCATCGCCAAGACCTCGGCCCGCACCGTGGCAGCGTCAGCCGGCGTCAACCAGGCGCTGGTCTTCTATCACTTCGGCACGGTTGAGGAGATGCTTGCCGCAGCCTGCGAGCAGGGGGCTCGCCAGCGGATCGAAGCCCACCGCGGCGCACTCAGCGAGGTGGCGACGCTGTCGGACCTCGTCGACGTCGCGCGTCGGATCCACGAGGAGGAGCGCGCCGCCGGGTACGTCGCCCTGCTCGGCCAACTGCTTGCCGGGGCCGCGTCACACCCGGCTCTCGCCGCGGCGACCGCGTCCGGTCTGCGGCTGTGGGTCGCGGAGGTCGAGACCGTGCTGACCCGGCTGCTGGCCGCGACCGTGCTGGGTGACCTGGTCGACGCACCCGGGCTGGCCCGCGCCGTGAGTGCGTCCTTCGTCGGCCTCGAGCTCTACGAGGGTGTGGACCCGGAGGCGGCCCAGCAGGCATTCGGCGCTCTCGATCGCCTCGCCGCCGTCGTGGCGCTGCTCTCCGACCTCGGCCCTCTCGAGACACGGGCCCTGCGCCGCAAGCTCCGGCAGGTCTGACCTCGCGTCAGTCGTTCGGCCACCGGACGGCAGCCTCATGCAGAACGGGGCCGGTCCCGAAGGACCGACCCCGTTCGCGTGCGTCAGACGCGTCAGGCAGACACGACGTTGAGGGCCACCGTGGCGGACACCTCATCGTGGAGCCGGACCGACACCTGGTGGGAGCCGAGCGCCTTGATCGGGTTGCCGAGCGCGATGGTGCGCTTGTCGATCGCCTCGCCGGTCGACTCGGTGAGAGCCGTGGCGATGTCGGTGACCGTCACGGCGCCGAACAGGCGACCGCCGTCGCCGGCGCGGACCTTGACCGGGACCGGAGCGGCCTCGAGCTTGGCCTTGATCTCGCCAGCGTGGTCGAGGTCGCGGACCGCACGAGCGGCGCGCGCCTTCTTGATCGAGTCGACCTGCTTCTCCGCACCACGGGACCAGCGGATCGCGTCACCGCGCGGGACGAGGTAGTTGCGGGCGTAGCCGTCCTTGACCTCGACGATGTCACCGGCGGAGCCGAGGCCCGGGACCTCCTGGGTCAGAATGATCTTGGTAGCCATGTGTCAGCTCCTCTCTCAGCGACCGGTCGAGGTGTAGGGCAGCAGAGCAACCTCACGGGCGTTCTTGACGGCGATCGCCACGTCGCGCTGGTGCTGGACGCAGTTGCCGGTCACCCGACGGGCGCGGATCTTGCCGCGGTCCGAGATGAACTTGCGGAGCAGCGTGGCGTCCTTGTAGTCGACGCCGGTCGCCTTCTCCTTGCAGAACTGGCAAACCTTCTTCTTCGGCTTGCGAATCACTGCCTTGGCCATTGTGGTGCTTCCTTTCTAGAAGCCCGACGAGATGTCGGAATGGTTGAGGATTCGGTCTTATTCGGTTTGAGGTAGATCGATCGCTGGCTGGACTGGGTCTCGACACGCGCCTTCACGACTTCGCTTCGCTCAGTCGTGGGCGCTGCTCGACCTAGCCGCCTTGCCGCTGCCTCGCTTCGCTCGGCAGCGGGCGGCTAAAACGGCGGCTCTTCGGAGCCGACGCCGGGCGTGGCCCACGGGTCGTTCGCCGGCGCGGCCGGAGCCCCGCCGCCGTA
>NZ_DASWXC010000054.1:0-29313 GCF_036405735.1 Nocardioides sp.
GAGGCGTCCGGTCCGGCCGCGGGCCTCGACGCGCTCGACGGCCTGGTCCTGCCCGGCCACCGGCTGCCCGCCACCCGCGCCGAGCTGCTGCTGCGCCTGGGCCGCGACGACGAGGCGGCCGCGGCGTACGACGAGGCGATCGGCCGTTGCGCCAACCTCGCGGAGCGGGCGCATCTCGTCGAGCGGCGCGCGCAGCTGTAACGCTCAGTTATGGGATCTGGTGACGTGAAATACCGGCGCGCCAGATCCCATAACCCCGCGTTACATCTGTCCGTCAGCAGCCGCCGGCGACGGCCGGGATGACCGAGATCTGGGTGCCGTCGGGGGTGGGGGTGGCCAGGTTGTCGAGGAACCGCACGTCGTCGTTGCCGACGTAGACGTTGACGAACCGGCGCAGCTCGCCGGACTCGTCGAGGATCCGGCCCTTGATGCCGCTGTAGCTCGCGTCCAGGTCGTCGAGCACGTCGGCGAGGGTCGCGCCCGAGGCGCTCACCTCGGACTCGCCGCCCGTGTAGGTGCGGAGGATGGTGGGGATCCGGACGGAGACGGACATCAGTTCCTCTTCTCGGCGGTGTATCGAGACTCAGGCCAGGCCGGTGGCGGCGAAGGCGGCGTACGTCGGGGCGATCGTCGCGGCAGGACGGACCGAGCCCGAGACCGCGTCGAGCGTCTTCAGACCGTGGCCGGTGTTGATGACGACGGTCTCGAGGGAGGTGTCGAGCTGACCGGTCTCGACGAGCTTCCTGAGCACCGCGACGGTCGTGCCGCCGGCGGTCTCGGTAAAGATGCCCTCGGTACGGGCCAGCAGCACGATGCCCGCGCGGACCTCGTCGTCGGTGACGTCCTCGACCGCGCCGCCGGTCTCCCGGCAGATGTCGAGCACGTAGATGCCGTCGGCGGGGTTGCCGATGGCCAGGCTCTTGGCGATGGTGTCCGGCTTGACCGGGCGGATCGCGTCGACGCCGGCCTTGTAGGCCACCGACACCGGCGAGCAGCCCTCGGCCTGCGCGCCGAAGACGCGGTACGGCTTGTCCTCGACCAGGCCCAGCTTGATCAGCTCCTGGAACGCCTTGTGCACCTTGGTGAGCTGGGAGCCGCTGGCCACCGGGATCACGATCTGGTCGGGCAACCGCCAGCCGAGCTGCTCGGCGATCTCGTAGCCGAGGGTCTTGGAGCCCTCGGCGTAGTAGGGCCGGACGTTGACGTTGACGAACGCCCAGCCGTCCTCCTCGCCCGCGATCTCGGAGGCGAGCTTGTTGACGTCGTCGTAGTTGCCGTCGACCGCGACGAGGTTCTCGGTGTAGATCGCCGAGTTGACCTGCTTGGGCTGCTCGAGGTTGCTCGGGATGAAGACGACGGTCTTGATGCCGGCGCGGGCACCGGCCGCGGCGACGGCGTTGGCCAGGTTGCCGGTCGACGGACAGGCGAAGACCCGGGCGTCGAGCTCACGCGCGGCCGAGAGCGCGCAGGCCACGACGCGGTCCTTGAAGGAGTTCGTCGGGTTGGTGCTGTCGTCCTTGACCCACAGCTTGGTCAGGCCGAGCTCGCGGGCGAGGTTCTTGGCCTCCAGCAGCCGCGTGAAGCCGGGCTCGAGGTTCGGGCTCTCCTCGATGTCGGAGGGCACCGGCAGCAGCGCCTTGTAGCGCCAGATGTTGCGCGGGCCGGCCTCGATCTCCTCGCGGGTGACCTGCGGGAAGTGGTAGGAGATCTCCAGCGGGCCGAAGCACTCCGGGCAGGCGTACGACGGGCCGAGCTCGACCTCGTGGCCGCACTCGCGACAGGCGAGGGCCACGGCGTTGCCGAAGGCACCCTCGCGGATGGTGGACCGTTCGGTGACGACAGCGCTCATGAGTCCTCCTCCTCATCTTCCCCGGGCGCGGATCTCGCGCCGGGCCGGAATTAGCACCTCACCCACGTCCGTCTTCCGGCGGTTCATGCCGGGCGGCGGAGGCTCGTGGTCGGTTGCCGGGACTTCACTGGGCCGTTCCCTCAGTCCCTCTCGATGAGCAGTCACACCCTAGGTCGTCGCTCGGCCCGGCGGCGAATCGGATCTCGCATGTCGGGACCGAGCATCCGCATCGCGGACGTCGCAACCGAGAGCACGTGCGTCAGGGCAGCCGACGGGCAAGATCGCGGAGCAGCGCCAGCACGCCCGCGGGGCCGGGTACTACGACGTCGGACAGCGGCACCAGGGCCGACTGCTCGTCGGAGGCGGAGCAGACCAGCAGCGTGGGCAGTCCCTCGCCGGCGTACGCCGTGACGGTCTCGAAGGCGTCCACGTCGCCCAGGTCGTCGCCGGCGAACAGGAGGCCCTTGGCGCCGAGCTGGGTGATGAGCCGCTCGACCACGAGCCCCTTGTCCATCCCCCCGGAGCGCACCTCGACGACGTTACGGCCCGGCTCGACGACGAGGTCGTGGGCCTCGGCCTGCTCGCTGAGGACGGGCAGCAGCCGCGCGAACGCCGACTCCGGGTCCGGCATCCGGCGGGTGTGCACGGCCACCGCGAGGCCCTTGTCCTCCACGTAGGCGTCGGCGGCGTCGGCCGCGCGCAGCGTCCGGGGCAGCTCGCGCAGGAAGGTCGCCAGGCCCTGTGGCGGCCGCGGCCCGACGATGGTGCGCCGCGAGGAGCTCCAGCGCTCGTTGCCGTACTGCCCGAAGACGTAGAGCTCCTTGCCGGCCGCCGCGACCGCGTCGCCGATCTCCTCGAGGCCGCCGAGGTCGAGCACCTGGCGGGCCGGACGGCCGGTGACCACCGCGACGGCAAGCACCTTCCCGGCAAGCTCGACCAGCACGTCCCCGGCGTCGGGGTGGATGTGCGCCTGCTCGGGGTCGTCGACGATCGGCGACAGCGTCCCGTCGAAGTCCAGGGCGACGACCAGGCCGGCACCGACGGTCAGCAGGGCGTCGTACCGCTGCTCGGCCTCGGGCGAGGTGAACTGCATGTCACCAGCCAATCACGGCGCCGGTTGCCGGTCGGAGCCGAACACCGGCGCGAGCAGCTCGCCGAACCGGGGCGCGATCTCCTTGGCCCACTCGGAGTTGATGTGGTCGTCGTCGTAGTAGAGGACGTGGTCGCCGACCACGAGCGGGCAGACCCCGGCCGAGCAGAACAGCGCGGTCGGGTCGACGAACCGCGCGGTCGTGCCCTGCAGCGCCGCCCGCGTGATCGGGTTGGAGGTGACCCCGCTGCCGGTGGCCGGCGCCAGACAGGTGGCCTGGTCGGCCCCGGGCGTGCTCAGGCAGTCGGGCGCGGGGACCGGGCGCAGCGGGACGTCGGCGACGACGAGGACCTGACCGGCGAGCGGAGCAAGGGAGCGTACGGCGCGCGCGACCCCGGCCGACCAGGTCTGCTCCTCGGTCGTGCCGTCGGGCGCCCTGACCTGGTAGAGCCCGCGGTAGCCGAGCACGAGCGCGTCGGGCTTCAGCGCGGCGATCCTGTCGCGCGCCCAGACCCGGAACGCCGGGCAGGACGGGAACGCCTTGCCGCCGAGGGTCTGCGGCACGTCGAAGGGCGCGCACGACGACTTCACCAGCGGCACCACCTTGAAGTGCTCGCGCTGGCCCAGCACATCGAGCGCCGGCAGCCACATGCCGGCGTGGGAGTCGCCGTTGACGACCAGCGTCCGGGTGGCGGTCGTGTCGCCGTACGCGCAGTCCGGGACCGCCGTGTCCTCGAAGCTGGCCAGGCAGGAGTAGTCGGTGCGCCAGGCCTGCTTCCCCAGCTCGGCGAGGTCGATCGTCGGTGGGATGGGCGCGCCCTCCCGGGCCAGGGCGACCGCCTCGGTGACGGCCTTCTCGGGCCGGAACACGTCGACCGGCTGTTGGGCGGCGGGATGCCGCTCGTACCAGTCGTAGGCGATCTCGCGGTCGCGCTGCAGCAGCGACTCGGCGTGCGCCGCGGCGCCGAGCGAGGCCACCGCCACGACGCCCAGCGTGGCCGGCCACAGCGCCAGCGACCAGGAGCCGCGGAAGACCGGCACCCGGCGCTCCTGGAAGGGCCGCTCCACGAGCAGGTAGGTCACCACCGAGAGCAGCACCGAGACGGCGACGAGGGCGGTGGCCTCCTGCCACGCCGCCCACTCCTCGGGCACCTGCTCGGCGCCGATGAGCAGCACCGGCCAGTGCCAGAGGTACAGCGAGTAGGAGATGTCACCGAGCCGGCCCAGCGGCCGCAGCGCGAGCAGCTTGGCGACCGGCCCCTTGGCCGAGGCCAGCAGCGCGACGGTGGCGAGCACGGGGAACAGCGCCTGGTAGCCGGGGAACGGCGTCGTCGCGTCCATCGTCACGCAGGCCCAGCCCAGCACGGTGGCGCCGGTGATGCCGAGCAGCACCCGGGCGCCGTGCGGGAACCGCGGCCCCCACAGCGCCAGGAACGCGCCACAGCCCAGCTCGAAGGCGCGGGCCGGCGAGGAGAAGTACGCCGCCGCCGGCATGGTCTGGGTCAGGTGGATCGACCACGCCAGCGAGCTCACGGTGAGCAGCCCGGTCACCCAGAGCATCACGCTGCGGCGTACCCCGCGGTGGACCATGAAGACGAGCAGCAGGGGCCAGACCAGGTAGAACTGCTCCTCCACCGCCAGCGACCAGAAGTGCTGGAACGGCGACGCCAGGTCGGCGGCGAAGTAGTCGGTGCCCTCGTGCGCGAAGTGGACGTTGGCGAGGAAGAACGCTGCCCACAGCGCGTCCACGGTGGCGGTCTCGGTGCGGTGCAGCGACTGCAGCGTCGCCACCGCCAGCACCGTCACCACCAGCACGACCGTGGCGGCCGGGAGGATGCGGCGGGCGCGGCGGGCGTAGAAGTCGCGCAGGCTGATGCCGCCGGTACGGCGCGCCTCCCGCACCAGCAGCGTGGTGATGAGGAACCCGGAGACGACGAAGAAGACGTCGACGCCGAGGAACCCACCGGCGAACCCGGTCAGGCCGGCGTGGTCGGCGACGACCAGGGCGACCGCGACGGCGCGCAGGCCCTGGACGTCGGCTCGCCACGCCACCTTCAGCCTGGCGGACGTCAACGCGGGGCTCCTCAGGACGGTCGGCCGCCCGCGCTCAGTCGAGCGGGCCGGTCAGGATGATGGTGAGACGGTCCAGCTTCATCGGGTCCTCGGCCCTGGCGGTGCGCTTGACGCCGAGGTCGAGGGCGAGCTGCTTGCCGGCCGCCTTGAGCTTCTTGGGGTAGTACACGGTCGTGGCGGGCACGTTGCCGTACCAGTTGTCGGCGCCGACGACCTGCCAGCCGATGGTGCCGGCCTTGTCGCCGACCTTCGCCGCGAGGCCCTTGACCGAGGAGTTGTTGTAGACCTCGACCATGACCTTCTTGCGCACCACGGGCGGGGGCGTCCTGGTGGGCGGAGGCGGCGCCGGCGCGGCGGTCGTGGGAGCGGCGCTGGGGCTCGGCGCGGCGACGGTGGTGATCTCACGCTCGGTCGGCTCGCCGCCGCGCGTCGCGACGAAGGTGACGGCGGCGACCACCACCGCGACGATGCTCAGCAGCGCCACCGGCGAGGGCAGCACCACACCGCGCTGGGAACGGGTCCGGGCCAGGCTGGGCATCGCGGACCTCAGATCTCGAAGCCGAGCCGCCGGGCGGAGCGCTGCCGCTGCCGAGCGGCCCGCAGTCGGCGCAGCCGACGGACCAGCAGCGGGTCGGCCTCGAGCGCCTCGGGACGGTCGATGAGGGCGTTGAGGACCTGGTAGTAGCGGGTCGCCGACATGTCGAACTGCTCGCGGACGGCGGTCTCCTTGGCGCCGGCGTACTTCCACCACTGGCGCTCGAAGTCGAGGATCTGTCGGTCGCGCTCGCTCAGCGTGGGTCGCTCGACCTCGCCGGCGTGGCCGGCATGGCCAGTGTTCGCGGCGTCCATGGGTGCCCCCAAACTCGTGCTCGGTCTTGCCTCCGGGGGTCACTGTACGCGAGGAATGACAGCGGTGTGATTCTCTCCCTCGGCGTGCCCCGGGGCTCAGTCGGTGTACGCCACACCGATCTGCCGGCGGACCTCGTCCATCTGCCGCAGCACCGCGAGGGTCTGGGCGTGCGGCACGAGCGGGCTCTCCCTCAGCCCCGCGCGCAGGCAGCGGTTCACCTCGGCGATCTCGTTGCCGTAGCCCCGCCCGACGATCGGCGTGGTCGGCTCGATCACGACCGGCTCCACCGGCACCGGCTGGTCGGTCCAGTCCGCGATCGCGGCTCGGGGCTCGAACACCGCGTGGGTCGAGTGGTGGAACTCCGCGAGGACGATGCGGCCGCGGTCCGTGGCGATCTCGGCGCGCCGAGACGACCAGGAGGTGATCGAGGCCGTCATGGTCGCCAGCGCACCGCCGGGGTAGCGGCCGGCGATCGCGACGTCGACGTCGAAGGTGCCGCCCGGGGCGCTGCGGGTGTCGCCGGTGGCGACCAGCTGCTCGGGCTCGCCGAGCATCAGCTGGGCGAAGGTGAGCGGGTAGATGCCCATGTCCAGTAGAGCCGACGCGCCCAGCCGGGGGTCGAACATCCGGTCGGTCGGGGGCGCCGTGACCACGAAGCCGAGCTCGGCGTGGAGGTGGCGGGGTGTGCCGAACTCACCGGTGAGCAGCCGCTCCCGCAGCGCGATCACGGTCGGGTGGCAGGCGGTCCACATCGCCTCCATGAGGAACCGGTCGTGCTGCTGGGCGAGCTCCACCATGGTGGTCCCGTCCTCGGCCGAGAGGGTCAGCGGCTTCTCGCACAGCACGTGCTTGCCGGCGGCGAAGAGCAGCCGGGCGTCCTCGAGGTGCAGGGAGTGCGGCGTGGCGATGTAGACCACGTCGACGTCGGGGTCGGCCGCCAGCTCGGCGTAGGAGCCGTGGGCGCGGGGCGGGCCGGCCGGGGCGGCGTACGACGCGGCGAACGCCTGCGCCGTCTCCAGCCGCCGCGACCCCACCGCGGTGAGCACGGCGTCCTCGAACTGGAGCAGGTCCTGGGCGAAGGTGTGGGCGATCTTTCCGGTGGCGAGGATGCCCCAGCGGACGGGCCCGCCGTGGAAGCCGCCGTGGAAGCCGTCGTGGGAGGGAGGGGGAGGGGTCACGAGGGAAACGTACTCGCGCCGGAAGTGGGTAACAGTGCACCGCTATGGTCAAGAACGTGAGCGCCGATCTCGTCGTCGTGGCCAACCGGCTCCCGGTGGACCGGGTGGAGCTGCCGGACGGGTCGAAGGGCTGGCGGACCTCCCCCGGCGGACTGGTCACCGCGATCGAGCCCGTGCTGCGGGCCAACGAGGGCGTGTGGATCGGCTGGCCGGGCGGCACCGAGGAGCACCTGGAGCCGTTCGAGCAGGACGGCCTGCACCTGGTCCCGATGACCATGAGCCAGGACGAGATCGAGGGCCACTACGAGGGCTTCTCCAACGCGACCCTGTGGCCGCTCTACCACGACCTGGTCGCCAAGCCGGCCTTCCACCGGGAGTGGTGGGAGGCCTACCAGCGCGTCAACCGCCGCTTCGCCGAGAAGGCCGCCGAGGTCGCGGCCGAGGGCGCCACGGTGTGGGTGCACGACTACCAGCTGCAGCTGGTGCCGGCGATGCTGCGCGAGCTGCGGCCCGACCTCAAGATCGGCTTCTACCTCCACATCCCGTTCCCGCCCGCCGAGCTGTTCCAGCAGCTGCCCTGGCGCCGGCAGCTGCTCGAGGGCCTCCTCGGCGCGGACCTGGTCGGCTTCCAGCTCTCCGGCGCGGCGCAGAACTTCGTGCGGCTGGTGCGCCAGCGGGTCGGCCACAAGACCCACCGCGACCTGGTCTACCTCCCCGACGGCCGGACGGTCCGCGCCGCGGCCTACCCGATCTCGATCGACGCCGCCGGCCTGGAGGACCTGGTGCAGACCGAGGGCGTCGTCAAGCGCTCCGCGGAGATCCGGGAGGCGCTCGGCCGGCCCCGCAAGGTCTTCCTCGGCGTCGACCGGCTCGACTACACCAAGGGCATCTACGCCCGCCTGCGCGCCTTCGGCGAGCTGCTCACCGAGGGCAAGCTCGACGTCGACGACGCCGTCTTCATCCAGGTGGCGGTCCCCAGCCGCGAGCAGGTCGAGCAGTACCGCATCCTGCGCGACGAGATCGACCGGCTGGTCGGCCGGATCAACGGCGACCTGGGCGAGATCGGCCGACCCGCGATCCACTACCTGCACTCCTCCTACCCGCGCGAGGAGATGGCCGCCCTCTACCGCACCGCCGACGTCATGGTCGTCACCCCCTACCGCGACGGCATGAACCTCGTCGCCAAGGAGTACGTCGCCTGCCGGTGCCAGGACGACGGCGCCCTGGTCCTCAGCGAGTTCGCCGGTGCCGCCGAGGAGCTGCGGCAGGCATGGCTGGTCAACCCCTACGACCTCAACGGCATGAAGCAGGCGCTGCTCGACGCCTACCGCGCCGACGAGAAGGAGGTGACGCGGCGCATGAAGGCGATGCGCAAGACCATCAAGCAGCACGACGTCGCCGCCTGGGCCGCCAGCTTCATGACCGAGCTGGCCGACGTACCCGGCTCGCACGGCAAGACCCTGCGCCCGCCCCGCGACTCCTGATCCCGGGAGTGTCTGAGACCGCGAGTGTCTGAGACACCGGTCCCACCAACCCGCCCGACCCGGCTACGCTCCCGAGCGTGCCGTTCCTCCCCCGCCCGCAGCAGCTGACCTCGGCCGCCGGCAACGTCGCGCAGAAGCTGCTGTACGGCGGACTCGCCGACCTGAGGCCGATGCCCCGCACGCTGATCGACGAGGGCACGCTGCGCGAGGTCTACCACTACCGACCCGTCGCCGACGTCGCGCAGCGCGGCGAGCCGGTGCTGCTGGTGACGCCGCTGGCCGCGCCCTCGCTCTGCTACGACCTGCGCCGCGGCTGCTCCTTCGTCGAGCATCTCGTCGGGCAGGGCCGGCCGACCTACCTCGTCGAGTACGGCGAGGTGTCCTTCCACGACCGCACGCTGGGGATCGAGCACTGGATCGACGACGTGCTGCCACAGGCGATCCGCGCGGTCTCCGAGCACGCCGGCGGCCGACCGGTGCACCTGGTGGGGTGGAGCCTCGGCGGGATCTTCGCGCTGCTGACCGCCGCGGACCAGCACGACCTGCCGATCGCGTCCGTGACCTTGCTGGGATCGCCCGTCGACGTGGCACAGGTCCCGATGATCGCGCCGCTGCGTCCCCTCGTGGACCTCACCGGCGGCCAGATCGTCACCCAGGCCTACCGGCTGCTCGGCGGTGCGCCGAAGCCGATCGTGCGGTGGGCGTTCCAGTTCACCAGCGTCGACAAGGTCGTCACCAAGCCGCTGGCGATCCTGCAGCACCTCGACGACGCCGACTTCCTCGCCCAGCTCGAGGCCGTCGACCGGTTCACCGAGAACATGACCGCCTACCCCGGCCGCACCTTCGGCCAGCTCTACCACCGGTTCTTCCGGTCCAACCTGCTCGTCAGCGGCCGGCTGGAGCTCGACGGCCGGGTCATCGACCTCGCCCGGGTGACGGCCCCGGTGCTGGTCTGCGCGGGCGCCGGCGACGGCATCGCGCCCATCCGCGCGGTCCGGGCCGTGGTCGGTCTGCTGACCGGCGCCGAGGAGGTCCGGTTCGCGGTCGTCCCCGGTGGACACCTCGGCATGCTGACCGGCCGGGCTGCTCGGGGCAGCACCTGGGTACAAGCGGATGCGTGGATCGACGCATGGGACAGCCGGCGCCGCGGGGCGCCCACCGACGCGGGACCCGGCCACGCCTCGCCGAAGGGTTCGTCTCCCGACCGCCGCGGCCCCCGGCGCGACGCGATCGGCGCGAACCCGGAGCGCCGCTACCGGTCGTCGAGCTCGCGCGCACTGGGTGGCTGAGCCGCCCGAGCCGCCCGAGCCGGTCCCGTCGGACCACGGCGGGCCGGCGCGGACGCGGCGTCGCCGTGCTCGGACTGTCGCTGGCGATCACGCTCTCCGGTCTGGTGAGCGCACCTGGCGCGGCGCAGGACGCGCCGGACGACGTACGCCGGGGGTTCTTCTGGGCCAACGCCTGGGCCAACCACCACACCGCCCGGGCCGGCGGTGACGGGAGGTTCGCGATGGCCGGCGCCCGCCGCATGGAGCGGATGGTGCGGCTGATCCACCGTCGCGACGCCGACGTCGGCGTGCTCGTCGAGATGGAGCGCCCGCAGGTCCGGGCGTTCCGGCGCGCCAGCGCGGGGCGCTACGCCATGGTCACCGGCGGCACGCCCGGCCGCGGCATCTACGACGGCGTCTTCTACGACACCGACGCCTACCGGCTCGTGGATAGCTACCACTTCCGCTCCTGGACCAAGCACGGGCGACGCGCCCGCGTGCCGGTCGTCTTCCTCGACGACCGGCGGACCGGTCAGCGGATCGCGGTGATGGCCGTCCACCACGCCGCCTTCGGCAGCGGCTCCCGCTGGCGCGAGCGGGCGCTGGACCGGGAGATCGCCGAGATCCGCCGGCTCCGGCGGACCCACGGCCCAGGGGTGACGGTCTTCATCGCCGGAGACTTCAACAGCACCGAGCGCGCCTACTGCCGGATGCGGAAGGCGGGCCTGAGCTCGCCGGTCAGGCCGGCCAAGCGGTGCGAGAACACTCCGGTCGGCATCGACCAGCTGTTCGGCGACCGCGCCGCCCGCTTCAGCGGCTACCGTCGCATCGTGCGCCCCGACATCACCGACCACCCGGCGGTGTACGTCGCCCGGTTCCGGCTGGCGGCGCCCGCGGTCTCCGCGCCCGGTCGCGGCCTCAGCGCAGCGCGGGGATGACCTCGCGCTCGAACAGCTCCATGCCGCTGCGGTCGTAGGCCGCCTCGGGGAAGTAGTGGATGGCGTACGCCAGCCCGAGGTCCTGCAGCCCGCGCAGCCGCTCCACGATCTGCTCGGGAGTGCCGACGAGCGGCTGGGTGGCGAGGTTGGCGACGATCTCCTCGGCCTTCGCGGCGCCGAGCGGCCCGGTGAGGTGGTCGCGGTACCACGCAAGCCGGTCGGCGACCTCGGCCTCGGTCGACCCGATGACGGTGTTGTAGTTGGCGCTGCGGACGATCTCGTCGTAGTCACGCCCCAGGTCCCGGCAGTGCCCGGCGAGCACCTCCGACTTCGCGGCGAACACCTCCGGAGTGCCGTCGAAGTTGGTGTAGTCGGCGTACTGGGCCGCGATCTTGAGCGTCACCTTCTCGCCGCCGCCGGCGATCCACAGCGGGATGCCGCTGCGCCCGGTCTGGATCGGCAGCGGGCGCACGATGGCGCCGTCGACCTCGTAGTGCTTCCCGTCCAGCGTCGCCGAGCCGGTCGTCCAGGCCTGCCGGAAGATCTCGACGCCCTCCCGCAGCCGGCCCAGCCGCTCGCCGGCGCTGGGGAAGCCGTAGCCGTAAGAGCGCCACTCGTGCTCGTACCAGCCGCCGCCGATGCCCATCTCCAGCCGCCCGGCGCAGACGTGGTCGACGGTCGCGGCGACCTTGGCGAGGTACGCCGGCTCGCGGTAGCTCATGCAGGTGCACATCTGACCGAGCCGGATCCGCTCGGTCGCGGCGCCGAAGGCGGCCATCAGCGTCCATGCCTCGTGGGTCGCCTCGTGCGACGGCTCCGGCGTGGTGTGGAAGTGGTCGTAGACCCACAGCGACTCCCACGCCTCGCCCCGGTCGGCGCGGCGAGCGAGGTCGAGCATCAACGGCCACTGGTCCGCCGGCTCGATGCCGACCAGGTCGAAGCGCCAGCCCTGCGGGACGAAGAGACCGAACCTCATGCCTGCACGCTAGCCTGCGCCCCGTGAGCGCTCTTGCCGGCCTGGTCGACCGGGGACTGATGGCACCGGACTGGGCCGCAGCGCTGGCTCCGGTCGAGGACCGGATCGAGGCGGTCGGCCGGTTCCTGCGCGACGAGCTGGCGCTCGGCCGGCCCTACCTCCCGGCCGGCGACCGGGTCTTCCGGGCCTTCCAGCGGCCGCTGGCCGACGTACGCGTGCTGGTCGTCGGGCAGGACCCCTACCCCACCCCCGGGCACCCCATCGGGCTGTCCTTCGCGGTCGATCCGCACGTGCGGCCGCTGCCCGCGTCGCTGCGCAACATCTACACCGAGCTGTCCACCGACCTCGGCATCACGGTGCCCGAGCACGGCGACCTCACCGCCTGGTCCGACCGCGGCGTGATGCTGCTCAACCGGGTGCTGACCGTGCGCCCCGGCGGACCGGCGTCGCACCGCCGCAAGGGCTGGGAGGAGGTCACCGCCTGCGCCATCGAGGCGCTCGTCGCCCGGGCCGCGCAGGGCAGCCCGTTGGCCGCGATCCTGTGGGGCCGCGACGCCCAGTCGCTGAAGCCGATGCTCGGCCCCGTGCCGTACGTCGAGTCCGTGCACCCCTCCCCGCTCTCCGCCCACCGCGGCTTCTTCGGCTCCCGACCCTTCTCCCGCGTCAACGAGCTGCTCCTCGCGCAAGGTGCCGAGCCCATCGACTGGTCCCTCCCGCACGGTTGAGTCCCGCCCCGTGGCCCCGCGAGTCCCGCCCCGTGGCCCCGCGAGTCCCGCCTCGTGGCCCCGCGAGTCCCGGGTTGTGGCCCTGACTACCGTGATCTCGTGAGCCTGCAGCGCCCGGTCGACCGCCCCTCGACCTGGGGACGCGCCCTGGCGCACACAGTGGTCTTCGTCGTGCTGCTGTGGATGGTGGAGTTCGTCGACGTCGTCCTCGGCCACCGCCTGGACGGCTTCGGCGTCCGTCCGCGCAGCGACGAGGGCCTGCTCGGGGTGCTCTTCGCGCCGCTGCTGCACGCCGGCTGGGCGCACCTGGAGGCCAACACGGTCCCCGTGCTCGTGCTCGGCTTCCTGGTGCTCGTGACCGGCGTACGCCGCGGCCTGGCCGCCACGGCCGTGATCTGGCTGGTCGGCGGCGTCGGCGTGTGGATCGTGGCACCACCCGGCGAGGTCCATCTCGGCGCCTCGGGGCTGATCTTCGGCTGGCTGGTCTACCTGATGATCCGCGGCTTCTTCACCCGTCGGGCCGGCGAGATCATCCTCGGGCTCACCCTCTTCTTCCTCTACGGCGGCCTGCTGTGGGGCGTGCTCCCCGGCCAGCCGGGCGTCTCCTGGCAGGGCCACCTGTTCGGTGCGATCGGCGGCGCGGTCGCCGCCCGGCTGCTCTCGGAGCGGGACCCGCGCTGAGCCTCGGGCGGATGGGAGGATGACGCCGTGCAGATCCTCTCGATCCAGTCCCACGTCGCGTTCGGGTACGTCGGCAACTCCGCCGCGGTCTTCCCACTGCAGCGACTCGGTCACGAGGTGTGGCCGGTCCTGACGGTGAACTTCTCCAACCACACCGGGTACGGCGCCTGGCGCGGCCCGCTCATCGCGCCCGGGGACGTCGGCGACGTGATCACCGGGATCGAGGACCGCGGTGCGTTCGGCACCGTCGACGCGGTGCTGTCGGGCTACCAGGGCGACCCGGCCGTCGGCGCGCTCGTGCTCGACGCCGTCAGCCGCGTCAAGGCCGCCAACCCGGCCGCCGTCTACTGCTGCGACCCGGTCATGGGCGACGTCGACCGCGGCTTCTTCGTCCGCCCCGGCATCCCGGAGTTCATGCGCGACCAGGTCGTCCCCACCGCCGACATCATCACGCCCAACCACTTCGAGCTCGACTTCCTCGCCGGCGGGAGCACGTCGAACCTGACGGAGATCCTGGAGGCGGTCGACGCGGTGCGGGCCACGGGGCCGCGCGACGTGCTGGTCACCTCCGTCATCCACGGCGAGCTCGACGAGGCCGAGCTCGACGTCGTGGCGGTCTCGGACGCCGGCGCGTGGGCGGTCACCACGCCGCTGCTGCCGATCACCCCCAACGGCGGCGGCGACATCACCGCAGCGCTCTACCTGGCCCACCTGCGCACCACCGGCTCGCCCGCCACCGCGCTGGGCCGCACCGCCAACACCTTGTTCGCGATCCTGGAGCAGACCCTCGCCTCGGGCCGCCGCGAGCTCGAGCTCGTCGCCTCGCAGGACGCCATCGCGGTGCCGCCGGCGCGGTTCGAGGTCCGTCAGCTGCGCTGATCCACCGCGTCGAGGAACGCCAGCACCCGCTGGGTCGCCAGGTCGGCGGCCGCCTGGTCGAAGTCCGCGCTGCCCGGGTCGGCGAACAGGTGACCGCTGCCGGGGTAGAGATAGGACTCGCTGCCCGGCACCCGCGCGGCGAACCCCTCGTCGCCCTCGGCCTCGCGCCACGGGTCGTCCTCGGTCTGGTGGCTCTGGGCGGGTACGCCGGCCGCCCACTCCGCCTCGAACCAGGCCGGGTCGACCGCGCCGTAGAGGTAGACCGCGCCGAGCGCGCCCGGCCGGTCCAGCAGCAGGGCCGTCGCCGCCATGCAGCCCATCGACATGCCGGCGTACACGATCTCGGCCGGCAGACCCTCCGCGGCCGCGAGGGCGCGCCTCATCAGCACCTCCCGGCCGACCTCCTCGCGGAACGCGACGCCCTCCTCGACGGTGGCGAAGGTGCGGCCCTCGAACAGGTCGGGCGTGTGGACGGTGTGCCCGGCGTCGCGCAGGGTCTGCGCGAAGGCCTTCACTCCGGCGGTGAGTCCACCTGCGTGGTGGAAGAGCAGGATCTCGGTCATGGATCGAGCCTAGGGAGTGATGCGGACAGTCTCGGTCCGCTGCACTGCGCCGCAGCCGAGACAAGTGTTCATGCGACGAACGCTAGGTCTCGCCGCCGACACCACCGAGCCGCGTGGGAGGATCGAACTCCCGACATTTCGCTTACAAGGCGAACGCTCTGCCATCTGAGCTAACGCGGCCTGGCCGGATGGCCGCCGTCATCCTAGACAGCACCCGCTTGAATGGACGCATGAGCCTGCTGCACCAGCCGCATCACGACGGGTCGCCGCTCTACCTCCCCGTGGAGGACCCGGAGCTGGGCAGCACGGTGCCGGTCCGGGTCCGCACGCACGGCACCCGGCCGGTCGCCCGGATGTGGGTCCGTACGACGTTCGACGCCGAGCCGACGTACCACGAGATGGTCTCGACAGGCTCGACCAGCGGGACGACAGGCTCGACCAGCGGGACGACAAGCTCGACCGACGAGCACGGCTCGACCTGGTGGGAGGGCGGGCTGCCGGTGCGCAACCCGGTGACCCACTACCGCTTCCTGCTGGAGCACCCCGACGGCAGCCAGACCTGGCTCACCGCCGCCGGCGAGAAGGCGCATGACCCGAGCGACACCTTCGACTTCCGGGTGGTGGCCTATCCCCCGGCACCTGCCTGGGCGCGCGACGGCGTCGTCTACCAGATCTTCCCCGACCGCTTCGCCCGGAGCGCGCAGGCCCACGAGCGGGAGACTCCGGCCTGGGCAGTCCCGGCGGAGTGGGACGACACCGTGGTCTTCGAGGGCACCGACCCCCGCACACCGCTGCAGTTCTACGGCGGCGACCTCGACGGCATCGTGGACCACCTCGACCACCTCGACGAGGTCGGTGTGGACATCGTGTACACGACGCCCGTCTTCCCCGGCGAGAGCAACCACCGCTACAACGCCAGCACCTTCGACCACGTCGACCCGCTGCTCGGCGGCGACGAGGCCTACGCCCGGCTCAGCGGCGCGGTCCACGAGCGCGGCTGGCGGCTGCTCGGCGACCTGACGTCCAACCACACCGGCGACACCCACGAGTGGTTCCAGCAGGCGCGCGAGGGCGGCGAGACCCGCGACTGGTACTACTTCCACGGCGCCCAGAGCGACCAGTACGAGACCTGGATGGGCCACCACACCCTGCCCAAGCTCAACCACGCCAACGAGGACCTGCGCCGGGTCATGATCGAGGGCCCCGACTCGGTCGTCGGGCGCTGGCTACGGCCGCCGTACGACGTCGACGGCTGGCGCATCGACGTCGCCAACATGACCGGCCGGCTCGGACCGATCGACGTCAACCACGAGACCGCCCGGATCATCCGGACCACCGCCGCCGAGCAGCGCCACGACACCTTCGTCGTCGGCGAGCACAACCACGACGCCTCCGGCGACATCGACGGCGACGGCTGGCACGGCACGATGAACTACTCCGGGTTCTCCTGGCCGGTGTGGTCCTGGCTGCGGGCCGAGCAGACCGACGCCCGCGCGTTTGGGCGACCGGTCCAGGTACCGCGCCGCCCCGGCGGCCTGGTCCGCGAGAGCTTCGACGAGTGGCGCGCCCGCTACGGCTGGCGCGCGACCTCGCAGAGCTGGAACATCCTCAGCTCCCACGACTCCGCGCGGATCCGCACGATCGTCGTCGACCCGGCCGCCCATCGCGTCGCGGCCGGCCTGCAGTTCACGCTGCCGGGCGTGCCGATGCTGTTCGCCGGCGACGAGATCGGGCTCGAGGGCGTCAACGGCGAGGACTCCCGCCGCCCGATGCCCTGGCACCGCCGCGACGCCTGGGACCAGACCACGCTGACGACGTACGGCGCCCTCGCCGCGCTCCGTCGCGCCCATGTCGCCCTGCGACGCGGCGGGCTGCGGTGGGCGCACGTCGACGACGACACGCTCGTCTACCTCCGCGAGCACCCCGAGGAGACCTTGCTCGTCGCGGCACGACGCGCCCCCGGCGACGCGATCACCCTCGACGGCCTGCCCCACGGACACCTGCTGCTGAGCACCAGTGGCGACGAGAGCGCGTACGACGGCCGCGTGCCCGCGACCGACCGGCCGGGGCTGTGGATCTGGCGACTCGACGGCTGACCGGGCGACTCAGCCTCTGACGAGCTCGGCGAGGTCGATGAGGACGACGCCGTGCTCGCCGACCCGGATCTCTGCGGTCCGAGACAGCTCGTCCACCCGGACCAACGGCTCCCAGCCGCCGCCGGCGTTGGCGAAGACGTCGACGATGCGCGCCTCCGGGTCGACGACCCAGTACTGCCGGACGCCGGCCGCGGCGTACTCGGTCGACTTGCGCAGCAGGTCCTCGCTGCGCGTGGAGGGCGAGAGCACCTCCGCCACGAGGACCGGCACGTCGGTCACCGCGGGGCCGGCGGGCCAGCGCTCCACGACCGTGAGGTCAGGGGCCCGGAGCCGGTTGCCGGGCAGCCAGACACCGACCTCGGTCATCACCTGCAGGCCCGGCAGGGCGCTGCGCAGGCGCGCGCCCAGGGCGACCACCGCCGCACCGTGGGCCGGGGAGACCGGCGGACTCACGACGACCTCGCCGTCGACCCACTCGGCCCTGGGTCGCTCCGGCAGCGCGAGGTAGTCCTCCCACGACATCCGCAGCCGCTGCAGCGATGCCACGACACCTCCCGACGATCCGACCGACACATCGACGCTCCTTCCATTCTGGACTCCGGGAACGGGGGTGACCAGCGTGCGCGGCGGCACCGACACCCGACGGACGCGGTCCCTGAGCCCCCAGAACCGCGTCGGGTGCAGACTGACCGCATGGCCCTGCGCATCGTCGCCAGCCGCCCGGACCCGGCCCTCGTCACGCTGCCCTGGAGCACACCGCTGGAGCAGTGGGACGACGAGGTGGTCGTGCCGCTCCCCCGCGGCCTGTCGCGCCACGTCGTGCGCATCGTCCAGCTGCGGGACCGGATCTATGCGGTCAAGGAGACCCAGCAGGAGATCGCGTTCCGGGAGTACCGCCTGCTGCGCGACCTCCAGCGGCTCGCCCTGCCGGCCGTCGTACCGCAGGGCGTCGTGACCGGCCGCGCCACCGCCGAGGGCGAGGAGCTCCCCGCCGCGCTGCTCACCCAGCACCTGCGGTTCTCGCTGCCCTACCGCAGCCTGTTCCAGCACGGGCTGGCGCCCGAGCAGGTGCCCAGCCTGGTCGACGCGCTCGTCGTGCTGCTGGTGCGGCTGCACCTCGCCGACTTCTACTGGGGCGACGTCAGCCTGTCCAACGTCCTGTTCCGGCGCGACGCCGGCGGCTTCGCCGCCTACCTCGTCGACGCCGAGACCGGCGAGCTGAAGCCGACGCTCTCGGACCGGCTGCGCGAGCACGACGTCACGCTCGGCACCGAGAACGTGTACGCCGAGCTGCTCGACCTCGCCGCCAGCGGCGCCGCGGGGCTCGACCCCGACGCGGTCGTCGAGCGGCTGCAGAGCCGCTACGCCCAGCTCTGGCACGAGCTGACCGCTCGGGAGCAGTTCTCCGCCGGTGAGATGTGGCGGATCGAGCAGCGCATCGAACGCCTCAACGACCTCGGCTTCGACGTCGAGGAGGTCGACATCGTCACCGACTTCGACGGCGACCAGGTGACGCTGCAGCCGCGGGTCGTGGAGCTCGGGCACCATGCCCGTGAGCTGCGGCAGCTGACCGGTCTGGTCGTCGAGGACGCCCAGGCGCGCCGGATGCTCAACGACATCGCCGCCTACACCGCCTCCCGCGGCTACGGCCGGCTGGACCGCGAGGTCGTCGCGCAGCGCTGGCTGCACGAGATCTGGGAGCCGATCGTGGCGATGATCCCGCCCGAGCAGCAGGGCAAGCTCGAGCCCGCCGAGGTGTTCCACGAGATCCTGGTGCACCGCTGGTTCCTGTCCGAACAGGCCGGCGAGAGCGTGCGGCTGCTCGACGCGGCGCGCAGCTACGTCGCCACCGTGCTCGGCGAGAAGCCGGACGAGGCGATCACCGCCGACGCGGATGCTCAGTAGGTCAGCGGCGCGAACGCCCCGACCCGCCAGGTGCCGTTGGTCTCGAGGATCACCGGCTGGATGCCGGAGGGCCGCCCGCCGGCGTACGTGACGAGCGTGACCTGCGCGGCCCGGCGCGGCTTGCTGCCCAGCGCGAAGGCGTACGCCGCGCCGCCGGTCGTGCCGGTCGTGTACGTCCAGCCGATCTCGCCGTTCTCGCCGACCACCTGGGTGGGGCCGGACGGCACGTGCACGTGACCGCCGACGACCAGGTCGACGCAGCCTCGGCGCAGCGCCTCGCGACCGAGGTTGGCGTCGTGGACCAGCACGGTGGCGACCCGCACCTCGGCGGCGCACACGTCGTCGGCGATCAGCTGCTCGACCTCGGCGAAGCCGAGGTTGGACTCGTCGCGCCAGTTGCCCAGCCCGCTCGACCGCGGGTCGCCGACGCCGACCAGCGTCGTGCCGCCCGGCCCGTCGACGATCTCGCCGTCGAGGACCGTCCAGTCCTTCTCGGCCAGGTAGTCGCCGACGAAGCTGCCGTGGTCGTGGTTGCCGGTCACCGCCCACCGCTGGTCGCCGAAGTCACGGAAGGCGGTGTCGAGGGAGTCGATCGAGAACGCCTCCCAGCGGGACCCGGTCGAGGTGTCGTCGCCCGCGTCGAGGACCGCCGTCGCCCCGGCCGCGTCGGCGACGGCACGGGCGACCCGGTCCATGCCGATGTTGTCGTGCCGGTCGGAGACCAGCAGCGCGACCGTCTCGCCGTCCAGCGGTGTGCGCAGCGGCAGGTCGGCCGCCGCGTCGGCGGCGTCGGAGTAGAAGACCTTGCTGGTGTCATAGGTGCTGATCGCGCTCTCGATGAGCCGACGCGTCTGGCTCGTCGTCACGTCGCCGCGCACCTGCACCCGGTCCAACTCGCGGGGAAGTGGCACGGACTGGCCGAGGAACGCCTGCAGCGGGATCCACTCCTGCCCGGCGGCGACCTCCTCCTCGTCCGACGGCGTCCAGGGCGCCACCAGCGCAAGCGCGATGGCCGCGACAGCGCCGATCGCCCCGGCGCCACGCCAGCTCGGCAGGCCGCGCAGCAGCTCCCGGCGCCGGCTCCGGCCGAGCAGCAGCCAGACCAGGACCGGCAGCGCGCCGAGCGCCGCACCGCGCAGCGCGGCGTCGGCCAGCATGCCGGTGACGGCGTCGCGCACGAGCGCCTCCTGGCCCTCGGGTGCACCGGCGATGGCGGCGTACCGCTGCACCAGCTCCTCGGTCGAGGCGGCGTCGGTCTTGCCGAGCGTGAGGTCCACGCCGATCCGGCCGCCCACGGGCAGGCGTACGTCGGGCAGCACCGGCCCCGCGTGCACCACCGCCTCGGCGGGTCCCGAGAGGCTGAGGATGGGGCGGATCTCGGCGTCGTGCGACGCGATCGTCATCACCCGGCTGGTGCCGAGGAACAGCGCGGTCGCGGCGATCACGGACAGCACCAGCCACGTCACGACGTACGCCGTGACCGCGGCCGCCCGACGCCAGGGGATGGTCACTCCGGAGTGCACCACCCCGGCGTCACCGCCGACCGGCACGCGCCTCCGCGACGGCGTAGAGGACCACCGACGCCGCGACGCCCGCGTTGAGGGACTCGACCGCGTTGGCCATCGGGATCGAGAGCACCTGGTCGACCGTCTCCCGCACCAGCCGCGACAGGCCACCGCCCTCGGCCCCGACCACGACCACCAGCGGGCCGTCGGCGAGCTCGAAGGCGGGCAGCTCGACGTCGCCGTCCATGTCCAGGCCGACGACCATGCACCCGGCGTCCTGGTACTCCTTCAGCGTCCGCACCAGGTTGACCGCCTGCGCGACCGGCATCCGGGCCGCCGCGCCGGCGGAGGTCTTCCAGGCGGCGGCGGTCATGCCGGCCGCCCGGCGCTCCGGGATCACCACGCCGTGGGCGCCGAAGGCGGCCGCCGAGCGGACGATCGCACCCAGGTTGCGCGGGTCGGTGACGTGGTCGACGACCACGATCAGCGGCTTCTCGCCGGCCTCCTCGGCCCGGTCGAGCAGGTCGTCGGCGTGGGCGTACTCGTACGCCGGCACGCGGGCCGCTAGGCCCTGGTGGCCGTTGAAGCCGGTGAGCCGGTCCAGCTCCACCTTGGCGACCTCGAGCAGCGAGATGCCCATCTCGGCGGCGAGCTGGAACGCCTCCCGCAGCCGGCCGTCGCGCTCGGCGCCCTCGGCGACGTAGACGCCGTTGACCGGCACGCCCTCGCGCAGCGCCTCGACGACGGCGTTGCGGCCGATGATCCACTCGGCGTCGCCGCTGCCGCGCTTGCGGTTGCCGCGCGGCGTCCGCTTGGCGGCCGAGCGCTCCGCGAGCTCCTGGGACTTGTGGGCCTTGTGGTACGGCCGGTCCTTCGCCTTCGGCGTCGGGCCCTTGCCCTCCAGCCCACGGCGGCGCTGGCCACCGGAGCCGACGGTGGCGCCCTTCTTCTTGCCGGCCTTGACGATCGCGCCCTTGCGCTTGGAATTTCCAGGCACGTCAGTCCCTCTCTTGGTGGTCGAGCCGACGAGCGCCAGCGAGGCGCGTCGAGACCTGGTGGTCGAGCCGAGGCATCAGGAGATGCTCCACTTCGGCCCGTCGGGGGTGTCGGTGATCTCGACCCCGGCGGCCTTGAGCTGGTCGCGCACCGCGTCGGCGGCCGCCCAGTCCTTGGCCGCGCGCGCCGCGGCACGCTGGTCGAGCAGCCCGCGGACGAGCGCGTCGACGGCGTCGGTGAGGCGGTCGTCCTCGCCGCCGTCCGAGCCCCAGGCGCTGTCGAGCGGGTTGAGGCCGAGCACGTCGAGCATGAGCACGACCGAGCCGAGGACTGCCTGCACGGCGTCCACATCGGTGCCGTCGGCGAGCAGCCGGTTGCCCTCACGGACGGTGTCGTGCAGGACGGCGACCGCGGCCGACGTACCGAGGTCGTCGTCGAGGGCGTCGACGAAGCCCTGCGGGAGCTCGGAGCCGACGCCGGCGTCCTCGGGTCCGGCCAGGGCGATCGCACGGTCGAGGAACCCCTCGACGCGGCGGAAGCCGGCGGCGGCCTCCTCCAGCGCCTCGAAGGAGAACTCCACGTGCGAGCGGTAGTGGGCGCTGACGAGGTAGTAGCGCAGCTCGATGCCGCGGAACCGCTGCAGCACGTTGGGGATCGTCAGCGAGTTGCCGAGCGACTTCGACATCTTCTCGCCGGAGGTGGTGATCCAGGCGTTGTGCATCCAGTACGACGCGAACGGCCGGCCCGCGGCCCGCGACTGCGCCTGCTCGTTCTCATGGTGCGGGAACCGCAGGTCCAGGCCGCCGCCGTGGATGTCGAAGGCCGGTCCGAGGTACTTGCCGGCCATGGCCGAGCACTCGATGTGCCAGCCGGGTCGTCCCCGTCCCCACGGGCTCGGCCAGCTCGCCGTCTCGGGCTCGGAGTCCTTGCGGCCCTTCCACAAGGCGAAGTCGCGCGGGTCGCGCTTGCCGCGCGGATCGGCGTCGGTCGCGGCCTCCATGTCGTCGACGCGCTGGTGGGTCAGCTCGCCGTACGCCGGCCAGCTGCGGACGTCGAAGTAGACGTCGCCGGACCCGTCGCCGGCGGCGTAGGCGTGACCCCGCTCGATCAGCGTCTCGATGAGCTCGATCATCTCCGGCACGTGACCGGTCGCGAGCGGCTCGTAGGTGGGCGGCGCGACGTTGAGGGCGGCGTAGGCCCGGGTGAGCTCGCCGTGCATGTCGTAGGCGAGGTTGTACCAGGGCCGGCCCTGGGCCTCGGCCTTCGCGAGGATCTTGTCGTCGATGTCCGTCACGTTGCGGATGAACGTGACCTCGTAGCCCTTGTGCCGCAGCCAGCGCTGCAGGACGTCGAAGTTCACCGCCGAGCGGACGTGCCCCACGTGTGGCTCGGACTGCACCGTCAGACCGCAGACGTACAGCGACGCCTTCCCCTCCTCGAGGGGCGCGAAGTCGCGGACTTCGCCGGTCGCGGTGTCGAACAGCCTCAGGGTCACGGCGCAAGTCTAGGGACGCGGGGAGACAGCCGCGATTCGTCGCTCCCGGCGGCGCGCCGAGACCTGGTGGTCGAGCCGACGAGCGCCAGCGAGGCGTCTCGAGACCTGGTGGTCGAGCCGACGAGCGCCAGCGAGGCGTGTCGAGACCTGGTGGTCGAGCCGACGAGCGCTAGCGAGGCGTGTCGAGACCCGGCCTACACCACCGTGAACTCCACCCGGTGCCAGCCGGTCGCCCCGTCCGGCACCGGGTCGGCGCGCTCCTCGGTCTGCACCTCACCGGCGCGGCTCGTGGCGCGCACACGCACGTCGTGGTCGCCGGCGTCCAGCTCCACGACGTGCCGCCACTGCACCCACGCGTCCACCGTCGGCTCGGCGGCCAGCGTCGCGGGGCTCCACGTGCCGCCGTCGACCGACACCTCCACCGCCTCGATCCCCGTGTGCTGCTGCCACGCCACGCCGGCGACAGCGACCCGGCCGGCAGCGACCTCGGCGCCCCCTCGCGGCACGTCGATGCGGGAGGCGAGCTTGACCGGCCCGAGCGCGCTCCAGCCCTTGTCGGTCCAGTAGCCCTGCGCGCGGTCGAACCGCGTCACCTCCAGGTCCACGACCCACTTCGTCGCGCTGACGTAGCCGTAGAGCCCCGGAACGACCACGCGGACCGGGAACCCGTGCTCGACGGGCAGCGGCGCGCCGTTCATGGCGACGGCGAGCATCGCGTTGCGGTCGTCGGTGAGCGCCTCGAGCGGGGTGAGGCAGGTCCAGCCGTCGTGGGAGGTCTGCAGCACCCCGTCCGCCTCGGTGCGCACGCCGGCCTCCGCGAGCAGCGGCGCCAGGCGCACCCCGCTCCACCAGGCGTTGCCGACCAGGTCGCCGCCGACCTCGTTGGAGACGCAGGCCAGTGTCACCCACGCCTCTGTGCGCTGCCGCTCCAACAGGTCCGCGAAGCCGAGCTCGACCTCGCGGTCCACCAGGCCGTGGATGCGCAGCCGCCAGTCGTCGGGGTCGACGGCGGGCGGCACGATCGAGGTGTCGATCAGGTAGAAGTCACGCGCCGGCGTCTGCCACGGTGGCTGTCCCTCGACCCCGGCGCTGGCGGCGGGGGCCGGTCGTGGGCGCGTGACACCGGTCAGCCGAAGCCGTCGCCGGGCCTCCTCGACGGCCCGGCGACCGTGTCCGGCCACCGTGCCGGCGTACGTTCCGAGCGCGGCGGCGCCCGCCACCAGCCCGACCCGCAGCAGGAAGACCCGCCGCGACGGCCCCGACGCACCTGACGTCCCCAACCTCCCTTCCGCGGAGGAGGGGTTGGGAACGTCAGGTGCCAGCGACTCCAGCGACTCCAGCGGCCCGGCGAGCAGCGGCAGCACCACCAGCCAGGTCAGGTAGCCGGCCGCGAGCGCGAGCAGGGGTACGACGGGGTCGCCCGGCTGGGCGAGGATCGCGGCGAGTCCGACCAGTGCCACGGCGGTGAGGCCGGCGATCGCGAGGCCACGCCGCCGCCGCGCGACCACACCCAGCGCGGCGAAGACGACGGCCAGGAGGACCAGGATCGTCCCGACCAGCACCGGCTTGTCCGCGTGACCGAGCGCCTGGATCGCCCGCTCGGTGAGCGCGCCGGGCGCGCGGCGGATCACCTGCTCGGCGACCGCGACGACCGGGGAGTCCGCGGCGCCGCCCAGCCCGGCCGCCAGGTGGCTCGCCGCGAGGCCGGCCGCCCCCGTCAGCACGCCGACGAGCGCCCAGGCCCCGCGCTCGGATCCGCTCACCCCTCGATCATGGCGCGCGCTGCGGCATGATGCCCGGGTGATCCCCCGCATCGGCATCGGCACCGACGTGCACCGGCTCGTGCCCGGCGTACCCCTCCACCTCGCGGGCCTGGCCTGGCCCGACTCCGAGGTGGGCCTCGAGGGCCACTCCGACGCCGACGTGGCGGCCCATGCCGCCTGTGACGCCCTGCTGTCGGCGGCAGGGCTGGGTGACCTCGGCTCGAACTTCGGTACGGCGGAGCCGGAGTGGGCCGGCGCCGCCGGTGCCGCTCTGCTGGCCGAGACGGCACGCCGGGTGCGGGCGGCGGGCTTCCAGATCGGCAACGTCGCCATCCAGGTGGTCGGCAACCGACCCAGGCTCGGCGCGCGGCGCGCGGAGGCCGAGGCCGCGCTCTCGGCGGCCGTCGGCGCGCCCGTCACCGTGTCCGCGACGACGACCGACGGGCTCGGCCTCACCGGTCGCGGCGAGGGCGTCGCGGCGATCGCGACCGCGCTGGTCATCGCCGGCTGACCCACCCCGGGTCCCGCGCGAACCGGCCGCTCTACCCTGGGGCCGTGCCCGACACCGCCCGCTCCGCCCTGGTCGTCCTGGCCGCCGGCGCCGGCACCCGCGTGGGTGCCGCGGTCAACAAGGTGCTGCTGCCGGTGGCCGACGCGACGGTCCTGGGTCTCTCGCTGCGCACCGCGCTCGCGGTCGAGGACGTGCGGCGCATCGTCCTGGTCGTGCGACCCGGCGAGGAGGAGGCGGTCGCGGCGGCGGTCCGGCCCGTCCTCGGCACCGGCGAGGTGCTCGTGGTGCCCGGCGGCGCCACGCGGCACGCCTCGGAGTGGTCGGCGCTGCAGGCGCTGCGGCCCGACGTGGAGGCCGGCGAGATCGACGTCGTCGCGATCCACGACGGTGCCCGGCCGCTCGCGTCACCGGAGCTGTTCGCGGTCGTCATCGACGTCGCCCGCGACCTGGGCGGCGCCATCCCGGTCGTGCCGCTGACCGGCGCCGTCGACGCGTCGTTCACGCCCGTCACCGACGTGGCCGGCGTACAGACGCCGCAGGCGTTCCGCGCCCGCCCGCTGCTCGCGGCCTACGAGCAGGCCGCCGCGGACGGGTTCGACGGCACCGACACGGCGGCCTGCCTGGCGGCGTACCCCGGTGACACCGGCCTGCGCATCGGGGCCGTGCCGAGCTCCCCGCTCAACCTCAAGGTCACCTTCGCCGAGGACGTCGCCACCGTCGACGCTCTGCTCACCCGGCGGGGCTGAGGGTCAGCGCGGCAGGGTCAGCGCCTCGAGCAGCCGGACGTCGTCGAGGTCGGCGACGCGGCGGCCCTCGGCCGGCGCCTCCAGCGGGATCACGGGGAACCGCCGCGCCAGCTCGCCGGCGAGCCGTGCGAAGTCGTTGGCCGGCAGCCCGTCGAGCGCAGCCACGACGGCGGCCGGCAACACGATCGGCGAGGTCACCACGCGCAACCGGTCGCGGTCCACGGTCTCCCCGACCTCGCCGTCGGTCACCTTCTTGACGGTGTCCGTCACGGGCCGTACGCCGACCACGACCGCCTCGCGGGTCACGGCCGCCTCGACGCACTCGGCGATGAACCCCGCCGGGGTCATGGGGCACAGCGGGTCGTGCAGCACGAACGGCTCCCCCGACTCGACGATGCCCTCCCACCGGGTGCCGACGTCGACCGGCGTGACGCCGGCCTCGCCGAGCGCCCACGCGGCGCACGCCACGAGCGCCTCGCCGTGGATGAGCGCGAAGGGCAGCGTGCCGCGGTCGCTCTCGACCACGGCGCCGAGGGCGGGCGGGCGCTCGTCGTCGTACCCGCCGAGGACGTCATACGGATCGGTCGTCATGGCAACCCCACCGTATGACGCCCGGATGACGTCCAGGAAATGCGAACCGGCCCCGGGGTGGGAGTCCCCGGGGCCGGTTCGTGATGTCAGAGCCTCAGCTGGCCAGGACCTCGTCGAGGAGGGCCTCGGCCTTGTCCTCGTTGGTCCGCTCGCACAGGGCAAGCTCGGAGACCAGGATCTGGCGGGCCTTGGCGAGCATGCGCTTCTCACCGGCGGAGAGGCCGCGGTCGCGCTCGCGGCGCCACAGGTCACGGACGACCTCGGCCACCTTGTTGACGTCGCCGGAGTGCAGCTTCTCCAGGTTGGCCTTGTAGCGGCGCGACCAGTTGGTCGGCTCCTCGACGTGCGCGGCACGCAGGATCTCGAACACGCGGTCGAGGCCGTCGCGGTCGACGACGTCACGGACGCCGACGAGGTCGAGGTTGTTCGCGGGGACGCGGACCACCAGGTCCTGCTGGGCGATGATCCTCAGAACGAGGTACTGCCGCTCCTCCCCCTTGATGGTCCGCATCTCGATGTCTTCGATGACTGCGGCTCCGTGGTTCGGGTAAACAACGGTCTCGCCGACGGTGAAAGTCATATGTCAGGTACCCCTTCCTAGACGGCTAAGTCTACCACGGTTCAAGATTGGCCGATTTCGCGTTTTCGCAGGTCAGCGCCCCTGTGGAGAAGTGCCGAGGGCTTGACAACGCGCATGTCGGTGTGATGCCGACCCCAGGTCGCGACCGATCTGCAGCCGCCACACCGGCAGGATTTCGCGCTTCTCCTCGCCGAGCCTGTGACGGGCGTGGCCTGTGTGGCAGATACTCGGGGCATGACCGAGGATGCGGGCCTGCCGGCGACCCTCGCCACCGAGCCCCCGGCGGGCGTACCGGCGGGTGTCCCGACCGCCCCGCGCCGGCGGATCCGCGACGCGCTGCCGGTGCTGCTGGTGCGGGCCGCCCACCCACGGCAGGCGCTCCTCACCGCGGCTGCGCTGGCGCTGGTCGCCGCGGTCGCGGGCCGCCCCGGCAGGGAGGTCCTGCTCGTCCTCGGCACCGTGCTCGTCGGGCAGACCGTGCTCGGCTGGCACAACGACCTCCTCGACCGCGAGCGGGACCGGCGCCACGAGCGGACCGGCAAGCCGGTCGCCGACGGCAGGCTCGACCCCGGCACCCTCTGGTTCGCGCTGTGCTGCGCCGTGCTGGTCCTCGTCCCCGTGGCGGTCGCCGGGGGCGTCCTGGCCGGCGCCTGCTACCTCGGCTCCGTCGTGATCGGCTGCCTGGGCAACCTGCCCAGCCGCCTGTTGCGCACCGGCCTGCTCTCCTGGCTGCCCTGGGCGGCCGCGTTCGCCCTCTACCCCGCCTTCCTGTCGTACGGCGGCTGGGGTGGTCAGGCCGAGGGCGACCCGCCCCACCTCGCGATGGTCGGCCTGGCCGCGCTGGCCGGCGTGGGCGTCCACCACCTGTGCGCGCTGTGGGGCCTGGTCGACGACCACGAGGACGGCTGGACCTACCTCCCGCTGCGGATCGGCCTCCGCCTGGGGGCCACCCGACTGCTGATCGTGAGCCTGGTGTTCCTCGCCGCGGTGACGGTCGCGCTGGCCGCGGTCGGCCGCCAGGTCGGTCTCTGACGGCGACCGCGATCCCCCGGCCAGCGGTCGGCCGACTGTCAGGTTCGGCACACTCCCGATCCCGCGCCGTGACCGGCGACCGGGGCCGCTAGGCTGTCGGCCGTGACGAGCTCATCCCACCGGTCATCCCACAGGTCCAGCCGGCGCCTGCGCCGCCAGCTCACCGTCGCCGTTGCCACCCTCGGCCTCGCCGGGGTCCTGAGCTCGTGCGGGTTCGACTACGCGACCAACCGCCCCAACGAGATCGCGAACGGCGGTCAGAACATCGAGGGCGAGGTCCACGTGATGGGCGCGCGGATCGTCTCGCCCGCCGAGGGCACCGGGACGTTCATCGCGACGCTGACGACCGACGCGCAGGCCGACCCGGCCACGTTCGAGAGCCTCACCGGCGAGCGCATCACCGCCGGTGAGTTCCAGCCGATCGAGATCGACACGCACGGCATGGTCAACCTCGCCACCGACGGCGGCGTCCCGGTCACCGGCGAGTTCGCCGCCGGCGACGCGTTCACCGTCACCCTCGGCTTCACGAACGGCGAGGAGCTCGACGTGACCGCGATCGTCGTCGCCCAGTGCCACGAGTACGAGGACGTCGAGCCGCAGGCCTCCCCCACGCCGACCCGGGCCCCGCGCGGCGGCGACGACGAGGCCGCCGACGAGGCGTCCGCCGAGCCGACCGGCGAGCCGGTCGACTGCGAGTACCCCTCCGCCCCGCCGTTCGGCGGCGGCGAGCACTGACGGGCCCGCGCACATGAGCGTCGGCAAGCTCGTCCTGCTCCGCCACGGCGAGAGCGAGTGGAACGCCCTCAACCTCTTCACCGGCTGGGTGGACGTCGCGCTCACCGACAAGGGCCGCCAGGAGGCGGTCCGGGCCGGGGAGCTGCTCCGCGAGGCCGGCGTACTGCCGGACGTCGTGCACACCTCCCTGCTGCGCCGTGCGATCAACACCGCCGTCACGGCGCTCGACGTCGCTGACCGGCACTGGATCCCCGTGCAGCGCTCGTGGCGGCTCAACGAGCGCCACTACGGCGCACTGCAGGGCAAGGACAAGAAGCAGACGCTCGAGGCGTACGGCGAGGAGCAGTTCATGCTCTGGCGCCGCTCCTTCGACGTGCCGCCGCCGCCGCTGCCCGACGACGACGAGTACTCCCAGGTCGGCCACCCGGCGTACGCCGACATCCCGGACACCGAGATGCCGCGCACCGAGTGCCTCAAGGACGTCATCGCCCGGATGCTCCCCTACTGGGACGCCGCCGTCGTGCCGGACCTGCGGGCCGGCAAGACCGTGCTGGTCGCCGCTCACGGCAACAGCCTGCGCGCGATCGTGAAGCACCTCGACGGCATCAGCGACGACGACATCGCGGGGCTGAACATCCCGACGGCGCAGCCGCTGGTCTACGACCTCGACGAGTCGCTGGTCCCCCGCGTCCTCGGTGGGCAGTACCTCGACCCCGAGGCAGCCGCAGCGGCTGCCGCCGCGGTCGCCGCCCAAGGCCGCTGAGCGTTCAATCCCGGGTTGTGGCCCCGCGAGTCCCGGGTTCT
>NZ_DASWXC010000055.1:0-36227 GCF_036405735.1 Nocardioides sp.
GCCGACGCCCACGGCTACGTCGCCGGCCTGCGGGCGAGCGCCGAGACGGTGCGCCCCGGCCCTGGCCCCGTGCCCGCCGCCTCGGCCGAGGAGACCGAGCAGGTCCTGCGGTGGCTGGAGTCCCCCGGGATCCGGCTGGTCGACGTCGACGGCGAGTGGGTGTGCCCGGTCGCCGGCGCCAGCCGGCACCTCGCCCTCCACGACGCTGTCGCGGAGTCCCGGCGGTTACTAGTCCCGTTCGATGAGAAGGGCGTTCTCCCGACACTGCACCGGCCCGCTCGCTGAGCGCTCGTCGGGAGTAGCCGGCGCCGTAGGCACGAACCACAGCCTGCGGGCGAGTTCGGCGATGCCTGCAGCAAGCGCCAACGCCGCGGTCATCAGCATCGGCTGGTGTGCCACCACTACCGCGAACGCGTTGTTCGTCCAGATTTGGCCGTGGTCGAGATACAGGCCGGAAGCCGCAGCGCCCACGCCGATGGCCAGAGCCTGACACCCCAGCACCGGAGCCAGTAGCCGCCGTGCCCATCGACCGACACGGCGCGCACTCAGCGCGAGTGCTGGTGCCGAACAAGCCACCAGTTCCAAGCCGATCCGGTAGCCGTAGAACGTGTCGCCGCCACTGAAGCGATTCAGGAGCGTTTGTGTGAGCGTGTAGGCCGCACCTCCGAGGAGCAACCAGCGGAAGACGTCTGGAATCGTTCGCCACGACCGCACCAGCGCCGGGAGCAGGAGCGCGATGGCTGGTGTCCAGACGAGGAGGCCGCGGTCGGGGGCGACGAGGAAGCCGAGGTGGTTGACCGGGTCGACCAGATGATGACCGGCGTACGCAGTGAAGTCCGACGCCTCGTAGGCCGCGGCCGGGCTCCACGAGCCGAACACCCAACGATTCCAGAAGCAGAGCGCCGCAAGGGCTGTGAGCGCCGGCAGGCCCGCAGCGACCGCTATGGCCGGCTCGCGACGGCGGAGCGCGAGCCCGAGGCCTAATACCGCGACGATGACAGCGGCGTGTAGCCGGCCCCAGACGGCGACGCCGCCGAAGAGGCCGACCAGCCACCAGCGCTCACGGCGTGCCGCCCAGGCCATCCCACCGATACCGACGAGGGTGATCGTGTGCGGCCAGAGCGCGTCCGCGGCGACCGACCAGACCGGCGTCGTCAGGGCCACTGCCAGCACCGCCACCGTGGCCTCGCGCATGCGTAACAGGGTGCTGAGTGCTCCCCAGAGCAGCATCATGGCGAGTGCGGTTAGCACGGCCGCCGTGAGCGCGGCCGGGATCACCGTCATCGCGACCGGGTCGGCGAGCAGGTACGCCGGCAGCGCCGCGGCAACCGGACCCGCCGCGCGCGCGACGACGACCTCGCCGCGCTCGTCCTCGGTCAGCCAGATCGGGCGCAGGTCGGCTCGGATGCGCGCCACATCGTCTTCGGCGACAGCTGGGTCGCCGGTGGTCGCGATCCGCCACGCCGACAGGCCGGCGGTCCACGTGTCGAGGCTCGCCGAGTCGTCCGTGGTCGCGGTGGCGCCGTAGACGGCGCCGAGGCCGAGGAGGAGCACCAAGGCACAGAGCCACCGCTGCCAGCGTGCCGGATTCGCCGCGGGACTCACGGGCCCCCACCATCCTTGACGCGCCGTACGATGACGGCGTGATCACCGCCATCGTGTTCGTGAAGGCAGACGTCTCCCGCATCCCCGAGGTGGCGGAGACCATCGCCACCATCGACGGCGTGAGCGAGGTCTACTCCGTCACCGGCCAGATCGATCTCATCGCGCTGGTCCGGGTGCGCGCTCACGAGGACATCGCGACCGTGGTCGCGGATCGGATCAACAAGGTGTCCGGGGTCACCGACACCGAGACGCACATCGCCTTCCGCGCCTACTCCCGACACGATCTCGAGTCTGCCTTCTCACTCGGCCTCGACTGACCGGGCGAACGGCCACCGCTGATAGTCACAACGAGCCATTTGTGGGCGCGCCGAGAGCCACGGCGGCCGGCGTGCCCCCTAGGTTCGGCGACAGTGCGAGCGAGAGGGAGGCGCATCGAGTGGCGAGCCAGCCGTCGGGCATGATCACCCGCCTGGTCCATGGCGCCCTTCCCATCGCCATCGTGCTGGCCTCCATGTCCGCGCTGGCCCGCCTCGCGGCGCGGCCTCTGGCCAACACCGACACGTACTTCCACCTACGGTTCGGAGCGGAGTTCCTCGATTCCTGGAGCCTGCGTGATCCCGGCCACGTGACGCGATTCGAATCGGCCTCCTGGGTGCCGACACAGTGGCTTCCTCAGACGCTGATGGCCCAGCTCGAGCGATGGACGGGGCTGCCCGGCGTGGCCTGGTGGGCGGGTGCACAACTCGTCGGCATGGTGGCCGTGCTCTATCTGACCGCCCGCCGCTCGGCAGACGCCGTCGTGGTCGCACCGCTGGTGCCGCTGGCACTGCTCGCGAGCACCCTGGGCCTCTCCGCGCGTCCCCAGGTCATCAGCTATGCGCTCGTGGCGCTCACGGTCGCGATGTGGCTCGGAGCTCGCCGATCCGCGCGGGCCCCATGGCTGCTCGTGCCGCTCACGTGGCTGTGGGCCACCTGCCATGGGATGTGGCCCCTCGCCATCGTGATCGGGCTCGTGGCCGTCGCCGGACTCGCGGCGGACCGGCAGTTTCCGCGTCGCACCGTCGCCAGCATGGCCGCGGTACCCCTGCTGTCCTTCGCGGCAGCCGGACTCACCCCTGTCGGACCGGCCGTGTACGGCGCGGTCCTGGTCGTCACATCACGAGCCGCCTACTTCTCCGAATGGGCTCCTCCGGACTTCACCTCGGTCCCGTGCCTGGTCCTGCTCGGTCTCCTCGGCATCGCCGCCGTCGCGACGTTGCGTCGCCCGCACCGCGCGACCTGGTTCGAGATCGGCCTGCTCGCCGTCGCGGCGGGCCTGGCGGTCTACTCCTTGCGCACGGTCCCCGCAGCGGCGGCGATGCTGGTCCCGTTGACGGCGCGTGCCGTCCAAGGAGCTCGCCCTCACGTGCCGGTCGGGCCCCGCGAGTTCGTCGCAGCCGCGCTCGGAGGAGTCGTTGTGCTCGGAGCGCTCGCGGTCGCCACGCCGCGGACGGCGCCGGATCCGGCCGTGCAGCTCAGCGCGACCGACGCGCAGCTCGAGACAGTGCCGTCCGGGACCGTCGTGGCGACCGACAGCGGTTTCGGCGGCTACGCGATGTGGCGCTTCCCGGATCTCCAGATCACCTTCCACGGCTACGGCGACGTGTACACCGCCGACGAGCTCGAGCGCAACCACATGGTCGAGACGTTGGAACCCGGATGGGACCGCGAGCTCCGTCGGCTCCGGGCGACGTACGCCGTGCTGAAGAGGAAGTCCACGTTGGCGTACGCATTGGAGTCGGCGTACGCCTGGACTCCTGTTCGCTCGCCAGCGGCCGACGACGTGCCCGGCGGGGACCCGCCGTTCGTGGTCCTGCGCGCGCCCGCCGGCTGGCTGGAGTCGACCGCCCGCTGACGGGGTCAGCCGGCGGACGCCGCCACCCAGCGGTCCAGCGTTGCCTGCGCCGCACCGGAGTCGATGGCCTCACGAGCCCGCTCGACCCCGGCCGCCAGCGCCTGCGACACGTCCATGTCGCCGCCGGCGTGGACGGCCAGTCCGGCGCCCGCGTTGAGGAGGACGGCGTCACGCACAGGTCCGGGCTCGCCGGCCAGCATCCGGCGTACGACCTCGGCGTTGTGGGTGGCGTCGCCACCCCGCAGGTCCTCGGTCCGGCTCAACGTGATGCCCAGCTCGCGCGGGTCGACCCGGTGCGTGGTCACCTCTCCGCCGCGCACGGCCCACAGCGCGGAGGTCGTGGTGGTCGTCAGCTCGTCGAGACCGTCGTCCCCGCGGAAGATCCACGCGTCGACGCCGCGCGTGGCGAACACGCCGGCCATCACGGGCGCCATACGTGCGTCGGCGCACCCGATGGCGTTCGCCTGCGGGCGGGCCGGGTTGGTGAGCGGGCCGAGGAAGTTGAAGGTGGTGCCGATGCCGAGCTCGCGCCGCGGGACGGCCGCGTGCCGCATCGCCGGGTGGAACGCCGCCGAGAACAGGAACGTGATGCCGGCCTCCTCCGCCAGCGTCGCGACGCGGTCGATCGGCAGGTCGAGCCGAATCCCGAGCGCCTCGAGTACGTCGGCGGAGCCCGACTGCGACGACGCGGAGCGGTTGCCGTGCTTGACGACCTTCGCCCCGGTGCCGGCGGCGACGATCGCGGACATCGTCGAGATGTTCACCGACATCGAGCGGTCCCCACCCGTGCCGACGATGTCGAGCAGCCGTCCCGACACCGAGATCGGGTTGGCGACCGCCAGCATGGCGCTCGCCAGACCGGTGACCTCCTCCGTCGTCTCACCCTTGGCGCGCAGCGCGACGGCGAAGCCCGCGATCTGGGCCTCGGATGCCTGGCCCGCGAGGACCTCGCCCATCGCCCAGGCGCTCTGCTCGGCCGTCAGGTCGGTGCGCGCGACGAGGGCGCCCAGGACCTCGGGCCAGGTGATGCTCACGCCGGCTCCTCAGGCGCTGGCGGGCAGCCGGCGACGCAGCAGCCCGACGACGGTCTCGGCCAGCGCGACCGGGTCGATCGGGTGCGGCACGGCGGCCTCGGCGCGCGACCAGGTCGCCAGCCAGGCGTCCTGCGGCCGCCCGGTCAGCACGACGACCGGCGGGCAGTCGAAGACCTCGTCCTTGAGCTGCTTGGCGATGCCCATCCCGCCGGCGGGCACGGCCTCGCCGTCGAGGATCGCCAGGTCGATGTGGCCGGCGTCCATGTTCTGGATGACGACCGGCTCGGTGGCGACCTCGACGTACTCCACCTCCGGCAGGTCCGGGTGGGGCCGGCGGCCCAGCGCCAGGATGACCTGCTGCCGGGTGTCGATGTCGTCGCTGTAGACGAGCACCTTCAGGGGCGCCTTCGACGACGGGGACGCTGCGGTCGGGGCGGTCGATGCGGTCACGGCCGCGATGCTACTCGCTCCGCTGCCGGGCGCGAGCCTCCATCAGGTCGAGCCGTCTGTCCTCGCGCGCAGCCTCCTTGAACGACGAGCGCGCCCACTGCACGAAGAGCACCACGATGAACCCCACCCCCACGATGTCGCCCGAGCCCCACAGGATCCCGCCGGCGAGGTGCTGGTCGTCGTGAGGGTCGGGCAGCCACGCTCCCATCGGCCCGTCGTGCAGCGACGGGTACCAGTCCCCGCCGAGCAGCTCGGTCTGCCCCATGATCGTGATGCCCAGGAAGGCGTGGAACGGCAGGGTGAGCACCACCATCAGCAGCCGGAATGGGTAGGCCACGCGTCCGGGGACCGGGTCGATGCCCATCAGCGGCCAGAAGAAGAGCGCCCCGACCAGCACCAGGTGCACGTGCATCATCTCGTGGACGTACGCCGAGCGCAGCGACGCCTCGTACCAGTCCGAGAAGTACAGCGCCCACGGCGAGATGACGTACAGCGCCAGCGTGAGCGGCGGGAACGAGAGCACCCGCGCGACCCGCGAGTGCAGCACCGTCAGCAGCCAGCGACGCGGCGCGGCGGGCAGCGTGCGCAGCGCCAGGGTGACCGGCGCCCCGAGAGCGAGGGCGAGCGGCACGAGCATCGACAGCACCATGTGCTGGACCATGTGGGCCGAGAGCAGGGTCGTGTCGTACGCCGCCAGCCCGGAGCAGGTGGCGAGGAGGAACGAGCCCATCCCCAACCCGACGAACGAGAGCGTCCGGCCCAGCGGCCAGCGGTCGCCGCGCCGACGCAGCACCGCGACGCCCCACAGGTACAGGCCGGCCACCCACACCGTCACGACGAACGGGAGCGGCGCCAGCCCCGACTCGCTGACGAGGCTGCCGGGACCGAATTCGGGCAGGTCCAGGACGGTCTCGGAGGCGGCGACGAGCGGGGAGGCGAGCACCCTGTGAACTTTATGACGCCGCAACACAGGGGGTCGGGGTGCCCTCCCGGATCGGGACCGACATAATGGCGCTCGTGGCGACAGCAGCTTCGACGATTCCGGCATCCCGTCTGCACGGGCACCACGACCGACCGAGCATGGTCAGCGTCGGGACGATCATCTGGCTCTCCAGTGAGCTGATGTTCTTCGCGGCCCTGTTCGCGGCGTACTACACGATCCGCTCGGTCAGTCCCGAGCTGTGGCCGCAGAACACGGAGATGCTCAACATCCCGTTCGCCACGGTCAACACCACGATCCTGGTGCTCTCGTCGGTCACCTGCCAGCTCGGCGTCTTCGCCGCCGAGCGCGGTCAGGTCGGCCGGACCGGGACCCTGCTGCAGGTCAACAAGTGGGGCCTGCGCGAGTGGTTCATCCTCACCTACATCATGGGCGCGGTCTTCATCGCCGGTCAGGCGACCGAGTACGCCGCCCTGATCCAGGAGGGCATGACCATCCCCGACTCTGCCTACGGCACCGTCTTCTACCTCACCACCGGCTTCCACGGCATCCACGTGACGGGCGGCCTGATCGCCTTCCTGTTCGTGCTCGGGCGCACCTACATCGCCCGCCGCTTCACGCACGAGCAGGCGGTCAGCGCGATCGTCGTGTCCTACTACTGGCACTTCGTCGACGTCGTGTGGATCGGCCTGTTCGCCACCATCTACCTCATCAAGTGACATCCGCGAAGCCTGCGTGAGAAACTCGAGAACCAAGGATCTGATGTGCGCCTCTTGAACCGCTCTGCCGGTCGTCTCTCCCGGCACCGCCGTGGCCCTGTGGCCGGCGTGGTGCTGCTGCTGCTCGGCCTGGTGCTGACCGGCGGCCTCTACGCCGCCTTCTCGCCGGCGTCGAGCGCCGACCAGGCCCAGAGCCAGGAGCAGACGGTCGCCGAGGGCCGCAAGCTCTTCCTGGTCGGCTGCGCCTTCTGCCACGGCACCAACGGCGAGGGCGTGACCGACGTCGACGGCAACCTCTACGGCCCGAGCCTCGTGGGCGTCGGTGCCGCCGCCGTCGACTTCCAGATGGGCACCGGCCGCATGCCGCTGGCCCGCCCCGGTCAGCAGGCGCCCGAGAAGAAGGCCGTCTACGACCAGGACGAGATCGACGCCATCGCGGCGTACGTCGCCTCGCTCGGCCCGGGCCCGGCGATCCCCACGGAGGCCGACTACAGCACCGAGGGGCTCAGCGAGGAGGAGCGCCAGGCCGCGATCGTCCGCGGTGGGCAGATCTTCCTCACCAACTGCACCGCCTGCCACAACTTCACCGGCTCCGGCGGCGCCATGCCCCGCGGCGGCTACGCGCCGGCGGTCATCAACACCGACCCGAAGCACATCTACGAGGCCATGCTGACCGGCCCGCAGTCGATGGACGTCTTCTCCAACGGCAACATCACCCCGGAGATGAAGCGCGACGTCATCGCCTACATCCAGTCGATGCGTGAGGAGCCGGGCCACGGCGGCTTCGGCCTCGGCAGCCTGGGCCCGGTGAGCGAGGGCCTGTTCGCCTGGGTCCTCGGCCTCGGCACGCTGGTCGGCTTCGCGGTGTGGATCGCCGCGCACACCACCCGTTCGAGCAAGAAGAAGGAGACGGCCGCGTGAGCTCCGTCGACGAGACCCCGCACGAGCCCCTGAACGCGAAGACCGACGCGCTCCTCCCCGACCCGGGTCTCGCCCCCCACGCCTGGCGCCCGACCGACGTCGACGCGAAGGCCGAGAAGCGCGCCGAGCGCCAGGTTGCCACGCTGTTCGGCCTCTCGGCCGTCTTCACAGTCCTGTTCGTCGTCGCCTACTTCGCGATCGACTCCGGCGTCGACGGTGACACCTTCATCGGCCTGGGCGCCTCCAACCTCGCTCTCGGCACCACGCTGGGCCTGGCCCTGCTGCTGATCGGCGTCGGCGTCATCCAGTGGGCGCGCAAGCTCATGGCCGACCACGAGATCGTCGAGCTGCGCCACCCGGCGACCTCCTCCGCGGAGGACCGCGCCGTGACGGTCGCGGCGCTCAACGCCGGTCTCGAGGAGTCCGGCATCGGGCGCCGTCCGCTGGTGCGCAACTCGCTGCTCGGTGCTGTGACGCTGCTGGCCGCGCCCGCCGTCGTCCTGCTGCGCGACCTGGGCCCGCTGCCGGGCGAGGTCGTCGGCGAGTACGAAGGCGCCGGCCTCGAGCACACCGTGTGGAAGAAGGGCATGCGCGTGGTGCGCGACGTGGTCGGCACCCCGATCAAGGCCTCCGACGTCGAGATCGGCGACCTGTTCAACGCCGAGCCCGAGGCGATCTTCCCGACCGAGGAGAACGGTCTGCCGGAGCTGCACGGCGCGCAGATGCAGGTCGCGAAGTCCAAGGCCGCCATCGTGCTGCTGCGGATGGACCCCGACGACTACATCCCCGGCAAGGGCCGCGAGAACTGGGACGTGGACGGCATCGTCGCCTACTCCAAGATCTGCACCCACGTCGGCTGCCCGATCTCGCTCAACGAGCGCACCACGCACCACCTGCTCTGCCCGTGCCACCAGTCGACCTTCGACCTCGCCGACTCCGGTCGTGTCGTGTTCGGACCGGCCGGCCGCCACCTCCCCCAGCTGCCGCTGGCGGTGGACGCCGAGGGGTACCTCATTGCGCAGAGCGACTTCACCGAGCCGGTCGGACCGAGCTACTGGGAACGGAACATGAAGGACATCGGCGAGCAGGGCGAGGGTGACCTCTGATGAGCTCTAACACTGTGGACACGAGCAAGGTCGCGACGAGCAACAGCACCGCCGCGGTCGCCACCAAGCCGTCGAGGATCGGCGCCGCGGCCACCTGGGCCGACGAGCGCCTCGGCCTCGCGGCGATGGGCAAGAAGAACCTGCGCAAGGTCTTCCCCGACCACTGGTCCTTCATGCTGGGCGAGATCGCCCTGTGGAGCTTCGTGGTCCTGCTGCTCTCCGGTGTCTTCCTCACGCTGTGGTTCACGCCCAGCATGAGCGAGATCACCTACCAGGGCTCCTACGACCAGCTGCGCGGCATCATGATGTCCGAGGCGATGGCCTCGACGCTGAACATCTCCTTCGACGTGCGTGGCGGCCTCCTGCTCCGGCAGATGCACCACTGGTCGGCGATGCTCTTCATCGCGTCGATGATGATCCACCTGATGCGCGTCTTCTTCACCGGCGCGCACCGCAAGCCGCGCGAGCTCAACTGGGTGATCGGCTGCCTGCTGCTCATCCTCGGCACGCTCGAGGGCTTCACGGGCTACTCGCTCCCCGACGACCTGCTCTCCGGCACCGGCGTCCGGGCGGCGGACGGCTTCATCAAGTCGATCCCGATCGTCGGCACCTACGTCTCGTTCTTCCTCTTCGGCGGCGAGTTCCCGGGCGAGGCGATCATCCCCCGGCTCTTCACGATCCACGTGCTGCTGATCCCGGGTCTGCTGCTCGCGCTCATCGCGGCCCACATGCTGCTGCTCGTCTACCACAAGCACACGCAGTGGCCTGGCCCCGGCCGCACCGAGGAGAACGTCGTCGGCTACCCGATGCTCCCGGTGTACGCCGCCAAGGCCGGTGGCTTCTTCTTCATCGTGTTCGGCGTCACCGCCCTCATGGGTGGCCTGCTGACGATCAACCCGGTGTGGAAGTACGGCCCCTACGACCCGACCAAGGTCACCGCCGGCTCCCAGCCGGACTGGTACATGGGCTGGCCCGACGGCGCGCTGCGCATCATGCCAGGCTGGGAGTCGCACTTCTGGGGCAGCACCTGGTCCTGGAACGTCTTCCTCCCGATCATCGTGCTCCCCGGCCTGCTGTTCACGGTGCTGCTGCTGCTGCCGTTCATCGAGTCCTGGGTGACCGGCGACAAGCGTGAGCACCACCTGCTGCAGCGGCCGCGCAACGCTCCGACCCGCACGGCGACGATGGCCGCGCTGATCAGCCTCTACGGCCTGTTCTGGGCCGCCGGCGGCAACGACATCATCGCGATCGAGCTCGGCCTGTCGATCAACCAGATCACGTACTTCATGCGGGCCGCGGTGTTCATCGTCCCGGTGATCGTGTTCCTGGTGACGCGACGTTGGTGCATCGCGCTCCAGCGCCACGACAACGAGATGCTGCTGCACGGCTACGAGACCGGCGTGATCATGCGCTCGCCGGAGGGTGGCTACTCCGAGAAGCACCTCCCGGTCGACGGCGCGAAGGCCTACGCGATGACGGTCCGGGACCGCAGCGCGGCGGAGCTCAGCCCGGCGGTCACGCAGGACGTCAACGGCGTGCCCGCGCCGCGTGGCAAGCTCGCCGGACTGCGTGAGCGGGTCCGCACGCTGTACTACGCCGACGACGCCGACAAGCCGACCCTGGCCGAGCTCGAGGAGGCGCACCACCACGCCGAGCACGAGCACGAGCTCCAGGCGGCGCTGGACGGACACTCGGCCGACGGTCACCAGTTCGACGGTCACCACTCCGTCGAGGGCGAGCCGCTGCGCGGCGACCACTGAGCGACCTCTAGCACCATCACCGAAGGCCCCGGACGTTCGACGTCCGGGGCCTTCGTCACAACAGAGAGGACGACGTCGATGACCACGACCGATCCCAGCACGGTCGAGTTCGGCCTCGACACGTTCGGCGACGTCACGCTCGGTCCCGACGGCACGCCCCTCCCCCAGGCCCAGGTGCTCCGGGACGTCGTCGAGCAGGCCGTCCTGGCCGACCAGGTCGGGATCGACGCCTTCAACGTCGGCGAGCACCACCGCGCCGACTTCGCCATCAGCGCCCCGGAGGTCGTGCTCGGCGCGATCGCCGCCCGCACCGGTCGGATCCGGCTCGGCACCGCGGTGACGGTGCTGAGCTCCGACGACCCGGTCCGGGTCTACGAGAGGATGGCGACCCTGGACGCGCTGTCGGGCGGCCGCGCCGAGGTCACCCTCGGGCGCGGGTCGTTCACCGAGTCGTTCCCGCTCTTCGGCTTCGATCTCGCCGACTACGAGGTCCTGTTCGAGGAGAAGCTCGATCTGTTCGCCCGGCTCCGCTCCGAGGAGCGGGTGCGCTGGCAGGGCACGGTGCGTGCGCCGCTCGACGCCGAGGTCTTCCCCAAGACCGAGCGCGGCAGCCTCACCGCCTGGGTCGGAGTCGGCGGGTCGCCCGAGTCGGTCGTGCGCACCGCCCGGCACGGCTTCGGCCTGATGCTGGCCATCATCGGCGGGGACCCACTGCGGTTCGCGCCGTACGTCGACCTCTTCCACCGGGCGCTGTCCGAGCTCAACCCCGGCGTCGGGGCGCTGCCGGTCGGTGTCCACTCCCCAGGGTTCGTGTGGGACACCGACGAGGAGGCCGCCGAACTGCTCTTCGGTCACTTCAAGGCCAACCGCGACCGGATCGGCGCGGAGCGGGGGTGGCCGCCGGCCACCCGGCGCGAGTACGACGCCGAGATCGCCGGCGGCGCGCTCTTCGCGGGTTCGCCGGAGACGGTCGCGCACAAGATCGCCCGGACGGTCTCGGGGCTGGGCGTGACCCGATTCGACCTGAAGTACAGCAACGGGACCATGCCGCACGACCAGTTGATGCGCTGCATCGAGCTCTACGGCACCGAGGTCATCCCCCGGGTCCGCGAGCTGCTCGCCTAGCCCTGGCGGACGTCAGGACAGGGCGGAGCCGGCCCGCCACTCGGCGTAGGAGGCGTTCCAGTCACCGAAGCCGTTGGTGAGCGTCATCGGACGCCCGGTGCCGACGTACTCCACCACGTCGCCGCGGCGGCTGAGGTCGAAGAGCCACTTGGCGTCGGCCGGGCTCATGCCCGTGCAGCCGTGGGAGACGTTCGCGCGCCCCTGGGAGCCGACCGACCACGGCGCGGCGTGGATGAACTCGCCGGAGTAGGTCAGCCGCATCGCCCACTGCACGTCGTCGATGTCGTAGAACTCCGGGTCGCCCGCGGCGATGCCGACGGTCTCCGAGCGCATCCGGCGGCTGGCGTGCTTCTCCATGATCACCTTCACGCCGTCGCGCGTGGTGAAGCCCGGCTTCCCGGTGGTGACGGGGAAGTCCCGGACCCGGCTGCCGTTGACGAACACCTTCATGCGGTGCGTACGGGCGTCGACGCGGTAGACGTGCGCGTCACCGACGCGGAAGCTGAGCGTGCGGTCCTTCTGCCCGTAGACGCCGCCACCGGCGGGCACGCCGTTGACGTCGATGTCGACGGTGACGCGGCTCCCGGCCCGCCAGTACTCCGCGGGGCGCCAGTGCGCCTCGGTGGCGCTGAGCCAGTGCCAGCTCCCCTGCTGGGCCGGCGCGCTGGTCACGTGCATGTGCTGCTCGAAGCGCGCTCGGTCGCGGACCGGCACGTCGAAGGTGACGACGACCGGCATGCCGACACCGACCGTCTCGCCGTCCAGCGGCGCGACGGAGGCGAAGGTCTGCCGGTCCAGGCTCAACGGCGCCGTCGCGAAGCGGACGGTGCTGGTGGCGCCGCCGGCGGCGGCCGCGCGGAGCACGTACGTCGCCCCGGGCTCGAGCCGTTCGGTCGCCGTCCAGCTGGCGCCGTCGGCCGCCAGCGCGCCGGGCACGTCGCCGGCGGTGGACGCCACGGTCACCCTGACCAGGCGGTCGCCGGTCGCGGTGACGGACACGAGCGTGTCGACGGGGACGTCACGCTGTCCACGCGTGACGTTGGCCTGCAGCGAGGCAGGCGCCGGGGTCGTCGCGGTCCCGGCGTCCTGGGCCGCCGGGCCGCTCCCCCGCGCGGACACCGTCTCGCCGCCGTCGCAGCCGGCGAGCGCCGCCACCACGGTCGTGGCCACCGCGGCCACTGCCAGTCGTCGTACCAGGCCCATGCGAGCACTCCCCCGAACACGTCGGCGGTCGGCACCCGATGGCCGACCGCGGCCACCATTAGACGGCGGCGGCTGGCGTATCACCCAATCCCCGTCAGCCGCCGTCACCCTAGATACGCCGAACCCCGCCGTCCGGTTGCGGACAGCGGGGCTCGAAAGCGTTGCAGCCGAGTGACTGAGCGTCGCCTGGTGCGTGCGCTGCCAAGGCGGCGCGGCGAAGACGACCTTCAAGCGAAGCGGGTCGTCGAGCCGCGCCAACGCAGGCAGCGTGCGTGCCAGGCGGCGCTCAGCTCAGTGGGCGTGCTCGCCGCGGTAGTACTCGAAGATCCAGCCGCAGAGCGCCAGGACACCGAGGACGGCGCCGATGATCATCAGCCAGTAGGCCATCATCGCGACGGCGTAGACGATCACGCCGAGCGTCAGCGCGCACCACAGCGGCCACCAGGAGTACGGCGGGAAGAAGCCCAGCTCGCCGGCGCCGTCGACGATCTCGCCGTCCTTGCGGTCCTCCGGGCGGGGGTCCATCCGGTTGGCGTGGAAGCCGAGGTAGGCCGCCACCATGGCGGTCAGCAGGGTGCACATGACCAGGGCGGAGGTACCGGTCCAGTCGCCACCGTGCTCGCTGGCCGCGGTGATGAACCAGTAGGTCGGCGTGACCAGCACCAGGAAGATGGTGCAGATCACGAACATCCAGGCTTCGGCCTTCATCGGGCGTCTCCCTTCCCAAGGTGCACGTCGAGCTCCTGCTCCGACTCCAGCTCCAGCGCCGCGATCTCCGGGTGGTGGAGGTCGAAGGCCGGGGACTCCGAGCGGATCCGCGGCAGGGTGTGGAAGTTGTGCCGCGGCGGCGGGCAGCTGGTCGCCCACTCCAGGGAACGGCCCCAGCCCCACGGGTCGTCGACCTCGATCTTCGGGCTGCGCCGCGAGATGTAGAGGTTGTAGAAGAACGGGATCATCGACAGGCTCAGCAGGAAGGCACCCACGGTGGAGACCTGGTTGAGCGTCGTGAAGCCGTCGTCGGGCAGGTAGTCCGCGTAGCGGCGCGGCATGCCCTCCACGCCCAGCCAGTGCTGGACCAGGAAGGTCAGGTGGAAGCCGATGAACAGCAGCCAGAAGTGGATCTTGCCGAGCCGCTCGTTGAGCATCCGGCCGGTCATCTTGGGCCACCAGAAGTAGAAGCCGGCGAACATCGCGAACACCACGGTGCCGAACACGACGTAGTGGAAGTGCGCCACGACGAAGTAGGAGTCGGAGACGTGGAAGTCCAGCGGCGGGCTGGCCAGGATGATGCCGGTGAGACCACCGAAGAGGAAGGTCGTCAGGAAGCCGATCGACCACAGCATCGGGGTGTCGAACGACAGGGACCCGCCCCACATCGTCCCGATCCAGTTGAAGAACTTCACGCCGGTCGGCACCGCGATCAGGAACGTCATGCCGGAGAAGAACGGCAGGTCCACCGCACCGGTGACGAACATGTGGTGCGCCCAGACCGCGACCGACAGCACGGCGATCGCGAGCGTGGCGGCCACCAGGCCGACGTACCCGAAGATCGGCTTGCGGCTGAAGACTGGGAGGATCTCGGTCACGATGCCGAAGAACGGCAGCGCGATGATGTAGACCTCCGGGTGGCCGAAGAACCAGAACAGGTGCTGCCACAGGACCGCGCCGCCGTGGGCCGCGTCGAACACGTGGGCGCCGAGCTGGCGGTCGGCCTCGAGCGAGAGCAGCGCGCCGGCCAGGACCGGGAACGCGATGAGGACCAGCAGCGAGGTCACCAGGGCGTTCCAGGTGAAGATCGGCATCCGGAACATGGTCATGCCCGGTGCGCGCATGCAGATGATCGTGGTGATGAAGTTGACCGCACCGAGGATGGTGCCGAGACCGGCCATCCACAGACCCATGATCCACAGGTCGCCACCGGCGCCCGGCGAGCGGACCGCGTCGGAGAGCGGGGTGTAGGCGAACCAGCCGAAGTCGGCCGCGCCGCCCTCGGTGAGGAAGCCCGAGGCGGCGATGATGCCGCCGAACAGGAACAGCCAGTAGCTGAACATGTTCAGTCGCGGGAACGCGACGTCGGGCGCGCCGATCTGCAGCGGCATGATCACGTTGGCGAAGCCGAAGAACAGCGGCGTCGCGAACAGCAGCAGCATGATCGTGCCGTGCATCGTGAAGAGCTGGTTGTACAGCTCGTCACTGACGACCTGGTTGCCCGGGAAGGTCAGCTCGGAGCGGATCAGCAGGGCCATCACGCCGCCGATGAGGAACCAGGCGAACGACGTGGTGAGGTACATCTTGCCGATCAGCTTGTGATCGGTGGTGGTCAGCAGACGGAACATCTGCTGACCCAGCGGCTTGCGGCCCGGAGCGCCGGCACCCGTCATGGGGTGCGAATGCGTCGCAGTCACTCTGCGCCTCCCTCAAGTTCGTCGCGGACGTTCGCGTCTTCCTCGACGTCCAGCCCGTCCTGCGTGTACGCCTCGCTGCCACCCAGCACCGGCTTGGCCGTGGTGCGCTTGGCGGCCAGCTCCTCGACGTACTCGGCGTAGTCGTCCTGGCTGACCACCTCGACGTTGAAGAGCATGCGGGAGTGCGACACGCCGCACAGCTCGTAGCACTTGCCGGCGTAGGTGCCGATGCGGGTCGGGGTGATGGCGTAGTGGTTCACGCGGCCCGGGATGACGTCCATCTTCATCAGGAAGCCCGGAACGCCGAAGTCGTGCACCACGTCGGGCGAGTACAGGTTGAACCGGGTCGTCTGGTCCACCGGCAGCACCAGCGTGGGGATGTAGGACGCCGTGCCGACCTCGTAGGTGTACTCCTCGTAGGCGAACCGCTCGTCGCGCACGTCCTCATTGGCCTCGGCGTCATGGGTGCCGATGCCGTGGTTGAACGTCCACGACCACTGCTGGCCGACGACCTCGATGGTGTTGTCGACCTTGATGTCGTCGTCGAGGATGGCGTTCTGGGTCTCCACCGTGTGGGCGAAGAACACGATCACCATCATCACCGGGGCGACGGTGTAGAGGATCTCGAGCGGCAGGTTGTAGCGCGTCTGCACCGGGATCTCCGTCGCGCTGCGACGGCGGTACTTCCAGATCACGTAGAAGATCAGGCCCCAGACGACGATGCCGGTCACCCAGGCGGCGATCCAGGCCCCCTGCCACAGGCTGAGCGTGTGCTCACCCTGCGCCGACGCGGGGTCGGGCATCGCGAGGCGCTCCCACTCCCCCTTGGTCTCGGCCGAGCAACCGGCCAGGAGTACGCCGCTGGCGGCGAGCGCAGCCAACAGGGAAGTCCTCCCCGGCTTGCGCCCGGCGGAACGCCGGGATCCCGGCTTTCCGGGCAAGTGCAGACCCACGAACGAGCCTCTCTCTCGAGCAGTCACGGATACACCGCAGCGTATCGGAATCGCCCCGCCGTCGAGCGGCCGGGTGGCCACTTGGGCTGGTTCCACACCTAGAGTTGACGCGTGACAAATGCCGCTGGGCCGTCGGACTCCCCGGGCTCGGTCTACCTCGACGCCGCCTCGTCCGAGCCGCTGCACCCGGTCGCACGGGACACCCTCCTCGCCGCGCTGGACCACGGCTGGGCCGATCCCCGGCGGCTGCACGGACCGGCCCGCAACGCCCGGCTGCTGCTGGACAACGCCCGCGAGGTCGTTGCCGCCTGCCTCGGCGTGCGCCGCGACGAGGTCAGCTTCACCTCCTCGGGGACGGAAGCGGTGAACCTCGGGCTGCTGGGGCTGGCACAGGGGCGCGAGCGGGTCGGCCGCCGGATCGTGCACGCGGCCGTCGAGCACCAGTCCGTCCACCATGCGGCCGCCTGGTGGGGTGAGCCGGTGGAGGTCGGGGTGGACCGCCACGGCCGGGTCCGCGAGGACGACCTGGTCGAGGCGTCGGCCGCGTCCGGTACGGCGGTCGTCGCGCTCCAGCACGCCAACCACGAGGTCGGCACGGTGCAGCCGGTCGACGACGTGCGGCTCGCCGCCGACGTACCGCTGTTCGTGGACGCCTGCGCGTCCATGGGCCGGCTGCCGCTGCCGGAGCGGTGGGCGGCCGTGGCTGGCTCGGCGCACAAGTGGGGCGGTCCGGCCGGGGTCGGCGTGCTGCTCGTGCGGACGGGGGCGCGCTGGGCCTCGCCGTTCCCCGCCGACGACCGGGTCGACCACCGCGCGACGGGGTTCGAGAACGTGCCGGCCGCGCTGGCGGCCGCCGCGGCGCTGCAGGCGGTGGTCGCCGAGCGCGACGCCGTGAACGCGCGCCATCGCGAGCTCATCGACCTGGTCCGGGAGCGGGTGGCGGCGATCCCCGACGTCGACGTGGTCGGCGACCCCGTCGGGCGGCTCCCCCACCTGGTGACGTTCTCATGCCTGTACGTCGACGGCGAGGCGCTGGTCACGGAGCTGGACCGCCACGGCATCGGCGTGGCCAGCGGATCCGCCTGCACCGCGTCCACGCTCGAGCCGAGCCACGTGCTCGCCGCGATGGGCGCGCTCACCCACGGCAACGTGCGGATCTCGCTGACGCGCACCACGACCCGCGACGACGTCGAGCGCTTCCTCGCGGTGCTTCCGGACGTCGTCGCGCGGCTGCGGGCGGAGGTGGGTCTGTGACGTCGCGGCCCCCCGCCTCCGCCGCCCCCGGGCCACTGCCGGAGCTGGTGCTCGACTGCCGCGGCGTCCCGTGTCCGCGACCGATCATCGAGCTGGGCCGCCACATCGGCGACGTCGCGTTGGGCGAGCTGGTCGGCGTCGCGGCCGACGATCCCGCCGCCCGCCACGACGTGCCGGCCTGGTGCCGCCTGCGCGGCCAGGAGTACGCCGGTGAGCGACCCGCCGCCGACGGTGTCGCCGTCTACCTGGTGCGCCGGGTCAGCTGAGGAACGGCGCGACGTCCGCGGCGGCCTCGTCGCCGTAGGAGTCCCGCAGCCTGCCGATGAACTGGTCGGGGGTGAAGGAGTACTCCTGCGTGCCGACCGTCTCCACGACGTACGCCGCGAGCGTGCACCCCACCTGGGCGGCCCGCTCGAACGGCAGACCCCAGGCGACCGCGGCGAGGAACGCGGCCCGGAACGCGTCGCCCACGCCCGTCGGCTCCACCGCGGCCACGCCCCGGCACGCGGGCAGCTCGACCGGCTCCTCGCCCTTGCGGGTGATCCGCACGCCGTCCTTGCCGAGCGTGGTGACCTGGGTGCCGATCCGGTCGAGGATCTCCTCGGCCGACCAGCCGGTCTTCTGCTCGATCAGGTGCGACTCGTACTCGTTGGAGAACAGGATCGCCGCACCGTCGACGAGCTGGCGGATCAGGTCGCCCTCGCCGAAGGCCAGCTGCTGGCTCGGGTCGGCGATGAACGGGAAGCCACGCTGGCGGCACTCCTCGGTGTGCCGCAGCATGCCGTCGGGGTCGTCGGCGCCGATGAGGACGTAGCTCGGCGTGCCGACCGAGGCCACGATGGGGCCGAGCTCGATCAGTCGGGCCTCGCTCATCGCGCCGGGGTAGAAGCTCGCGAACTGCGCCATCGTGGTGTCGGTGGTGCACACGAAGCGGGCGGTGTGCTTGCTCTCGGAGACGCGCACGTGACTGCAGTCGACGCCGTGGCGCTCCAGCCAGGACCGGTAGTCGGCGAAGTCCTCCCCGACCGCGCCGACGAGCACCGGCCGCAGGCCCAGCTTGCCCAGCCCGAAGGAGATGTTCGCGGCGACTCCGCCGCGGCGGATCTCGAGGTCGTCGACGAGGAAGCTCACCGAGAGCTTGTCGAGCTGTTCGACGACCAGCGAGTCGGCGAACCTGCCGCCGAAGCTCATCAGGTGGTCGGTGGCGATGGAGCCCGCGATGAGCAGCGGGCCGGTGGCGGCGTGGTCGACGGACACGACACGCAACACTACCCGTGGGTACCCGTTGGAGTACCCATCGGTAGTCCCTAGCGTCGGGCACATGACCACTGCGCACCGCCGTCCGCAGCTCCCTGCGGCGTACGACGACCCGGCCGCTCCGGCCGACCTCATCGCCGACTGCCGGGCCGCCGAGGCGCGGCTCGCCTACCCGCTGCGCTCCCCGCTGCACAGCGTCGCGCGGGCCGCCGCCAGGCCGGCGCCGAGCCTGCGCTTCGAGGACTTCCCGCACGAGGTGCCGAAGCCGCAGATCCACCCCGCTGTCGCCGCGCAGCGCATCTCCGCGGCGCTGGGGCTGGACGTCTGACCTCCCACACGTCCCTCCCTTGGATGCGGAGAGCCCCCGCCGGATCAGTCCGGCGGGGGCTCTTCGGCGGTGAGGGTCAGTGGAAGGAGTCGCCGCAGGCGCAGGAGCCGGTGGCGTTGGGGTTGTCGATCGTGAAGCCCTGCTTCTCGATGGTGTCGACGAAGTCGATGACGGCGCCGTTGAGGTAGGGGACGCTCATCCGGTCGACCACGACGGAGACGCCGTCGAAGTCGGTCACCACGTCGCCGTCGAGGGTGCGCTCGTCGAAGAACAGCTGGTAGCGCAGGCCCGAGCAGCCACCGGGCTGCACCGAGATCCGCAGGGAGAGGTCGTCACGGCCCTCCTGGTCCAGCAGGCTCTTCACCTTGCCCGCGGCCACGGGGCTGAGGTTGATGCTGTCCTCACGCCGCTCGAACTCGGTCGGGGCGGGGGCCGTGGTCGTGGCCCCTGCGGTTGCCGTCGTGGTGGCCGTCTGGGCACCGTGGTTGTGGCCGCCGCCGCAGCACGCGTCGCTCATGCTCACTCCAGTAGGTCTCGGGTCGGTGTTTCGACAGTCCAATCGTCGCACACCGGCGGTTATTCCCGGTCACCGAGACCAGCTGCGGGCAACGCGCTCGGCCAGTTCGGCGAGCGCGCCGGCCGGGTCGCCCAGCGCCCGGTCCTCCCCCACGAGCTCGACCAGGGAGTACGCCGACTCCACGCCCAGCGCGCGCATCTCCCGGGACCCCACGAGCACCTGCCCGGCGAGCACCACGCACGGGCGCAGCGCCTGCCCGGCGATCTCGGCCACGCCGTACGGCACCTTGCCGGCACGGCTGGAGAAGTCGAAGGCGCCCTCGCCGGTGACGACGAGGTCCACGGCACGCGCCCGGTCGGCCAGTCCGACGGCGTCGGCGACCAGGCCGATCCCCGGGCTCCGGGTCGCCCCCAGCAGGAGCAGCGCGAACCCGATGCCGCCGGCGGCGCCGGCGCCCTTCGCCAGGGCCGTACGCCGGTCGGTCAGCTCGGCCAGGTGCTGCAGCCGACCGTCGACGCCGGGGAGCTGGTCCTCGGTGAGCCCCTTCTGCGGGCCGAACACCTTCGTGGCGCCGAACAGCCCGGTCAGCGGGTTGTCGACGTCGCTGGCCGCGACCACCTCGACGTCGGCCAGCAGCGCCCGGGCCGGCGCCAGGTCGACGGCCGTGACCTCGGCCAGCCCCTGCGGGCCGTCGGTGAGCGAGCCGCCCGCCGCGGTGGCGCCGAGCGCCGCGAGCAGCCCGGCGCCGCCGTCGTTGGTCGCCGTCCCTCCGAGGCCGACCACGATCCGGCGTACGCCGAGCCCAACCGCCTCCCACAGCAGGCGACCGACGCCGGCGCTGCTGCGTGCCAGCGGGTCGGAGGTGCCCACGAGCGGCAGCCCGACGGCCTGCGCCGACTCGAGGTAGGCCGTGTCGCCGACCCGCAGGACCGTCGCCGGCACGTCGACGCCGGCCGGTCCCGGCACCGTCACGACCAGCAGCTCCCCGCCCAGTCCGGCGTGGAGGACGTCGAGGAAGCCAGGACCGCCGTCGGCCATCGGCGCGAGGTCGAGCTCGTCGTCCGGCGCCTGGCGGCGCCAGCCCGCGGCGATCGCCTCGGCGGCCTCGACGGCGCTCAGCGTGCCGGCGAACTTGTCGGGGGCGACCAGGATCCGCATGCGGCGAAGGCTAGTGCTCCGCGACACCTAGGATGGCCCCATGACGACCGTCGACCTCCCGCTGCTGCCCCTGGGCCGTGGCGTCGACCTGAACTCCGAGCGCGGCGTCGAGTGCCCCGGCGACCTGCCGCCGGCCTCCGACCCCGACCTGGTCGCGAGGGCCCGCGCGGCCAAGGAGGCGCTCGGCGACCGGGTCTTCGTGCTGGGCCACCACTACCAGCGCGACGAGGTCATCGCGTTCGCCGATGTCACCGGCGACTCCTTCAAGCTCGCCCGCGACGCGGCGGCCCGCCCGGAGGCGGAGTTCATCGTCTTCTGCGGCGTCCACTTCATGGCCGAGTCCGCCGACATCCTCACCGGCCCCGACCAGCAGGTGATCCTCCCCGACCTGGCGGCGGGCTGCTCGATGGCCGACATGGCGCGGCTGCAGCAGGTCGAGGCCGCGTGGGACGCGCTGGCCGCCGCGGGCGTCGCCGACCAGGTGGTCCCGGTGACCTACATGAACTCCAGCGCGGACATCAAGGCGTTCTGCGGCCGCCACGACGGCGTCGTGTGCACGTCCTCCAACGCGCAGGCGGTGCTGGAGTGGGCGTTCGACCAGAAGGCCGACGTCGAGGGCGGCGGGAAGGTGCTCTTCTTCCCCGACCAGCACCTCGGCCGCAACACCGCCGTCCTCAAGCTCGGCCTGAGCCTCGAGGACTGCGTCGTGTGGGACCCCCGCCTGCCCGACGGCGGGCTCAGTGTCGAGCAGCTGCGCGACGCCAGGATGATCCTGTGGAAGGGCCACTGCTCGGTCCACGGGCGGTTCTCCGCCGACACCGTCGACGAGCTGCGCGCGACCGTCCCGGGCATCCAGATCCTCGTGCACCCCGAGTGCCAGCACGACGTCGTGGTCAAGGCCGACCTGGTGGGCTCCACCGAGTTCATCATCAAGACCATCGACGAGGCGCCCGCGGGCTCGGCCTGGGCGATCGGCACCGAGCTCAACCTCGTCAAGCGGCTGGCCGACCGCCATCCCGACAAGCGGATCGTCTTCTTGGACCGCAACGTCTGCTTCTGCTCCACGATGAACCGCATCGACCTGCCGCACCTGGTGTGGGCGCTGGAGTCGCTGGTCAACGGCGTCGTCGTCAACCGCATCGAGGTCGACCCGGACACCGAGCACTACGCCAAGCTGGCCCTGCAGCGGATGCTGGATCTGCCCGGCACCGCGCCGCGCAGCTGAGGCCGGCCTCAGCCCCCGGGTCACGTGGCCGGGGTACGGCGGTCAGAGCCCCGGCGCGCCCCAGATCGCCAGCCAGCGGGACAGGTCCTGCTCGATCGGAAGCTCGCCCGCGAGCGCGTCGCGGACCTGGAGCTCCAGCAGGTTGTCTCGGCGCTGGGCGCCGCCCGGATCGGGCGCGAACGGGTAGAACGTGCCCTGCTTGTAGAGGTAGACCAGCCCGACGCGCCGGCCGCCCTGCGAGTCCGGGCCGACGAACGGGAACAGCGAGCACAGCAGCCCCGGACCGAAGCCCTGGGCCTCCAGCGAGGTGTTGACCGCGTGGAGGTCGGTGCACAGCCCCGCCAGATCGGGGTTGGCGGGGTCGCTCGGGTCGTGGTCCACCTCGAGCCAGGTGAAGCCGTACGCGTCGTTGCCGACCGTCACCCGCGGCGCGTCCGGCCCGCTGCCGACCAGGCTCACGATGTCGGCCTGGGTCCCGACGAAGGCAGCGCCGGACGAGGCCCGGTAGCAGACCGAGCCGTCGCCCGTCGGCGTCAGCCCGAGCGTCGTCTGCAGGGTCACCGCCGCCGCCGGCACGTGGAACAGCGCGTCGAGCTTCGCCTGCTTCGGGCGTGACCGGCCGGTCACGACATCCCAGAGTCCCATCCTCGTCCCGCCAGCCTCAGCCGAGCTCAGCCGGCCGGGCGGCCGAGCTCGGCCTCGATCCGGGCGAGCTGCTCCAGCCGCTGCTCGAGCGAGGGATGCGTCGCGGTGAGGGTGCGCAGCGAGATCCCGCTGACGGCCGGCGCGATGAAGAAGGCGTTCATCGCCTTGTTCGCGCGCAGGTCGGCGTCCGGGATCCGGCTGATGTCGCCGGTGATCTTCTGCAGCGCCGAGGCGAGCGCCCGCGGCTTCATCGTGAGATGGGCACCGGCGCGGTCGGCCGACAGCTCGCGGTAGCGCGAGAGCAGCCGCAGCAGCATGAAGCTGACGGCGTACACGACGATGCTGACCAGCAGCACGACCAGCCAGACCGGGAGGCCGTTGTTGTTGCGGCGGCCGCCGCCGAACATGCCGCCGTACTGCGCCCCGCGGGTCAGCATGCCGGCGATGATGCCGGCCGAGGAGGCCACGGTCATGACCAGCACGTCGCGGTGCGCGACGTGGGACAGCTCGTGGGCGAGCACGCCCTCCAGCTCCTCGGCGTCGAGGCGCCGCAGCAGGCCGGTCGTGACGACCACGACCGCACGGCTCGGCGAGCGACCGGTCGCGAAGGCGTTGGGCAGGTCGGTGTCGGCGACGCCCACGCGCGGCTTCGGCATGTCGGCGAGCGCGCAGAGCCGGTCGATCATGGCGTGCAGCTCCGGCGCCTCCTGCGGGGCCACCTCGCGAGCGCGCATCGCGCGCATCGCGACGGTGTCGGAGGAGTACCACTGCCACCAGGCCACCCCGATGCCGGCGACGCCGATGAGAAGGGCCAGGCCGGGGCTGTTCTGCCCGAAGATCACCATCAGGACGGCGATGAGCCCGACGAAGAGCCCGCCGAGCAGGAACATCACCAGCGTCATCCGCGCGGACAGCCCTACGTCCGCGGCGAACCGTGTCCTTGCCATATCACCAGTCTCGCCGACCGGCACAACACCGGCTCGTCCGCGGGTCGGTCAGGCACGTGGTCACGGCTGCTGGTCGCGCTTCTCCACCGGCTCCGCGTCCTCGACGGCGTCGAGGATCGGGCCGCCCTCGATGGCCTCGGTCTGCTGGGCCGGCGGCAGCGCCTCGCCCTTGAGCCGAGCCAGCTCCGCCTCGACGTCCGAGGCGGAGCTCATCGCCTCGAGCTCGCGCGCGATGTCGTCGCCCTTGTTGAGTGCGGTGACGTCGTCGAGCGCGCCCGACGCGATCAGCTCGTCGACGGCGCCGGCGCGGGCCTGCATCTGGGCGGTCTTGTCCTCGGCGCGCTGGACGGCCTGCCCGACGTCGCCGAGCTCGTCGCTGATGCCGGAGACGGCCTCGCTGATCTTGGTCTGCGCCTCCGCCGCGGTGTAGGTCGCCTTGATGGTCTCCTTGCGGGTGCGGAAGGCCTCGACCTTGGCCTGCAGCCGCTGCTGGGCCAGCACGAGCTTCTCCTCCTCGGCCTGCAGCGAGGAGTGCTGTGCCCGCAGGTCGTTGATCTGGTTGGTGAGGCCCGACTTGCGGGTGAGCGCCTCGCGGGCAAGGTCCTCACGACCCATCCCGATGGCCTTCTGGGCCTGGTCCTGCAGCTTGCCGGCCTGCTGCTCGAGCTGGCCGACCTGGAGCTCGACGCGCTTGCGGCTCGTGGCGACGTCCGCGACTCCGCGCCGCACCTTCGTGAGCAGCTCGAGCTGCTTCTGGTAGCTGTAGTCGAGGGTCTCGCGCGGGTCCTCTGCGCGGTCGAGGGCCTTGCTGGCCTTCGACTTGAAGATGAGGAGGAAGCGGCTCCAGAGGCTCATGGCGCCACCTTACGGCGGGAATCCAATCCCCCGCGACCACCCCGATAGGCTGTGCCCACCCCTCCGAGCGCTAGAAGGCCAGCCGTTGTTCCGTCGCAAGACCGCCACCGAGACCACCACCATCGAGGCGCCCATCCCCGCCAAGCCGGGCGGCAAGGGTCGGCCGACCCCCACCCGCAAGGAGGCGGAGGCCGCCCGCAAGGCGGCCGCCAAGCAGCCGGTGACCCGCAAGCAGCAGGCCGCCGCTGCCCGCGCCCGGCGCACCGAGAGCAGCCAGAGGATGCGCGAGGCGCTGAAGAACGGCGACGAGCGGTACCTTCCGGCGCGCGACAAGGGACCGGTGCGCCGCTTCGTCCGCGACTATGTCGACACCAAGTTCACGATCGCGGAGCTGATCATCCCGCTGATGCTCGTCACGATGGTGCTCGGGTGGTCGGGCAACGCTCGGCTGGCGTGGTTCGCCAACACGTTCATGACGCTGATCCTGCTGGCCGTGGTGGGCAATCTGGTGGTGCTGCGGTTCAGCCTGCACCGCCAGCTCAAGCGCCGCTTCCCCGACCAGTCCCGCAAGGGCCTGACCTACTACGCCCTGATCCGGGCGCTCCAGCTGCGGTTCCTGCGCCTGCCCAAGCCCCAGGTGAAGATGGGCCAGCAGCTGCCGGACACCTACCGCTAGGGCCCTCAGAAGTCGCGCTTGGCCGGTGAGACCGTCTTGCCGGGGTCGCGCTCGACGGCGTCGCCGAGGATGTCGTCGATCTGCGCCATCAGGTCGTCCTCGAGCCGCACCCCGGCTGCCTTGACGTTCTCGGTGACCTGCTCGGGCCGGCTCGCGCCGATGATCGCGCTGGAGACGTTCGGGTTCTGCAGCACCCAGGCGACGGCGAGCTGGGCCAGGGAGAGTCCCGCCTGCTCGGCCAGCGGCTTGAGGTTCTGCACCCGCGTCAGCAGGTCGTCGTCGCTCACCAGCCGGTTGATGAAGCCCGCACCGCCCGCCTGGTCGGTCGCGCGCGAGCCGGCCGGCGGCGGCAGGCCCGGCTGGTACTTCCCGGTCAGCACGCCCTGCGCGATCGGCGACCAGACGATCTGGCCGATGCCGAGCTCCTCCGAGGCCGGCACGACCTCGGCCTCGATGACGCGCCAGAGCATGTTGTACTGCGGCTGGTTGGAGACGAACGGGATCCGCAGCTCACGCGCCAGCGCGTGGCCCTCGCGGATCTGGTCCGCGGTCCACTCGGAGACACCGATGTAGAGCGCCTTGCCGCTGCGCACCACGTCGGCGAAGGCCTCCATGGTCTCCTCCAGCGGCGTCTCGTGGTCGTAGCGGTGCGCCTGGTAGAGGTCGACGTAGTCGGTCCCGAGCCGCTGCAACGAGCCGTTGATCGACTCCATGATGTGCTTGCGGGACAGGCCGTGGTCGTTGTGCTTGCCGGGGCCGGTGGGCCAGTAGACCTTCGTGAAGATCTCCAGCCCTTCCCGCCGCTCCGTCGCGAGCGCCTTGCCCAGCACGGTCTCGGCCTTGGTGTTGGCGTAGACGTCGGCGGTGTCGAAGGTCGTGACACCCTCCTCCAGCGCCTGGCGCACGCAGGCCAGCGCGGCATCCTCCTCGACCTGGGAGCCGTGGGTGAGCCAGTTGCCGTACGAGATGGCCGAGACCTTCAGGCCGCTCTTTCCGAGGTTGCGGATCTCCATGTCACCGACCCTAACGACCGGCCGGGAACGGGAGGCGGGAGGATGGCTGGCGTGACGGACGTGAGCGTGAGGGTGGCGTGGGCCGAGGACGCTGCGGCCATTGCGGCGCTGCAGCTGCGCGCCTGGCCCCGGCGGTACGCCGGCCTGCTGCCCGCCGACGTCTTCCCGTCCGGACCGGGGGCGCTGTCGGACGCGGCTGCCTCCTGGCGTCAGGCCCTGGTCCGGCCCGCCGACGCTCGCCAGCGCGCCCTGGTGGCGCTGGCCGGCGCGACGGTCGTCGGACTGGCGGTGACCGGGCCTGCTGTGGACCCCGACCGCGACCCGGTCGCCGTGGGACTGCTCGACGAGCTCGTCATCGACCCCGAGCGGCTCGGCGAGGGGCACGGCTCACGGCTGCTGCAGGCGGCGGTCGACACCCTCGTGGCCGACCGGTTCAGCCGGGCCGTCACCTGGCTGCCGGCCTCCGACGACGCGCTGCGGCGCTTCCTCCTCGACGCCGGCTGGGCTCCCGACGGCGCTCACCGGGAGCTGGAGGCCGCCGCGGGCGTGCGGCTCAAGGAGGTGCGGCTCCACACGGCACTGGCCTGAGGCCGGCTGCTTCGCGGGTGGGCGACCCGACGCTCACAGGTCGAGCACGTGCTCCAGGCCGACGGTCAGGCCCGCGCGGGCAGGCACGGCGCGGATGCCGGCCAGCACGCCGGGCGTGAAGCCGGACCGGTCCAGGGAGTCGTGCCGGATCGTGAGGATCTCCCCCGGTCCTCCGAGGATCACCTCCTGGTGCGCGACCAGTCCGCGGATGCGCAGGGCGTGCACCGGGACGCCGTCGACGCTCGCCCCGCGGGCGCCGTCCAGCGCCGTGCTGGTGGCGTCGGGCATCGGCGGGCAGGCGGCCTCCGCGCGGGCCGCGGCCACCAGCTCCGCGGTGCGCCGGGCGGTGCCCGAGGGTGCGTCGGCCTTGGTCGGGTGGTGGAGCTCGACGATCTCGACCGACTCGAAGAACGGGGCGGCCTTCGCGGCCAGCTGCATCATCAAGATGGCGCCGATGGAGAAGTTCGGGGCGATGACGACCCCGACGCCGGGCGCGGCGGCCAGCCACCCCTCGAGGGTCGCGATGCGGTCGGGGTCGAAGCCCGTCGTACCGACCACGGCGTGGATGCCGTGCTCCACCAGGAACCGGAGGTTGCCCATCACCGCGTCGGGCGTGGTGACGTCCACCGCCACCTCGGCACCGGCTGCCACCAGCGCAGCCAGGTCGTCGCCGCGGCCGATCTCGGCCACCACCTCGACGCCGTCGGCCTCGCGCAGCCCGGCCACGATCGCCGAGCCGAGCTTGCCGCGCGCACCCAGCACGCCGACCTTGATCCCGGCACTGACCTTGGACGACTCGGCACTCACAGAGGAGAACCTACTGGGTGCGTGCGGCGACGCGGGGGGCCGGATCAGCCCCCGAACGGACCCGAGATGAACGAGATGTCCACGTCGCCGCCGTAGATGCCCATCTCGACGGCACCCGCCACGCTCACTTCCGGCCCGACCCGCCAGCCCATGTCGACCACGCCGTCGCGACCCGCTGTGACGTAGAGGCCGGACTTGAACGAGGCGCCGGTGCCACCGGCCTCGATGCCGCCCTGCGAGCCCGCCACGATGGTCATCGACCCGGACCGGACGTCGTAGGTGAACTCGGCGAACGCCTTGAGCAGCGGCATCACCTCCGGCGAGACGGCGACGGTGAGCTTCTCGCAGTTGCCCTTGACGGAGACCGCCTCGCTCAGCGGCAGCACGACGTTGAAGGACTTCAGCGCGTCCGGGCAGGCGCCGGGCGAGCCGGCCGAGCCCGCGTCGGCGCCCGGGTCGACCGGGAGGTCGAGCGGCTCCACGCACTCCTCGCGGTACATGTCCTCGTAGTGCGTCCAGTGCAGAGCCGCCTGGTTCAGCAGGCCGTACATCGAGATCTCGTGGAACTCGATGGACCGGATCAGCTGCCGGTGCGCGTCGGCGTCCTTGAGGTTCGCCGCGACCGCACTCATGCGGGTGGACAGCTGCAGCATCCAGGCGTCGGCCGCCTTCTGAGCCTGGCCCATCGAGCTGCGCCAGTCGCTGTGGGCGCTGATGAGCGCCGGACGGCAGATGGCGTTCATCTCGCGCAGGTAGCAGGGGCGGAACTCCTCCGGGCTGCCCAGGCACTTGTCGGCCGCCTCGCGTGACAGGACGGTGTACTCGTAGTCCTCGACCGAGGTGCCGCCACCGAAGAACGTCGCGACCCGGTCGTGCGCTGCGTCGGTGTGCTCGACGATGTCGTTCCACAGTGCCTTGACGTCGGGCTCCTGGCTGACGGCGTACCCGAGCGAGAGCAGGGAGTCGCGGCGCGTGACCTCAGCGGGCTCGAGGAGCGGCTCCACGGCCCGCAGCCGCTCCTCGAGCGCATCGCGCTCCTCGGAGTTCGCGTCCAGCTCGCCGTGGTTCTGGGTGTTGATCCGCTCGTGCTCCTCGTGGAACCGCGCCCCCTGCGACGGCGTCTCGGCGATCGGGAGCTGACGGATCGGGGTCGCGACGCCGTGCGTCATGTCGATGTTCGGCTCGGGACCGGTCGGCGTCTCGTCCTCGGCCACCTTCTTCTGGCGCCGCTTCTTGCTGATCTTGGCGAACCGAAGGGCGGAGTCGTCCTTGCCCGCGCACGCGTCGACGATGGCCAGGCCCTTGGCCGCCTCGCTGAGCATCGGCGCCTGCTCGAGCGCCGCCGCAAACTCGGTGCGCGCCTGGGCGGCCCGGCCGGTCATCATCAGCGCCTGCCCCTTGACCGAGTGGGCGATCGACTGCTGGTTGATGCCCATCGCCGGGTCGCGGTACTCCCGCCGGTCCGCCGCGTCGAGCAGGGCCAGCGCCTCGTTCGGCATGCCGGTCGACGCGGCCAGCGCCGCGACGCTGACCAGGTGGCCCGCGTCGTCGGGGTCGAGCCGGTGGGCGCGGATCATCGCGGCCAGCGCGAGGCCCGGCGACTCCTGGACCACGCCGGTCGCCGCCAGCCGCTGTGCCTCGACGGCGTCGGCCGCGAGCGGCGAGGCGGCCACCTGCGCCAGCGCGCTGGCCCCGACCGTCGCCGACAGCTGCGCCTCGATGCTGGCCAGGGCGGACTCGTGGGTGAAGGAGGCCGGCGGCGAGACGTAGGTGCACAGCAGCTTCAGCATGGACAGGGTGCTGGCGTCCCCGCCGTACCACCCCTCGGCGTCCGTGTAGGCCTGCACCTCGAGCTGGCCGGGCGTGGCGGTGACGGCCAGTGGCGCCGGAACGACCAGGCAGTTGTTGGTCTCGTCGCGCTCGGCGACCGCTCCGAGGTCGTCCGCGCAGACCCGGACCGCGTAGTCGCGGGCGGGGATCCCGAACGGCACGCGGACGGTCACGGTCGAGCCCGCCGCACCGGCGCCGGCAGCGACGCCGGTCAGGTCGCCGGTGCCGTGGAGCCTGATGTCGGCCGGGACCTTCCGCGCACTCGCCGTCGCCGTGGTGAGGTAGAAGCGAGTGGTCGAGGGCCCGGCCGCCGCCGTTCCGCTGTTGCGGGCCACGTAGGTGACGTCGAGCTCGGTCCCCTCCACGAGCGTGCTGCGGTCCGCCGAGGCCGTGGTCACGCCCAGGTCGGCTCCGCTGGCCGGCTGGCCCGGCGGCGTGCCCGGCCCGGGCGCCGGCGTGCCGGAGGCGGCGGTGACGGCCACGCGCGTCACCCGGCAGTTGTTGGCCTCGCGCCGCTCGCGCACGCGGGCCCGCGCGTCGAGGCACACGCGCAGGCCGTACGAGCCCGGGCGGGTGCCGGACGGGATCGAGACGGCGATGCTCCGGCTGAGCGACGCCCGCTTCTTCAGCCGTGGCAGCGTGCCGGAACCCAGCAGCCGGTCCGACGGCTGTCGCCGGGCGGTGGTGCTCGTCGTCAGGTAGACGCGCGTCGTCGAGGCGCCGACCGTGCGCGAACCGGCGTTGCGGGCGACGTACGTCACCGTGAGGCGGCTGCCGGCCAGCCCGCTCGCCGGACCGGCGGTCGTCCGGCTGAGGGCGAGATCGCCGCCGGCCGGCGCGGCGGAGGCTTCGGTGAGCGTGACGGGGAGCAGCGTCACGCCGGTGGCGAGAGAGGTCAGGAGCGCCAGTGACAGGCGCCGGTGCAGCGTCATGGTGTGACCATGACAAGTACCACTTGCAGGGCGCTTGCGAAGGTCTTGCGGCGCCGCCGTCCGACCGTGGGATAGCCGGTCCCACGGACCTCACCCGGCATCTGGCAGGCTGACCCCATGGCTGTGCAGACCATCCCGGCGCGGATCCGGTGGGCGGTGGACTTCATCGACGTCCAGCCCGGCGACCACATCCTCGAGGTCGGCTGTGGCCCCGGCGCCGGCGCCGAGCTGATCTGCAGCCGGCTCGAGACCGGGAAGCTGTTCGCCATCGACCGCGCCGAGTCCGGCGTGGACCGCACGAAGCGCCGCTGCGCCCACTACGTCGAGACGGGTCGCCTCACCGTCCGCCAGATCGACCTCGCCACCCTGCGCGTCCCGGTCAAGCGGCTGCACAAGGTGTTCGCGTTCAACGTCAACCTCTTCTGGGTCCGCGACGCGGCCGACGAGGTGGCACTGCTCTACGAACGGCTGCTGCCCGGCGGCACCGTCAACATCTTCTACGAGGCCACCCGCCGCGAGGAGGTGCCGCAGATGGTCGAGAACACCTCCCGACAGCTCGTCGCCGCCGGCTTCCGGGTCTCCGTCGTCGACCAGAAGCAGCCCGCCGTCATCGGGATCATTGGGCGCAAGTGAGTGTCGTGGCTCCGCCACGACACTCACTTGCATCGGTGGTCGTGCAGCGAGCGCGGCTGAGGAACGAAGCCGCGACCGAGCGTGTCGAGACCCGGTACGTCCGGGGAGCGACCCTGGGCTCTCGGAAACCCGGGACTGACCCCACGGAAACCCGCGACTCAACCCTCGGAAACCCGTGACTCGACCCTCGGGAACCCGCGACTCGACCCTCGGGAACCCGCGACTCGACGGGTCAGGGACCGACGATGGCGAGCAGCTCGGGGTTGGCGAAGACGTCGGCAGCGACCTGTTGGCAGTCCGCGAGCGTGACGGCGTCGATGCGCGCGAGTACGTCGTCGAGGGTCAGCAGCTCCTGGTGGACGAGCTCCCCCTTGCCGAGGCGTGACATCCGCGACGCGGAGTCCTCCAGCCCGAGGACCAGGCCCCCGCGCAGCTGACCCTTGCCGATCCGCAGCTCGTCGGCGGTGATGCCGTCGGCGGCCAGCCGCGCGAGCTCGGCACGCACCACCGCCAGCACGTCGTCGACCTTGCCGGGCAGGCAGCCCACGCCGACGCCGATCAGTCCGGTCTCGGCGTGCGAGCTGCCGAAGGAGTACACCGAGTAGGCCAGGCCGCGCCGTTCCCGGACCTCCTGGAACAGTCGCGACGAGGTGCCGCCCCCGAGGGCGGCGTTGACGATGCCGAGGGCGAACCGGCGCTCGTCGTCGCGGGCCAGCCCCTCCATGCCGAGCACGAGGTTGACCTGCTCGAACGGTCGGGTGGCGTGCGCGACGCCGGGCCGCACCGGGATCCGTCGCGTGGCGCCGCGCGGTGCCACGGGCGTGGCGTCGCCGTCGAGGAAGCCGTTGCGGCCGAAGGCCTTGCGGACCTGGCGTACGACGCTCGCGTGGTCGAGGTTGCCCGCGGCCGCGACGACCATCCGGTCGGCGCGGTAGTGCCGCCGGTAGAACCGCACGATCTGCGCCCGGCTCAGGGCGGTGATCGAGTCGGTGGTGCCGGCGATGCCACGGCCGAGCGGAGTATCGCCACCCCAGGCCTGGGCGGCGAAGAGGTTGTGCACCACGTCGTCCGGGTCGTCGTCGTGCATCGCGATCTCGTCCAGGATGACGTCACGCTCGGCCTCGACGTCCTCGGAGGTGAGCGCCGAGTCGGTGATCATGTCGCCGAGCACGTCGATGGCCAGCGGCAGGTCCTCGTCGAGAACCCGGGCGTGGAAGCAGGTGTACTCCTTCGCCGTGAAGGCGTTGAACTCGCCGCCGACCGCGTCGAGCGCGACGGAGATGTCGAGGGCGCTGCGCGAGCCGGTGCCCTTGAACAGCAGGTGCTCGAGGAAGTGCGAGCAGCCATGGAGCTGGGCGCTCTCGTCGCGCGACCCGACGCCGACCCACACGCCGACGGCCGCCGAGCGGGCGCCGGCCATCTGCTCGGTGACGACCCGCAGGCCGCCGGGCAGCACGGTACGGCGTACCCGCGAGGTGACGGCACCCGACGCGTCGGTCACCGTCTCGAGCGTGCGGGTGGTGCCGACCCGCTGGGCAGAACCGGACGACCGGCCGGCAGTGGTCTGCCGGCCGGTCGTCGTGGTGTCACCGCTCTTGCGATGCGACACGGAGAGGGTCACTCCCCCTCGGTGCCCTCGGGGGCCTCGGTCTCCGCGCCCTCGGAGCCGGCCGCGTCCTCGACGACGGGGGCGAGGGAGAGCTTGCCGCGGTCGTCGATCTCGACGATCTCGACCTGCAGCTTCTGGCCGACCTCGACGACGTCGTCGACGGACTCCACGCGCTTGCCGTCGTTGAGGGCACGCAGCTTGGTGATGTGGAGCAGGCCGTCCTTGCCCGGCAGCAGCGAGACGAAGGCGCCGAAGTTGGTCGTCTTCACGACCGTGCCGAGGTAGCGCTCGCCGATCTCGGGCATCGTCGGGTTGGCGATCGCGTTGACCGCGGCGCGAGCAGCGTCGGCGGCGTCACCGTTGGTGGCGCCGATGTAGACGGTGCCGTCGTCCTCGATGGAGATCGTGGCGCCGGTGTCCTCCTGGATCTGGTTGATCACCTTGCCCTTCGGGCCGATGACCTCGCCGATCTTGTCCACGGGGACCTTCACGGTGATGATCCGCGGAGCGAACTGCGACATCTCCTCCGGAGCGGAGATGGCCTCGTTCATGACCTCGAGGATCGCCATGCGGGCGTCCTTGGCCTGGTTCAGCGCCGCCGCCAGCACGTCGGCGGGGATGCCGTCGAGCTTGGTGTCGAGCTGGAGGGCGGTGACGAACTCCGGCGTACCGGCGACCTTGAAGTCCATGTCGCCGTACGCGTCCTCGGCACCGAGGATGTCGGTCAGCGCGACGTACTCGGTCTTGCCGTCGATCTCACCGGAGATCAGGCCCATGGCGATGCCGGCGACCGGCGCCTTCAGCGGCACACCGGCCTGCAGCAGGGACAGCGTGGAGGCGCAGACCGAGCCCATCGAGGTCGAGCCGTTGGAGCCCATCGCCTCGGAGAGCTGACGGATCGCGTAGGGGAACTCCTCGCGGGTCGGCAGCACCGGCAGCAGGGCGCGACGCGCCAGGGCGCCGTGGCCGATCTCGCGACGCTTCGGGGCGCCGACGCGGCCGGTCTCGCCGGTCGAGAACGGCGGGAAGACGTACTTGTGCATGTAGCGCCGCGACTTCTCCGGCGACAGCGTGTCGAGCTGCTGCTCCAGCTTGAGCATGTCGAGGGTGGTGACGCCCAGGATCTGGGTCTCGCCACGCTCGAACAGCGCGGAGCCGTGAACGCGCGGGATCACGTCGACCTCGGCGTGCAGCGGGCGGATGTCGGCCAGGCCACGGCCGTCGATGCGGACCTTGTCGCGCAGCACCCGCTCGCGGACGAGCTTCTTGTTCAGCGAGCGGAAGGCAGCGCCGATCTCGCCCTCGCGGCCCTCGAAGTCGGCGCCGATGCGGTCGAGCAGGGCGGCCTTGATCTCGTCGATCCGGTTCTCGCGCTCCTGCTTGCCGCCGATGGTGAGCGCCTCGGCGGTCTCCTTGGCGACGGCGGCCTCGACGGCGGCGTAGACGTCGTCCTGGTAGTCGAGGAAGATCGGGAAGTCGGCGACCGGCTTGGCGGCGACGTTGGCCAGCTCGACCTGCGCCTCGCACAGCTGCTTGATGAACGGCTTGGCGGCCTCGAGGCCGGTCGCGACGATCGGCTCGGTGGGCGCCTGGACGCCCGACTGGACCAGGTTGAAGGTCTGCTCGGTGGCCTCGGCCTCGACCATCATGATCGCGACGTCGCCGGTCTCGGTGACGCGGCCGGCGACGACCATGTCGAAGACGGCGTTCTCGAGCTGGCTGTGGGTCGGGAACGCCACCCACTGACCCTCGATCAGCGCGACGCGGACGCCGCCGACCGGGCCGGAGAACGGCAGGCCGGAGAGCTGGGTCGACATGGAGGCGGCGTTGATGGCGAGCACGTCGTACGGCGTGTCCGGGTTGAGCGCGAGCACGGTGATGACGACCTGGACCTCGTTGCGCAGGCCCTTCTTGAAGGTCGGGCGCAGCGGGCGGTCGATGAGGCGGCAGGTGAGGATCGCGTCCTCGGAGGGGCGGCCCTCGCTGCGGAAGAACGAGCCGGGGATCTTGCCCGCGGCGTACATCCGCTCCTCGACGTCGATGGTGAGCGGGAAGAAGTCGAAGTGGTCCTTCGGGTTCTTCGAGGCGGTGGTCGCCGACAGCAGCATGGTGTCGTCGTCGAGGTAGGCGGTCACGGAGCCGGCGGCCTGGCGGGCCAGCAGACCGGTCTCGAACTTCACGGTGCGCTTGCCGAACTTGCCGTTGTCGAGAACTGTCTCGACCGCAGTGATGACGGGTTCAGTCACGTGTCTTCTCTTGTCATAAGCGGTGGGGCGCCACGCCCCACATCGATGGACTCAGATTTCGCTGGCCAGCCTATCGGGCGAGTGCCCGAAATGCGGAACGGGCAGCCACCGGAGAGGTGACTGCCCGTTCTGGGGATCGCGGTGCTCCTGCGCGTGTGGCCGCAAGGCGGCGGCGCGAAGGCGGCCTTTGGAGCGAAGCGGGCCGTCGAGCGCCGCCAACGCGGCGGACGCTCCGCAGGAGCGGCGCGATCAGCGGCGCAGACCCAAGCGCTCGATAATGGAGCGGTAGCGGTTGATGTCGGTCTTCTGCAGGTAGTTGAGCAGACGACGACGCTGACCGACCAGCAGGAGCAGGCCACGACGGCTGTGGTGGTCGTGCTTGTGCTGCTTGAGGTGCTCGGTGAGGTGCGAGATGCGGTGGCTGAGCAGCGCGATCTGGACCTCCGGCGAACCGGTGTCGCCCTCGGACGTGCCGTACTCGGCGATGATCTTCTTCTTGGTCTCCGCGTCGGTACCGATAGACATCCTCGCGGCTCCTTCCTGCCACTGCTGGCAACTCGTTGCGCGGCGCGCCCGGGCCTGTTCACCGGGGCACTCTTGATCCGCGGCCGTTCTGACGGCGATCGCTGCCGGTGTCGAGCTGGTCGCTACCGGCAACCCGAGAACTCTAGCCCTGTGCCCGCTCCGCCTGCGAATCGGCGGTGTCCGGCGGCTGGACCACGCTCGGCGTGATGCCGGGCAGGGAGACGGGGGGCACGCTGGCGAGCGGGAACTGGCCCATCGCCGGCGGGTCCGGCTCCGCGAACGCGGTCGCGGACGGCTGCAGCTCGGCCTGCATCCGGGTCGGCAGCGGGAAGACGTTCTCCAGCTGCGCGGCGCCGTTGGTCCACGGGTAGGGCACCCGTCCCTCGGCACCCTGCTCCCCCGTCATCGGGTCCCAGCACATCGGGTCGACCGTGACGACCGTCCAGCCCCCGGCGCCGTCCGGGCACTCCGGTGCCGCGACCACGTTGATCGGGTCGCCGTTCTGGTCGAAGAGCTGGACGCCGACCAGCGGCCTGCCACTGGCGTCGTAGGGGAAGACGTTGGTCACCCATCGGCCGCTCGAGTACAGGCCGGCCTGCTCGTCGATGCCGTAGCCGGCGCCGTCGACGGTCGGCAGACTGTCGGCCTGGGCGTCGTTGTAGCCGTCCCAGTACCGGCTGTCGGCCTGCTGGTCGAGGTAGGACGCGACGACGGGCAGCATCACGATCGCGAACGAGTTCAAGGCGAGGAGCAGCAGGCGCGGCAGCAGCCCACGGCGGCCGCCGGGCCAGAGCTTCCCGACGCCGATGAGGACACTCCCCACGACGGCCGGGACCAGGATCACCGCGAAGGTGAGACTCGCGGCGGAGGCGCCGAGCAGTCCTGCGGCGATCAGCGCCGCGATGCCGGCTCGGGCGAGCCACCACAGCGGCCGCGCCCACTCGACGACCGGCCGGGCGTCGCCCGGGATCCGCTGGACCAGGGTGTCGAAGCGCTCGTGACACCAGTCCAGCCAACCGCCGACCCGCTCCGCGGCCGACCGCCGGGGGCGTGCGGAACGCGCCGTC
>NZ_DASWXC010000056.1:0-52578 GCF_036405735.1 Nocardioides sp.
CTTGACCTCGGACGCACGCCATCCCCAAGCGCGCGCCCGAGGGGTCTAGGTGGCGCTCGCGGTGACGATGGCTGCGACGGTCACGCCGTAGATGACGACGAGCGCGAGGAGGAGAGCGACGGTCGTCACGAGGCGGGCCGTCGGGTGCTTGGTGAGGGAGCGGAGGGTCATCATCGCTCCACTCCCCATCCGTCAGCCGCGAGCACCGGCAGAAGTTCGGCGGTGCGGTAGCTGATGACCCGCGGCAGATCGTCGGGGATGGTGCCGGTCAGCGGGAGGCCGGCGGTCGCGGCCTTGCTGGCGAGCGTCTCGGCCAGGTCGGTGGTGAAGTCGATGACGCCGGGCTCCCACTCAGCCAGCACCATGCGCTGTGTGCCGGTGCCCAGGTCGCGGGTTAGGCGGATGATGGAGATGTCTGCGTTGCCATAGGGGGCGACGCTCAGCAGTTCGAGCCCAGCAGCGAGGTTTTTGAGGTCGGTGGCCGAGAGGCGAAGGGGGGCGCTCATGCCACACCCCCGAGCCACTCCATGACCGGCGCCGGCTTCCCGCGGTTCTTGCCCTCGCGGTCGTCGGACACCTGCCAGTCGCCGGTGCGACGGACGAGGCCCTGCGACAGTGCGCGGTGACAGAAAGCGCCGACCCGCTGTGGCTTCACGCGACCACGCACCAGGGGCCGCAGCTCGTTCGGCGGGATGAGGCCGGCGTGACGAGCGGCGACAGTGGCCAGCGCGTCGACGTAGGCCTGCCACTCCTCGCGCTCGGACGGGATCGCCGGGTGCTGCTCGGCCAGGAGGTCGAGCAGGGAGGCGGTGTCGGAGTCGACAGGGGCGAAGGTGGGGGCGGTCATGCGGCCCACCAGGTCATGAGCTTCACGCCGCCGCGACCGGAGTTGTAGAACTCGACGACGGCGGCGGCGGCTGCCTCGGGCTGGGTCACGCCGTACTGCGCCTTGAGCACGTTCATGCGCTGGATCAGGCCCTTCCAGCCGTTCTTGACGCCGGCGAGCTTCTGAACCAGGCGTTCGTCGTCAACGTCGTCGGCGTAGCGGGCGAAGACTGCCGCCACGCCGAGGAGCACTGGTCGCTCGAATCCGCCCTCGGTGAAGGCGTCGCGGATCGTTCGGATGGTGCGCGCGAGCACCTTGGCGCCGTGCTTCTGGTAGATCGTGATGAGAGCGCCGATGGCGCTGATCGAGTTCTCGTTCTTGCTGACGCCGATGGTGCAGCCGTTTGCGCGGACGATGCGGTTGATGTCGCAGGCGTCGGTCCTGCCGGCGGTCACGGCGGCCTTGAACTTCGCCATGGCGTCGACCTGCTTCTTGTTGTTGAACGTCAGGAAGAACTCGGCCTCCTGCTGCTCGGTCAGGCCCTTGTAGAGCCAGACCTGGATCTGCTGGCCTTCGCCGAAGAAGTGCCGGTAGGCCCAGCAGGAGTGCTGGCCCTCCATCACGTACAGCGAGCCGTCGTTGCGCTGGTTGACGTGCGGCACCTGGAACTTGTCGATGTCGAAGTTGTCCAGGATCCACTGGCCCCAGGTCGGCTTGAACTCGCGCTGGGCGACAGGGTTGACCTGGAGGTCGTCGGCGTTGACCCAAGCGAGATGCGCCTGGCGGGCGGGCTTGTTGTTGGTAGGCTCACTCATGGAGCGACTCCTTGATCTTCTTGACTGCCTTGGAGAGGGCGTTGATGGAAGTGGTCAAGGAGTCGAGCCGTTCCAGGGCCTCCTCCTTGTCGAGCTGGCCCGGGTCGATGTCCCGCACGGCCATGGACGCGACCTCTACCGACTCAGCGGCGTTGGCGAGGATCACGTCGTAGTTGAGGCGGCGGACCTTGCCGCGCACCTCGTCGGCGATGATGAGGACGCCGTGCTCACGGGCGAGTCGGCGGACCTGAATCTCTGAGACGCCGATCTCTCTGGCGATCTGAGCGGAGGTCGCGCCTCGCTCGGCCAGATCGCTGATCTGCTTGACGCGCTCCTCGGCGCGCACCCACGCCCTCTTGTCGTCAGCCGCGGCAGGGGCCGACGACCTGACCTCTCGGGCGGCAGCGCTGACGGTCTTCTCGCCCGACTCGACGGCCTTGATCAGGTCGTCGTCGCCGGACTCGATGACCGCGCGTGCTCGCTTGACCGACTCCCGAGCGATGTTGAACTGAGCCGCCGCCTCCACGATCGAGGGGGCGGAACGCTCAGACTTGGCCTCAGGAGTGGAGGGCTCTTTTGAGCCATCCACCTTCTCGGCGTACTGGTTGGAACCGTGCTTCAACGTCGCCAGCCGGGCGGCGATCATCGCCTTCTGGCTCGTCGTCAGATGACGACGGTGCACGTTGTGGCTGATGATCCACTGCTCCACGTCGTCGCCCGAGTAGCGCGTCTCCTTGACGTCGATCCCGAGCGCCTGGCAGGCACGGGCACGGTTGCGGCCGTCGAGAAGACGCCCTTCGGCGTCGAGCACAACCGGCTCGCGCTGGCCGTTGACGCGGATGTCCTCCACGAACTCGCGGAACGCCTCGCCCTCGATGAAGGGGAAGAGGGCCGCGACCGGGTGGACCTCGTAGTTCAGGACGGACGACTCAATCTCGCCGGTCTCGGTGTTGACGACGGAAGTCATGACGCCCTCCGAGCACTACGGCTGGTCTGCCCGCCAAGGATCGGGGCGGACGCCTTCTGCTCGCCGATCACGGTGTGCTTCGCGAGAATCTCGGCGACCTGCTCATCGGTGAACCGGATCGTTCGGCCGACCTCAACGCAGGGCCAGCCGTACTCACGGCGCCAGTCGAGCACCTTGCGGGCTGTCGTCTCGCCGCCAAACAGGTCAGCCAGGTCGGCAGGGGTACGGAGACGGCCGGCCATCAGGCTGCGTCCTTCTGGCTGGCCGCAAGAAGGTTCACCAGCGGAACGCCGAGCCAGTCCGCGATGACTGGAAGCTCGTCGAGGTCGAGACCGAGTCCGCCGTTGAGCCGACGGGAAGCCGACTGCTGACTACACTGGAGGAGCCGGGCAAGGTCCACGCCGGTCTTCCGCTGGCGAGCCATCTCGGCTCGGATCTCGGCCGCTACTTGCTGGCGGAGGGATGCTGTAACCACATGGGTACAGTAGGCACGAGTTGGGTACGCAAGCAACCGACTAGAGACATGTACTCGTGATTTGAGTACATTGCCCCCCATGACCGACTTCCCCGCCGGCACCCGATCCGCCTTCGCGCGCGCTGTTTCAGCAGAAGTGCGGGCCCTCCTGGGTGCATATCGCCTGTCTCTGCGCGACTTCGCCTCGGCCGCCGGATTCAGTTCGCACAACTACCTGGCGATCCGGCTTCGTGACGAGAAGCCATTCACGCTTGACGACATCGACCTGGTCTGCGCCTACTTCGAGTTCGATGCCTCCGAGTTCCTGCGACGCTGCTACGAGAACCACATCGAGCGACTCTGGGCTGAGGCCGACCTCGAGAGAAGCCGCGGGGGCTTGTCGGCGGTTGATGACAACCTCGGCGCTGCCGCCTCCACGGAGTCGGCAATCGAAGGCTCAGGCGAGGAAGGGTCGATCTAGGTTGCACAACACGTACAGTCCATGGGCGGAGTTGTCGACCCTGTCCGACCTCACTCTTGAGTGGCGGCACTTGACCGGCCGGGTCGGCGAGTACCTCCACCGCGAGCGCAAGATCCACCTTGACCCACGCGCGCCCCGCCGCCAGCTCCGATCAGTGCTCTGTCACGAGTTGAGGCACGCTGAGGCCGGCGACCGTCTGACCCATTGCGGGCGGGTCAACTTGCGGCAAGAGCAGGCCGCAGACCAGAAGGCGGCGCGGCTGATGATCGACGTTCGCGACCTTGGGGACGCGATGGTCCTGCACGCCAACCACCTGTCGGCCATCGCCGTCGAGCTCCGCGTCTCGGACGCTCTCCTCCGCGTCCGTCGGGACCACTTGCACCCGAGCGAGAAGTCCTACCTGCGTCAGCGGCTGGCGGATTCGTGAGACGAGCGCGGGCTGGCCGCAGTAGGTTGCCGAGAGTGAAGCGACTGATCTCTGCCATCGGGCTGATGGCCACTGTCTCGCTGGCGGCATGCGGCGGGAATGACGAGCAGTCGCAAGCGAGCGGCGAGCTTGACGCTCCAGAGGCCAGCGCGTCGACTCCAAGCGCGGAGCCGCCCGATGTATCGCTGGGGACTACCTGCAGGATTTTGTTTGCTGGCGAGACCGGCACAAATCCGCTCGACAAGATCACGATCCTCTTCGAGGAGGAATCGCTCGACGTCGCAGAACTCGACGAGATCAATGCCGGGATAGAGGCGGTTGAGTCGGCAGCCGAAACCGCGCAACCGCAGCTCGCCGTTCAGATGATTGCGCTGGTCGAGCAAGCCCGAGCGTTCTTGCGCGACGGGCTGGGGGATGAGCCGGTTGCGCGCGACACAACGCTCTACAAGTCGGCCGGTCTAGAGATCGCCTCTATCTGCATGGATGAACTCTGACCGTGCGGAAATTTCCGCACGCGGGCCGTTTCGCGTCGTCCGAGTCGTCTCCAGGCGTGCCTCCTGGGGCGTGTCGTATGAGTCCCAGTGAGGATGCCGCGTCGTTCGATTCCCCGCAGCTCCACCAACTGATGCGGCACCGCCCCGTGGTGCCGCTGCATCACCCCTCCGGCACGGCACACTGGGGCGCATGCGTCGTCTCGGGTCCCTCCTCCTCCCGCCGCTGGCAGCGCTGGCGGTCCTGCTCGGCGTGCTGTCCACGCCCGCTCCCGCCGCGGGCGCGGGGCCGGAAGGGCCCGGAGGGCCGCAGCTCTCCGTGGCGCCCGTCCCGGCGGCGTACGCCGGCGAGACGGTGACCGTCGTGGTGACGCTGTCGGGTGTCGAGCCGGCGGAAGGTCAGGAGATCACCGTCACCCGGATGGGGGAAGTGCTCGTCGCGCCGACCGACGAGCACGGCGTCGCGCGGGTCGCGCTGACAGTCGCCCGCGACCCGGACCGCAACGTCGTGGTGGCCAGCCACGGCACCACCTCGGTGTCGGCGACCCTTCCGCTGCGACCGCGGGGCGCCGTCCTCACGGTCGGCGGGCCCGGCGCGGTGGTGGACGAGCGGTCCACGACCGTCGCGGTGTCCTGGATCGCCGACAACGGCGAGCCGGTGTCCGGGCCGGTGACCTTGCTGGCCAGCAGTCGCGGCGGTCCGTGGCGGCCGGTCGCCGCCCTGACGACCGGGCCGGACGGCAGGGCGACGTACGTCGCCACTCCCCGCTACGACACCCGCTGGCGGGTGCAGGCGCCGCCGCTGCCGTGGGTGCTGGGCGGCGGCAGCGCGGTCTACCACCTCGACAACCGGCCGCCGGGGCGGGTCGTGCGGATGGCGAAGCGCGCTCCCCAGCCCTCGCGCAGGATCCGCGGCGAGCAGCCGCGAGCGGTCGGCGCCGGCGCGAACCCGGTCATCACGCCCCTTCCCGACGCGGTCTGGCGCAGCATGGTGGGTCGCAGCTGGCACCCCGGATGCCCGGTGGGGCGCTCGGGACTGCGGCTGGTCGCCGTCAACTACTGGGACTTCACCGGCTACCGCCGCCGCGGCGAGCTGGTCGTCGCCGACGAGGTCGCGGGTCAGGTGGCCGCAGCGGTCGCCGAGCTCCACCAGCGGCGCATCCCCATCCGCCGGATGGTGCGGGTGGACCGGTTCGGGTGGTCGAAGCGGCTGCGCGGCGCCGACGACTACGCGTCGATGGCCGCCGGCAACACCTCCGCGTTCAACTGCCGCGACGTCGTGGGTCGCCCCGGGGTCCGCTCACCGCACGCCTGGGGCCGCTCGGTGGACATCAACCCGTGGGAGAACCCCTTCCGCTCCCGCCACGGCCTGGTGCCCAACGGGTGGTGGCACTCCCATCCGCATCCCCGGGTGTCCTGGCGCTCGCGGGGCCACGTCGTGGTCCGGCTGATGGCGAGGCACGGGCTGCGCTGGACCTACGGCACCGGCGACAGCCACCACTTCGACGCCGTACCGCGCGGCGCCAGCCGACCGCTGCTGCCACGGGCATGCGCCGGGCCGGCCGCCGGCGTCTGTCACTGAGCGCCGCTAGCGTCGAGCCATGAGCTGTGTCTTCTGCGCGGTCGGCGCGGGCGAGGAGCCGGCGCACGTGGTGCTGGCCGACGATGCGTTCGTGGCCTTCCTGGACCGCCGCCCCGTCTTCAAGGGTCACGTGCTCCTGGTGCCGCGTCAGCACGTGGTCACGCTCCCCGACCTGCCGGCGGCGCTGCGGGACGGCTTCCTCGGCGCCGCGCAGCGGCTGGCCTCCGCGGCGGTCGCCGGACTCGGCGCCCAGGGCAGCTTCGTCGCCGTCAACAACACCGTCAGCCAGTCGGTCGCCCACCTCCACCTCCACGTCGTGCCGCGCACCAAGGGCGACGGGCTGCGCGGCTTCTTCTGGCCGCGGACGACCTACGCCGACGACACCGAGGCGGGGGAGTACGCCGCACGACTCCGGTCCGCGCTCGAGGCTGGTCCCGGATCCGTGCCCACCGCTGATCTAGAGTGACCGGCGGTCACGCACGAGAGCGAGGAGCAGTCATGGGTCGGTTCGACGGTCGGGTCGCGGTCATCACGGGCGCGGCGCGCGGCATCGGGTTCGGTGTCGCCCAGCGGTTCGCCCAGGAGGGAGCCTCGGTCGCCATCGTCGATCTCGACGAGGCCGCTGCCGCCGAGGCGGCCGCGAAGCTGACGCTCGGCGAGGGCGCCAAGGCCGTCGGCATCGGCGCCAACGTCGGCTCGGCCGCCGACGTCGACGCCGCGATCAGCCGGGTGGTCGACGAGCTCGGCGGGATCCACGTGCTCATGAACAACGCCGGCATCACCCGCGACAACCTGCTGTTCAAGATGACCGAGGACGACTGGGACCTCGTCATGAACGTCCACCTCAAGGGCGCGTTCCTGCTCTCCAAGGCGGCCCAGCAGCACTTCGTGGCCCAGAAGTACGGCAAGATCGTCAACGTCTCCAGCACCTCGGCGCTCGGCAACCGCGGCCAGGCCAACTACTCCGCCGCCAAGATGGGCATCCAGGGCTTCACCCGGACGCTGGCCATCGAGCTGGGCCCGTACGGCGTCAACGTCAACGCGATCGCGCCCGGCTTCATCGCCACGGAGATGACCGACGCCACCGCGGCCCGGCTGGGCCTCGACGTCGAGGACTTCCGCAAGCTGAGCGCCGAGCACAACCCGGTCCGCCGGGTCGGCTTCCCCGAGGACATCGCGTCGGCCGCGGCGTTCCTGGCCAGCGACGAGGCGTCGTACATCACCGGTCAGACGCTGTACGTCGACGGCGGCGCCACGCTCGTCTGAACCAACCCACCCCAGATCGGAGTCACCGTGCGCGTCATCGCCCGCGTCCTCGCCCCCCTGCTCGTCGCCAGCCTCGCCCTCGCGGGCTGTGGCGGCACGAAGGAGTCCGGGGACAAGCCCGACGCGGCCGCGTCGTCGGCTCCGCCGAAGCCGGAGTTCTGGCCGCTCACCGGTGTCCAGGCGCCGCTCGGCGAGACGGTGGCCAAGGACCACCCGGTGATGGTCGTGAAGATGGACAACACGGCGGCGGCCGCCCCGCAGCTCGGCCTCGGCTCGGCCGACCTGGTCGTCGAGGAGCTGGTCGAGGGCGGTCTGACCCGGCTCGCGGCCTTCTACTACTCCCAGCTGCCCAGCAAGGTCGGCCCGGTGCGCTCGATGCGCGCCAGCGACATCGGCATCGTCACGCCGGCCGACGCCCAGGTCGTCACCAGCGGCGCGGCGGCGGTCACCATCAGCCGGATCAAGCAGGCCGGCATCACCTTCTACGGCGAGGGCTCCAAGGGCCTGGCCCGCGACAACGGCCGGCGGGCGCCGTACAACCTCTTCGCCGACCTCACCAAGACCGTCGGCCTGGCCCGGCAGGACCCGGCCACGCCGGCCGACTACCTCACCTGGGGCGCGCCGGCGGACTTCGTCGGTGTCCAGCCGGCCACCCGTGTCGACGTGCCGTTCTCCTACGGACACACGACGCGCTGGAGCTTCGAGGGCGGCAGGTACGTCAACACCAACTCCAACGCCCGGCAGGGCGACCGGTTCCAGGCCGACAACGTGCTGGTGCTGCGGGCTCCGGTCGGCGATGCCGGCTACAAGGACCCGGCCGGCAACCCGGTCCCCGAGACCAAGCTCGAGGGCAGCGGCGCCGCCGTGCTGTTCCACAACGGCAGCCTGGTCCGCGGCACCTGGTCCAAGGCGTCGCTCGACGCTCCCATCGAGCTCAGCACCGAGGCCGGCGCCCTGACGGTGCCCGCGGGCAGGACCTGGATCGAGCTGGTGCCGGAGAACGCGCCCCAGCTGGTCATCAAGTAGTCGTCAGTCGGTGCTCGGCGCGGCGTCCGCGCCGAGGACGACGCCCTGGTCGGCCAGCGACTGCAGGCCGGCCATGATGTAGGCGATCGCCGTCTCGACCCGCTCGGCCGCCCTGGTCGGGTCGTCGGCGGTCGCGACGGACTCGCCGGCCGAGGAGAGGGCGCCGAAGAAGATGCGCGCGAAGGTCGTGACCATCTCCTCGTCGGCGTGCTGGCCGCCGGTGCGCAGCACCGAGCGGACGATGTCGTGCACGACCCCGAAGGCCGTGCGCTCCTCCTGCTCGCGGAAGCGCTCGTACCCGAGGACCGCCGGGCCCTCCTGGATGACGATGCGCCGGTAGCCGGGCTCCTGGACCACGTCGAGGAAGGCCCGCAGGCCCACCATCGCCGCCTGCCAGGGGTCCTTGATGCCCTTCATCGTCTGCTGGATGCGTTGGGCCGACTCGCTCTCGACGCGCTCGAAGACGGCCTCGAACAGCGCCTGCTTGCCGCTGAAGTGGTGGTAGAGCGCGCCCTTGGTGACGTCGGCGCCGGACACGATCGCGTCCAGCGGCGTGCCGGCGTAGCCCTGGACACTGAACAGCTCCTCGGCGACGTGCACCAGAGCGCGCTTGGTGCTCGCGGAGTACTGCTGTCGGCGGCTGGCGCCCGGCACGCCCGGAAGCGGCGGCACCTTCGGCACCAGCTTGGTCACGGACTTCGGCACCCGACGCAGTGTAGTTGGGAGGGTCGGCCAGGTGGTCCGGATCACGTACGCGGACGTTGGCATACCGTTGGTATGGGACGTACGGTGGGTACGTACTCACGGTATGTGAGTCCGCCGACGAAGGAGGAGCCATGACCTCGACGTCCTTTCACAACCGCGGAGAGATCCTCCGCCGCGTCATCGACGCCGCCGACAGCCGCCGTGACGGTCGTCTTCCGATGGACCTCGACGGCGTCGCCGAGAAGTTCGACGACGAGCTCGACCTACTCAGCGCACTCCAGCTGCGCTGGCACACCCGGCTCGCCGGGCGGATCGAGCAGCAGCTCGCCGACCAGCCCATGGACCTGGAGGCGGCCGTGGTCGCCGCGTGGCACGGCGTCGCGGACGCCATGCCCGGCGTCCGGGCGATCCTCGACCACTACCGCGCTGAGCCGCTGGACGCCGAGATGGCCCTGGTGATGACCAAGGCCGTCAACAAGGAGCGCATCCTGCTCGCCGTGATGGCCGGCCATGCCGGCGTCGCTGACGAGCTGGCGGTGCAGGTCGGGCAGCGGATCGAGGAGCGTGCCCGGGCGACGTACCGCCGCGCCGACCTGCCGGCCGTCCCGTCCGTCCCCCTGCCGCGCGCCAGCCTGATCGACCGCCTGCGGGCGGCCCTCGCTGCCTGACCCAGCTCCCGCCCCCACGCTCCCCGAAGAGCGGACCCAGAGCCAGACGGCTCCGGTTCCGGTGCACTCCCTCCCTCCCTGCGGCCCCTCCCGCCGCCTCCCTCGCACCGGGCCGGAGCCGTCTTGTGTCACCAGCCGACCTGGCGCGTCATGATGGAGGGCATGGCGGAGGACGGGCTGCGCGCGGGCATGCTGGCGGTGGCGACCGCCGACCTGCTGGATCCGAGCTTCGTCCGCAGCGTGGTGCTGTTGCTCGACGTCGAGGAGGACGGCGTGCTCGGGGTCGTGCTGAACCGGCCCTCGCCGGTGCCGGTCGCCGACGTGCTCGACGGGTGGGGCGAGACCCTCGCGTCCCCGGAGGTGTTCTTCCAGGGCGGGCCGGTCGCCGCGGACACCGCGCTGGCGGTCGCACGGCTGCGCGATGCCGCCGTCGTGCCCGTGGGGTTCCGCCGGGTCCACGGGCGGCTCGGGCTGCTCGACCTGGACACCCCGGTCGAGCTGCTCCGCGGCAGCCTCGCCGGGGTCCGCATCTTCGCCGGGTACGCCGGCTGGGGTGCCGGTCAGCTCGAGGCGGAGATCGCCGAGGGCAGCTGGTACGTCGTGTCCGCGGAGGAGAGCGACGTGTTCCGCGACGACGTCGGCCGCCTGCGCCGCGACGTGCTGCGCCGGCAGCCCGGGAAGCTGGCCTGGCACGCGACCCGCCCGGGCGATCCCGGCCTGAACTGAGAGGCCCACCGATCGCGTCGCGGGTGCGTCGAGTGTCCCCTCCGGCACGTAGGCTTAGCGCCATGTCGTTCCTGGGATTCGGAAGCAAGACCGGCACCGCCGTCGACGAGCGGGTGCGCGAGGACGAGCGGACTGTTCCCACCGAGGACGGCGACCACGACCGGTTCGCCCACTACGCGCCGAAGGACAAGGTCACCGAGGCGATGGTCATGGGCACGCCCGTGGTGGCGCTGTGCGGCAAGGTGTGGGTCCCGAGCCGAGACGGCACCAAGTTCCCCGTGTGTCCGCAGTGCAAGGAGATCTGGGAGTCGCTTCCCGACGTGCCCGAGGGCTCCGGCGAGTGACGGGCGGCCACGACGCCGCCCAGCTCACGTCCGCCCTCAGCCCCGCGTGGCCGGGGCGTGCGGCCTGGGGGACGGCCACGTCCCTGCGAGCCTGGCAGCAGGCGGCGATGAACCAGTACTTCGACCGTCTGCCGCGCGACTTCCTCGCAGTGGCGACGCCGGGTGCCGGCAAGACGACCTTCGCCCTCTCGGTGGCGGCCGAGCTGCTCGGACGCCGGATGGTCGACCGCATCATCGTGGTCGCCCCGACCGAGCACCTCAAGCTGCAGTGGGCGGAGGCCGCCGGCCGGGCCGGCATCCCGATCGACCCCACCTACTCCGCGGGCCAGGGCAAGACCTCCGGTGACTTCCTCGGCGTCGCCGTGACCTACGCCGGCGTCGCGGTCAACCCGTTGGCGATGCGGATCCGGGCCGAGCGGTTCAAGACCCTGGTCATCCTCGACGAGATCCACCATGCGGGCGACGCGCTCTCGTGGGGCGAGGGGGTGCGCGAGGCCTTCGAGCCCGCCGCGCGTCGGCTCGCGCTGACCGGCACGCCCTTCCGCTCCGACATCAACCCCATCCCGTTCGTCACCTACGAGCCGGGCCCCGACGGCGTGCCGCGGTCCGCGGCGGACTACACCTACGGGTACGCCCAGGCGCTGGCCGACCACGTCGTGCGCCCGGTGCTGTTCATGGCGTACTCCGGGCAGATGACCTGGCGCACCCGCGCGGGTGACGAGATCGCCGCCCATCTCGGCGAGCCGCTCACCAAGGACATGACGGCGCAGGCGCTCCGTACGGCGCTGGACCCCAACGGCGCCTGGATCCCTGCCGTGCTCGAAGCCGCCGACAAGCGGCTCTCCGAGGTCCGTCGACACGTGCCCGACGCCGGTGGCCTCGTGATCGCCACCGACCAGGACTCCGCCCGCGCCTACGCCAAGACGCTGCGCGCCATCACGGGCGAGGCGGCCACCGTCGTGCTGTCGGACGAGAAGGCCGCCTCGAAGCGGATCTCGGCCTTCGCGGCCGACGACAGTCGCTGGATGGTCGCGGTGCGGATGGTCTCCGAGGGCGTCGACGTGCCGCGGCTCGCCGTCGGCGTCTACGCCACGACCACCTCGACGCCGCTGTTCTTCGCCCAGGCCATCGGCCGCTTCGTGCGGGCCCGGTCCCGGGGCGAGACGGCCTCGGTGTTCCTCCCGTCGGTGCCGAACCTGCTCGGGTTCGCCTCCGAGCTCGAGGTCGCCCGCGACCACGTGCTCGGCCGCAAGGTCAGCGACGAGGGTGACCTGTTCGCGCCCGAGGACGCGCTGATGGCCCAGGCCAACGCCAGCGAGGCGGCCAGCGACGACGAGGCGATGCTGCCCTTCGAGGCGCTCGGGTCCGAGGCGCGCTTCGACCGGGTGCTCTTCGACGGCGGCGAGTTCGGTCATGCGGGGGAGGTGCACGTCGGCTCCGAGGAGGAGATGGACTTCCTCGGCATCCCCGGCCTGCTCGACCCCGACCAGATGCGCGAGCTGCTGCACCAGCGGCAGAGCGACCGGGCCAAGAAGCAGAAGGCCAAGGCCGCCGCCGACGACACCCAGCGCCGGCACGCCGACTCCCTCACCGAGGTCTCCACGCACGAGCAGCTCGCCGTGCTGCGGCGCGAGCTCAACGGACTGGTCGCCGCCTGGCACCACCGCACCAGCCAGCCGCACGGCGTCACGCATGCGGCGCTGCGCAAGGAGTGCGGTGGCCCGGCGGCCGCGGTCGCCAACGCCGACCAGCTGCGCGCCCGCATCGAGCGGATCCGCGAGTGGGCGGCGACGCGCAAGTCGTCCTGACCGACCCGCTGCCCCGGCCTGGCCTCAGCCCGGCTGCAGCTCGACCTGGCCCGGCCGGCGCGGCAGCCCGCGGACGGTGCCGGAGAGCAGGGTGGCCAGGCAGATCACGACGTAGGCGAGTCCGGCGACCGAGATGACCGGACCGACGCCGTACAGCTCGGCCAGCGGGCCGACAGCGAGCTGCCCGATGGGGATCGCGGCGTAGGACCCGAGCTGGTCGTAGGAGTAGGCGCGCGAGAGCAGCTCGTCGGGGATGTGCTCCTGCATGGCGAGGTGCCAGCCGAGGCTGTAGGTCTGGATGCCGATCCCGGAGACGAACGCCGCGAGCAGCAGCGGGCCGGTGTGCGGCGACCAGCCGAGCACCATCATCGGCAGGCCGAACAGCGCACAGCCCGCCATCCCGACCAGCAGCGGCCGCTGCAGCTGCCAGCGCAGGAAGAACAGCGTGGCGATCAGCAGCCCGGCAGCCTGCACCGACATCGCCCAGCCCCACCCGGTCGCGCCGATGGCCGTCTCCTTGGCGCGCACGGGGCCGAGGGTGTTGAAGCCACCCTCGTGCAGCGCGTTGAGCAGTGCGAAGGCCCCGACGACCAGCCACAGCCAGGTGGTGCGGCGGAAGAGCTGCCAGCCCTCGCGCAGCTCCGCGACCAGCGTGGCGGCCGGGCCGGTCGGGGCGGGGATGACGACCGGCGCCAGCAGTACGGCGGCCGCCAGCCACGTCACGGCGTCGATCGCGAGGGCCCATCCCGGCCCGACGGTCACGACCAGCACGGCCGCCGTACCCGGCCCCACGACCATCAGCGCGGCCCGCGTCATGGAGAGCAGCACGTTGGCCTGCTGCAGCTGCGCGCGCGGCACCAGCTGCGGCACGATCCCGTTCAGCGCCGGCATGCCGGGCGCGACGACCACGCCGTTGAGACCGGCCAGCGCGACCAGCGACCACAGCTCGGCCTGGCCGGTGATGATCAGCACCGCCATCGCGCCGCGGACCAGGCCGGAGAGGACGTTGGACGCCTGGATGACGCGGCGCCGTCCCCAGCGGTCGGCCAACACGCCACCGAGCAGGAGGAACGCGAGCATCGGGATGCTGTAGGCCGCCAGCACCATGCCGAGGGCGCTGGCCGAGTGGCTGACCTCCAGCACTCCGAAGGCGAGCGCGACCGGCGCCATGGTGCTGCCGACCAGGTTGACCGAGCGTGACAGGAAGTACCAGCGGAACGAGGGCTCGCGCAGGGGTGCCATCGCCGAGATCGAAGTCACCCGCGCGACTCTAGACCCGTCGGCGCCGTGGTGGGCACCTCTGCCGGAGAAGCCGGGCGCGTCCGCTCAGGCGAAGATCGTCGGCAGGACCGGCTCCCCGCGCGCCATCGACTGGGCCTCCACCGGCAGCTCGGCCCGCGCGGACTGGTGCCGTCGGCGCGCGGCGTCGAGCTCCTCGCGGCCCACCACCTTGCCGTCACGGACCAGCGGCACCAGCAGCGGGCGGTCGTCGCCGCGTCCTCGTGAGCCTGTCGAAGGATCGTCGGCGGGTGCTGTGCCGATGCCGACGACCTCGGCCTCGGCGACGCCGTCGGCCGAGCGGCGGCGCAGCGCGAACTTGCGGCCCCCGATCGACGTCTTGTCGGTCGACCGCTTGGCCACCGACACCAGCTCGCCGTCCTCGCCCTCCCGGGCGACCAGCTTGTAGACGAACCCACAGGTGGGGTGCCCGCTGCCGGTCACCAGCTGCGTGCCGACGCCGTAGCCGTCGACCGGAGCCGCGGCCAGCGCCGCGATCGCGTGCTCGTCGAGGTCGCTGGTGACGATGATCTTGGTGTCGCCGGCGCCGAGGGAGTCCAGCTGCGCGCGGACCTGGACGGCCAGCACGCCGAGGTCACCGGAGTCCAGTCGCACCGCGCCCAGGCCGGGGCCGGCGACCTCGACGCCGGTCCGGATCGCCTCGGCGATCTCGTAGGTGTCCACCAGCAGCGTGGTCCCGGTGCCGAGCGAGGCGACCTGCGCGCGGAACGCCTGCTCCTCGGTGTCGTGCAGCAGCGTGAACGAGTGGGCGCTGGTGCCCGTCGTCGGGACGCCGTAGCGCCGCCGGGCGGCGAGGTTCGAGCTCGCGGCGAAGCCGGCGACGTACGCCGCCCGGGCGGCCGCGACCGCGGCCTCCTCGTGGGTGCGCCGGGACCCCATCTCGATGCAGGGCCGGTCGCCGGCGGCCAGCGTCATGCGGGAGGCCGCCGAGGCGATCGCCGAGTCGTGGTTGTAGATCGAGAGCAGGACCGTCTCCAGCAGGACGGCCTCGGCGAACGTCGCCTCGACCACGACCAGCGGCGAGTGCGCGAAGTAGAGCTCGCCCTCCGGGTAGCCCCAGATGTCGCCGGCGAAGCGGTAGTCGGCCAGCCACGCCAGCGTCGGCTCGTCGACCACGCCCTCCAGCGCGGCCAGCGTGGCGTCGTCGAAGACGAACGCCTCGATCGCGTCCAGGGCACGCCCGACACCGGCCACGACGCCGTACCGCCGCCCCTCCGGGAGCCGGCGGGGGAACAGCTCGAAGACGGAGCGGCGCTGCGCGGTGCCTGCCGCGAGGGCGGCCTGCAGCATCGTCAGCTCGTAGTGGTCGGTGAGGAGCGCGGTGGAGTCCACGACGCCCATCATGTCGCCCCCGTGGCACGATGGCCCCATGTCCGCGCCGAGCCCGGTCGAACTCGACGAGCCCGTCACCGACGACCTGACCCTCCCGGCCACGCCGTGGGTCACGGTGGTCTGGAACGACCCGGTCAACCTCATGTCGTACGTCACCTACGTGTTCCAGAAGTACTTCGGCTACGGCAAGTCCAAGGCCGAGAAGCTGATGCTCGAGGTCCACGAGGACGGCCGCTCGGCGGTGAGCTCCGGCACCCGCGAGGAGATGGAGCGCGACGTGCAGGCGATGCACGAGTACGGCCTGTGGGCGACGCTGGAGAAGCAGGAGTGACCACCCGATGACCGGCTTCGCACGCCACCGCCGCAGCGGCCGGGTGATCGCCACCTTCACCGGCTTCGAGGCGGACCTCCTCCGCTCCCTGGCCGGCCAGCTCGTCGAGCTGTTGCGCAACGAGGTCGCCGCGCCGGTGGCACAGGACCCGCTCGAGGCGATGCTCGACTTCACCGGCCCCACCACCGAGCCCGAGGACCCGGTGCTGGCCCGGCTGTTCCCGACCGCCTACCGCGACGACGACGAGGCCGCCGCCGACTTCCGCCGCTTCACCGAGGGCAGGCTGCGCGACGGGAAGGCCGCCGGCGCCGCCGCGATCATCGACGCGCTCGAGGAGGCGGGGCTGCCCCCGCAGCTGGCCGACGACTCGCTCATGATCGACGTCGAGCTCACGCCCGAGGAGGCCGAAGGCTGGCTGCGCTCCTTCACCGACCTGCGGCTCGCGCTGGCCACCCGGCTCGGCGTCGAGGAGGGCGACGAGGCGCGCTGGGAGGCGCTGCCCGACGAGGACCCGCGCAGCCAGGCGCACGACATCTACGAGTGGGTCGGCTACCTGCAGGAGACGCTGGTCGACGCGCTGTCCGGGTAGGTGGCCGCCGGCCGGGGCGCCGCACCTGTCCGCCACCCGGGCCGCGGCCGAGCGCGTGCGGTCGCCCGCCTAGGCTTCGCTCATGCTCACCATCGCCCAGGCGACGTACGACGCGATCGTCGCCCACGCCAAGCGGGACCACCCCGACGAGGCCTGCGGCATCGTGGCGGGCCCGGAGGGCAGCGACCGCGCCGAGCGGCTGGTGGAGATGGTCAACGCCGCCGGCAGCCCGACGTTCTACGAGTTCGACTCCACCGAGCTGCTCGAGCTCTACAAGGAGATGTGGGCCCGCGACGAGGAGCCGGTCATCGTCTACCACTCCCACACCGCCACCGAGGCCTACCCCAGCCGCACCGACATCGGCCTGGCCAGCGAGCCCGGTGCCCACTACGTGCTCGTCAGCACGCGGGAGCACGGGAATAACCCGGGCCCTGTGGAGTTTCGTTCCTATCGCATCGTCGACGGCGTCGTGACCGAGGAAGAGGTCAACGTCGTCCCCGAACTGCCCGGTCGCGAGACCGGCAACTGAAAGAGGAGTCCCATGGCCATCGAGGTCCGCATCCCGACCATCCTGCGCACCTACACCAGCGGCGAGAAGGCCGTCTCCGGTGAGGGCACGACGCTGAGCGCCCTGATCGAGAACCTGGAGGCCAACCACCCCGGGATCAAGGAGCGCCTCATCGACGTCAAGGACGGCAAGGAGGACCTGCGCCGCTTCGTGAACGTCTACGTCAACGATGAGGACGTGCGGTTCATCGGCGGCCTGGAGGCCCAGCTCGCCGACGGCGACCAGATCGTCGTGCTGCCCGCCGTCGCCGGAGGCTGCTGACCCGCACCACGGGTCTCCGGACCGGTGGATGGGAGACTGGTGCCATGCGCTTCGACAACCTGCTCGCCTCCGTCGGCGGCACGCCGCTGGTGGGTCTGCCGCGGCTGTCTCCCTCGCCGGACGTGCGGCTGTGGGCGAAGCTCGAGGACCGCAACCCCACCGGCTCGATCAAGGACCGCCCGGCCCTGAAGATGGTCGAGGAGGCCGAGAAGGACGGACTGCTCCGCCCCGGCTGCACGATCCTGGAGCCGACCTCGGGCAACACCGGCATCTCGCTGGCGATGGCCGCCAAGCTCAAGGGCTACCGCATCGTCTGCGTGATGCCGGAGAACACCTCCGAGGAGCGCCGTCAGCTGCTGCGGATGTGGGGCGCCGAGATCGTCTCCTCACCCGCCGCCGGTGGCTCCAACGAGGCGGTCCGGGTCGCCAAGCGGCTCGCGGAGGAGCACCCCGACTGGGTGATGCTGTACCAGTACGGCAACGCCGCCAACGCCACCGCGCACGAGGAGGGCACCGGCCCCGAGCTCCTGGCCGACCTGCCGACGATCACCCACTTCGTCGCCGGCCTCGGCACCACGGGCACCCTGATGGGCGTCTCCCGGTTCTTCCGGTCCGCCAAGCCCGACGTCCGCATCGTTGCCGCGGAGCCGCGGTACGGCGAGCTCGTGTACGGCCTGCGCAACCTCGACGAGGGCTTCGTGCCCGAGCTCTACGACGCCTCGCTGATCGACACCCGGTTCTCGGTGGGGCCGCGCGACGCCGTACGCCGGGTCCGCGAGCTGCTCGAGATGGAGGGGATCTTCGCCGGCGTCTCGACCGGCGCCATCCTGCACGCGGCGCTCGGCCAGGCCGCCAAGGCCGTCAAGGCGGGGGAGTCGGCCGACATCGCGTTCGTCGTCGCCGACGGCGGCTGGAAGTACCTCTCCACCGGCGCCTACGAGGGCACCGTCGACCAGGCCGAGGAGTCCCTCGAAGGCCAGCTCTGGGCCTAGTCCGCGACGTCCGGCGCACGCACCGGACGTCGCGGAGGGCTGATCAGCTGACGTCGAGCGACTGCGCGGTGCCGAAGAGGCTGCCGCGCACGGCAGGCAGACCGAGCAGGTCGGTCGCGAGGTTGGCGACGTCGCCGTTGCGGATCGGCTGCACGGCGCGGTACGCCGGCCGGCGGTTGCCCGGGTCGCGGTAGTCGCCCGGGTTGAGGGCGTAGAGGTCGCCGTGGGCGACACCGGCGCCCCACACCAGGAACGGCACCTTGTAGTTGGCGGGGCGACCGGCCGCCTCGTGGTGCGTGGAGCCCGGCCGGAAGCCGTGGTCCGCGGTCAGCACCAGCACCAGCTCGCGCTTGAGCAGCGGGTGGGCGTCGATCGCGGCGAGCACGCGGCCGAGCAGGGCGTCGGTGCGGCGTACGGCGGCGAGGTACTGCTCGCTCATGCCGCCGTGCTGGTGACCGGCCGCGTCGGGCAGCGAGGTGTGCAGGAACGTGAACGCCCGGTTGGCCGTGGTGAGGTCCACGATGGCACTGCGGACCAGCCGGCCGTTGTTGGCGTCGAGCTCGAACCGGCCGATCGCCCGGGGCCAGGACCGCTGGAAGTGGCGGAACTTGGACTTGGTCGTGAACAGGGCGGTCGACAGCCCGGCCTTCCTGACCGCGGTGAAGACCGAGCCCACCCGGTGGCCGGCGGCCTTCTGCACGGTCATCCGGGGCCGCTCGACGTTCCAGGTGACGCCGTGTCCGCCGTGGCGGCGGTCGATGCGCCGGCCGGTGACCATGGTGGTGTGGTTGGGGAGCGTCTCGGTGCGCTCGTAGGCGGTGCGCGCGTTGAGGGTGGTGGCACCCTCGGCGAGGAGCCGGTGGAGGTTCGGAGCTCCGGCGCGGCCCAGACGGGTGATCGCGCGGACGTTGAGGCCGTCGACGGACACCGCGAGCACGCGCTTCCCCGTCGGGGCCGGCCGCTCCGCGGACGCCTGGGACACCGGGGCCGGCACCGGCGCGGGCTCGGCCGCCGAGGCCGGCAGCAGCACGGCTAGCGGGGCGACGAGGGACAGAGCCGCGGTCCGAGCGGCGAGGCTACGAGTCGTCATGCCGACGAGGTTACGGGGCGGCCGGCGACCGGCCCGTGACCACCGTCTCGCGTGACGTGGGTCAAGGATCGCTGCGGCACCGGGTGGCAGCGCCTAGCCTTGCGCCTTGTGCATGCGATGACCCCCACCGTCGACGTCGACGCCCCGATCGGGATCTTCGACTCCGGCTTCGGCGGACTGACCGTCGCCCGCTCGGTCATCGACCAGCTGCCGCACGAGTCGATCCTCTACGTCGGTGACACCGCGCGGGCGCCGTACGGCCCGAAGCCGATCGCCGAGGTGCGGGAGTACGCCCTGGAGTGCCTCGACCACCTCGTCGACCAGGGCGTGAAGGCGCTCGTGATCGCGTGCAACTCCGCGAGCGCCGCGATGCTGCGCGACGCGCGGGAGCGGTACGACGTCCCGGTGGTCGAGGTGATCCTGCCGGCCACCCGCCGGGCGGTCGCGGCGAGCCGCACCGGGCGGATCGGCGTCATCTGCACCCAGTCGACCGCCGAGTCGATGGCCTACGACGACGCGTTCGCCGCCGCCCCTCACCTCCAGCTGCACACCAGCGTCTGCCCGCGGTTCGTGCCGTTCGTGGAGGCCGGGATCACCAGCGGCGAGGAGCTGCTCGCCGCGGCGCACGAGTACCTCGACCCACTCACCAGCGCGGGGATCGACACCCTGATCCTCGGCTGCACGCACTATCCGCTCCTGACCGGCGTCATCTCCTACGTCATGGGCGATAACGTCACGCTCGTGAGCAGCGCGGAGGAGTGCGCCAAGGACGTCTACCGGACCCTCACCGAGCACGGAGTGCTCCGGGCGTCCGGCGAGCCGGCGTACACCTTCCTCACCACCGGCCACCCCGAGGCCTTCGAGACGATCGGTCGCCGGTTCCTCGGGCCCGAGCTGGCGGTGGCGCAGCAGTTCGTGGGCGGCCTCGCATGACCACTCCCATGGGCATGAAGCTGACGATCGTCGGGTGCGCTGGTTCCTACCCGGGTCCGGACTCGCCGGCCAGCTGCTACCTGCTGCAGGCCGAGGACCCGGGCGAGCCCGGCCGCACCTGGAGCGTCCTGCTCGACCTCGGCAACGGCGCCCTGGGCGCGCTGCAGCGGTACGTCGACCCGCTGGCCGTCGACGCCGTGCTGCTCAGCCACCTGCACGCCGACCACTGCGTCGACATGACGAGCTACTACGTGCTGCGCAAGTACCACCCCTCGGGCACCCAGCCGAAGATCCCCGTCTGGGGCCCGAAGGGGACCGCTCGGCGGCTCGCGAAGGCCTACGACCTGCCGCGCAAGCCCGGCATGCGCGAGGAGTTCGAGTTCCACCGCTACCGAGGCGTCTTCCAGGTCGGGCCGTTCACCGTCACGCCGGCCGCGGTCGACCACCCGGTCGAGGCCTACGGCCTGCGCATCGAGGCCGGGGGCTCCACGATCTGCTACACCGGCGACACCGGCCCCACCGCGGCGCTGGACGAGCTCGCCGACGGCGTGGACCTGCTACTCGCCGAGGCGTCGTTCCGCACCGGTGACCCCAACCCGCCCAGCCTGCACCTGACCGGCGCCGAGGCCGGCGAGCTGGCCGGTCGCGCCCGCGCGAAGCGGCTCGTGCTCACCCACGTGCCGCCGTGGCACGACGCTGGCGCGATGCTGACGGAGGCGGTCGGCACCTTCGACGGGCCGGCGGAGCTGGCCGCCCCCGGCAACGTCTACACGGTCTGACCTGCGGCCGGCACCCGCGACAGGGCAGGGTGTACCCATGATCAAGGTCGAAGGACTGACACGCGCGTACGGCTCGTTCGTCGCCGTCGACGACGTGAGCTTCGTCTGCCAGCCCGGCCGGGTGACCGGCTTCCTGGGGCCCAACGGCGCCGGCAAGTCGACCACCATGCGGGTGCTGGTCGGGCTCACGCCGCCGACCCGGGGCCAGGCCACGATCGGCGGGCTGCGCTACCACGACATCCCCAACCCGGGCCGCCACGTCGGGGTGCTGCTGGACGCATCCGCGCAGCACGGTGGCCGCACCGGCCGCGAGGTGCTCGCGCTCGGCGCCAGGACCATGGGTCTGCCGGCCGCGCGTGTCGACGAGATGCTCGAGCTCGTCTCGCTGACCCGCGCGGAGGCCAAGCGCCGCGTCAAGAACTACTCCCTCGGGATGAAGCAGCGCCTCGGCATCGCCCACGCGCTGCTCGGCGACCCGCAGGTGCTGATCCTCGACGAGCCCGCCAACGGCCTCGACCCCGCCGGGATCCGCTGGATGCGCGGGCTGCTCAAGGGCTTCGCCGACAACGGAGGCACGGTGCTGCTCTCCAGCCACCTGCTGCACGAGGTCGAGCAGATCGCCGACGAGATGATCCTCATCGGCCGGGGCAGGATCGTGGCCCAGGGCGACCGCGCCACGCTGCTGGCCGGTGCCCATGGCCCGAAGCTGTCCCTGGTGACCTCCCTCGACAACGACCGGCTCGCCGACGCGCTGCGAGGCAAGGGGTACGACGTCGAGGCGGCCGGCCACGGCCTGCGGGTGCACGCCGCGACCGACGAGGTCGGCCGCACCGCGCTCGAGCGCCAGGTGGTGCTCACCGACCTGCGCGACGGCGCCGCCGGTCTGGAGGACCTCTTCCTCGAGCTGACCGCCGAGAGCCAGCGCGAGGCGTCCGACACGCTCCCGGCTCCGACCCGCGAGGGGACGATCGCATGACCACCTACACCCGCGACCCGTTCACGTTGGACGTCTCGCAGACCTCCGGCATCCCGTTCGCCCGGCTGACCGCGGTCGAGCTGCGCAAGACCTACGACACCCGCGCCAGCTTCTGGTTGCTGGCGACCATCGCGTTCGGTGTGCTGCTGGCCGAGACGATCGCCCTCATCGTCACCGCGACCCAGGACACCACGATCCAGTTCGGCGACTACACCGCCGTCGCCGCGTTCCTCACCTCGGTCCTGCTCCCCGTCCTCGGCATCATGCTGGTCACCACCGAGTGGACGCAGCGCTCCGCGATGGTGACCTTCACGCTGGAGTCGCGCCGGTCCAGGGTGGTGCTCGCCAAGCTCGTCGTGGGTCTCCTGCTCACGGTGGCCACCGTCGTCTTCGCGATCGTGGTCGGCGCCCTGTGCACGGTGCTGTCCGACGCGCTCGTCGGCCGGTCGGACTGGCACTTCGGCGCCGACGGCTTCTGGGGCTTCTTCATCACCCAGAACCTCGCGATGCTGATCGGCTTCGCGCTCGCGGCTCTGCTGCTCAACACCGCCGCGGCGATCGTGCTGTTCTTCGTGTACCGGTTCGTGCTTCCCACCCTCTTCGCGATCGGCTCCCAGCTGATCGACTGGTTCGCGGACGTGGCTCCCTGGCTCGACTTCGGCGCCGCGCAGCAGGAGCTGTTCGACCTCTCGGCCATGACCGGCGAGGACTGGGCGCACCTGCTCGTCTCCGGGTTCGTCTGGCTCGTGGTGCCCACCGTGATCGGACTGCGCCGCATCCTGCGCGCCGAGGTCAAGTAGCCGCAACCGCGAGCCGGCGGCCGTCGGGGCGCGCACTAGGGTTGCTGCCCATGAGCGACAACACCCGTGCCGACGGCCGCGGCGACGACCAGCTCCGCGACATCACGATCACCCGCCACTGGCTCGACCACGCCGCCGGCTCGGTGCTGGTGGAGTTCGGCAAGACGAAGGTGCTGTGCGCCGCGTCGGCCTCCGAGGGCGTGCCCCGGTGGCGCAAGGGCTCCGGCCTGGGGTGGGTCACCGCGGAGTACGCCATGCTCCCGGCCTCGACCAACACCCGCTCGGACCGCGAGTCGGTCAAGGGCCGCATCGGTGGGCGCACGCACGAGATCTCCCGGTTGATCGGCCGCTCGCTGCGCGCCGTCATCGACTACAAGGCGCTCGGGGAGAACACCATCCAGATCGACTGCGACGTACTCCAGGCCGACGGCGGCACCCGGACCGCCTCCATCACCGGTGCGTACGTCGCCCTGGCCGATGCCGTGGCGCACCTCAAGGGCCAGGGGCTGCTGACCGGCAACCCGCTGACCGGCTCGGTCGCGGCTGTGTCGGTCGGCATCATCGACGGCGTGCCGCGCCTGGACCTGCCCTACGAGGAGGACGTGCGGGCCGAGACCGACATGAACATCGTGATGACCGGCGAGGGCAAGTTCGTGGAGGTGCAGGGCACCGCCGAGGGGGCGGCGTTCGACCGGGCCGAGCTCGACGCGCTCCTCGCCCTGGGGGAGAAGGGCTGCGCCGACCTCACCCTGTTGCAGCACGAGGCGCTGGCCCGGTGAGCGTCCGGATCTTCGTCGCCTCGCGCAACGCCAAGAAGCTGGCCGAGATGGAGCGGATCCTCGCGCCGCTCATGCCGTCCCTGGCCGTCGTCGGCCTCGACGACGTGGAGTTCTACGAGGAGCCGGTGGAGGACGCCCCGGACTTCGCCGGGAACGCGCTGCTGAAGGCGCGGGCCGGGTTCGCGGCGACCGGGCTGCCGACGGTGGCCGACGACTCCGGGCTCTGCGTCGACGCGCTCAACGGCATGCCGGGCGTGCTCTCCGCGCGCTGGTCGGGCCGGCCGAAGTCCGACGCCCGCAACAACCAGCTGCTGCTCGACCAGCTGCTCGACGTACCCACCGAGCGCCGCGGCGCCCACTTCCGGTGCGCCGTCGCGTTCGTCTACCCCGGTGGCGAGCTGGTCGTGGAGGGCCGGATGGACGGCCAGGTGGTGTTCAGCGAGCGGGGGAGCGGCGGCTTCGGCTATGACGTGCTGTTCGAGGCCGACGACCACCCGGGCGTCACGACAGCCGAGCTGTCGGTCGAGGACAAGGACGCGATCTCGCACCGGGGGAAGGCGCTGCGCGAGATCGCGCCGCAGATCGCCGCGGCGCTGCAAAGCTGACGAAAGGGCGCTCCGCCGCTAGCTCTTCGGCTTGACCATCCGGGCCGCGACCGGCGCCACGAGCGGCTCGGGCAGGTGGTTGCCCAGCTCGGCCTGGACCCGGTTGCGGAAGGCTCCGGCCACCACCCGGTGCCGGCCTGCCATCAGGGCCTCCAGGGCGTCGCGGGCGACGTCGTCGGGGTCGTCCTTGCGACCCTGGGCGATGACGGTGTCGAGCATGTCGGCGCGCTCGAAGAAGGCGGTGTCGGTCGGCCCGGGCATCAATGAGGTCACGGTGACGCCGGTGTCCTTGAGCTCGGTCCGGAGCGCCTCGGCGAAGGAGTGGCCGAACGCCTTCGACGCGGCGTACGTCGAGTGGTACGGCCCCGGTGCCAGCCCCGCGATCGAGGAGGTGACGAGCACGCGGCCGTACCCGTTGGCGACCAGGTGGGGGATCACCAGGTGCGCGAGGTGCACCGTCGAGCGGACGTTGAGGTCGACCACGCGGAGGTGCCCGGCCAGCGAGGACTCGTGGAACCGCCCCGCGACGCCGATGCCGGCATTGAGGACGAGCACGCTGACCCGGTCGGTGGGCACGGCCGCGTAGAGCTCCTCCACCCCCTGAGGCGTCGCCAGGTCGGCTTCGACGGCGCGGACGATGGTGCCCAGGGGCTCCAGCGCGGCGGCGGTGGCGTGGATCTCCGGCTCGTCGGCCGCGATCACCAGGTCGAACCCGTGCTCGGCCAGCTGGCGTGCGATCGATCGCCCGATGCCGGTGGAGGCACCGGTCACGACCGCGGTGCCGGGGTTGCTGTCGTGGATGGACATGCGGCCCGGTACCCCGCCGTCGGCGGTCGGCTCAAGGAGGCTCACGCGGTCAGCTGCAGCTCGGCCCTCAGCCGGTCCATGAAGAGGTCGTACCGCTGCTGGTCCCGGCGGCGAGGCACTGTTCGGGTGCCGGTGTTGTCGACGAGGTAGAGCGCGCCGTAGGGATCGCGCCACAGGAAGACGCCGGGATAGGGCTGTTGGACGTCCCAGCCGGCGTGGGTCTTGATGCGGTGGTGCTGGGTGGTCATGGGGCCGTAGTTCCCGAGCGCGCTCTCGCCGCCCGCGCCATGGGCGAGGGTGTGGTCGATCTGCATGGTGCCGTCGGTGCAGGAGGCGAACGGGAAGATGTCGGCCGGCGTCAGCAGACGCACGGCCCGTCGATGTCGGTCGGGGATCTCGTAGGCGTCGACGGGCGCACGGTCCGCCAGGTCGAGGACGGGCTGGACCTTGATCGTCGCCCTCGCGTCCTCGCCGAGCACGCGGCGGATCCACGCCTCTGTGACGGCGCCGTGGCCCTCGACCCGGGCGATCTCGTCGGTGTCGGGGTGCGCCGGACACGGCGCGTAGACGTGGACGAAGAGCGTGGCGCTGCGGCCCTTGGCCCCGGCGAGGCCGGCGTTGGCCAGCGCTCGGCGCAGCGCCTCGACCCGAGCGGTGTCGCCGGCGAACTCCGGCTCCGCGTCGCCGAGCGTCTCGGCGAGGTTGCCCACCGCGGTGTCGATCTGCTCGATGGTGGCGACGTCGGCACGGATCATGAAGGTGGCCATGCCGTCGGCCTGCGTGCGGATCCGCTTGGCGAAGGTCGCCCGCGCCGCACGCTCCTCGCGCTCGCGTGCGGCGTCGACGTCGGCGGCCACGACGGCGCCCTCCACGAGCGCCTCGAACCGCGACCACGGGATCCGGCCGTCCGCGGACTCGGCCACCCGGGCGTCGACGTACGCCGCCTGCTCCCTGCTCAAGTCACGCGCCCGCCGCGCCACGAACCGTGCGTAGGAGTCGCGCACCTCCAGTCGCCGCACCCGCTCCCACAGCACCGGGAACCGGTGCTGCAGGTCGAGCGCGTCGGCGATCAGCGCGGCGCCGGCCCAGGTGGTGATGCCGAGCCGGGCGGCGAACGCCGCGGCGGCGAACTCGGTCACCGTCGGCGTCCCGTCGCCGCCGTGGCGCCGGGCCTTCTCCCGCCCCGGACGTGCGGCCTCGGCGGGATCGAGCACCTGCTCGGGATGGCGCACCGCCCACGCGTAGGCCATCACCAGCTTCTTCACCGCGAGCTCACGCTCGCGCACGCCGGTCTCCTCGAGCTCGTCGAGGAACTCCCCGTCAGGGAGCTCGGCGAGCTGCTCGAGGTCGACGCTGCTGGTCATGGGTCGACTCAAGCACCTGCCACCGACAGTGTCTGGCGCCGAGCGCCCCGTCGATTCTCTACGCTCGGGCCATGGTGCTGTTCCGACAGGCCGCGCGCGCGGTCGAGGCCGCTGCTGCCGAGCCGCCGGTCTGGGAGACCGACATCGCCGCCGCCCGGACGGCCGCCCGCGCCGAGGCCGCGCGGGCCGCCCGGGAAGAGGTCGCCGAGGTCGAGGAGATCGACGCCGACGGCGTCCGGTGCCGGCTCTACACGCCCGACGGTGCGCGCCCCGGGCTGGTGGTGCACCTGCACGGCGGCGGCTTCGTCTTCCATGACATCGACGTGCACGACGCGGTGTCGCGCCGCTTCGCCAACCGCGCGGGGCTGCGGGTCCTGAGCGTCGACTACCGCCGACCGCCGGAGCACCGGTTCCCGGCCGCCCCCGACGACGTCGACACCGTGCTGGCCTGGCTCGCCGCGCAGGACCGGTGGCGCGGCCCGCTCTACGTCCACGGTGACAGCGCCGGCGGCAACCTCGCGCTGGTGGCGGCGCTGCGCCACCCCGGCCGGTTCCGGGCCGCCGTCCTCATCTACCCCTTCCTCGACCCGGATGCGGGCTGGGACTCCTACCGCACCGCCGCCGACGGCTTCGACCCCCGCGAGGCGACCTGGTACTGGCAGCAGTACGCCGCGTCCGCGGCCGACCTCCGCCACCCCGACCTGGCGCCGCTGCGCAGCGACCGACTGGGCACCCTGCCGCCGACACTGGTCGTCACCGCGGAGCACGACCCGCTGCGTGACGAGGGCGAGGAGCTGGCCCGCCGCCTGGACGCCGCCGGCGTCGAAGTGACCGCGACGCGCTACCTCGGTCAGACCCACGGGTTCTGGCGCCAGGAGGCGTTCGCGAGCTCCGAACGCCTCATCCGGCAGGTGGCCGGCTTCCTCGCCTCCTACGGCTGACAGAATCGCCCCATGCGCGTGCACCTCGGCTGCGACCATGCCGGCCTCGACCTCAAGAGCCACCTCACCGACCGCCTGACGTCGCTCGGCTTCGAGGTGGTCGACCACGGCCCCTTCGTCTACGACGCCCTCGACGACTACCCGGTGTTCTGCATCCGTGCGGCCGAGGCGGTCGCGCGCGAGCGGGAGCAGGGACTGGACAGCCTCGGCGTCGTCATCGGCGGCTCGGGCAACGGCGAGCAGATGGCCGCCAACAAGGTCAAGGGCATCCGCGCCGCCCTGGTGTGGAGCGACGAGACCGCCAAGCTCGCCCGCGACCACAACGACGCGCAGGTGGTCGCCGTCGGAGGCCGGATGCACAGCCTCGAGGACATGACCCGGTTCGTGGAGATCTTCCTCGCCGAGCCCTTCAGCGAGGACGAGCGGCACGTACGCCGGATCGGGCAGCTCAGCAGCTACGAGCAGACCGGCCGCCGCCCGGCGTTGCCGGAGTCGGCCGTCGGCCTCGGCCCGGCCGAGGACCAGGACTGAGGGATGCCCGAAGGGCACACCCTCCACCGGCTCGCGCTCGATCTCACTGACGCCTTCGCCGGGCAGCAGGTCAGGGTCGGCAGCCCGCAGGGCCGCTTCGACGCCGAGGCACGCCAGCTCGACGGCCAGGTGCTCGAGAGCGCCGAGGCGTGGGGCAAGCAGCTGTTCCTGGAGTTCCCGGGTGAGCGGTTCGTCCACATCCACCTCGGCCTGATCGGCAAGCTCGCGATCACGCCGTACGACGGCGAGGTGCCGCCGCCCGTCGGGCAGGTGCGCCTGCGGCTCGTCGGGCGGGAGCACCTCGCCGACCTGCGCGGCGCGACCGCCTGCGATCTGTGGACGCTGGAGCAGCGCGACGCCTGCGTGGCCAAGCTCGGCCCCGACCCGCTGCGTGACCCCGAGGACGGGGGCGACCCCGACCGGGCCTGGAAGCGGATCGGCGGCAGCCAGCGCAGCATCGCCTCGCTGCTGATGGACCAGGCCGTGCTGGCGGGCGTGGGCAACGTGTACCGGGCCGAGCTGCTCTTCCGCCACCGCGTCGACCCGCTGCGCCCCGGGGCGAGCCTGAGCCGACGCCAGTGGGACGCGATGTGGGACGACCTGGTCGGCCTGATGCGGACCGGCGTGGAGCGCAACCGCATCGACACCGTCCGCGACGAGCACACCCCGGAGGCGATGGGCCGCGATCCCCGCGTCGACGACCACGGCGGCGAGGTCTACGTCTACCGGCGCGCCGGCCAGCCGTGCCACGTCTGCGGCGCGGTCATCCGCACCGCCGCCCTGGAGGGCCGCAACCTGTTCTGGTGCCCCGGTTGCCAGCGCCGTTACCGGCCGCGAACCGCCGTCCGGGCGGTTCGCGGCGCGACACCACGCCGTTGACCGTAGAGTGATGGCTCCCCAGCCCCCCCGGCCAAGGACGAGGATGACCACCCAGTCCCCGCCCGTGCGACCGCCGACTGTGCGTCGGCGGCGCTCCAGCCTGCGTCTGGTCGGCTGGTGGCGCCACGGCCGCATCCTGGTGGGCCTGGTGCTGCTGGCGGTGGCCTCGACGGCGGCGATCATCGGATTCTCCGAGGACGTCCCGCGCAGCGTGCTGGTGGTGCCGGTGGTGATCGGCAGCCTGGTGCTCAACCCGCGCACCCTGCCGTGGTTCGTCGTCCTGCTGCTGGCGCTGCTGGTCAGCACGGTCGTGTTCAGTCCCGACTCCATCGACGCCCGTGCGATCTGGAGCATCGCGGTGATGTTCGTCGTCGGGCTCTTCGTGCTGCTGATGTCGTTCCGGCGCACCCGCCTCGGTGTGGCCGGGATCCAGGGCGAGTCGATGTTCGTCGACCTGCGGGACCGGATCCTCAACCAGGGCGGCATCCCCGCCCTGCCGCCCGGCTGGCACGCCGAGTCGGCGTTGACGTCAGCCGGCGGCACGCTGTTCGCCGGCGACTTCGTCGTCGCCAGCCGGCCGACGCGCGACCGGCTCGACCTCGTCGTCGTGGACGTCTCCGGCAAGGGCGAGCAGGCCGGGACCCGGGCGCTGCTGCTCTCGGGCGCGTTCGGCGGGCTGCTGGGCGCACTGCCGCCGGACCAGTTCCTTCCGGCGGCCAACGACTACCTGCTGCGGCAGGACTGGGACGAGGGGTTCGCAACCGCCGTCCATCTCAGCCTCGACCTGACCACGGGCTGCTACGAGGTGCGCTCGGCGGGCCACCCGCCCGCCGTACTCCGTTCGGCGGGCTCGGGCCGGTGGAGCGTCCTCACCAGCGAGGGACCGGTGCTGGGACTGATGCCGGACGCCGAGTTCATCCCGCACCGTGGCGTGCTGGAGCGCGGCGACGCGGTCATGCTCTACACCGACGGCATGGTCGAGGAGCCGCGTCGCGACATCGACCTCGGCATCGACCGACTGCTCGGCGAGGCGGAGTCACTGCTGCGCGGTGAGTTCCGCGACGCGGCGCAGCGGCTGGTCGACGCGCTCGGCTCCAAGGACGACGACCGCGCGATGGTGGTCGTGAACCGGCTCTAATTCGCTCAGGGACCCGGTTGGGGGTCAGATGCGCCGATGTGGCAGCATGTCGGCGTTCACGCGGTCCGACCGTGTGCTCGCGGATGTAGCTCAATGGTAGAGCCCCAGTCTTCCAAACTGGCTACGCGGGTTCGATTCCCGTCATCCGCTCCAAGGGGGCCTCGGTGCCGCTGACCGCGGTGGCCGGCGCCTCGCTTGGCGGGGCGTAGCGTAGTGGCTAGCGCGCCTGCTTTGGGAGCAGGAGACCGCAGGTTCGAGTCCTGTCGCCCCGACCACGTCGGCCCGCCCCTCCGGGCGTGGGTGGCGCCTGTCCGGGCGCGCGCCCGCGGGTTCGGCCGGTGCGGCGGCCGCAGGTAGGATCGGCCGGTCGGGCCGTGCCTGACCCGTGTCAGACCTACTAGAGGAGAAACCCTGTGAAGAGCGCCGTCGAGACCTTGAGCCCGACCCGGGCCAAGCTGACCGTCGAGGTGCCCTTCGAGGAGCTCAAGCCGAGCCTCGACAAGGCATACAAGCAGATCGCCCAGCAGATCAACGTCCCCGGCTTCCGGAAGGGCAAGGTCCCCGCTGCGGTCATCGAGCGGCAGTTCCCCGGCGCCGCGCGCGAGCAGGCGCTCAACGACATCCTGAGCGCCAAGTACGCCGAGGCGATGCAGGACAACGACCTGACCCCGCTCGCGCAGCCCGAGGTCGAGGTCACCAAGTACGACGACCAGGGCCCGCTGGAGTTCACCGTCGAGGTCGACGTCCGACCGGAGATCACCGTCCCCGACTACGAGGGCCTGGAGGCAGTCGTCGAGGACGTCGAGGTCACCGACGAGGACGTCGCCGAGCAGGTCACCGCCCTGCGCGAGCGCTTCGGCACCCTCAAGGACGTCGAGCGAGCGGCGGCCGACGGCGACTTCGTCGTGATCGACCTCGTGGCGACCCGCGACGGCGAGACCGTCGAGGGCGCCGAGGTCGCCGGCATGAGCTACCAGGTCGGCCGCGGCGGCATGCTGGACGGTCTCGACGAGGCCCTCACCGGCCTGTCCGCCGGCGAGGAGAAGACCTTCTCCAGCCAGCTCGTCGGTGGCGACCTGGTCGGCCAGGAGGTCGACGTCACTGTCAAGGTCACGCAGGTCCAGGAGCAGGAGCTCCCGGCGGCCGACGACGAGTTCGCCCAGCTCGCCAGCGAGTTCGACACCTTCGCCGAGCTCGAGGCCGACGTGCGCGAGCGGCTCGGCCGGGGCAAGCGCCTCGAGCAGGCCGCCGCCGCGCGCGACGCCGTCCTGGAGGCGCTGCTCGACAAGGTGGAGATCCCGCTTCCCGACACGCTCGTGACCGAGGAGCTCAATGCCCGCCGCCAGAGCATCGAGCAGCAGCTGCAGTTCGCCGGCCTGACGATGGAGAAGTACCTCGACGACGAGGGCAAGACCATCGAGGAGTTCGAGGCCGACCTCGAGCGCCGGGTGCGCGACGCGCTCGCCGCCCAGATGCTGCTCGACGAGATCGCCCAGGGTCAGGAGTTCGAGGTCACCAACGAGGACCTCACCGGCTACATCCTCCGGCAGGCGCAGAGCCAGGGCCAGGACCCCCAGCAGGCCTTCGCGCACATCCAGGAGCACCCGCACCACCTGCAGGAGTACGCCGCCGAGATCACCCGCGGCAAGGCCCTCGCCATGATCGTCGAGGCCGCCAAGGTCACCGACAAGTCGGGCAACCAGGTGGAGCTGAAGAACCTGCGCCCCGACGGCACCATCGGCGAGCCCGCCGAGGACGCCACCGAGGACGCCACCGAGGAGACCACGGAGGCCTGAGCGCCCAGGTCGCACGCCGCTTCGCGACGCCCCGTCCCCGGATCACACCGGAGACGGGGCGTCGCGGCGTCCGGAGTCCCTACACTTCCCGGCATGGCGCCACCGACCGCCGGCAACGGCCGCAGCCCCGTCGTCGTCCTCGACGACGACCGGCGCTCCCGACGTACGTCGCCGTCGCGACGCACCGGGCTGTGGCGGATCGCCCGGCGCATCACCGGCCTCGGCCGACGCACCGCCGTCTCGGGCATCGCCGTGGCGGCGCCGGTGGCCGAGCAGCTGGGCAAGCAGCTGGGCCGGGAGGCACTGCGTCGCGCGGCGCCGGTCGCCCAACAGCTGGCCGCGCCCGTGATCGAGAAGCTGCCGCCCCAGCTGACCGTCCCGCTCTCCGCGCCGCTCGCCCGCCTCGCGGGACCGCCGGCAGGCAGGACGGTGCGACGGGCCCTGGCGGTCCGCGTCGCCGGTCGCGACCTCGTGCCGGACCCGGAGAGCCTGGCCGCCGCGTACCCCGACGCGACCGGGCGGATCCTCGTCCTGGTCCCGGGCGCGGGCGAGGACGAGCGGGTGTGGCAGACCGGCGTGGAGCAGACCGGGGCGTCGTACGGCGACCGGCTGGCTGCCCTGCTCGGCTGGACCCCTGTCACCCTCCGCCACGATCCGGGCGCGGAGCTCTCGGTGACCGGGCTGGAGCTGGGCGGTCTGCTCCAGCAGCTCGTCGACGGCTGGCCGGTGCCGGCGGAGCGCATCGTGCTGCTCGGGCACGGGACCGGAGGGCTGGTCGCGCGCGGCGCCTGCGGCGTGCAGTCCCTCGGCGCGACGCCGTGGCGTCCGCTCGTCACGGAGCTGATCGCGCTCGGGACGCCCCATCTCGCCGCGTCGCAGCAGCCGGTCACCCGGGGTGTCGGCCGCGCCATCGACGAGGCGCTCGCCGGCATCGTGGTCGTCGGGCGCGACGTGGTCGACGTGCCGGCGCTGCCCGGCGTCGACTATCTGCTCATCACCGACCGCACCCAGACCCGCGGCAACCCCGTCGGCCGGGCGCTGGGGGAGCTGTTGTGGTGGCGGCACCGGCTGCCGGCCACCCGACGGGAGGTGCAGGACCTGTTCCCCACGGCGGAGCGCTTCGAGGTCTCCACCGGCACCCAGCCGCTGGCGAACCACACCGACGTCCACGACGCACTGCTGCGCTGGCTCGCCTGACCAGCGGCGGGCGAGGAACGAGCCCGCCGCTGGTCAGGCGGGTCGAGCAAGCGCACGACCGAGCTTGCGAGGTCGTGACCGCGCGTCGAGACCGGTACATGTCGCCGTGCGAGGAACGATCACGCCGCGTTGGGCGTCAGGTGAAACGACGAAATCCGCTGTCGGCGAACAGGGGCCGAGTTCCCGTGGAACTGTCCGGAGCGGCGGCTAGGGTCGGCGACGTGAACCAATACTCCAGTCACCTTGCGCCGGCGATGGGCGGTGGCCCCGGGCCCGCCGACCTCGACAGCCACATCTACTCCCGGCTGCTGCGGGAGCGCATCGTGTTCCTCGGCTCCGAGGTGCGGGACCAGAACGCGAACGCGATCTGCGCGCAGCTGCTGCTGCTCTCGGCCGAGGACCCCGAGGCCGACATCTTCCTCCACATCAACAGCCCCGGCGGCTCCGTGGACGCCGGCATGGCGATCTACGACACGATGAACTACATCCCCAACGACGTCGCGACCGTGGGCATGGGCCTGGCCGCGTCGATGGGCCAGTTCCTGCTGTGCGCCGGCGCGAAGGGCAAGCGCTACGCCCTCCCGCACGCGCGGATCATGATGCACCAGCCCTCCTCGGGCATGGGCGGGTCCGCCTCGGACATCAAGATCCAGGCGCAGCAGTCGCTCCACATCAAGAAGGTCCTGCTCGACCTCATCTCCGAGCACACCGGCCAGAGCGTCGAGCAGGTCACCGCCGACGCCGACCGTGACCGCTGGTTCACCGCGCAGGAGGCGCTCGACTACGGCCTCGTCGACCAGGTGATCACCAGCGCTCGCGAGGCGGCCGACCAGGGCCGCCCGGCGCACGGCACGGAGGAGAACGCCTGATGAACTACTACATCCCGCAGTGGGAGGAGCGCACCTCCTACGGCTTCCGCCGGATCGACCCCTACGCGAAGCTGTTCGAGGAGCGGATCATCTACCTCGGCACGCCGATCTCGGACGACGTGGCCAACGCCGTGATCGCCCAGCTGCTGTGCCTGCAGTCGATGAACCCCGACCAGGACATCAACATCTACATCAACTCGCCGGGCGGCTCGTTCACGGCGCTCACGGCGATCTACGACACGATCCAGTTCATCAAGCCGGACGTGCAGACGGTCTGCATGGGTCAGGCGGCGTCGGCAGCGGCGATCCTGCTCGCGGCCGGCACCAAGGGCAAGCGGATGGCGCTGCCCAACAGCCGGATCCTGATCCACCAGCCCTACACCGAGGGCACGTTCGGCCAGACCTCCGACATCGAGATCCAGGCCAACGAGATCCTGCGGATGCGCGAGCTGCTGGAGCGGATGATCAGCGAGCACAGCGGCAAGACCATCGAGGAGGTGAGTCGCGACATCGAGCGCGACAAGATCCTCACCGCCCAGCAGGCGGTCGAGTACGGCATCGTCGACCAGGTGCTGGGCTCCCTCAAGACGCCGGCGCTGGCCTGACGTCCGACACGGGCCTCGTGTCCGCGCCGAAACGGGGCGGACACGAGGTACCGTCAGGGGGCTCGAGGACATCACGAGCGCCTTTCCAAGAGCAGCTGCACGACACCGGGCGAGGTCCCGGCACCTGAGAAGGAGATCCGCCCGTGGCACGCATCGGTGACGGAGGCGACCTGCTGAAGTGTTCCTTCTGCGGGAAGAGCCAGAAGCAGGTGAAGAAGCTCATCGCCGGCCCCGGTGTCTACATCTGCGACGAGTGCATCGACCTGTGCAACGAGATCATCGAGGAGGAGCTCTCCGAGGGCAGTGAGGTCAGCCTCGACGAGCTGCCCAAGCCGAAGGAGATCTTCGAGTTCCTCAACTCCTACGTCATCGGCCAGGAGCAGGCCAAGAAGTCCCTCGCCGTCGCGGTCTACAACCACTACAAGCGGGTCCAGGCCGGGCTGCAGCCCATCTCGGGCAAGCACTCCAAGGAGGAGACCGTCGAGGTCGCCAAGTCCAACATCTTGGTGATCGGTCCCACCGGCTGCGGCAAGACCTACCTCGCCCAGACGCTGGCGCGGATGCTCAACGTCCCCTTCGCGATCGCGGACGCCACGGCGCTCACCGAGGCGGGCTACGTCGGCGAGGACGTCGAGAACATCCTCCTCAAGCTGATCCAGGCCGCCGACTACGACGTCAAGAAGGCCGAGACCGGGATCATCTACATCGACGAGATCGACAAGGTGGCCCGCAAGGCGGAGAACCCCTCCATCACCCGTGACGTCTCGGGTGAGGGCGTGCAGCAGGCACTGCTGAAGATCATCGAGGGCACCACCGCCTCGGTCCCGCCGCAGGGCGGCCGCAAGCACCCGCACCAGGAGTTCATCCAGATCGACACGACGAACATCCTGTTCATCGTGGGCGGCGCGTTCGCCGGCCTGGAGCACATCATCGAGCAGCGGGTCGGCAAGAAGACCCTCGGCTTCACCGCCGAGGTGAAGAGCAACGCCGACAAGGAGGCCGAGGACCTGCTCCAGCTGGTGCGGCCCGAGGACCTCACCAAGTTCGGGCTGATCCCGGAGTTCATCGGCCGACTGCCGCTGATCGCCAGCGTGAACAAGCTCGACCGCGAGGCGTTGGTCCAGATCCTGACCGAGCCGCGCAACGCGCTGGTGAAGCAGTACCAGAAGCTCTTCGAGCTCGACGGCGTCGAGCTGGAGTTCACCGATGACGCCGTCGACGCGATCGCGGACAAGGCCCTCGAGCGGGGCACCGGCGCGCGTGGCCTGCGGGCGATCATCGAGGAGGTCCTCCTCCACGTGATGTACGACGTCCCGTCGCGTGGTGACGTCGCCAAGGTGATCGTCAACGAGGCGGTCGTCATCGGGCAGGACGCGCCGACCCTGGTCCCGCGTGAGTCCGAGGTCAAGAAGAAGAAGTCCGCCTGACCGAGCGCGGAGCGCGACCCGGTCGGACCAGCGTCACGGCCACGTGGGTCCCGCCGACCTAGTCACTTCGGGCCATTTATCGTTCGCGGTTCGCGGACACCCCTCCTGACCAGCGAAAATAGGAGCGTCACCGCTCCAACGCTCTCGGGAAGGGGTCATGAGCTCCCAGCACAAGGCACCTCTTGCTGCCTTCCTCGTGGTCTCCATCGCCTGCATCGTCGTCCTGGTGAACGCCGTGCGCGGGGATGCGCTGACCGGGCTGTTCGAGCACCCGAGCCAGTCGATCGTGAGCGGTGCCCGGCTGGTCCCGCAGCCCGTCGAGCCGCTCGACGAGCAGTTCGACGAGTCGGTGGACGTGTCCCGGTCCGTCGTGTCCGGCCCGACGCTCGCCGCGCGCGTCGCCGCGAAGACCCGGCCTGCCCCGGTCGCGCCCGTGTCAGCTGCTCTCGCTCCGCCGGCACCGCAGGCGGCAACAGCCGCGCCGGTGGCGCTGCCTGTGCCTGTGCCGGTTCCTGTGCCGGCGGCTGTGCCGGTGCCTGCGGCTGCGGCGAACGAGCGGACCGACCGCCACGGGCACGGCCGCTCAGGCCGTGAGGACAAGCGGGCCGGCGAGCGCGGCGCAGGCACCGGCCACCGCCGCCACTCGCACGGCCACGCGTGGGTGCGGACGCCGGCGCCGTCCGACCAGGACCGCAGTCGCTCGTCGCGCGGCGACCGGCGAGGCTCGGCCGAGAGCTCGCGGGGGTCGCGCGGCCGGCGCTGACCGGATCCGGCTCAGCCCTCGCTGGGCTGCTCGGCGAGCGTGGCGCTGACGCGGAGCTCCTCGGCGGCCTCGTCGACCACGAACCGGAGCTCGCCGACGATCTTGCCGCTTCGGCGCAGGTCCTCGGCCGCGAGCTCGGCCGCCGCGACGAGCGTCGCGGGTCCGGCGATCTCGACCTCGGACAGCTCGGCGCGCATCGAGGCCTTGGCCTGCGACTTCGCGCCGCGGATGCCGCCCAGGGCAGCGGCGACGGCGTCCAGGCTGCTCGGGTCCGCCGCCGCGGCCGAGCCGAGCTCGAGCTCGGTCGGCCAGGTGGCCCGGTGGATCGAGGTCCCGCCGTCGTTCACCGAGTGCCACCACGACCAGACCTCTTCGGTCACGTAGGGCAGGAACGGTGCGAGCAGACGGAGCTGGACCTGCAGTGCGATCGCCAGGGTCGCCTTCGCCGAGACGGTGGCCGGGCCGCCGTCCGCGTCGTACGCCCGCTCCTTGACCAGCTCGAGGTAGTCGTCGCAGAACTCCCAGAAGAACTTCTCGACGCTCTCGAGGGCCGTCGTGTAGTCGTAGGACTCGAACGCCTCGGTCGCCTTGGTGATGACCTCCTTGAGGCGGGCCAGCAGCGCGCAGTCGATCGGCTCGGAGACCTCGAAGACGTTGAGCTCGGTCGCGCCGACGCCGCCGAGCACGAACTTGGAGGCGTTGAGGACCTTCACCGCCAGCCGGCGACCGACCTTCATCTGGGTCTCGTCGAACGGCGAGTCCAGGCCCGGGCGCGCCATCGCGGCCCGCCACCGGACCGCATCGGCGCCGAACTTGTCGAGGATCTCGGTCGGTACGACGACGTTGCCCTTGGACTTCGACATCTTCTTGCGGTCCGGGTCGAGGATCCAGCCGGACAGCATCGCGGTGCGCCACGGCACCGCTCCGTTCTCGAAGGTCGACCGCACTACCCGGCTGAACAGCCAGGTCCGGATGATGTCGTGACCCTGCGTGCACAGGTCCATCGGGAAGACCCGGTCGAACAGGTCGTCGTCGGCGCCCCAGCCGCCCGCGATGTGCGGGGTCAGCGAGGAGGTGGCCCAGGTGTCCATGACGTCGGGGTCACCGATGAAGCCGCCCGGCTTGCCGCGCTGCTCCTCGGTGAACCCCTCCGGCGCGTCGGTCGAGGGATCGATCGGCAGCTGCGCCTCGGCCGGCAGCAGCGGAGCGGCGTAGTCCGGCTCGCCCTGGTCGTCGAGGCGGTACCAGACCGGGAACGGGATGCCGAAGAACCGCTGCCGCGAGATGAGCCAGTCGCCGTTGAGGCCCCCGACCCAGTTGTCGTAGCGGTGCTGCATGTGGGCCGGGACCCACTCGATCTGGGCGCCCTGGTCGAGCATGCGCTGACGCAGGTCCGCGTCGCGGCCGCCGTTGCGGATGTACCACTGCCGGGTCGCGACGATCTCGAGCGGCTTGTCGCCCTTCTCGTAGAAGTTCGCCATGCGCTGCGTCGGCTTCGGCTCGCCGTCCAGGTCGCCCGACGCGCGCAGCAGCGCGACCATCGCCTCGCGGGCCGAGTGGGCGGTCTTGCCCTTGAGCTCCTCGTACGCCGTCACGGCGGCCTCACTGGTCAGCCACTCGGGGGTGTCGCGCGAGAGCCGGCCGTCGCGGCCGATCAGCGTCCGGACGGGCAGCTGGAGCTCGCGCCACCACTGGACGTCGGTGAGGTCGCCGAAGGTGCAGCACATCGCGATGCCCGCGCCCTTGTCGGGCTCGGCGGCCGGGTGCGCGAGCACGGGGATCTCCACGCCGAACACCGGCGAGGTCACGGTGGTGCCGAACAGCGCCTGGTAGCGCTGGTCGTCGGGGTGCGCGATGAGCGCCACGCAGGACGCGATCAGCTCGGGCCGGGTCGTCTCGATGTACACCGGCCCGTCGGCCGCGTGGAACGCCACCCGGTGGTAGGCGCCGGCGTACTCACGCGCCTCGAGCTCGGCCTGCGCCACGGCGGTCTGGAAGGTGACGTCCCACAGCGTGGGCGCCTCCTGCAGGTAGGCCTCGCCGCGGGCGAGGTTGCGCAGGAACGCCCGCTGGGAGACGGCCTGGGCCCGCGTGCCGATCGTGGTGTACTGCTGGTTCCAGTCCACGGAGAGGCCGAGCGTGCGCCACAGCGACTCGAAGACCTCCTCGTCCTGCTCGACCAGCCGGTTGCACAGCTCGATGAAGTTGGGGCGGCTGATCGGGACCTGCCGCTTGGGGTCCGGCTTCTCCGGCGGCGTGAAGTCGGCGTCGTAGGGCAGCGACGGGTCGCAGCGCACGCCGAAGTAGTTCTGCACCCGGCGCTCGGTCGGGAGGCCGTTGTCGTCCCAGCCCATCGGGTAGAAGACCGTCTTGCCGCGCATCCGCCAGAACCGGGCGACCAGGTCGGTGTGGGTGTAGGAGAACACGTGGCCGACGTGCAGGCTGCCGCTCACGGTCGGCGGCGGGGTGTCGATCGAGTAGACGTTCTCGCGCGGCTGGGTGCGGTCGAAGGCGTAGGTCTGGTCGTTCCTCCAGCGCTCGACCCACTTCTGCTCGAGGCCCTCCAGCGCAGGCTTGTCCGGTACCGAGACGACACCGCCGGCCGGTGCCGACGTGCTGGTCTCCGGGGACTGACTGCGCTGGGTCTCGGTCATGCGCGAAATCCTAGGGCGACGGCCGTTCCGCGCGCGAAACCAGGTTGAAACCTGGATCGTCGCTGACCAGGGTGTCGTCATGCCGTACGCCGTCACCTTCTGTCCCGACGCGGCGACGTTCCTCTCCGTCGCCGGAGACCTCCTGGCGGCCCGGCCCGTGGAGGCGACCGTCGTGGCGACGGTCGCGGGCCGGCAGGCGAGCGAACCTGCCGGCGCGATCGATCCGGGGCGCCAGCCGTACAACTGGTTCGCCGCCGTGACCGACGAACGCGGTGCCGTCGTGGGTGCGGCGATGCGGACGGCCGGCTTCGCGCCGTACCCCGCGTTCCTGCTCCCGATGCCCGACGACGCCGCTCGCGCGCTGGTGACCGCGCTGCACGAGCGTGGCGAGCGGCTCGACGCCGCCAACGGGGCGCTGCCCGCGGTCGAGGCGGCGATGGCCGAAGCCGCCCGGCGCGCGGGCGCCAGGGTGGTCGTGGCCGAGGAGACCCGTCTCTGGGAGCTCGCGGAGCTGCGGGAGCCGCCGGTGGTCCCGGGGCGGCTGCGACCGGCGGCGGTCTCCGAGGCCGAGCTGCTGGCGCCGTGGCTGCAGGGCTTCGGCGCCGAGTCGGCGGCGATGTCGGGGCGTGCTGCGCCGCACGGGACCACCGACTTCACCCCGGCGGAGGTGGCTCGCCGCATCGAGCAGGGCACCGTATGGGTCTGGGAGGTCGACGGTGAGGTGGTCCACGTCACCGCGGCCAGCCTACCGGCCTTCGGCGTGGCCCGCATCGGCCCGGTCCTGACGCCGCGGGAGCACCGGGGGCACGGCTACGCCAGCGCGACCGTCGCCGCGGTGGCGGCGTCGCTGCGCGGGGACGGCGCCCGGGTGTGCCTGTTCACCGACCGGGCGAACCCGACCTCGAACCGCATCTACGCGGCGATCGGCTTCGAGCCCGTGACCGAGATGGTGCACCTCGAGCTGGCCTGACCCGGGTTGATTCGGGTGGGGGAGCGCCGCGCTCCTAGACTCGCCTCACGATGAGCCAGCCTCCTGCCCAGCCTCCTGCCCAGCCGCGTCCCGCCCAGACCTTCGCCGAGGCGGAGGACGCGCTGCTGTCGCGTTGGCCGGAGACCCGGCTGGAGCCGTCCCTGGACCGCATCGAGGCCTTCGTCGAGATCCTCGGCGACCCGCAGCGCGCCTACCCGGTGATCCACCTGACCGGCACCAACGGCAAGACCTCCACGAGCCGGATGATCGACACCCTGCTGCGCGCGCTCGACCTGCGCACCGGACGGTTCACCAGCCCGCACGTGGAGAGGATGAGCGAGCGGATCGCGGTCGACGGCGAGCCGCTGTCCGACGAGGCGTTCGTCGAGGCGTTCAACGACGTCGCGCCCTACACGCACATGGTCGACGCGGAGCAGGACCACCCGCTGTCGTTCTTCGAGACCGTCGTCGGCATGGCCTACGCCAAGTTCGCCGAGGCCCCGGTCGACGTCGCCGTGGTCGAGGTCGGCATGGGCGGCGGCTGGGACGCCACCAACGTCGCCGACGGCGTCGTCGCGGTCGTCACGCCGGTCGCGATGGACCACGCCCAGTACCTCGGCGGCTCCCTCGACCTCATCGCCGCCGAGAAGGCCGGCATCGTGAAGGCCGGCGCCACCGCCGTGGTCGCGGAGCAGGAGCCCGCCGTGCTGGCGGTGCTGCAGCAGCGCGCGACCGACGTCGGCGCGAGCATCGTGCGCGAGGGCGTCGACTTCGGTGTGGTGGCCCGCAGCTCCGCCGTCGGCGGTCAGCTCGTCACCCTGCAGGGGCTGCGCGGGCGGTACGACGACCTCTTCCTGCCCATCTACGGCGCCCACCAGGCTCAGAACGCCGCCCTCGCCCTGGCGGCGGTCGAGGCCTTCGTCGGCGGCGACCAGCCGCTGTCGGACGAGCTGGTGCGCGGCGCCTTCGCGGAGGTCACCTCCCCGGGCCGGCTCGAGGTCGTGCGCTCCTCGCCGACCATCGTCCTCGACGCCGCGCACAACCCGGCCGGCGCCGAGGCCACGGCGGCCGCGCTGGAGGACTCCTTCCTGCTCTCGCCGCTGGTCGGCGTCATCGGCGTGATGGGGGACAAGGACGTCGAGGGCGTGCTCGCGGCCTTCGAGCCGCACCTGGAGCACCTCGTGGTCACCCAGAACTCGACGCCCCGCGCGCTGCGTGCCGAGCGCCTGGGCGAGATCGCCCAGCAGCTCTACGGCGAGGACCGGGTCACCGTGGTGCCCGACCTGGCGACCGCGATCGACCTCGGCGCGGCCCTCGCCGAGGCCGGCTCCGCGGACTCCCTGAGCTCCGGGGCGGTCCTGGTGACCGGTTCGGTCGTCACCGTCGGCGAGGCTCGCCGACTGCTCGGAGGGCCCCGATGAGCACCGGGAGCGCCGGGGTCGCGGGGGAGCGGCACAAGTCGCCGCGGCGCGGCATGTGCGCGGCCGTGCTGACCCTGGAGGCGATCACCCTCGGCCTCACCACGCCGGTGATGATCTCGGTCGCCGACGTCGCGACGGGCACCGCCCTGTGGGTCGGCCTGGGACTCACCGTGCTGTGCCTGCTGACGGCCGGCCTGCTGCGGCGACCGTGGGCCTACCTGCTCGGCTGGGCGATCCAGGTCGCCGCGGTCGGACTGGGCTTCGTCGTCGGCATCATGTTCGTCCTCGGCGGCATCTTCGCCCTGCTGTGGGGCATGGCCGACTACCTCGGGCGCCGCATCGAGCGCGAGCGGGCGGCCGCGTTCGCGGCGTACGACCGCCTCGGCGACGGGGCCTGACGTTCGGGGCCTGACGTTCGGGGCCTGACCCTCGGGGCCCTGGTTTTCGGGGGCGCCGCGGTCACTGGTTAGGGTGCGGGACATGACCCAGCGCACTCTCGTCCTCGTCAAGCCCGACGGCGTCCGCCGCGGTCTCACCGGTGAGGTGATCCGCCGGGTCGAGGCGAAGGGCTACACCCTCGTCGCCCTGGAGCTGCGCCCGGCCACCCGCGAGATCCTCGCGGCCCACTACGCCGAGCACGAGGGCAAGCCGTTCTACCAGCCGCTGGTGGAGTTCATGCTCTCCGGCCCGGTCGCCGCCATGGTGTTCGAGGGCGAGCGCGTCATCGAGGGCTTCCGGTCGCTGGCGGGTGCCACGGACCCGACCGCGGCCGCTCCCGGCACGATCCGCGGCGACCTCGGCCGCGACTGGGGCCTGGCGGTCCAGCAGAACCTCGTCCACGGCTCCGACGCGCCCGAGTCGGCCGAGCGCGAGATCGGCATCTGGTTCCCGGGCCTCAGCTGACCAGGCGTACGGCGCCGGGTCCGTCGAGCCGCTCGCTGACCGTGCGAGCGCGCCCCGTGAGCACCATCAGCAGCGCCAGCGCGTCGCCCCGCACCTCCTGACCGCTCCCGGCGCTCCAGTCGGCGTCGGTCGCGCGAAGCTCGAAGCCGGCCAGTCGCCGCCGCGCGTGGAACGGGAAGCCCATCTCCCACACCCGCTGGAGGCCGAGCCGGCAGTCCTCGGGGTCGACGCTGAACGGGCGATCCAGCGGGACGGTGATGTCCTGGCTGTGCACCACGAGGTCGAACAGCGAGTTCCGCGTGTCGAGCATCCGGGCAGTACGACGCCGGTCGGCGTGCTCCCGGATGCGGGCGACGATCTCGGCCGGTGGCGCGCTGCCGTGCTGGCGTGCGAGGTGCGTGTTGATCCGGTTGAGGTCGAAGCGAGCGCGCGGCCCGGCCGCGAGCAGCTGGCCGGTCGTGATGACGGGCACGAGGGAGAGGTGTCCGGCCACGTCGCGCACGCGCCACCCTTCGCACAGTGACGGCCGGTCCCATTCCTCCGCACCCAGCGTCTCCAGCAGGTCGGCGATGCGCCGGCGCAGCGTCGCCACCCTGGTCCAGTAGTCGTCGTCCAGCATGGCGTTCGCCTCCACTACGTCGTCCGAGGTTCGGACGATTCGACGTTAGTACGAATCTCGGACTTCTGCAATGATGGGGCCATGACCGCCTCCGAGGACGAGCTCAACCTCGGCCTGCTGCTCTTCATCCCCTACCGCCACCTCGAGTCGGCGGTGCTGACGGCGCTCCGCGAGCGCGGCCACGACCTGCCGCTCAACCAGGCCCGGGTCTTCCAGCGGATCGCGCCGGGCGGCTCCCGGCTCACCGACCTCGCCGAGGCGTCCCAGCTGACGAAGCAGACGATCGGCTCCATCATCGACCAGCTCGAGCGGTCGGGCTACGTGGAGCGCGTCCCCGACCCCTCCGACGCCCGCGCCCGGCTGGTCGTGGTCGCCCCGAAGGGCCGCGAGCTGGTCGAGCTCAGCCTGCCGGTGGTCCGCGAGGTGGAGGCGGCGTGGGAGGCGCACCTCGGCGTCGAGCGCACCCGGGAGCTGCGCCGGACCCTGGCGGCCCTGCGGGAGATCACCGATCCGTGGCTGACAGGCGGAGGTAGCGAGCAGGGTTGACCGCCCCGGTGTACCCGGTGCCCTTGCGGCGCGCCTCGAAGTGCAGGTGGCAGCCGTCGGGCGCACCAGCGTCGGAGGCGCGGGCGATGAGCTGGCCGCGCTCGACCCGGTCGCCCGGCCGCACGTAGACGCGTCGGGCATGCCCGATCACGATGTCCACAGTCCGGCCGCTGACAGACGACCGGATGCGGAACGCCTTGCTGCCGTAGGCGCTGCCGGGTCGGCCGGGCGACGACGGGCTGAGCACGACACCCCGCCGGCCGGCGTACAGCGGCGTCCCGCAGGGCAGGGCGACGTCGATGCCGTGGTGGAAGCCGCGGTTGCGCCGGCAGCGCGGGTCGGGCTCGTAGTACGGCGCCCGGGTGCAGCCGTAGGGGATCATGATCCGGCGCGCGCCGGCGTACCACGGCGAGGTGTAGCGGGTCTGGTCGGCCGTGTAGAACCGCCACCGGGGGTCCGGCCCCGCGGCCGCCGGGGACGGCCCGGTGACCAGCCCCGTGAGCAGCCCCGTGAGCAGCCCTACGAGCAGCGTGTGAGACAGCAGCCGGAGCGCGAACGGACGCATGTCGTCACCGTAGTCCGGCGCCGCCGGACGCGGACGCCGCCTCCGTCCCAACAGTCACTCCGGCATCGGCGTGGCATCCGACGAATCGGGCGTGCCGAGACCTAGCCTCGAACCCGGGAGCGGCCGTCCTGTCGCCCCGACTCTTCCCCGAGCCACCCTGGACGCGAGGCACTGACCCATGGCGAACAGCTTCATCGGCCGCGACATGGCCGTGGACCTCGGCACCGCCAACACGCTCGTCTACGTCCGCGGCAAGGGCGTGCTCGTCGACGAGCCCAGCGTCGTGGCCATCAACGAGACGACCGGCGAGCTGCTCGCCGTCGGGCACGAGGCCAAGCGGATGCTGGGCCGCACCCCGGACAACATCACCGCCATCCGCCCGCTGCAGGACGGCGTCATCGCCGACTTCGAGGGCTGCGAGCAGATGCTGCGGTACTTCATCCAGCAGGTGCACCGGCGCCGCTACTTCGCCAAGCCTCGGCTGGTCATCTGCGTCCCCAGCGGCATCACCCCGGTCGAGCAGAGGGCGGTCAAGGAGGCCGGCTACCAGGCCGGCGCGCGGCACGTCTTCATCGTCGAGGAGCCGATGGCCGCGGCCATCGGGGCCGGACTGCCCGTGCACCTGCCCACCGGCAACATGGTCGTCGACGTCGGCGGTGGCACGACCGAGGTGGCGGTCATCTCCCTGGGTGGCATCGTCACCAGCCTGTCGGTCCGGACGGCGGGGGACGATCTCGACAACGCGCTGGTGCAGTGGCTGAAGAAGGAGCACGCCCTCATGCTCGGGGAGCGGACCGCCGAGGAGCTTAAGATGACGCTCGGCTCCGCGTTCCCGATGGCGCAGGAGCCCGAGGCGGAGGTCCGCGGCCGCGACCTGGTCAGCGGGCTGCCGCGCACCGTCACGATCTCCAGCGCCGACGTGCGTCACGCGCTGGAGGAGCCGCTCAACGCCATCGTCGACGCCGTGCGCGCCACGCTGGACCAGACCCCGCCCGAGCTCGCCGGCGACATCATGGACCGCGGCATCGTGCTGACTGGCGGCGGAGCGCTCCTGCGCGGCCTCGACGAGCGGCTACGGCACGAGACCGGAATGCCGGTCCACGTCGCCGACGACCCGCTGACCTCCGTCGCGCTGGGCGCGGGCAAGTGCGTCGAGGAGTTCGAGGCGCTGCGGCAGGTCCTCGTGTCCGACACCCGGCGGCGCTGATGGCCACCCGGATGCCCGTGCGCGCCACCCGTGAGACCGCCCCCGAGCGGGTCAACCGCCGCGGCGGCCTCGAGCGGCCCGACCCGCGCGCCCCGAAGCCGGCCACGTTCGTGGCGCTGCTGCTCGCGTGCGCCGTCCTGGTCGTGCTCGACCTGACCAGCCCGGTGCTCTCGCCGCTGCGCCGCGTCGTCGGGGAGGTCTACGGCCCCCTGGAGTCGGCCGCCACCACCATGGCCCGGCCGGTGACGAGCATCCCGGAGTGGTTCCGCGGCCAGGGCGAGCTGCGCGCGGAGGTGCGCCGGCTCGAGGCCGACAACGCTGCATTGCGCCAGCAGCTGGCCGGCGTGGGCTACGACCGCAACAAGCTGGTCCAGTACGAGCGGCTCACCGCCGTCGCCGAGAACATCGGCTACGCCGTCGTCCCCGCGCGGGTGATCGGGATCGGTCCGAGCCAGAGCTTCGAGGCCACCGTCACCATCGACGCCGGCAGCGCCGCCGGCGTGCAGCCCGACATGACCGTCGTCAGCGGCGAGGGCCTGGTCGGCCGGGTGCTGCGGGTGACGCGCGGGACCGCCACGGTGCTGCTGCTGGCCGACGCCGACGCCGTGGTCGGCGGCCGCGTGGGGGACAGCATGGAGGTCGGCTTCGTCCACGGCAGCGGCGAACTGGCGGGCGAGGCACCGCTCGACCTGGAGCTGGTCGACCAGAGCGTCGTGCCGGCCAAGGGCGACACGGTCGTGACCTGGGGCAGCGACAAGGGCGCGCCGTACGTCGCCGGAGTGCCGATCGGCGTGGTGGACTCGGTGTACTCCGACGTGCGCGACTCCACCAAGCGGGCCCGGATCACGCCGTTCGTCGACGTCACCCGGCTCGACGTCGTCGGCGTCGCGGTGCCGAGCGGCACGGCCAGCGACCGTGCCCTGATCGACGCCGACGGGGAGCTGAAGTGACCTCGCTCGCCGCCACGCGCGCCGCCGTCGCCGCCGCGCTGGTCACCCTCGCGGTCGTCCTGCAGGTCAGCGTGCTGCCGTCCTTCGCCTGGGACGGCCCGGCCTCGCCGGTGCCGAACCTGCTGCTGCTCGTCGTGGTCGCGGCCGCTCTGACCCGCGGCGGCCAGTTCGCCATGGTGCTCGGCTTCGCCGGCGGTGTCGTGCTCGACCTCGCGCCCCCGGCCGACCACCTCGCCGGCCGGTGGGCGCTGGCGCTGCTCGTGGTCGGCTACGTCGCCGGACGGCTGCGGCAGGACCACGCGGCCGGCCGCTGGAACGGTCCGTCGGCTCCGCCTGCCCTGGCCGTCGTGGGCACCGTCGCCGGGTGCAGCTTCGTCGGCACCAGCCTGTACGCGCTGACCGGCGTGCTGCTGCGGGACCCCGCCGTCGGCGTGGGGGAGATGCTGCCCGCGATCGCGGCGGGCGTGCTGTGGGACGTGCTGCTCACGCCCCTCGTGGTCCCGGCACTGATGATGCTGTGGCGCCGCCTCGAGCCGGACTTCGTCCGCTAGGCCGGCTATGAGCACCCTGAGCACCTCCCGCACCAGCCGGCTGCGGCTGATCGTCATCCAGGCGCTGATCCTCGCGCTCTTCGGGACGCTCGCCGCCCGGCTCTACTACCTCCAGGTCGTCCACGGTCCGGGCTACAGCGCGAAGGCCGCCTCGCAGTCGGTGCGCCACGTGGTCGACCAGCCGGCTCGCGGCCTCATCGTCGACGACCTGGGGCGCCCGCTCGTCACGAACCGGCTGGCCTGGGTCGTCTCGATCGACAAGAACAGCCTCGGGGAGCTGTCCGAGGCCGACCAGGCCGAGCTGCTCGAGCGGGTCTCCGGGGCGGTCGGCGTCGACGTGGCCACGATCCAGCAGGAGCTGACCGAGTGGAACGGCTCGCGCTACGAGCCGGTCCCGATCGCCACCGACGTCGAGGAGAAGGTCGCGCTCACGATCCTCGAGCAGCCCGAGGACTACCCGGGCGTGGTGGCGCTCCAGCAGTCCGTGCGCGCCTATCCGCAGCCGTTCGGCGTCAACCTGGCGCACGTGCTGGGCTACCTCAGCCCGATCACCGAGGACGAGTACGACCAGGCCCAGGACGACGGCGACACCACCGTCAACGCCGCCTCGGCCGTGGGCCGCGCCGGCCTGGAGCGGCAGTACGACCAGTGGCTGCGAGGCGTCCCCGGCCGCACCTCGGTCGCCGTCGACTCCCTGGGCCGTCCGCTCGGGGAGACCCCCGACGCCCCCGCACAGCCCGGGGACACCCTGGTGACCAGCATCGACGCGAAGGTCCAGGGCGTGGTCGAGCAGGAGCTCCACGACGCGATCACCACGGCACGCCGCACCTTCGACCCCGTGACGCGGAAGAACTACGCGGCCGACTCCGGCGCGGTGGTCGTGCTGGAGGCGAAGACCGGTCGGGTCGTCGCGATGGCCAGCCAGCCGACGTACGACCCCGCCGTGTGGGTCGGCGGCATCACCGAGAAGCAGCTGGACCGGCTCTACTCGGCGAAGGCCGGCACGCCGCTGCTCGGGCGCGCGACGCAGGGCCAGTTCGCGCCCGGCTCCACGTGGAAGCCGTTCATGACCGCCGGCGCCCTCGACCACGGCTACGCGACCGACACCCGGCTGCACTGCTCCTCGGCCTTCCGCGTCGGCAACCGCGACTTCCACAACTACGAGTCCGCCGCCTACGGGATGATCACGTTCGCCCAGGCGCTGCAGGTCTCGTGCAACACCTTCTTCTACCGCGTGGGCCACGGCTACTGGGCCCGCTACGGCTCCGACGTCGCCGATGTGGACGCCAAGGATCCCCTCGTGACGACCGCCAAGCGGTTCGGCTTCGGGCAGCAGACCGGCGTCGACCTCCCCGAGGAGGCTGCGGGCCGCATCGCGGACCGGAAGTGGAAGCGCGCCTACTACGACGCCCAGAAGGACTACTACTGCGGTCTCGCGAAGGAGGGTGGCTCGGACTTCCTGCACCGCTTCGCCCGCGAGTTCTGCATCGAGGGCTTCGCCTACCGTGCCGGGGACGCGGTGAACTTCGCCATCGGCCAGGGCGACACCACGGTCACGCCGCTGCAGCTGGCCCGTGCCTACGCCGCGCTGTCCAACGGCGGCACGCTGTTCGCGCCGACCATCGGCAAGGCTGTCGTCGCCGCCGACGGCACCGTGCTGCGCGAGATCGCGCCGCGACCGGTCGCGAAGGTCAAGGCGAGCAAGCGGGCGCTGCGGTACGTCGACGAGGCGCTGCTCGGCACGCCGCGCACCGGCACCCTGGCGTGGAAGTTCACCGACTTCCCGCTCGAGGAGGTCGAGATCCGCGGCAAGACCGGATCGGCCGAGGTGCAGGGCAAGCAGTCGACGTCCTGGGTGGCGTCCTACGACGAGAACTACGTGGTCGTGATGATGGTCAGCCAGGGCGGCACCGGGTCGGGCACGAGTGGCGACGCCGTGCGCCACGTCTGGGAGGCGCTCTACGGCGTCGAGGACGGCGACGTGCGGCCCGGCAAGGCCGCCATCCCCGGCACCACGCCGCCGGCGGGGCTGCCGACCTTCGCCCAGGACGGCTCGATCCTGCCGCCGCGGTCCTCGGCCGGACGCGGCGGGACCGAGGAGGACCGATGAGCGAACGGCGCCGGATCGACTGGCTGCTGCTGGGGGCCGTCGGCTGCCTGGTGGTGCTCTCGACGCTGCTGGTGTGGTCGGCGACCGTGCACCGCGACGCGCTCACCGGCGGGGACAGTGGGCTGTTCCTCCGCAAGCACCTGGTCAACCTCGGCATCGGCGTCGCGCTCCTGGCGGCCGTCTGGCTCGTCGACCATCGCTGGATCCGGATCCTGACGCCGGTCGTCTACCTGGGGTCCGTGGTGGGGCTCGTCCTGGTGCTCACGATGGGCTCCACCGTCAACGGCTCCCAGTCCTGGCTCGACCTGGGTGGCCTGTCGGTGCAGCCGTCGGAGTTCACCAAGCTGGCCGTGGTGATCGGGATGGCGCTCGTCCTGGCCGAGCGCACCGAAGGACGCTGGCGCAGCAGCGTCGGGGCGGCCGACGTTCTCGCGATGCTGCTGGTGGCCGCGGTGCCCGCGGTCCTCATCGTGCTGCAGCCCGACCTCGGCACCACCCTCGTGCTCTCGGCGACGGTGTTCGGCGTGCTCGCCGCCTCCGGCGCGCCGCGGCGCTGGCTCGCGCTGCTGCTGGCCGGCGGCGTCACCGCCGCGCTGGCGGCGGTCGCCGGCGGCATGCTGAAGGAGTACCAGGTCGACCGGTTCCTGGCCTTCACCGACCCGGAGCTGGACCCGCGCGGAGCCGGCTACAACGTGGAGCAGGCCCGGATCGCCATCGGCAACGGTGGCCTGTTCGGGCAGGGCCTCTTCGACGGCAGCCAGACGCGCGCCGGCTTCGTGCCCGAGCAGCACACCGACTTCGTCTTCACGGTCGCCGGGGAGGAGCTCGGCCTGGTCGGCGCCACCGCGATCATCGGCCTGCTCGGCGTGGTGCTGTGGCGCGCACTGCGGATCGCGGCCCGCACCGAGGACCTGTTCGGGCGGATCGCCGCCGCCGGCATCGCCTGCTGGCTCGGCTTCCAGGCCTTCCAGAACGTCGGGATGTGCCTGGGGATCATGCCGGTGACCGGCGTACCCCTGCCGTTCCTGTCGTACGGCGGCAGCTCGATGTTCGCCAGCCTGATGGCCGTCGGGCTGCTGCAGAACCTCCACGGCCGGACCGCTTCGCTGCCGCCGCCCGTGCGCATGGCGGTGTTGCGGGAGACCGTCCCCAGACGTCACAGCTAGGGCTGCAGCGACACCACGAGGAACGCCGCGAGCAGGGCGAGGTGGACGACGCCCTGGAGGGTGTTGGCCCGGCCCTGCACGATGCTGAGCATCGCCACGACCACGGAGACCGCCAGCAGCACCATCTGGGTCGGCTCGAGGCCGAGCAGCAGCGGGCCCTCCAGCCAGATCATGGCGATGGCGATCGTCGGGATGGTGAGGCCGATCGAGGCCATGGCAGAGCCGTAGGCGAGGTTGAGGCTGATCTGGACCCGGTCGCGGGCCGCGTTGCGCACGGCCGCGATCGACTCCGGGGCGAGCACGAGCAGCGCGATGACGACACCGACCACGGGGTAGGGCAGTCCCAGGCTCGTCACGCCGTCCTCGATCGTGGGGGAGAGCAGCTTGGCCAGTCCCACCACGGAGGCGAGCGCGATCAGCAGCAGCATCAGGCTCAGCAGGGCGTCGCGGGCCGGCGGCGGGTCCGCGTGCCCGTCGCTGTCGGCGTCGACCACGCCCGTGACCCGGCCCTGGGCGTCGCTGGTGACGGGGAGGAAGAAGTCGCGGTGCCGGATGGTCTGGGTGAAGACGAAGGTGCCGTAGAGGACCAGCGAGGCGACCGCCGCGAAGCCCAGCTGGAAGGGGGAGAAGGCCGGCCCCTCGGCCGAGGTGGTGACGCTCGGCAGGATCAGCGTCACGGCAGCCAGCGCGGTGACCGTGGCCAGCGCTGACCCGGTCCCGGAGGCGTTGAAGCTGACCAGGTGGTGGCGCGCCGCGCCGATGAGCAGCGAGAGGCCCACGATGCCGTTGAAGGTGATCATCAGCGCCGCGAACACCGTGTCGCGCGCGTAGGTGCTGGCCGCCTCGCCGCCCGAGATCATCAGCATCACGATCAGGCCGACCTCGATGACCGTGACGGCGACGGCGAGGATGAGCGAGCCGAACGGTTCGCCCACGCGGTGGGCCACGACCTCCGCGTGGTGGACGGCCGCCAGGACCGCCCCGACCAGGCACAGCCCGATCGCGGTGAGCACCGCCGGGTGCTCGTGGCTCGCCCAGGTCGCGACGAGCACGGCGAGAGCCAGCACCGGCACGACGACCGTCCACTGCAGCGGGCCACGGATCCGGGTGTCGGCCATGGCCACGAGCCTAGGGGGACGTCCCGCAGCACCCCGAGGCGCGTCGGCGGCCGGTCGCCGAAGCGGCCCCGAGGCGGTCCGGCAGGTACCCTCGGGGACGTGTCCACGAGTGTCTTCCCCCGTCTCGAGCCGCGCCTCGCGCTGGTCAGCAAGCCGATCCAGTACGTCGGCGGCGAGCTGAACTCGACGGTCAAGGACTGGGACTGCGCGACCGTCTCGGGCAGCGGCGGTCCGACGGTCCGCTGGGCGCTGATGTACCCCGACGCCTACGAGGTCGGCCTCCCCAACCAGGGCGTCCAGATCCTCTACGAAGTGCTCAACGAGCGCGACTGGATCGTGGCCGAGCGGACCTACGCCGTCTGGCCCGACCTCGAGAAGATCATGCGTGAGGGCGACGAGCAGGGCCCGATCCCGCAGTTCACCGTCGACGCGCACCGTCCGGTCCGCGACTTCGACCTGTTCGGCGTCAGCTTCTCGACCGAGCTCGGCTACACCAACATGCTCAACGCGATCGACCTGGCCGGCATCCCGCTGCACGCCGTGGACCGCACCGACGCCGACCCCGTCGTGATCGCCGGCGGCCACGCGGCGTTCAACCCCGAGCCGATCGCGGACTTCATCGACGCGGCCGTCCTCGGCGACGGCGAGGAGGTCGTGCTGGCGATCTCGGAGGTCGTCCGCGAGTGGAAGGCCGAGGGGTGCCCCGCCGGCGAGATGCCGAGCGCGCGCGACGAGCTGCTGCGCCGGCTCGCCGTCTCCGGCGGCGTCTACGTCCCGAAGTTCTACGACGTCACCTACGGAGCGAACGGCGCGATCGAGGCCGTCGTGCCGACCCGCCCCGACGTGCCGTGGCGGGTGCGCAAGCACACGCTCATGGACCTCGACGCGTGGCCCTACCCGGCCAAGCCGCTGGTGCCGCTCGCCGAGACCGTGCACGAGCGGTTCAGCGTCGAGATCTTCCGCGGCTGCACCCGCGGCTGCCGCTTCTGCCAGGCCGGCATGATCACCCGCCCGGTGCGGGAGCGCTCGCTGCAGGGCATCGGCAAGATGATCGACAACGGCCTGGCCAAGACTGGTCTGGACGAGGTCGGTCTGCTCAGCCTGTCGAGCGCCGACCACTCCGAGATCGGCGAGATCGCCACCCAGCTGGCCGACCGCTACGACGGCACCAACACGTCGCTGTCGCTGCCGTCCACCCGCGTCGACGCCTTCAACATCACGCTGGCCAACGAGTTCAGCCGCAACGGTCGGCGCTCGGGCCTGACGTTCGCGCCCGAGGGCGGCAGCGAGCGCCTGCGCCGGGTCATCAACAAGATGGTCAGCGAGGACGACCTCATCCGTACCGTCGCGGCCGCCTACTCGCACGGCTGGCGTCAGGTGAAGCTCTACTTCATGTGCGGCCTGCCCACCGAGACCGACGACGACGTGCTGCAGATCGCCGACCTCGCCAAGCGCGTGATCGCCAAGGGGCGCGAGGTATCCGGCCGCAACGACATCCGGTGCACCGTGTCGATCGGTGGCTTCGTGCCGAAGCCGCACACGCCTTTCCAGTGGGCCGGGC
>NZ_DASWXC010000057.1:0-69137 GCF_036405735.1 Nocardioides sp.
GCAGCGCCTCAAGCTCTTTCCGGGAATGCTTAGGTCGACCCAAGACCGGCGGCCCCCCTAGCACATCCCACGGACAGAATGACACGGATAGTAGTGCTACCGGGAATGCCAGCGCTGTGGTTTACCTCAACCCGGTGACGAGGTGGACTAGACAGGGCTCGTCCTTCATCTCCGTGGCTCCGGCGGCTAGACCTGTCGGATCATGTCCCCATCCATCTCACCCGTGCGTCAACGTCGTGTCCCCCGCCGCCGGGCTCGTGCTGGCGTGGTGTGCCTCGAGGTGACGGTCAGGCGGCTGCACGCCGTCGTCTCTCGGCGCTGCGCTTGCACCGTCGACACTCCCACACCCCCGCTGCCTTCTGCACGCCGTGCTCGGCACGGTTGTGGCCAGACCGGCACGTCTCGCCGGCCTTCTTGGCCTGCGGCGGCGTCTCGTCGTCGAACCAGACTGCCCGGATCTTGGCACGCGCGGAGAGCACCCGGTAGTAGAAGCCGTGGTACTTCATGCCGAGCGCCGCGGCCGCATCCGCAACCACGTTGTCGAAGGCCGCCAAGGTCACGATGGCCTCGTACTGATCGGGGGTCAGAACGCTCAGAACGCGCGGCAGCGCGAGGATCTCGAGCAGGTGGTCGCTGAACCCGTCGTCGGTCCGTTGCTTGCTGATCGGCCGCCAGTAGCGATCGAACTTCGGTGCCGGCTGCCCGGCGTCTGCCAGGCCGTGGTGGTGGCGATGCTCGGAAACCATCTTGTCCAGCTCGCGGAGGCCTGCGACCACCAGCCGGTACTGCGCCGGAAACTCCGGGCTGACGAAGAGCTCGTCCACGATGCCATGCCATGCGGTCGCGAGTCGGTCGTCGTAGTCGAGGCTGTGGCTGAGCCCGTGACGCCTGACGGCCATCCGGGCCATGCGGTTGAGGTCGCCCATGGTGTATCCCCACGCGACGACGGCAGTGTCCGAGACGATGCTCATCAACGCCTCTTCTGCCGTGACTGCCCGGCCTTCTTGTTGATCTGACTACCGAACTCGGCGCCCGTGCGCACAGCGTTCCGGCGACTCTCCAAGAGGAGATCAGCGTGCCGCCGTTCGTTGCGCGCGCCCTCAGCGGTCAGCTCGCTGAGAATTGCCTGCAGCGTGCCGAGCAGGGAGTCGCCTGAGAGGTCGTAGCGGTCAAGCGGGATGACCGCCTCGCGGCCGCCAGGGTTGTCGCCGATCATCGCCAGCGTGGGGCCAGTGGTGATGCCGCCTTGGGCCAGGTGCGGGATGTTCGGCGGGTTGATGTGGACGTCGGGCGCGCCGGGGATCTTGACCTTGAACTCGAGCGCGGCGTTGATTTTGTCGATCCCGGAGTTGACGAGCTTCTTCACCGCGTTCCAGATGCTGGAGGCGATGTTGCCGATGAAGCCGGCGGCGCTCTTGATCCCGTCGATGATCTTGCCCATCAGGGAGGCGCCGGCGTCGCGGAACTTCGAGGCGAGGGCCAGGATCTTGCCGGGGACGCCGCGGATGAAGGTCACGACGTCGCTGAAGCCGCCGGTGATCTTCTGCTTCATGGTGGTGGCGAAGTCGCCGATCTTGCCGAGGGCGCTCCTGACGCTCTCCAAGGCGGCCTTCGCGCCGTTCCAGAGCCCGACCGCGGCGCTCTTGACCACGGCGAGGGCGCCGCTGACAACGTCGCGGAAGGTCTCGCTGCGCTTGTAGGCGATGACGATGCCGGCGACCAGGGCGGCCACAGCGATGATGATCAGCCCGATGGGGTTGGCGGACATCACGACGTTCAGCGCCGTCTGAACGGCTGTGTAGGCCTTCACGGCCGCGGAGATGGACCAGACGACGGCCAGCAGCCCGCCGAAGGCACCGACGAGCACAGCGACGAGCTTCTGGTTGCGGTCGATCCAGTCGACGGCTCGCAGCCCGGCGTCGGTCAGGCTCGCCATGATCGGGAGCAGCTTCTGCCCGATGGTCTCCTGCAGCTCGCCGTACTGGACCGAGAGGATCTTGGCCTTGCCCGCCTCGGTGTCGGCGGCGTTTGCTGCCGCGCCGCCGTAGGTGGCCTGCAGGTCCTTGCGGATCTCGGCGAAGGTCTTGGTCTTGCCGGCGGCGTCCTTGGTGGCGACGCCGAGCCGGGACAGGCCGCCGACGGAGCCGTTCTGCGCCTTGGCGAGGGCCTCGGTGACGGTGGTGAGCGGCTTGCCGGTGGCCGCGGAGATGTCCATCGCCTGCGAAGCGAGCTTCTGCGCCTCGCCGACGTCCTTGGTCACTGCGGTCAGACGTGCCATCGCTGGACGGAGCTCGTCGTCGGCGACGCCGAGGGCCTTGCCCTGGGCGGTGATCCACTTCTCAACCGAGGCGACCTGTGCGTCGGTGGCGCCGGCCGCATGCCGGAGCGTCTGCGCCATCTTCGCCGCAGCGGCGGCATCCTCGCCGGCGCCCTTCGCGAACGACACGGCCGCGGCGGCCGCGCCGGCCAGTCCGACCGCCAGAGCCTTCCCCGCGACGTTGCCCGCCTTCTGCAGAGTGGCGCCCGACTTCGACACCTTGGCCGCGGTGCGGTCGAGGGAGCGGTCGATGTCGCGGGTGTCACCCAGGATCGCGATGCGGATCGCGCCGGCCATCTGGCTACCTCCTCTGGTTGGCCTCGTTGACGAGCTGGATGAACTGGTCTCGCTGGAGCCGGGTCAGCCTGAGGTACTCGCTCGGCTGTACGCCGGTCCTCAGGCAGAAGTCGGCGAGGTCATGGGCTGCGACTCGAGCAGCGACTCGTCTTTTCCCTCCGGCGTCACCGGGTCGTCCGGGTCGACCTCGTTGGGCTCGTCGACGAAGTACTCGTTGAGCTGCTTGATGGAGAGCTCCATCGCCCGGGCCCTGGCGTCGCGCTCGTTGCTGCCCGCACGGCGCAGCGTGACGAACACCAGAGCCCGGAGGAAGGTGAACGGCCGCCCGCTCAGGGTCGAGATGTCCTCGCCGAAGATCTTCAGGATCCCGGCCTCCTCGAAGCCGTTGAGGCTCTCGAAGACCTCGTTGGCGGTGTACTCGCTCGTCATCAGTCCAGTCCGTTCTTCCTGATCAGCACGCTGATCTCGTCGTCCAACATGGCTGCCGCTTCGGTCGCCATCACGGCATCGGTCTGGGCGGTGAAGCTGGCCGGCGCGATGTTCCGCTCCGGCCAGCCGTAGTTGATGGGCGCGGCGTACGGCACCGTGGCGCGGCCGACGGTGACGACGGCCTTGCCCTTGGCGCGGTTGCCGCGTGCGGAGGCGCGGAGCCGGCCGGTGCGGGCCGGGATGAACCCCTGCATCACGGACGTGGCCCGGGCAGCGATACGCGCCATCGCGTCCTTCAGCTCGTTGACGTCCACGCCGAGCGCCTGGAGCTCGCGGACGGTCTCCCGCAGCCCCTCGATCCTTGCCGGCATCCGGGTCACGCTCCTTCGAGGACGGTCGCCGGGTAGCTGCTGTCGGTCAGCCGCTCAGGGCGGTCGTGGATCGCCCACACGACCTGGGTGGTCATGACCGCCCGTGGCGACGGGTTGGCGTCGCCCCCGACCAGGCCGCCGTCGGGCTCGGTGACGGTGACCGTGCCGCTGTAGTGCGGCTCGCTGTCGCTGGCGTTCTCGTTGCCGTACGGCGCCAGATAGAAGGCAGCCGTCCCGCCGGTCCGCGCCCACATCAGCCCCCACAGCGAGTCCGCAGCGAGGTCCTGGGCGAGCGTGAGCTCCAGCTCGTACAGTCGTACGTTGTCGGCTTCGCCGAGGAGACGCTCGTCGGTGCGGACGCTCGTCATGACTGCCCGCGAGATCGAGGCGCTGTAGTCGACGCCGTCGATCGCGAGGAGCAGGTGGCGGGTGCCGAGTCGGGGCATGACAGCGGCGGCCGGTCAGGCGGTGATCTTGGTCGGCTTGCCGGTCAGCGCCCACTCGACCTCGATGACGGCGACGGCGCTGGTCGAGGCGTTGGCCTCGGCGCCGAGGAAGTCCCCGTCGGGCTCGGCGACGACTGCGGTGAAGCCGTAGTGCGGCTGGCTGACACTGGGGAGCTCGTTGCCGTAGGGCGCGTAGACGCCGTCGACCTCGGTGCCCGCGCCGGTCCAGATGAGGTCCCACAGCGTGCCCGAGGCGTGGTCCTGGGCGATCGTCATCGCCAGGGCGTAGTCCCGGGACCCGCCGGAGCGGGCGGAGGCGAAGCTGGTGAAGTCGCTCTCGGACTCGCCGCTGGTGATGACGGCCTTGGAGACCTCGTCGGAGCGGTCGATGCTCTCGACCTCGAGCGAGATCAGGCGGGGGATGACTCTGGGCATGGTGTGTTCCTCTCAGCCCTCGCGGGCACCTTCGACGATCACGCCGTTGACGGCGGCGCCGGCCCCGATCTGGAGCTGCGCGGGGGTGATCGACTGGACGCTGATCTCGGCCTCGAGGGCGTCGGCCAACTCGGTGGTGTGGTCGTCGAGCCACTTCTCGGCGTCCGCGACGTTCTGGGCCAGCGCGACCCAGACCTGCCATGTGTCGACGTAGCCGAAGCCGGTGGCGGACCGCTTGCGGTTCGCGAGCCGGACGCAGCCGTCTCCGGGCTTGAGGCTCTGTCGGTGGTACGGCGTGCAGCTGATGCCGGTGACCGTGTTGGCTGCGGCGGCGATGGCCTGACGGGTCGCGGCGCTCATCCGACCTTCCGCTTCCTGTGCGGCGCCTCGAGTCGGCGAACCTCGGCGTCGGTGCCGCCGACCTGGGTCGCCAGCGCAGCAGCGTCCGTCACCGTCGCCTGCACGCCGAGCGGCAGCGCCCGGACGGCGAGGTTGTGCGCGACCCGCCGGCACAGTGCCTCGGCCAACGCCGGCACGTCGGCGTACCTCGGCAGCCCCGCATCGTCGACCGGGACCCGACAGCGGCTCCGCTGATCGGCCATCTCCGCCCGGAGGGCGTCCTCTACGACGGCGGCGTCAGGTCCGTACCACGGGCCGCCCGAGGCGGCCGCGAGGTAGGCGGACAGGTCGACGTCGGTGCCGGGGATGATGGGCACGGCTCAGCCTTCGGCCTTCGGGGTGCGCACGACCTTCGACTCGTCCTTCGGGTCGTGAAGCTCCCACCGGCCGTCGGCAGGGCGGACGTTGCCGTGGTCATCGTGGCCCCGCTTCCCCTTCCGCTCCTCCTCGGAGGGAACCTCGGAAGCCTGGTCGACGGCCAGGAGGCCCTTGCGAGCCTTCCCAGCCGTCTCCAGGGCGACGACGCGCTGTACCTCCGCGTCGTCGACCCCGTCGAGCGCCGCGAGCACCTGCGGGACGGTGAAGTTGCCCGGGTCGGACTCGCCGAGGATGAACACCTGGTCGCTCATCAGGCGTCCGCGGTGGTGTAGTCGACGGGCTTCACGTCGCTGTCCCGCAGGATCGCGGTCGCGGTGTACCCCCAGATGCCCATGTCGATGGACTTCAGCTGGTACTCGAACTTGAACTGCTTCGGCGCCGACGCCCACGCCCAGACCGACGACGGCACGAAGTTGTACGACGTCTTGTCGTTGCCCGTGCCGAGGGCCCAGGCGGCGCGAACGGTCTGGTTGCCGACCTGGACGCGGTCGAAGCCGCCATCGGTGGTGCCCTGGGCGTTGGTCGGGCCGAGCACGGGCAGCAGCGGCCGGCCGGCGGCGTCCTTCGCGGCGACGAGCGCCGGGAACAGGTTGCCGTCGGCCGCGAACGCGGTGAACCGGTTGCCGCCGCGGACGAACTGCAGCCCGGCGAAGTAGCCGGTCAGCGCGCCGACCAGCGCGCCGTCGGTCGCGCCGGCCAGGTTGAGCTCCGCCGTGCCGACCGTGGCGAGGGCCGTGGCGATCTTCGCCTCGATGGCCTCGAAGTAGGCGTTGACCATCTCGTTCCAGATGATCTGGTCGGCCTGCGGCGAGCCGCCCTGGTCCCACACCTCGCGGTTGATCTCGATCTTGCCGCTGACCGGGCCCGGGGTGATGGTCTGGCTGGTGGCGGCGAACGCGCCTGGCGTCGGCTCGACACCCTCGGTGTGGTTGCCGACCAGCCCGGAGGCGGACGAGAACTTCGGCACCGTGAACGGCGTCTTGTCCTCGAGCGTGCCGGTGGAGACGAGCTCCCACAGCGGCCGCGTGTAGGCGAGCTGAGGGACGTAGAGCTCGGGCCGGTTCTGCGTCGGGTTCAGCGCACCGGTGTTGGTCGAGGTCACGGCGAACCGGGCGAACGCCTCCTCCATGAACGTCTCGAGCCGCTGCCGCGCCTCCCCGTCGTTGGAGAAGTACGCCGCCTGGATGTCGGCACTGAAGGAGTGCTCGCCCTTCGTGCCGTCGAAGCGGTACGGCAACTCCTCCGTCACTGCGGCCGCGCCGCCGGCGGCCGCGGGGACGATCTCGCGCTGCGGGAACTGCAACGTGCTGAACGCCTCGGTGATGCCGTCCCTGACAGCGGTCGTGACCTGGCTGAAGTCCGCGGCGGGCTCCACGGTCTGGGTGGTCTCGTCGCCCATGGTGGGCTCCTTCCGGGTTTGCGCGGCCGACGCCGCGACGCTGTGGATCCGGGCGTCCTCGAACGCCGGGACCGGGGTGATGGACACTTCTCGCAGCGGGACCGCGACGGCGTGCTGGATGCCGTCCTTCGCGGCGAACCTGCCGGGAGTGCCGAGCCCGATGCTCAGCCCGTCCCAGACACCCTCGGCAGCCATCGACAAGGCCTCGTCACCGGCGGCGCCCTTGGCGATCCGCGCGGTGACCCACAGGCCCTCGTCGGTATCGTCGAAACCCGTCACGACACCGACGGCTCGGTCGAAGTCGTGGGCGATGAGGATCTTCACGCGGCTCGGGTCGCTCCAGTTGAGCGTGCCCTTGCTGAACTGGAAGCCCTTCGCGGTGGTGCCGTACGGGACCGCCAGTCCCTTGATGGTGCGCTTGGCCTCGTCGACCTCGAAGCGGGCTGCGACCGGGTTGTCGAAGGTGGTGAGCTGCTCAGGCACTGGCGGCGTCCTCGTTCTCGGTGGCCGGTAGCACACGGAGCGGCGCGGCCGGGGTGGTCGGTTCCTCGAGCGGCGGCTTGCCCTCGGCGTCGCGGATCTCGTTCTTGTCGGCGTACGCGCCGACCCGCAGGCCTGCCTCGTAGGTCTGGAAGCGGGTGAGGTCGTCGGAGCGCAGGAAGTCCGACAGATTCGTCTTCGCGACGTAGCCGCGCGGCGTCACGTCCGGCATCGACAGCCGCTCCTCGACCGCGAGCATGTAGCCGCGCAACGTGTCCTGGATCCGGGCCTGCTTGCGGTCGAAGGCGTTGAAGTAGGTTCGCGACGTCGTCGAGACACCGAGGTCCTCCGGGTCGACGCCGGCGCAACGGGCGATCTCCAGCACCGCGTGCTGCCGCGCCTCGGCCATCTGCAGCTGCTCGGGGTTCCAGCCCGCGCTGTTGTACCTCAGCGCGGCCGGGACGTAACCGGTCGAGCGGGCCTGGCGGCTGGTCTGCCAGTCCTCGAGGATCTCTGCGATCTCGTCGTCGTCCGCGGGGTCGACACCGTCGGCCGGCGTGAAGTAGTCGAGCGGCGGCGCCCCTTCGGCGTGCCGGCGTGCCGCGTCGTCGAGCATCAGGCAGGTCCGGATGGCGCGGGCGCCGGCGACCAGGAGCGGCTCGTTCGGCGACTCGAAGTGGATCAGCTGGTCGTCGGGAACCCACTCGGTGTACTGGCCGTGGTGACCCGCGCGGGTGACGAACACCCGGTTGTCCTGCTGCACCGTGATGGCGCGCGGGTCAAGCCGTCGCACATGCCGCGGATAGCCGTTCCACTCCGACTCGACGATCAGCCACCAGGCGTGCTTGTCGTGCAGCAGGTCGGCGTACGTCTCCGCCATCGTGACCGACCGGGGCCGGTCCTTCTCCGGCTGCTCGAACAGCGCCCGCGACACCTTCCGTCGATCCGGGCCGAGCAGATCGATCGGCAGGGTCGACAGGGTCGTCGCGATGAGCTCCTGCGACCGCTTCACCGCGGGCACCTGCAGCGCAGACCGGCGGTCGATCCGAGGGGACGGTGCGACCGGTGAGGCGTAAGACGTCAGCCCGAACACCGACGGCGGGACCGACGCCTCGTCGACCGCGAACGTGGCCGGCCGGTGCTCGTCCCTGACCTCGGGCACGACCGGCCGGCCAGCGACGAAACGCGACCAGAAGCCCACCCAGAAATCGTCCGGGAACGCCTCCGCGAAAGCCATGAGCCGAGGTGCGCACGATCTGCGCACCTCAGCGTGACTAGGTGCGCCGCACGCCTGCCGGCAGCACGATCCGAGGTCGCCCCGGCCCCGCCGAGCGCGCCGCCGCAGCCGCCCACGCCGCCGCCTTCACCCCGTCCGCCCGGGTCTGCGACCGCAGCCGCGGCCCGTTCGCACCCGGCGCCGTCCGCACCGCCAGCACCTGCTCCGTCAGCTGCTCGCCCCCGTCGTGCCGCAGCACCTCGGCCGCGAGCAGCCGGTCGAGCTCGAGGACAGCCCCGACCACGTGGCCGGCCGCCGCCCGAACCTTCACCTTCGCCTCAGCCCAGGCCGGGTCGGTCGCGATGCTCGCCCCGACGTCGGCCGTGCCCCGGAACCCGGACGCCGCCACCGACGCGGCCGCCGAACCTAAGTCCGGCACCCCGACCACGGCGACCAGCACATGGTCACCGAGCCGCCAGGCGAACGCGACCGACACCCCGTCGGCGAACCACGACTCCACGGCCACAGCCGCCGGCGGCCCGGCCGGGACAGCAGCGGTCAACCGACCCCACGCCTCGGCGTCGACCAGCTTGCTCTCGCCGGCCCGCGCCAGGCTCCGCAGATCCCACCTGTTCAGGAACTGGCACTCGAAGCCGCGCACCGGATCCGGGTCGTCGAACTCCGGGTCGTCCTCACCGGCCAAGGCCTTGGCGTACTTCGACGCGACGAACGCCGCCCGCTCCTCGTCCCAGTACGGCGACGCCGCCCGCCACACCTCCGGGTCCGAAGGGTCCGCTCCCGGCGGCGCACCCCACCACAGCACCAGCGCCGCCGGATCGTTCTCCGACAGCCCGACCGCCAGCGCGGTCCGCATCGTGCTCGTCGCTCGCCGATGGGACGTCGACGTCATGACCATCTGCGGAGAGTGCCGCCCCATCAGCGAAGGCTCCAGGCCCTCGCTCACGGTCGCAGGCTGGACATCCCATCCCTCGTCGACCAGAGCGAGCGTCGTGTCCCAGCCGTACGTCGCCAGCTGCGCCCGAACCAGCCACACGTCGCCGCCCGGCGTCTCGATCGACTCCTTGCCGTTGCCGGCCGTGACCGACCGCGGACCCCAGTGCAGCTTGGCCCAGCGCCACGCCTCCTTCTGCGCCTTCCGGCACACCGCCAGGTCCGACCCGGTGTGGATGATCTCCTGCCGCTCCCCGAACAGCTCGGCACCGTGCTCCATCCGCCACATCGCGAGACCGCGCAGACCCACGCTCTTGCCCGCACGCCGCGGCCCGGTCTCCGTGACGTCCCGCTTCAGCAGCCGCCCGTCGGCGTCGTGCTGAAGCTTCAGCACCAACCCGAGCCTCTGCCACCAGCGCAGCGTCTTCCCCTCGACCGCCTCGATCCACGCGATCGCGCCCTCCGGGCACACCGCCCGCACGAAGCACTGCTCGGCGTACGACCCCACCGCATCCGGGTGCAGCGGACTCACCGCCAGGGGTGGGGAGCTGCTCTCGTCCGGGTCGAGGTACGGCTTGAGCCAGGTTGGCGCCGCCTGCACGAACGTGGCCCACGAGAGGTCGTCCGGGATCAGGAACGGCGCCGCATGGGCATCGGAGAGAGATCTAGGGAGGGGGGCTGCCACGGTGCTCGGCGCGGGAAGAACGCCGGCGTCGCGGAGCGCCTTCTCGGCGATGGCTTCGCCGCTTGAGCGGTCGGAGCAGGCTCGGTGCTCGGGCTGCCAGTTCGAGGGGACGAGGGTGAGCTCGGGGTATGCGTGGCGGGACTTGATGTGGCCGACGACCCAGCGGTCGGTGGGGTGGACGGTCTTGCGGCAGCGGCCGCAGGGTCGGGGCAGGGTGGGTGCGATGGTGGCTCGGGCGTGGCGGACGTTGGCGCCGGACCAGGTGCTGGAGCGGCGTGTGCTGGTGGTGGTCACGCGGTCTCCTGCTCGGCTTGCTGGGTGGCTGGTCGTGCGAGCACGAGGCGCCGGGTGGTGGAGGCGGGGTCGAGGAGGCGGCGGTCGATGGCCTGGCGTACGGCGCGCCAGACGTCGGTGGGTCGCATCGTCTGGTGGGGGTCGATGGCTCGGCGGAGGTCGCCTTGCTTGAGGTGGTGGCCGTCGTGGTCGAGGGCGTAGATGGCGACGCGGGTCCAGGCGGGTAGGCGGTGGTTGCTGACCTGGTGCTGGATGCTCACGCCGCGCCGCTCCGGGACCAGGCGGTGAGGGCGACGGCGTTCTTGAGCGCAGTGGTGATGGTCTTCTTCCACCTCAGGAAGTCTGCAGCCGGCACGCAGACGTTGAGCTCGACTCCGATCTCGTCATCGCGGTACACCTCGGCGAGCTCGCAGGAGTCTTCCAGGTTGGGAAGGCAGCCGCAGGCGTCCCGTGTGTCCTCGAGCTTCGGTACGAGGTCGTGACGAAGTCGCTTGAGCACCTCGACCACGGCGTCCCAGTCGGCCTCGTAGTCGAACGGATCCTTGGCGAGGATGCCGATCTTGATCTCGACGTGCTCCGCGTTCGAGCCGTCGTCGCGGGTGATCGGGTAGGCGTCGAGGATGCCGATCTCGGGCAGGTCGGTGGCGGGCGTCGGCGGAGCTTCAGCGGAGCCGCCGGGCGCTGCCGGGCTGCCTTCTCCTTCTCCTTCCCTCTCCTCCCTAGCGGTCGGATCGGTACGGGTCGGATCGGTACGGGTCGGATCGGATCGGATCGGATGTCCGTGACTCACGTGCACCGTCACGTCGCTGTCACGCGTGATGGTGCGTGACTGGTCACGTGACGCTGCACGGCACCAGTCAGGGCGGCACATCGAGTGGTCGCCCCTCTTGTGGCGGCGGCTGCGTTCGGCTCGCTCGCGGCTGCCGGCCTTCACCTGGTCGACCTCGTCCTGGGACAGGATGAAGTCGCGCCAGCGCACGAACAGCAGGTCGTCACCGCGCTCCTCCGCCTCGCCTGCTTGGACGAGCTGGCTGACCGCGTCGTCCAGGTCGACGGTGTCGCGCATGAGCTTGCGGAGCCGGCGCCGCGGGACGATGCCGTTGGTGGTCTGTCGGGCGGAGTACCCGAGCGCGGCGAGCATGAGGAGGACGACGTCGGCGTCGAGGTCCTCGATGTGGTCGGAGTCGAGCCAGTCCGACCCAATCTTGACGGACGGTCCGCTCACGGCTGCCCCAGCGCCAGGAGCCAGCGGTGGAGGTCGGCGGGCGGGCCGACGAGCCGGACGTGCACGCCGGCGTCGACGAGCTGGCTGAGGGATCTAGCGGCGCTGTCTTCGGGCTTGCCGGCGTCGGGCAAGTCCGCGATGACGATCTCGACGGTCGAGCCCAGGTCCAGCTCGTCGATGAGGTTCGCGAGCGCGGGGCAGCGTTGGGCGGGCTCGAGCTGGTTGAGGTCAAGGCGTGCGATGGTCGAGACGGAGCCGCGGGCCTCGGTGCGGCCGATGATTCGGCTCATGCCGCGGGGCCGTTCTGGCTGGCCGCGTACTGGTCCTCGAGCCAGCTGTCGATGTCGGACTGCCGGTACATCACGCGGCGGCCGAGCTTGAAGGACTTGGGGCCGGTCCCCTTGTATCGCCAGAACCGGAGGGTGGCCTCCGGGGTGCGGATTCGCTCTGCGAGCTCCTCGATCGTGACGAGTGGGTCGCTCATCGATTGTCACATCCCATCAAGGTGTTGGTGGTGGACCCACAGAATGTATCCGACAAGACGTTGCGGTCAACCCCACATCACGTGTTAGCGTGCGCTTCATGAACGACCAACAGCAACCAGCGGATTCCGTGGATCAGCTCTTCGCAATCCGGGTTCGCTTGCGCCGTGAGGAGCTAGGGCTGTCGCAGAGCGAGGTCGGCCGGCGGATGGCGGACCGAGGCTTCCCGTTCCACCAGACCACGGTGAAGCGGCTTGAGGCTGGCGAGCGGGTGACCCGCCTGGGCGAGGCGAAGGCACTGGCCGAGATCCTTCGCGTGAGCTTGTCGATGCTGATCGCGGAGGGTGAAGGCGGATCGACTGCAGGCGGCGAGCTGGTGACGCTGCGGTCCGAACTCGAGGAGCTCAACGCCAAGGAGAAGCAGCTCCGCGCGAGGGCCGCGGCACTCGACCACCACGTCAACGAGGCCGTCGCCGAGCGGCACGAGGTTCGGCAGAGGCTCGAGACGCTCTGGCTTCGACAGGCTGAACTCTCGGGGCGTTTCCAGGCGCTGAGCGAAGGAGCGGGTGATGGCGAGCATCGCGAAGAGACCTGACGGCCGGTGGAGGGCGCGTTACCGCGACGACGCCGGCAAGGAGCACGCGAAGCACTTTGCACGGAAGGTCGACGCGCAGCGGTGGCTGGACGAGGTCACGGCGTCGATCCTGACCGGGCAGTACGTCGACCCGCGCGCCGGCAAGGTGACGTTCGGCGCCTACGCGACGGCGTGGCAGGCCCGGCAGATGCATCGGACGAACACCCAGGCTGCGGTCGACTCCGCGCTGCGGGTGCACGCGCTTCCCCGTTTCGGTGACCGGCCGATCGCGTCAATCCGGCCTTCCGAGATCCAGCAGTGGGTCCAGGATCTGAGCGGCAAGCTGTCACCGGCCACGGTGCGCGTGACGTATCAGCACCTGCGGTCTGTGTTCCGCGCGGCCGAGCTGGACCGGGTGATCGCGCGGACCCCGTGCGAGCGGGTCACGCTGCCTCGAGTCGAGCGTCCGCACGTCGAGCCACTGCCGACCGCCGTCGTGCTGGCGATCCAGGCGGCGATGCCGGCGAGGTGGGCTGCACTCGTGACGCTGATGGCTGGCACCGGGCTGAGGCCGGGCGAAGCCGCCGGCCTCACCATCGACCGAGTGGACTTCCTGCGGCGGATCCTTCGGGTGGACCGCCAGTTACTGCTGACGCGGCCGCACACGTTTGGCCCGCCGAAGACGCGTTCATCGGTCCGGTCGGTGCCGCTCCCCCAGGTGGTGGTCGACGCGCTGGCAGCTCACATCGCGGCGTACCCGCCAGGCGAGCACGGCCTGATCTTCACGGGCCGCCACGGCGGCCCGGTGAACCGTGACGACGTCGCCCGCTCGTTCAAGGCGGCTGCGCGCGTGGCCGGCGCACCCGCGACGGCAAGGCTCCACGCCCTCCGCCACTACTACGCCTCGCTGCTGATCCGGCACGGCGAGAGCGTGAAGGTCGTGCAGGCCCGGTTGGGGCACGCGTCGGCCAAGGAGACGCTCGACACCTACAGCCACCTCTGGCCGGACTCCGAGGACCTCACGAGGGCCGCGGTCGACGAGGTCCTGGGAGCCGCTGCGGACTCCGCGCGGACCGAGGCAGCGTTGTGAACGCGTTTCCGCAGTTCAGACGGCAGAAAGGACACCGCCCGCAAACTTGCGGATGTTGACCGCGGTGAACCCGCGGCTGATGCCGTCGAGCACGACGTGGAGCCGGTGCCCCTCGGGGAGCATCGCATCGACGAACGGCTGGGAGATGTCGATGCGGCGGCCGCTGGACTTGAGCATCCGCTCCACGAGCTCGTCGACCTGCTCCGCGCTCAGCACGAGGTTCGTCAGCTCGTGGCGGCCGTGACGGGCGACGAAGACGCGGCTCGGGTCGTTGATCCAGACCTCCTCCACCGCCGGGTCGTCGAGCAGCGGTTGCAGCGGCCCGAAGCCCGCCACCCGAGCGACCAGCTCGACCACCACCGCGGCGGGGTCGCCGAGTGCGGCCACCGCGCCGGTGAGGCTGTGCTCGTCGTGCTCGCGGACCACCGCCTCCGCGATGCGGCGGACCACGCCACTGTCGCGCTGCGGGTCGACACCCTCGCGGCGGACCCGCTCACGCACACGCGCATCGAGCAGCTCGACGAGCTGCCCGGACGTTTCAGTGCGCGACGATCCCATGGGCCGGATCCACTTTCCCGAGTGCGGACTCCTGCTGTGCAGAAAGTAGACCTGTCGGCGCCGCGACGGGAAGGGGCACGATCCGACCTGTGGACAGCCGCCCGGCGTACGTCGGCCGCCAACCGGGTACGCGGAAGGGCATGAGTGACGAGAAGCTGGAAGCCATCCAGGCCGTGGTCGACCGGGTCACCTCGTGGCAGGACGGGGCGACCGAGGGCACCGTCGAGCAGGAGTTGCGCGACGGCTTCGCCGAGGCCGGTGTCGACGTCCCGGCCGACGACGTCTCCCGGCTCGCCGAGGCCATCCAGGACAGGCACGGCGCCGTCTCGGCGGCCGAGGTGCTCGGCACCTGAGCTGGGTGGGCGGGGACCGGCCAGGACGCGAGGGGTCCCGGGAGGCACCCCGGGACCAATGGCCCGGCTGGTCCCAATCCCCTTCACCGCGCGTCCCCGATGCCGGAAGATGGGCGCGTGGATGTTCACCCCTCCCTCAACCAGCCGATCCAGCTCATCGGTGAGGACGGTGAGGAGTATCCCAGCCGCGTCGAGGGCGTCGACGACGGCCGTTTGACGGTGGCACGCCCGTTCGGCCTGCCACCCGAGACCACCATGGTCGTCGGCGCCGTCGTGGAGCTGGGCTGGGCCACCGACCTGGCGGCGTTCCGGCGCCCGGTGCGGGTGCTGGACTCCAAGCGCGAGGGCAGCGTCCCGCTCTGGGACATCGAGACGGTCGGGCCGGCGGTCAAGATCCAGCGGCGCGCCCACGTCCGGGTCCCCGTCGGCTCCCCCATGACGATCGTCAGCGACGACGTCACCGTCGCCGCCCTGCTCGTCGACGTCAGCGAGGCGGCGCTGCGTAGCCGGGTCGAGCTGGCCCAGGTCCCCGCTCGAGAGGACGCGGACCAGCCCGACCCGCTGGCCGTCGGACAGCCGGTGACGGTGTCGTTCTCACTCGCGGGGACCGCGTTCTCGCTGCCCGCCGCGGTCTACCGCAACGACGAGATCGGGGCCGGGCGCCGTGAGCTGGTGCTGCCCTTCGTCATCGACGAGAGCCAGGCCACCGACGTCCGCAAGGCGATCTTCGCCGAGCAGATCCGGCTGCGGCAGCTGCGCACCGACCGCTGACGGCTCGACGGGCCTCAGCGACGCAGGGTGCCGCCGAACCAGCTGCCGGTCCAGATCGCCTCGGTGCGCACCCGCGTGCCGGAGTACGGCGCGTGCAGGACGTACTCGCGACCGTGCTTGCGGCCGGCGTACAGGCCGACGTGGTAGACGCGGCCGCCGTTCTGGAAGAACACCAGGTCACCGAGGCGCAGGTTCTTGCGGCTGATGTGTCGCACCCGCCCGGCCTGGGCCGACGAGGTGCGCGGCAGGTCCAGGCCCGCCCGGTGGTAGACGTAGGACGTCAGGCCGGAGCAGTCGAAGGAGCCGGGGCCGGAGCCGCCGTACCGGTAGGGGTCGCCCTTCTGCTGGCGGGCGATCTTGAAGGCCCGCCAGGTCTTGATCTTCAGCACCGCACGGCGGTGGGCGACCCGCTGCGCGCGGGTGCGCTCGGCGGGCTGCGTGGCGGTGGCGCCGGCAGTTGCGGAGGCCGGCGTGGCGGCGGTGGCGGTCGCCGCGGCGGCGCGGCCGGGGCCCGCGGTCGAGACGATGGCCGGGTTGACGGAGAGCAGGGTCAGCGCGAGGGCGCCGACCGCGAGCAGTCGCGGCGCGAGCGAGCGCGCCGAAGCAAGCTGGGGCATGGGTCTGGTTCCTTCCCACGCCTACGAGGTGAGCTGTCGGATTCGGGCGAGGAAGGTGCCCGGCCAGCGTTGCTGGCTTCACCCCGAGCCGCTGCGCGAGGGCGGCGGCGGAAAGTGGTTCCCCCGTTCCTGCCCCATGGTCCAACGGTGGTTCTCGGGTGGAACCGGCACCCGGCGGGGCAGGACTCGGCGTGCTCCGGGGCCGGTTGTCCGCAGGCGCAGACCCCTCGACCGTAGGGACCAAAGTCCCGATCCCCAAGGTCGGCGGCCCGAAATCGGCGTTCTCGTGGCCGGCTTCACACGCGCTTTGCCGTGGCGCGTGACCGCGGTCTCAGATCAGGCCGACGACATCGGCGATCGACTCGAACACCTGGGTCGGGCGGTAGGGGAACAGGTCGACCTGGCTCCGAGCGGTCGAGCCGGTCAGCACCAGGAAGGTCCGCAGACCCGCCTCCAGACCGCTGATGACGTCGGTGTCCATCCGGTCCCCGACCATCACGGTGGTCTCGGAGTGGGCGTCGATGCGGTTGAGGGCGGAGCGCATCATGAGCGGGTTCGGCTTGCCCACGAAGTACGGCGCCCGCCCGGTCGCCGTGCTGATCAGGGCCGCCACCGAGCCGGTGGCCGGCAGCATCCCGTGCTGTGAGGGCCCCGAGGGGTCGGGGTTCGTGGCGATGAAGCGGGCGCCCCCGGCGATGAGCCGGATCGCCTTGGTGATCGCCTCGAAGGAGTAGGTCCGGGTCTCCCCCAGCACCACGTAGTCCGGGTCGCGGTCGGTCATGACGTAGCCAACGTCGTGCAGCGCCGTGGTCAGCCCCGCCTCGCCGACGACGAACGCGCTCCCGCCCGGCCGCTGGTCGGCGAGGAACTGCGCGGTGGCCAGCGCCGAGGTCCAGATGGACTCCTCCGGCACGTCGATGCCGCTGCCCAGCAGCCGGGCGCGCAGGTCGCGGGGCGTGAAGATCGAGTTGTTGGTGAGCACGAGGAACCGGCGGCCGGACGCCTTGAGCCGCTCGACGAACTCGGTGGCGCCGGGGATCGGGACCTCCTCGTGGACGAGGACGCCATCCATGTCGGTCAGCCAGGTCTCCACGGGGTGATCGGTCCTCACGGCACCCATCATGTCCCCTGCCGGCCAGCAGCGGTTCGGCCCAGCGGTTCCGTCAGCGGCGGGGCAGCAGGACCTCGAGGCCCTCGTCGGGCCGCTCGCCGTCGAGCCGGCCGCCGAGCGCCATTGCGACGGCGCGGGCGCGCACGAACGCACTGCCCGGCTGCTTGGCGCGGCCCCGGGAGCGGACCGAGTCGGCGGCGTCCACCTGGATCCGCAGCGCCCCCTCGCCGGTCGCCTCGAACGCCAGCCGTACGCCGCCGCGGCTGCGGTGCAGCACGTCGACCAGCAGCAGCTCGAGGATGTGCTCCACCGGCCCAGGGGTGTAGGACGTCTCGAGGTCGCCGTCGACGCCCGCCGTCAGTGTGCGGTGGTGGTGGCCCAGCTCGTCGGCCCAGCGCTGCGCCGCCGCTGTGGCCAGGTCGCGCAGCGGCGTCTCCGCGCCCGCGACCAGGGAGCCGCGGCGCGCCAGCTCGACCAGCTCGCCGCTGACGTTGTCGAGGGTCTCGATGCGCGCGACGCACCGGTTCACCGCCGCGGTCGCCTCCTCGCCCAGGCCGTCCTGCAGTGCCAGGTCGTCCAGCTCGAGCCGCAGCGCGGTGAGCGGGGTCCGCAGCACGTGGGAGGCGTGCTCGGCGAAGGTCTGCTCGCGCTTGATGCGCTCCTGCAACTGTCCCGCGCTGGTGCGCAGCGCGCTCGCCAGCGCTCTCGCCTCGGGCATCTTGGTGTCCGGCAGGTCCAGGTCGAAGCGGCCGCGGCCGAGCGCGGCCGCCGCGGCGGCCAGCTTGCGGAACGGCGCCGAGAGATACCGCGCCAGCAGGAACCCGGCCAGCGCCGCGACCCCGGCGAGGAGCACGAACGAGAGCACGAGTGCCCAGGGGTCGGCGAACACCAGGTTGCGCAGGACGTCACCGGACTGGCTGACCGTCACCACGCCACCGGGCACGTCCACGCTGGCCCAGATGTCGCCCGAGCGGCTCGGGTCGTCGTGGCCGGTGAACTTCGGCCCGGCGACGACGACGTCGGGGCGCGAGGAGCGGTGCACCCGGATCTGGCGGTCGGCGCCGACCAGGCCCTCCAGGAACGCCTTCTCGTGGCGCATCTCGCCGGCCCGGATGCGCAGCGTCAGCGCCGCGCCGATCCCCTCGGCCGCGTGGTGGATCTCCTCGGTCTCGTCCTGGCGGATCACACGCTCCAGCGTGTAGCTGCGGGCGAGCAGGGTGATGGTGCACAGGACCAGGACGAGGCACAGGAAGGCCAGCGTCAGGCGTTCACGCATGCGGCAGGCCGCCGCCCTCGAGCCGGAAGCCCACGCCGCGCACCGCGACCACCTTGTCGGTCACGCCGGCGGCCTCCAGCTTCTGCCGCAGCCGGCCGATCGTGACGTCCAGGGTCTTGGTGGAGCCGTACCAGTTCTCGTCCCACGCCTCGGCCATCAGCCGCTCGCGGGAGACGACCTTGCCGCGCTGTCCGACCAGGACGCTCAGGACGTCGAACTCCTTGCCCGTCAGGTTCACCTCGACCTCGCCGGCGTAGACCCGCCGGGCGCCGGCGTCGATCCGCAGCGCGCCGTCGGGCAGCTGGGGGTTCGAGCCCGGGCCCGCCGTACGCCGCAGCAGCGCCCGCACCCGGGCCTGGAGCTCGGCGAGACCGAACGGCTTGGCGAGGTAGTCGTCGGCGCCGTAGTCCAGCCCGACGACCCGGTCGAGCTCGCCGGCACGGGCGGTCACGATCATGATGGCGCCGTCGAAGCCACCCTCGCGGGCGGTGCGGCAGACCTCCAGGCCGTCCATGTCGGGCAGCCCGAGGTCGAGGATCATCACGTCGGTCGGGCTGGCCTCGAGCGCCTCCAGGGCCTCCTTGCCACTGGCGACCCAGTGGACGGTGTAGCCCTCCCGCTCCAGCGTGCGCACCAGGGGGAAGGCGATGTCTTCCTCATCCTCAACCACGAGCACCGTGTGAGCCATGGCCGCATCGTAGGTGAGCCCGCGCGCCGCGGAGGCCGCAACGCGCGCCGCCACGCCGCTCAACGGGTCGCCTGCTCCTGGGGTTGCTGCTGGGGTTGCTGCCACGGGTGCTCCCAGGGAGCGTCGTCGCGCGGTCCGGGGACCGCGCGGGTCTCGCGGTCGCGGCGGGCCTGCTCGACCGCGCGCTCGTGCTCGCGGTCGGCCAGCACGGCCAGCAGCACGGCAGCCAGCGGCACGGCGGCCAGCAGCCAGATCCAGCGGCCCAGCTCGCCGACGAACGGGTAGCCGACGTACGGGACCTGCACCATCATCCGGGCTCTGGGCTCGGTGTCGGCGCTCAGCGTCCAGGGGTCGGCGCCGGTGCGGTCGCCGGCGGTGTGGATCCGGTTGCCGAGGACGCTGACCACGCGACGGGTGACCCGCTCGCTCCCGGCGGCGCCGGGAGGAACGAACGTGATGATGTCGCCGGGCTGCAGCTGACTGCCGGGGACGTCGCGGGTCAGGATGAGCGACCCCCGCCGGACGCTGTCGCCCATGGCGTCGCTGGTCACCACGAACCGCTGCAGGCCGAGCGCGAGCGGCAGCACCTGCATCAGAATCACCGCGACGACGATGGCACCGGCGGCGACGAGTGGTACCCGTCCGAGGCGGGACGTCCGGCGGGGCACCGGCGTGAGCTCCATGCGGGGACGACCTCCTCCCAGGGCGATAGGACGGAAGGACCCTAGTCCGGCGGGCTCAACGCGCGGTCCACATCAGCCTCTCCTGCGGGTAACACCGAGTGTCAGGGCGCGCCGAAGAGGTCACCGTGGTCGGCGATCCGCTGCAGGACCTCCTCGAACCGGAACTGCTCGAGGCCGAGCGGGTCCTCCGCACCGGTCTCGACCTCGTCCCAGGTCAGCGGCGTCGCGACCGTGGGCCGCTCCCGGCCACGCAGGGAGTACGGCGCGATCGTCGTCTTGGAGCCGGCGTTCTGGGACCAGTCGAGGAAGACCTTGCCCGTCCGGCGGGACTTCGTCATCGTCGCGGTCACCAGGTCCGGCTGCTCGCGCTGGAGCTCCTCGGCGACCTGCTTGGCCAGCGCCGTGGAGTCCTCGCTGGGCACGGGCGCCGGCAGGGTGGCGTACAGGTGCAGCCCCTTGCTGCCGCTGGTGACGGGGTACGCCGTCAGGCCGTGCTCGGCGAGCCGGTCCCGGACCCGCAGCGCGACGACGCAGCACTCGTGCAGTCCCGCCGGCTCCCCGGGGTCGAGGTCGATCACCAGGCGGTCGGCACCGATCGGGTCGCCGGCGTCGTCGACCACCCACTGGTGCACGTGCAGCTCCAGGGCCGCGAGGTTGACCAGCCACGTCAGCGTCGCCAGCTCCTCGACGACGGGGAAGGTGATCGTCCCCTCCTGGCGGGACCCGGTGCGCGAGCCGGTGGTGGGCACCGTGGCGGTCCGCACCCAGCCGGGGGTGCGGGCCGGCACGTTCTTCTCGAAGAAGCTCTCCCCCGCGACGCCGTGCGGCCAGCGGATCCGGGTCACCGCCCGGCCGTGCAGGTGCGGGAGCAGCACCGGCGCGACCCGGGCGTAGTAGTCGAGCACCTCGCCCTTGGTGGTGCCCGTGGCGGGGTAGAGCACCTTGCCGAGGTTGGTCAGCCGCAGGGTGCGGCCCCCGACGGAGACGTGCACCTCGGCGAGGTCGTCGAGGCTGTCCTGGCCGGCCATCGCGTCAGCGGCCGATCGCGATGACGGGACGGCGCTCGGGGTCGAGCCTGGCCATCAGCATCCGCATGAACGAGCGCGGCACGCTCACGCAGCCGGCGGTCGCGCCCCGGCCGTTGACGTGCAGGAAGATGGCGAACCCGCGCCGGCGTACCTGCTCGGCGTTGAAGCCGGTGACCAGCGCGTACTCGTACTGGCGGCGGTAGTCCAGCAGCCGCTCCGAGGCGTCCTCGTGGCTCGCGGGCAGCCACCAGCGGAAGCCGCCGCGCGAGCGGTGCCGCAGCTGGTTGTAGTACGGCGAGGCGTTGTCACCGACCCAGTAGTCGCCCTTCCGGATCCGGTGGTACGGCAGGTCCCACGCCGCCGAGCGCGGGTGGGTCCCGAACGCCGAGGGCAGGTCGTAGGTGCCCAGCGGCGTGGTGCCGTCGCCCTGGCGTCGCTCCCCCTCGCGGCTCAGCCCGCCGTAGCCGATCCGGCCGTCGGCCGTGCTCGCCCGCCGCACCCAGCGGCGCTCGGGCCCGCGCGACAGCACCCACAGCGACACCCGGGCGTGGTGGCCCCGGGTCCGGTGCACGGTGACGACCTGGGTGGTGCCGGCCTCGAGCCGCACCGGCACGCCACCGAGCCGGACCGTGGCCGCCCCGGCCGGCGCGGCGAGGAGTCCGGAGAGCAGCAGCACCGCGAGGGCCGGCACGGTCAGCAGCCTCATCACAGGTCCTCCGGGCTCAGGTCGGCGCGCACGCCCTGGAACGAGGGCTGGCGCAGCCGCTGGTACCCCACCCCGTGGGTGTCCACGTCGACGACGACCTCCGGCTCCACCCAGAACGTCCCGCGGGCGTCCTCGGCCGGCACCGGGTCCACGAAGGGACTGGCCTCGCGCGGCGTCAGCTGCTGCGCCAGCTGGACCGCGGTCCGGCCGGTGAGCCCGCTGCCGACCCGGCCCCGGTAGGCGAGCCCGTCGGGGGTGACCTCGCCGACCAGCACCGCAGCGAGCCGGTCGGCGGTGCCGGTCTGCGGCCGCCAGCCTCCGACGACGTAGGAGCCACGGAACCGGTGGGCGAACTTCAGCCACCAGCGGCTGCGCTCACCGGGCCGGTAGGGCGAGTCGAGCCGCTTGCTGACGATGCCCTCCAGTCCCTGGTCGCGGGTCGCGTCGAAGAGCATCCGGCCGTCGTCGTACGTCGCCGGCACCTGCCACGGACCCAGGTCGAGCCCCTCCAGCAGCTGGCGGCGCTCCGCGAGCGGACGGTGGGTCAGGTCGCGCCCGTCCAGGCGCAGCAGGTCGAAGACCATGTAGGTCGCCGGGACCCGGGCCGCCAGCCGCCGGGCGGTCTGCGCGCTGCGCACGTGCATCCGCTCGGCCAGGGTGCGGAAGTCCGGGCGGCCGCGCTCGTTGAGCGCGATGACCTCGCCGTCGAGCACCAGGTCCCGTCGCGGGGCGACGTCGACGAGGTCGGGCCAGGCCGCCGTGGCGACGTTGCCGTTGCGGGTCGTGAGACTCACGCCCTCCGGCGTGGTCTCCGCGAGCAGACGGACGCCGTCCCACTTCACCTCGTGCACCCAGTCGGTCCCGTCCGGGACGCTGCGGGCGCCGGCCACGCCGGTGGGACCGGCCGTCGCGAGCATCGGTCGCATGGCCCCATCCTGACGTACGACGCCAGCGCGGCGAGAGGCCTCAGGTGGCCGCCGATCAGCTGGCCTTCTTGGCCGCCGTCTTCTTGGTGCTCTTCGCGGCCGGCTTCTTCGCGGTCGTCTTCTTGGCCGCCGGCTTCTGGGCTGCCGGCTTCTTGGCCGTGGTCTTCTTGGCTGCGGTCGTCCCCGATGTCTTCTTCCGGGGCGCCTCCTCGACCTCGTCGGGCACCTCCTCGCCACGCGCGGTCTTCGCGGCGGCCACGGAGCGCTGCAGCGCGGCGAGCAGGTCGACGACCTCGCCGGCGGACTTCGTGGCCGTGGGGGTGCGGGCCACCTCGCCACCCTCGATCTTCGCCGTGACCAGCGCCTGCACCGCCTCGGCGTAGTCGTCCTCGAACTCGCTGGGGTCGAAGTCGCCGGCGAGGGTCTCGACGAGCATCCGCGCCATCGTGACCTCGGCGTCCTTGACCTCGCCGGTCTCGACCTTGAAGTCGGGGGTGCGGATCTCGTCGGGCCACATCATCGTCTGCAGCACGATGACGTCGTCACGCACCCGCAGCACCGCGACCGTCGTGCGCTGCCGCAGCGCGACGGTCACGACGGCCATCCGGTCGGCCTCGAGCAGGGCCTGCCGCAGCAGGGCGTAGGGCTTGGCGCCGCTCGCCTCCGGCTCGAGGTAGTAGGACTTCTCGAACAGCATCGGGTCGATCTGGTCGCTGGGGACGAACTTCTCGACCGAGATCTCCCGGCTCGACGTCGACGGCAGCTCGGCGAGGTCGTCGTCGGTGAGGACCACCATCTCGCCGTCCTCGGTCTCGAAGCCCTTGGCGATGTCGGCGTACGGCACCTCCTCGCCGTCGATCGAGCAGACCCGCTGGTAGCGGATCCGGCCGCCGTCCTTGGCGTGGACCTGCCGGAAGGCGACGTCGTGGGACTCGGTGGCGCTGTACAGCTTCACCGGCACGTTGACCAGTCCGAAGGACACCGCGCCCTTCCAGATCGCACGCATCGTGGGGCCTCTCGCAGGGGAAGTCGGACACCGCCCGGCCGGGACCGGACCCCACCAGTATCCGCGCTCCCCGCCCGGCACGCACCTGCCAGGGCCCTTGCGCCGCCTGGCCTAGCATCCGACCATGGCCGCCGAGCCCCGCCTCCGTGACATCTCCCCCACCGTCTCCGCCGACGCGCCGGTCTTCCCCGGCGACCAGTCCTTCCACGCGACGTGGACCTTCGAGCTCGGGCCCGGATGCCCGGTCAACGTGGCGCGGCTGACGCTCTCGCCCCACACCGGGGCGCACGCCGACGCGCCGTTGCACTTCACCGCGGACGGCGCGTCGGCCGCCGACCTCGACCTGGCGCCGTACGTCGGCCGGTGCCGCGTCGTGCACGCGCTCGACTCCGGCGCGCTCGTCACCTGGGACGACGTCGCCGGCGCGCTGGGTGAGGACATCCCGCCCCGCGTGCTGGTGCGGACCTACGACCGGCAGCCGCGCACGTGGGACGACCGGTTCCCCGGCCTGCACCCCGACCTGGTGACGCGCCTGGCCGGTCTCGGTGTGAGGCTGGTCGGCGTGGACACCGCCAGCCTGGACCCGGCCGACAGCTCGACCCTCGACGCCCACCACGCCGCCCACCGTGGCGACGTGCGGATCCTGGAGAACCTCCTCCTCGACGACGTCGACGAGGGCGACTACGAGCTGATCGCCCTGCCGCTGAAGCTGGCCGGCGCGGACGCCGCGCCGGTGCGCGCCGTGCTGCGGGACCTGGCATGAGCACCCGTGAGGATGCGCTCGCGCTGGACGCGGCCGATCCGCTCGCGCCGCTGCGCGACCTGTTCGAGGTGCCGGAGGGGCTGATCTACCTCGACGGCAACTCGCTCGGCACCCTGCCCCGCGCCGCCGCGGCCCGGGCCCAGCAGGTCGTCGCCGAGGAGTGGGGCCGGGGCCTGATCTCGAGCTGGAACAGCGCCGGCTGGATCGACCTGCCCCGGCGGGTCGGCGACAAGATCGCCCGGCTGGTCGGCGCCGGGCCGGGTGAGCTCGTGGTCGCCGACTCCACCAGCGTCAACCTCTACAAGGTGCTCTCGGCCGCCGTGGCGCTGCAGCGCACGAGCACGCGGCGGGTCATCGTCAGCGAGCGCAGCAACTTCCCCACCGACCTCTACATCGCGCAGTCGGTGGCCCGCGAGCACGACTGCGAGCTGCTGCTGCTCGAGGATCCCGCCGACCCCGACGAGCTGGCGAGGCAGCTCGACGAGCGCACCGCGGTGCTGATGCTGACCCAGGTCAACTACCGCACCGGCCGCCTCCTCGACATGGCGGCGCTGACGGACGCGGCCCACGCCGCGGGCGCGCTGACGGTGTGGGACCTGTGCCACTCCGCCGGGGCCGTTCCCGTCGACCTCACCGCCGCCGGGGCCGACTTCGCCGTCGGCTGCGGCTACAAGTTCCTCAACGGCGGACCCGGCGCGCCGGCGTACGTCTGGGTGCACCCTCGGCACGCCGACCGGTTCTCCCAGCCGCTGTCGGGCTGGATGGGGCACGCGGAGCCGTTCGCGTTCACGACCGACTACCGGCCGGCACCCGGCATCGCCCGGTACCTCTCCGGCACGCCGTCGGTGCTGGCGACGGCCGTGCTGGAGTGCGGCGTCGACACCGTCCTCGCCGCCGAGGCGTACGGCGGCATGCCGGTGCTGCGCGAGAAGTCGCTCGCCCTCACCCGGCTGTTCGCCGATCTCGTGGAGCAGCGGGTGGGCGGCTTCGGGATCGAGTCGCCGCGCGAGGACGCGCTGCGCGGCAGTCAGGTGTGCCTCTCGCGGCCCGAGGGCGCCTACGCGATCGTGCAGGCGCTCATCGCGCGCGGCGTCGTCGGCGACTTCCGGGCCGGTGACGCCGGCGCCCCGGACATCCTGCGCTTCGGCGTGACGCCGCTCTACACCCGGTTCGTCGACGTCTGGGACGCCGTGGAGCAGCTGCGCCAGGTAATGGCGTCGGAGGAGTGGCGCGAGGAGCGCTTCCACGAGCGGCAGGCGGTGACGTGATGGCCGGATCCATGGACTACGGCGACTACCTCCACCTCGACGAGCTGCTCCGCGCGCAGCACCCGCTCTCACCGCACCACGACGAGCTGCTCTTCATCGTCCAGCACCAGACCTCCGAGCTTTGGATGAAGCTCATGCTCCACGAGCTGGGGGCCGCGGTGGCGGCGGTCGCCGACGACCGGCTGCCCGCGGCGTTCAAGATGACCGCGCGGGTCTCGAAGATCATGGAGCAGCTGGTGCACGCCTGGGACGTGCTGGCCACGATGACGCCGCCGGAGTACAGCGCGATCCGGCCCTTCCTCGGCTCGAGCAGCGGCTTCCAGAGCTGGCAGTACCGCTGCATCGAGTTCCGCCTCGGGAACAAGAACGCCGCCATGCTGCGCCCGCACGGCCACCGGCCCGACCGGCGCGCCCCGGTGGAGGACACGTTCCAGGCACCGTCGCTGTACGACGAGGCGCTGCGACTGCTCGCCCGCCGCGGGCTGCCGGTGCCGGCCGACCGGGTCGAGCGGGACTGGACCCAGCCCTACGAGGCCAGCGAGCAGGTCGAGCAAGCGTGGTTGGAGGTCTACCGCGCGCCGGACGAGCACTGGGACCTCTACCAGCTGGGCGAGGAGCTCACCGACCTCGAGGACGCCTTCCGGCTGTGGCGGTTCCGCCACGTCACGACGGTCGAGCGCATCATCGGCAACAAGTCGGGCACGGGCGGCACCGGCGGGGTCTCCTACCTGCGCTCGATGCTCGACGTGGTGCTCTTCCCCGAGCTGTGGCGGCTACGCACCGACCTCTGACTCAACGCCTCCGTGCCGCCGCCGAGTCCGGCGTCAGCCGGTCCAGCAGGGCGAAGCCGAGCTCCAGCAGCTGCGGGGCGACGAGCTCACCGGCCGCCCCGAGCCGCCCGGCCAGTGTCGACACGGTGAGCGGTCGCTCCTCCAGGGCACGCACCACCTTGGCAGCAGCGTGGTCCGCCGTCTCGCCGCGCCCCCGGTAGGACTCGGTCGGAGCCGTCATCGGGGTCTGCACCAGGCTGAACCGCATGTTCGTGAAGGTGACGTTGTCGCGATAGGTCTCGCGCGCGGCGACCCGGCTCCAGGCGTCCAGCGCCGTCTTGGAGGCGATGTAGGCGGAGAACTTCGGCGCCTTGAGCGTGACCCCCCAGGTCACGATGTTGACCACGTGCCCGAACCGCTGCCGCCGCATCGCCGGCAGCAGCCCCATCGTCAGCCGCACCGGGGCGAGGTAGTTGACCGCCATCGTCCGCTCGACGTCGTGGAAGCGGTCGTAGGACAGGCTCAGCGAGCGCCGGATGGAGCGGCCGGCGTTGTTGACCAGGTAGTCGACCGCGCCGTACTCGGCGACGACCTGGCGCGCCAGCGCGTCGACGGCGTCGAGGTCGGTCAGGTCGCACACGTGGACCCGCGCATGCCCGCCGGACCGCTCGATGTCGGCGCGGACCCGCTCCAGCTCCTCGGCCCGGCGCGCGACGAGCAGCACGCGGGCGCCCTTCGCCGCAGCCTGCCGGGCGGTCGCCTCGCCGATGCCCGAGCTCGCGCCGGTCACCAGCACGACCCGGTCGCGCAGCGGGCTGGGCCGGCCCAGAGCACGCCGGACCCGTGCGGTCGGTACGGAGAGCAGTGGCGTCACAGGCCGACCCTAGACCGCGCTCGACCCCGGGTCAGCCGAGCAGTCCCCGCACCACGCGCAGCCCGACGGAGAGCCGCGCCAGGTCGGCGTCCTCGTCGGCGCAGATCTGCTCGAGCGTCTCGGTCGCGCGGGCCACGAGGACCGCGTCGGCCTCCTCCCAGGCCGCGATCCGTGCCGGCGCGCTGTCCGACGGCGCGGTGCGGGCGAGCACCTGGGCCGTCAGTGCGTGGTGAGCGCCGTGCAGCTCCTCGCGGATGGCCGCGCGCGCCATCGACTGCCACCGGTCGTTGCGCGGCAGCGCCACGATCCGGTCGAGCAGCACCGGCAGGCCGAGCCGCTCGCCCAGCGCGACGTGGACCCGGGCGACCTCCGCGGGGTCCAGGGAGGCCGACAGCGCGGTGTCCACGACGCCGAGCAGCAGGTACGCCGGCGAGAGCACCGCTGCCCGCCCGGCCAGCGGCTCCGGGACGCCCGCCTTGAGCAGCCGCTCGAGCCGGGCCAGGTAGGTGGCCTGCTCGCGACCGACCATCAGCGCGGGCAGCTCCGCCATCACCGCCTGCACCGGGCCGGCGAAGGCGTCCACGGTCGCCTGCGCGTCCAGGGCACGGCGGTTGGCGATCAGCCAGCGCGAGGCACGCTCGACCAGGGTCCGCATCTCGACCCGCATCCGGGTCTGCACGGCCGCGTCGACCCGGTGGTCCAGGGAGCGCACCTCCTCGCGGAACGGCTGCGAGCCGAAGATCTCGCGGGCCACGAAGTTGGCTCGCACCAGCTCCTCGGCCGTCGCGCCGGTCTCCTGCGCCAGTCGCGGCCAGAACGTCATCCCGGCGCCGTTGACCAGGTCGTTGACCACCTGCGTCACCACGATCTCGCGCCGCAGGGGGTGCGCGGCGATCCGCTCGGCGAACCGCTCCCGCACGGCCGAGGGGAAGTAGAGCCGGAGATCCTGCTCGAGGTAGGGGTCGTCGGGCAGGTCGCCCTCGACGAGCTCGTTGGCGAGCTCGATCTTGGTCCAGGCCATCAGCACCGACAGCTCCGGAGCGGTCAGCGCACCGCCTGCGTCCAGCCGCCGGCGTACCTCCTCCGGATCGGGCAGCCCCTCGACGGCCCGGCTGAGCACGCCGCGGCGCTCCAGCTCGCTCATCCAGTCCTCGTGGACGTGGAGCAGCGACGGTGCGTTCGACAGCGCGTTGGCCAGGGCGAGGTTCTGCTCGCGGTTGTCGTGCAGCACCTGGGCGGCGACCTCGTCGGTCATCGAGGCCAGCAGGTCGTCGCGCTCGGCACCGCTCAGCTCCCCGGCCGCGACCGCCCCGCCGAGCAGGATCTTGAGGTTGACCTCGCGGTCGGAGGTGTCGACGCCGGCGGAGTTGTCGATGAAGTCGGTGTTGATCCGGCCGCCTCCGAGGGCGTACTCCACCCGTCCCGCCTGGGTCAGGCCGAGGTTGCCGCCCTCGACCACCGCCGCGGCACGCAGCTCGCGACCGTTGACCCGCACCGCGTCGTTGGCCTTGTCGCCGACCGCGGCGTGGGTCTCGTGGGTGCCCTTGACGTAGGTGCCGATCCCGCCGTTGAACAGCAGGTCGGCCGGCGCGCGCAGGATGGCGCGGATCAGCTCGTGCGGACTCAGCGACGCCACGTCCTCGGCGAGGCCGAGCGCGTCGCGCGCCTCCGCCGACAGCGGGATCGACTTCTGCTGGCGCGACCAGACCCCTCCTCCGGGCGAGATCAGCGAGCGGTCGTAGTCCTGCCAGCTGGAGCGGGGCAGCGCGAAGAGCCGCTCCCGCTCGGCGTACGACGTCGCGGCGTCGGGTGTGGGGTCGAGGAAGATGTCGCGGTGGTCGAAGGCCGCCACGAGCCGGACGTGCCGCGAGAGCAGCATGCCGTTGCCGAACACGTCCCCGGACATGTCGCCGACGCCGACGCAGGTGAAGTCCTGGGTCTGCGAGTCCTGGCCTCGCTCGCGGAAGTGCCGCTCGGTCGAGACCCACGCGCCCCGGGCCGTGATGCCCATGGCCTTGTGGTCGTAGCCGGCCGAGCCACCGCTGGCGAAGGCGTCGCCGAGCCAGAAGCCGTACTCCTGGGCGATCGAGTTGGCCAGGTCGGAGAAGGTCGCCGTGCCCTTGTCGGCCGCGACCACCAGGTAGGGGTCGTCCTCGTCGTGACGCACCACCCGCGGCGGCGGGACGACGGTGCCGTCCGCCTCACGGTTGTCGGTGAGGTCGAGCAGGCCGGAGATGAAGGTGCGGTACGCCGCCTTGCCGGCCGCCAGCCAGCCGTCCCGGTCCACCGCGGGGTCCGGGAGCCGCTTCGGCACGAAGCCGCCCTTCGCACCGACCGGCACGATGACGGTGTTCTTCACCATCTGCGCCTTGACCAGCCCGAGGACCTCGGTGCGGAAGTCGTCGCGCCGGTCCGACCAGCGCAGACCACCGCGGGCGACGGAGCCGAACCGCAGGTGCACCCCCTCGACGCTCGGCGCGTGCACGAAGATCTCGTAGCGGGGCCGCGGGTCGGGCAGGTCCGGGACCGCCGCCGAGTCGATCTTGAGGGCGATGGACGCCCGCTCCTGGGCGAACCAGTTGGTCCGCAGGGTCGCCTGTAGGAGCAGGAGGTAGGAGCGCAGGATCCGGTCCTGGTCCAGGCTCGCCACGGCCTCCAGCGCCTCGGTCACCCGAGCCACGACGGCGGCCTCCCGGTCGGCGCGGCCCTCGTCGGGCCGGTCGGGGTCGAACCGCTCGTGGAAGAGCTCGACCAGCGACCGCGCGATGACGACGTTCTCGCGCAGCGCCGCCTCGATGGTCGCCTGAGCGAACGGCGTACCGGCCTGCCTGAGGTAGCTGGCGTAGGCGCGCAGCAGCGCGGCCTCACGCCATTCCAGTCCGGCGGTCACGACGAGTGCGTTGAACCCGTCGATCTCGGCCCGGGCATCCCACATCGCCCGCACCGTCGCGCCGAACCGCTCGCGCAGGTCCTCGCTCAGGTCCTCGCCCAGGTCCTCGGCCCCCGCCGGCAGGCGCAGCCCGAAGTCGTAGACGTAGGTCGGGCGCGGCAGTCCCTCCAGGTCGTAGGGCCGCTCGTCGACGACCTCGGCCCCCATCGAGGTCAGCATCGGCAGCACCCGCGACAGCGACAGCGGGCCCCCGACCCGGTAGATCTTGAACCGCGGGCCCCCGAAGTCGGCATCGCCACCGTCCGCGGCGTAGAGGGCGAGGTCCACGGCCTCCCCTGCCTCGCCGGCCTGCTCGGCGACGGCCTCGAGTCGCCCCAGGTCGGCCGCGGCGACCCGAGCGGGAAAGTCCTCCTGGTAGCCCGCGGGGAAGGCGTCGAGGTAGCGGGCCAGTCCGCTGCCGCGCTGCTCGCCGTACGCCTGCTCGACCGCGACCACGAGGTCGTCGCGCCAGCTGCGGGCGGCCTCGGTCAGTCGCTGCTCGAGAGCGGCGACGGCCGCCGGGTCGACGGACGCGAGGCCCTGCTCACCGGCGTGCACGACGAAGTGGACGCGGGCGGTCGTGGACTCGGTGATGCGGACCGTGAAGTCCACCTCGCCCCCTCCGAGCCGCTCGCGCAGGATCCGCGCGAACCGCTCCCGCACGGCCGTGCTGTAGCGGTCGCGCGGCAGCGACACGAGCACCGAGACGTAGCGGCCGTAGGCGTCGGGACGGGCGACGACGCGGAGCGTACGTCGCTCGCGTGCCGCCATGGCGGTCTCGACGAGCGGGCCGAGCTCGTCGACCGGGACGCTGAACAGCTCCTCGCGGGGCATGATCTCCAGCGTCTCCAGCAGCACCTTGCCGGCGTGGCTCGCCGGGTCGTAGCCGCTGCGGGCCAGCACCGCCGCCGCCTTCTCGCGCAGCACCGGGATCCGGGTGACCGACTCCGTGAACGCCGCGTTGGTGAACAGGCCCAGGAAGCGGCGCTCCCCCACGACCCGACCCTCGGCGTCGAACGCCTTGACGCCGACGTAGTCGAGATAGGCCGGGCGGTGCACCGTCGCCCGCGAGTTCGCCTTGGTCAGCACGAGGACGTGCGGCTCGGTCGCCTTCGCCCGGACCCGTTCGGGCAGCCGGCCGGCGCCGGGCGCGAGGCTCGGGTCGGCCCGCAGGATGCCGTAGCCGGTGCCCGGCACCGGACGGAGGTACGCCGGCGGGCCATCGTCGGCCTCGTCCTCCCCGGTCTGCAGCTCGTACTCACGACATCCCAGGAAGAGGAAGTGCTCCTCGGTGAGCCAGGTGAGCAGCTCCGCCGACCGGGCCACCTCCGCCGCCCAGTCCTCCGGGTCGCGCCCCGGCGGCACCGCCTGCGGCCGCTCACGCAGGTCCGCGGCGACACGGGCCAGGCGCTCCCGCATCTTGCCGGCGTCCTCCACGGCGCCACGCACGTCGTCGAGGACACCCTCCAGCGCAGCGACGAGCTCTGCCTCCTCGGCCGGGTCGACCCGGCCGATCTCCACGTGCATCCAGGACTCACGGACCATGCCCGCCGGGGCCGGCCGGGAGCCGTCCCGGACCGGCTGGACCTCCTCCAGGCGACCCTCGAGGTCGCGCCGTGCGTCGACGGTGGGGTGGACGACCAGGTGCACGTCGCGACGCTGGCGCGAGAGCTCCATGGTGACGGAGTCGACGAGGTAGGGCATGTCGTCGACGACCACCTCCACCACCGAACGGCCGCCGGCGGACCACCCGGCCTCGGCCTGGCTGGGCGTGCTGACCCGGACCCGAGCGGTGCCGACCGGACGCACGGCGGCCAGCCGCTCGTGGGAGGCCACCGCTCCGGCGAGGTCGTCGGGGTCCCGACCGGCCAGCTCCTCGGCCGGCACGTGGCGGAAATAGGGCTCGAGGAGACGCGTCGTCATTGACACGCTCCGACCCTAGCGCCGGGGGCGATGTGAGTCACACCACAGGCAACACGCGACACCGGGGCCCTACTCAGGGCATGATCGGCCCCGCGGTCCCCCGACCGCGACGAGGAGCAGGTGATGGACAGCTATCGGCGCAACCTCCCGCGCACGGGCTACCCGCGCACGCTGGACGTGCCCGCGGTCGCGACCGAGCGCATCCTCGCGCTCACCACCGGAGTGCTCTACTGCGCGGGCGGGCTGCTGGTGCTCGTGGCCAGCTTCTTCTTCGCGCCGCACGATCCCGTCGAGCTCCCCGTGGTCCGCGCGCTGGCGGCGCTGGCCGTCGTGGTCGGCGTCCTCGCGGCCTGGTTCGGACCGCGCGGAGTGCCCCGGGCGGCGTACCACCCGCTGGTGGCCCTCGGCACCGTCGTCATCAGCCTCGACGTGCTGGCGGGTGGGGGCGGCGAGGCCAGCATCGCGCTGGGGATCCTCTACATCTTCGTGGTGATCGACGCCGCGTTCTTCTTCTCGCCGGTGGGTGCCCTCGTGCACGTGCTGATGGTGCTGGCCGCCTCCTCGACGGCCATGATGGCGGTCGGCCTCCCGCTCGGCGTGGCGCTGCTGCAGGGGCTGGCCTGCGTCGTCGTCGGCGTGGTGGTGGCCTGGCTCGCCAGGGCTGCGGACGACGCCGAGCAGGACCCGCTCACCGGCATGTTCAACCGTCGCGGCGTCTCCCGCCGGCTGGAGGAGACGATCGACCGGATCGGCCGTCACCGGGGCCGGCTCACGCTGATCCTCCTCGACCTCGACCACTTCAAGCGCGTCAACGACACCGAGGGCCACGTGGCCGGAGACCGCACCCTGGTCGCCAGCGCCACCGCCTGGCGGGAGGCGCTGGCGCCCGCGGCGGCGCTGGGCAGGTACGGCGCGGACACCTTCGCCGTCGTGCTGCCCGGCTGGTCGCTGGGTCAGGCGGCCGACGTCGCCGACGAGCTCCGCTTCCTGATGCCGCCGGGCACCACCGCCTCGGCCGGCGTCGCCGCCTGGGAGCCGGGCGACTCCGCCTCGATGCTGCTGGGCCGCGCCGACGTCGCCCTCTTCCACGCCAAGCGCGACGGCCGCGACCGCACCGTGGTGTACGGCGACCCGCACCGCGACGCCGGCGAGATCGAGGCCGCGGTCGCCCTCGGTGAGATGGTGCTGCACTACCAGCCCGTCACCTCCCTGCGTCACGGCCACGTCATCGGCTACGAGTCGCTGGTGCGCTGGCAGCACCCCCAGCGCGGGCTGGTCCCGCCGGACGCCTTCATCCCGCAGGCCGAGCGGACCGGCGCCGTGGGCGCCCTGGGCGCCTGGACGCTCGCGGAGGCGATCCGCACCGCCGGCACCGCGCCGTGGCTCGAGGGCTGCAGCGTCTCCGTCAACGTCTCGGTGCGGGAGCTGCGCGACCACGGGTACGCGGAGCGCGTCGGAGAGCTCCTCGCCCGTCACGGCGTGCCCGCGGACCGGCTCACCCTGGAGATCACCGAGGCGGCGATCGACGACCACCCGCAGGTGACCGAGAACATCGTGGCGGTCCGCCGGCTGGGCGCCCGGATCGCGATCGACGACTTCGGCGTCGGCCACTCCTCACTCGGCCGGCTCAGCAAGCTCCCGGTCGACGTGCTCAAGATCGACGGCTCCTTCGTCGACCCCATCAGCGACCCCGACGCGGAGGTCCCGCTGCTGGAGGCCATCATCGCGATGGGCCACGCGCTGGGTGCCCGGGTGGTCGCCGAGCGCGTCGAGACCGAGGCCCAGGCCCGCGTGCTGGAGCGCTACGGCTGCGACTTCGCCCAGGGCTGGCTCTTCGGCCGGCCCTGCGCCGCCGAGGTGTGGCAGTCGGCCTGACCCGACTCCCGACCGCTCCGGCATGATGACGCCATGAGCACGCCGCTGACGCACGAGCTGACCTACGACGCGCCCTTGGAGACCGTGAGCGCGATGCTCGCCGACCCCGCCTTCCGCGAGGCGGTGTGCGACGCACAGCACGCGGTGTCCCGGACTGTGACCGTGGCCGACGGCCGGGTCAGCATCGACTACACGCAGCTGACCCAGGGGGTCCCGTCCTTCGCACGCAAGATCGTCAGCGATCGGATCACGATCTCGCAGCGGGAGATCTGGTCGGCGCCCGACGCGGCCACCGTCACGATGGCGATCCCCGGCAAGCCCGGCGAGATCACCGGCACGGTCCGGCTCAGCGAGGCCGGCGGCGTGACCACCGAGCGGGTGCGGCTGGACGTGCGGGTGAGCATGCCGCTGGTGGGCGGCAAGATCGAGGGTCTCATCGCCGACCTGCTCCGCAAGGCGCTCGCCAAGGAGAACCAGGTCGGCCGGGAGTGGCTCAGCCGCTGAGCGGGCCGTCGTCGCCGGGGCGCGGCTGGTCGGACCCGTCGACCTGATCCGCTGCCCGGTCCGCTGCCCGGTCCGCTGCCTGGTCCTGGCGTCGCCGCACCGCCACCAGCACGCCCAGTGCCAGGAACGGGCCGAACGCGAGCAGCAGCGTCAGCGCCTGCTCGTAGGGATGCAGCCCCCCGAGGTGCAGCGGGATCGGTCCGGTCATCGCGGCACCAGGGTCCCATCCCGGCCCGCTGCGCCCTACGCCGGGTCCACCAGGTCCGGGATCTCCTGGATCGCGAACCAGCCGAGGTCCTCATCGGGGTCGGCTCCGGCCGGACGGTCGGCGGCGTCGGCGTGCACAGCGGCCCAGTCGACGGCCGGCACCGGTCCGTCCGGGGTCGCGGTCTCCACGACGAGCACGACGCGGCGTCCCGCACCACCGGGCAGCAGCCCGACGGCGGCGTCGGCCGCGGCCATCAGGGCGGCGTACTCCCCGTCCTCGCTCTCGTCCGGAGCCACGAAGCCGCCGGCGGCGCCGGGATCGCCCGGCGGCACGGCGCCGCCGGCCCGCCACTGGGCGAGCAGGTCGAGGGTCGCCGGGACGTAGAGCCTCATGCGCGGTCCGCCTTGCCGGTGATGTCGGGGGTGGCCCGGCGCCGGCCGCGCGGCGCCCGCGGACGCGCTCCCGTCGCGGTGTCCACGAGCTCGTCGAGCGCCTCGGCGACGCACTGGCCGAGGATGTCGGCGTCGGGCACCAGGTCGCGGTCGGCCGTGATGCCGAAGAACACCCGGCCGTCGTACGACGTCACGCCGATCGCCAGCGGATGACCCGGCAGCAGCGGATGGACCGGGTAGCTGGCCACCATCCTGGCGCCGGCGGCGTAGCGGGGCGACTGCGGCCCGGGCACGTTCGTGACGCTGATCTGGAAGCTGCGGTGGGGCTGGCTCGCGGCCACCCGCGACCCCACCGCGTGGAACGTGGTGGGGGCGAAGCCCGCGATGCCGGTGAGTCGGCTGGCCGCGACGCCGCGCCCGGTGGCCCGGTGGGTCTCGAAGGAGTAGGAGACCTGGTGCAGCCGCACCACCGGACTGGCCTCCCCGACCGGCAGGTCCACGAAGTGGGCCGCGATCTGGGAGCCCAGGGACGTGGCCTCCTCGTTCTCGTCGATCACCGAGATGGGGACCACCGCGCGGATGCGGCGCAGACCGGCGAGCGACTCCGCGCGCGCCATCAGCCACCCTCGGAGGCCGCCCGCGACGACGGCCAGGACCACGTCGTTGATCGTGCCGCCGTGCGCCGCCCGGATCGTGCGCAGGTCGGCGAGCGTGGCGTCCACGGTCGCGAACCGGCGCTGCTGCGACAGCCGGCCGCTGACCGGCGTGGGCCGCTCCTGGGTGCCGAGCACCGCCTCGGCGGACCGGAGCACCTTCCGGCTGGTGCGGCGCGCGCGGTGCCCGGCGGTGGCGCCGACGCCGCGGGCGGTCGCCACCACGGTGGCCGGATCGCTCAGCGAGTCGCGGACCGCGCCCAGCACCAGCCCGGCGGCGGTCGGCCGCCGCTGCGGGTTCCAGACGTCGTCGTCGTCGACCGGCTTCTGGGCGGGCGTGACGTCGAGCAGCAGCTGGCCGAGATCGACGGTGTGGACGCCGTCGACCAGGGCGTTGTGCGCCTTGGTGAGGATCGCGACGCGGCCTCCCTCCAGCCCCTCCACCAGGTAGATCTCCCACAGCGGTCGCTGTCGGTCCAGGGGCCGCGACACGATCCGGGCGACGAGGTCGCGCAGCTGGGCGGCGTCGCCGGGACGCGGCAGTGCCGAGCGCCGGACGTGGTACTCCAGGTCGAACCCCGGGTCGTCGACCCACATCGGGTTCGCCAGTCGGCCGGGCACCCACTGCACCCGCTGGCGGTAGCGCGGCACGAAGGCGATCCGGTCGGCGATCAGGGCCACCAGCTGGTCGTAGTCGAAGGCGCCGCCGTCGGGCGCCTCGAAGATCTCGACGGTCGCGTTGTGACGGGGCGCCGTGGGCTGCTCCTCGATGAGGAACGCCAGATCGCGCGGGGTGAGGCGTTCCGCCAGGCCTCCCATGGCCGCACCCCTTTCCGGGGCCTCTTGGCCCCCTCTCAGTTTCCCGTGCGATTCTGGCAGAGGCCGGACGGCGCCCAAGCGGGCCCCGTCCGTTCGCATGCCAGCAGTTCCGCCGCTTCCCAGAGAGGTGCCCATGCGCCGCATCCGCGTGCTCGTCCCGCTCACCGTCCTCCTCGCCACCGTCGCCTCCCTGACCGCCTGCGGCGAGGACAGCGAGCCCACGCCGGCGGGCACCTCCGCGCCGCAGACCATCGCGGTGACGATCGAGGGCGACACCATCGAGCCCAACGGGGAGCGGATCGAGGTCGAGATCGGCCAGCCGGTCGAGTTCGTCGTGACGGCGGACGCCGAGGGCGAGCTGCACGTCCACTCCGACCCCGAGCAGGAGCTCGCCTACGAGAAGGGCACGACGATCCTCGAGATCGGTCCCTTCGACAAGGCGGGCATCGTCGAGGTCGAGTCGCACGACCAGCACGCCACTGTCGTCCAGCTCGAGGTGAAGTGAGCCGCTGGTGACACCTGGCGGACTCTCTGCCCACGGCATCGGCGGCGCTCGCGACCTCCCGATCTCGCCCGAGCTGGCGATCGCCGGCGCGGTGGCCGCGCTGACCGTCTCCTTCACGGTCCTCGCGGTCGCCTGGCGCACGCCGCGGTACGACACCGCGACCAGCGGCCGGCCTGCGCCGGCATGGCTCGGCGCGCTCGTCGACTCCACCGGCTGGAAGGTCGGCTGGCGGGTCGTCGGGTTCCTGCTGTTCTGCTACACCGCGATGGTCGCGGTCTTCGGCAAGGACCTGCTGACGAACCCGCTGTTCGGGATCTTCTACGTCTGGTGGTGGGTGGGCCTGGTCCCGCTGTCGCTGTTCCTGGGACCGGTGTGGAAGGCGATCAGCCCGGTCCGGACCATCAACTGGCTCTTCGCGAAGGCGACCGGGGGCGACCCCGAGATCGGCCTCCTGCGCTACCCCGAGCGGCTGGGTTACTGGCCGGCTGCGATCGGTCTGTACCTGTTCGTCTGGATGGAGCTGGTCTACCCGTACTCCACCGAGCTCGGCCCGGTCCGGCTCTGGTGCGCGGCGTACGTCGCCGTCATGCTCATCGGCGGCGCGCTGTTCGGCAACGACTTCTACGAGCGGGCCGACCCGTTCGAGGCCTACAGCTCGCTGGTCGCCAAGCTGTCGGTGTGGGCCCGTCGTGACGGCGCCCTCATCGTCCGCTCCCCGCTGGCGAACCTCGACAGCGTCGTGCCCCGTCGCGGTCTGGTGGCGGTCATGGCCGTGCTGTTCGGGTCGACGGCGTTCGACTCCTTCCACGACTCCCAGCACTGGATCGGCTTCGTCCAGAACAGCGAGTTCATCGCCGACCACTCGTGGGGCCAGCAGCTGGCCGGCAACCTGACGCTGCTCGGCTTCTGCCTGCTCGTCGGCGCCATCTTCATGATCGGCACGATGGCGACCGGCGTCGGTCCCGGCACCGACCGCACGGCCCTGCCCGCGCTGTTCGCGCACTCGATCATCCCGATCATCGTGGGCTACGTCGTCGCGCACTACCTGTCGTACCTCATCGAGGGATCGCAGGCGACGCTGATCAAGGCCTCGGACCCGTTCTCGAACGGGTCGAACTGGTTCGGCACCGCGGACTGGTCGATGAGCTACTACTTCGCCTACCACCCCACGATGCTGGCCAACATCAAGGTCCTCGCCGTCGTGACCGGGCACGTGCTCGGTGTGATCGCCGCCCATGACCGGGCGGTCAAGCTGCTGCCGCGGCGCCATCAGCTCACCGGTCAGCTGCCGCTGCTGTTCGCGATGGTGGGCTTCACCGCCGGCGGGCTGTACCTGCTGTTCGCGAGCTGAGCCGACGGGCCCCCGGCGCCCGCACGAACACGTCGGCGAGCCTGGCGCAGGCACGGCTGAGCGGTGCGTCCGGCGCGGCCTCCGCCAGGCTCCGCCCGGAAGCGACCGCCCGGTCGACGGCCACCCGGTCCTCGGGCAGCAGGTGCAGGCCGGCCGGCTCGACCACCCGGCTCACGGTCGCCGCCACGTCGGCGATGTCGCGGTCCCGCCAGCCCAGGGTCGGCCGGACCCGGTTGACGACGACATGGACCGGCACCGGGACCGGCGCTCCGAGGCCGCGTTCGCGCAGCTCGGCGAGGCCGCGCGCGAGCCGGGTCAGCCCCACGGGGTCGGCCGCGCCCACCACCACCAGATCGTCGGCCGCGTCCAGCGCCTCCAGGGTGAGGTGGTTGCGACCCGGGCGGCCGCCCGGGTCGAGGCCGGGGTCCTCCTCCAGGCAGAACCCGGTGTCGACGACGACATGACCCACCCGGCGGGCCGCCGTCAGCAGCTCCTCGAGGGCGCCGGGCCGCACCTCGGCCCACCGGTCGGCCCGCGGCAGCCCGGTGACCACCGCCAGGTGCGGTCCGACGGCGCGCAGCACGCTGGCCAGCCCGTCGCGCCCGGCCAGCTGGCCGGTGAGCGTCAGCCGGGACGCCCCGAGCAGTCCCGAGACCTCGTCGAGCACGCCGAGCGTCTGGGCCACGGCTCCGCCGTACGGATCGGCGTCGACCAGCACGGTGTCGGCGCTGCGCCGCGCGAGCTCGGCGGCCAGCGCGGTCGCCACCGTGGTCCGCCCGGGCGCGCCGGCCGGGCCCCACACCGCGATCACCCGGCCCCTGGTGCCGCCGGCCGCAGGCACGTCGGTGGCACTTCCGGGCCGACCCGGGTCCACCGCGCCCTGGAGATCACCGGGTTCGTCGGGGTCGCCGGGGTCGGCGGCGGAGGACAGCACCGCGGGAAGCCGGTCCAGGTCGTCGTCGGCGACCACCCGGCCGATGCCGACCCGGGCCGCCCGGGCGGTCGCCGCCTCGCTGCCCGTCGCAGGGACGACGGCGACCGGATGCACGCCGTGGTGGCGCAGGCGCGCCACCACCGTGGCGTCCAGGCCCGGGGCGTCCACGGCGAGCATCGCGACGTCGGACTGTCCGGCCGCTGCCGCGGCCAACAGGTCGTCGACGTCGACGCAGCGCTTGAGCACGACGAGACCGGGCGTGCGCTCCAGACGGGCGAGCGCTGCCGGCTCCCAGTGAGCGCCGGCAGCCAGGATCAGCGCAACGCTCGCCATCGTCCGCTCAGCCCCGCCGCACCACGGTCACCGTCGCCTGCTCGGCGGCACCGAGCAGGGCGAAGAAGTGCTGGGCGTCGGCCTCCGGTACGGCGAGCACGAGCTGTCGCCGCCCGGTGGTCCCGAAGCTCTCCTCGATCGCCGGGGCGGCCACGACGCTGGCGCCCGCCAGCGCCGGCTCGACCTCGCCCGTCCGTGCGCCGGCACCGGCACCGGCCGAGCCGCCGGGCGCGACGACGTAGACGTCCACGACCGCGCCCGCGTCCACCGACGGCGGCACCTGCTCGGGCTCCACCGAGACCGGCAGCTGCACCGTGCCGCTGCGCGCCGCCGACCCCACCGCGGCCCTGGGCAGCAGCTCACCGGAGCCGACGGCCCGCAGCAGCTGACCCTCGGGCAGCGGCCGGTCGGCGCGCAGGTAGGCGGCCAGGCCGTCGCCGTCGGCGAAGCGCACGTGGCGACGCACCAGGTCGACCTCGGCCAAGGACGTCCCGGCGCCCAGGTCGACCTCGGCCGCCCACACCGCGACGGTGTCGTCGGCAGCGCCGACGATGCGCGCGCCAGCCACGACGGAGCCAGCGACCAGCGCCACTCCCACCCACAGCCGAGGGTCGCGCCAGCCGGGGCGCGAGGACCGCTGCGCGACAGGAGCACCGGCCAGCGTGGCCGTACTGAGATACCTCGGATACCTCGCCACGGGCCACATCATGGCCCGGGCCGCTCCACCGTGCCAGGGGCTGTCCACAGGAACGGCGTGGGACCGGCCCGCCGCCACAGGGGGGTGGGATCATGGCGCCATGCCCGGGACGCCGCGCTTCCTGACCCTCGCCGACGTGGCGGAGGTCCTCAACACCTCCAACGCCCAGGTCTATGCCCTGGTGCGGCGCGGCGAGCTGCCCGCGATCAAGCTGGGCGGCCGTGGGCAGTGGCGGGTCGAGCAGAGCAAGCTGGAGGAGTACATCGCCCGGATGTACGAGGAGACCCAGGCGTTCGTGGCGGCCCACCCGTTCGTGGAGGCGGAGCGGGCCGAGGAGGACGCTCAGCCCACCTGACCGCCGAGCGTCAGCTCGACCTCGCGCTCACCATCGCCCCGTCGGACGGTGAACGTGACCGTCTCACCGGGCTGGTGGGTCCGGATGGCGACGATGAGCCCGATGCCGTCGGTGACCCGCATCTGGTCCACCGCGACGATAAGGTCCCCCTTGCGCAGGCCGGCATCGGCGGCGGGGGTTCCGCTCTCGACGTCGACGATCTCGGCGCCGTCGCCACCCTCCTCCCCGGTCTGCACCCGGGCGCCGATCACCGGGTAGCGCGCCTCGCCGGAGGCCAGGATCTGCGCCGCCGTGACCCGCACCTGCTCGATCGGGATGGCGAAGCCGACACCGATGTTGCCCGCGTCGGCCCGGGTGGTGCCGTTCGTCGCGATCGCGGAGTTGACGCCGACGACCTGGCCGACGAGGTTGACCAGCGGCCCGCCGGAGTTGCCCGGGTTGATCGCCGCGTCGGTCTGCACGGCGTTGATGTAGGACAGGTCGTCCTCGCTGTCGCCGGTCGTCACCGGCCGGTGCAGCGCGCTCACGATGCCGGAGGTCACCGTGGAGCTGAGTCCCAGCGGCGACCCGATCGCGACGACCTGCTCGCCCACCCGCAGCGCGGCGGAGGCACCGAGCGCGGCCGGCTTGAGCCCGCGCGCCTCCGGGACCGCCAGCACGGCGAGGTCGTAGACCGGGCTGCGGCCGACGACGCTCGCCTCGAGCCGGTTGCCCTCGTGGTCGACCACCACGATCTCGCCGTCGTCGGCCGCCGCGTCGGCCACCACGTGGTTGTTGGTGACGACGTGACCGGCGTCGTCGAAGACGAAGCCGGACCCGGTCGCTCCAGTGGCGTCGTCCTCGAACTCCGCCACGATCTGGACGGTGGAGGGCAGCAGCGCCTGGGCCACGGCGGGGACGCTGGCGTCCTCCGCCTCGATGGGGGCCGGGCTGACAGGTGCGCCCGTCCCGCCGACGTACGACACCGTCGGGTCGTCGTCGTAGCGCTCCCACAGCGCACCCCCGGCCACGCCGCCGATGCCCCCGACCAGCAGCGCGAGGACGGTGACGGCCGGCCACACCCAGCCGCTGACCCGGCCCCGGGCCGGCTGGGACGGCGGCGGCGGCTGGGGCGGCTGGAGCGGCACGGTCCGGTCATAGGGCGACCACCCCGGCGGCGGTGGCGGCGGCGTTGCGGGGATCGGTCGGTCCCAGGACCGCGGCTCGGTCGGCTCGCCGGTCGGCTGCTGCTCGCTCACCCCGACATTCTCACCACCCCGCCAAGCCACGGCCCCATCGGGCCGTCCTGGGCGGCCCCGGAACCACCCGGGGCACCACCTCAGCGCGAGCGCGGGGCGAGCGTGGGCGTACCGCCGACCGAGGCGATCGAGGTCGACGGCACCGGCCGGTCGGTGGTCGGGGCCGACGCGGGTGCGGCACCGAGGGCGAGCACGCCCATCACGGCCGCGCCCACCGCGCCGCCGCCGATGGCGGCCAGTCCGACGGTACGGCGGCCGCGGTGCGCGTCGGAGAACAGGAACGCGTCGCCCGGCGTCACGGGGAGCCCGCCTCGCAGCGACCCCTTCAGGGCCTCGGGGGCGCCGCCGGCGGAGTCGAAGGACAGGCAGGCCAGCCGGCGCTTGACCCAGCCCTCGCGCTCGACGCGGTCACGGCACGCGTGGCACCCGTGGACGTGCGCCCAGGCGCGGTCGGCCTCCTCGGCCGAGAGCTGCTCGTCGAGCAGCGCGGTGACCCGTGCCCCGGACAGGTGCCCGCCGGGGAAGTGCCCGCCGGAGAAGGAGCCGAGCCCTCCGATCACGACCGGCCCCACAGCACGCTCGGGCCGGAGTACCGGAGCCGGCCGGCACGCGGCGCCCGGTGGGCGAGCGCCTCGCGGAGCATGGCGCGGCCACGGTGGATCCGGGACCGCACGGTGCCGAGCTTGGCGCCGAGGATCTGCGCGATCTCCTCGTAGGAGAGGCCCTCGACGTCGCAGAGGACGACCGCCGCCCGGAAGTCCGGCGGCAGGGTCGCGAGGGCACGCTCGATGTCGTCGTCGAACCGCTGGTCGGCGTACGCCGCCTCGGGGGCCGCCTCGTTGGAGGTGAGCCGGTCGGCGCGCTCGTCGGACAGCGCGTCGAACCGGATCCGCTGCTTGCGACGGGCCTGGTCGAGGAAGAGGTTGGTGGTGATCCGGTGCAGCCAGCCCTCGAACGTGCCGGGCGTGTAGGTGTCCAGCGAGCGGAAGACCCGCACGAAGACCTCCTGCGTGAGGTCCTCGGCGTCGAGCCGGTTGCCGGTCAGCCGGTAGGCCAGCCGGTAGACCCGGTCGGAGTGCAGCTCGACGATCTCGTCCCATGACGGGACCCCGGATGAGCCCCCGGATGAGCCCGGCCCGCTGAGACTCGTCTGCTCGGTCACGTGCGCCACGCTAGGCGTCCTTCCTGAAGGAACCCTGTGAACCATCTCGGAACCAACCTTCTGTGTGCCCAACGACAGACCGGGCCGGTTCGTTCCCCGGCTCCGCGCGGGTTCCGCGTTAGGTTTCTCCCGTGAGACCTGAGCCGATCAGCCCCGCGAGCTGGACCTACGCCGACGAGTTCGTCGGCGAGGACGACGTCCTGGCGGCCGCCCGCGCCCGCGCGGAGGAGGTCGGCGTGACGCCGATCGGCTCCGGCGCCGGGGCCGCGCTGCGGTTCCTCGCCTCGGTCCTCGACGCTCGCGCGGTGGTCGAGATCGGCACCGGCACCGGCGTGTCCGGGCTGTGGCTGCTGCGCGGCATGCGCGCCGACGGCGTGCTCACGACCGTCGACATCGAGGCCGAGCACCAGCGCCTGGCCCGCCAGACGTTCACCGACGCCGGCATCGCGCCCCAGCGGGCCCGCACGATCTCCGGGGCCGCGCTGGACGTGCTGCCGCGCCTGACGGACCGCCACTACGACATCGTCTTCGTCGACGGCGACAAGCGTGAGTACGCCGACTACCTCACCGAGGCGCTGCGGCTGCTGCGTCCCGGTGGCGTCGTCGCGTTCGACAACGCGCTGTGGCACGACCGGGTCGCCGACCCAGCCCAGCGCGACGAGGAGACCGTCGCGATCCGGGCGCTGGGACGCGCGGTCAGCTCCCACGAGAGCCTGGTGCCGCTGCTGCTGCCGGTCGGCGACGGTCTGCTGCTCGCCAAGAAGGAGTGGACCCCGGAGGCCTAGCCGTGATGTCCGGGGACGCCGGCCAGCGGATCGGGTGAGCCGAGCCAGGTCAGCAGTGCCCGGGCGCCGTACCCGGTCGGGCCGGGCGTCCACTCGTCGCGGTCCTCGGGGGCGTCGCCGACCGAGGCCAGGTCGAGGTGCACCCACGGGACGTCCCCGGTGAAGTGCCGCAGGAAGAGCGCGGCCGTGATCGCGCCCGGTCCCCCGCCGGCGTTGTCGGCGTCGGCGACCTTGGAGGCGAGCTTGTCCTCGTAGGCGGCGGTCAGCGGCATCCGCCACACCGGCTCGCCGGCGGCCTCGGCGGCCGCCTCGATCGCGGCGGCCAGGGCGTCGTCGTCGGCGAAGTAGCCGCCGATGTGCTGGCCGAGAGCCACCTTGATGGCGCCCGTCAGGGTCGCGACGTCGACCAGCGCGGCGGGCTTGATCTCGGCGACGGCGTACGCGAGGGCGTCGGCCAGCACCAGCCGACCCTCGGCGTCGGTGTTGGTGACCTCGGAGGTGCGCCCCTGGCGATCGGGGCCACCGGGACGGTCCCCGGGGTAGTGCCGGATCACGTCGCCGGGTCGCAGGGACGTGCCGGAGATGGCGTTCTCGGCGGCCGGGATGAGCCCCACGACCCGCACCGGGCAGTCGACGGCGGCCAGGGCGGCCATCGTGGCGAGGACGACGGCGCCTCCGGTCATGTCGCGCTTCATGGTCGCCATCGCCTCGCCCGGCTTGATCGAGAGACCGCCGGTGTCGAAGGTGATGCCCTTGCCGACCAGGACGACGGTCGGGGTCCTCCGCCCTGCCTTGCGGGGCTGGTAGTCGAGCCGCACCAGCCGCGGCGGCGTCGCGGAGCCCTGGCCCACGCCGAGGATGCCGCCGAAGCCCTCGGCGGCCAACTGCTCCTCGTCCCAGACCTTCACGGCGAGACCCGCCTCGGCGGCCACGGCGACCGCCTGGTCGGCCAGCCAGGGCGGGTTCTTCAGGTTGGACGGCACGGTGGCCCAGAAGCGGGCCCGCCAGCTCGCGCCGGCGATCGCGACGGCGCGGGCCAGCGCCGCGTCGTACGACGGCCCGAGGCCCGCCAGCACGACGGTGCCGACCGGTGTGTGCTCCGGCCCCGCGGCGCGCCAGGCGAACCCGAAGGAGCCCAGCACGGCGCCCGCGACGAACGCCTCGAGCGCGACGTCCGGGTCGACGGCCGGGATGCTCGTGGCGACGCTCTCGCGGTCGCGCACCGCCCGGGCCATGGCGGCCCCGGCGCGGCGGAAGTCCTGGTGGCGCTGGGCGCCGACGCCGACGAGCAGCACCCGGCGCAGCGACGGCGCACCGGGGGTGCCGTCGGGCACGACGTGGCTGACGATCTCACCGGCGGCGCCGGTGGCGTGCTCGGCCTCGAGCACGCCGAGCAGGTCGAGCTCCTCGGCGAGGGTCGCGGCGCCCGGCCCGAGCACCAGCGCCCCGGTCTCCTCGGCGGGCAGCACGGGCAGCGCCACGATCTCGGCACCGGTGCCGGCCGGGTCACGGTCGTCGAGGACGACCACTGGCGGGGTCACCTGCGGCGGGAGCACGGGGGTCGGCGGCAGGGCCGACTCAGCCAACGACGTCCTTCAGGGCGTCACCGAGCGCACCGGCCTCCTCGGCGTTGAGCTCGACCACGAGGCGACCGCCGCCCTCGAGAGGGACGCGCATGACGATGCCGCGACCTTCCTTCGTGACCTCCAGCGGACCGTCCCCTGTCCGCGGCTTCATCGCCGCCATGCGGCACCTCTTCCCTTGGTGGCAGTCATCGTGAAACCCCCCGGATCCACGCGGTGGGGGACCATTATCCCCTATCGCGGTGGCGGCCTGTCACCCCGGCCCGTCCTGCCGGCCGGTCCCACCGCCGCTAACGACCGGCGCCGAAGACCCGCAGCACCCGCCGGGCGACCGGGCCGCGCAGCTCGCGCAGGGCGGGCCGGGCGCCGTACTCCACCGTCAGTGCCACGCCGCGGAAGGTGGCGTTGAACCACATCGTCATGGTGCCGCGACAGCCGCCGTTGCAGCTGAAGGTCTTGCGCGGGAGTCGCAGCGTGCGCGCGACCCGCTGGGCGAAGGCCGGACGCTTCGCCAAGGTGTCCACGCCGTGCAGCGGTTGGTGGAAGCTCAGGACGTAGTCGGGGTCGACGCGCCTCAGGAACCGCATCATCGCCCTGGTCTCCGGCTCCGAGGCCGGCGCCCGGCCCGAGTCGTACCGGCCCTCCGCCCGGCGCCACCGGGTGGGGTAGTTGCGGTTGAGGTCGACGCCGCGGGCGTTGTGGCGGGTGGCGCGGGCGAAGCCGTCGGGGTTGTACGTCGGCACCACCCACAGGTCGACGCCGCGCACCGGCGCGCCGTCGCGCAGGCTGGTGAGGATGTGGCGGGTGCGCCGCTCGTCGCCGTGCATGGTCGAGACGAGCACGACGGTCGGCACGCCGGGCCCCGGCTGGCCGAGGTGGAAGGCGGGGATCGCCCGGCCTCTGACCGAACGCCCGATCACCTCGGTCCCGATCACCGCCCGGCCGGGAGCGACGGCGGTGTCAGCGGAGCCCGCGGGGTCGGCGACCGCGGGCGGCGGCGCGGCGACCGGCACCGCCAGGCCGGCGCCGAGCAGCGTCGCCGCGGCCAGCCGCACCCGGACGCCCCGCACGCTCAGACCGCCCCGGTGACGTAGGCCCAGGTGAAGAAGCAGACGCCGAGGAACATGCCCACGTGGGCGAGCAGCGACAGCCCGGGGCCCCGCGTCCAGGAGTCCGCAGCAGGGGAGGCGGTGCGGGCGGCCCGCTTGCCGCGGCTGCGGCTCGGCATCCACCGCATCATGATGACCAGGCCGGCCAGGCTGACGACCCACCAGCAGCCGAGCGCGACCACTCCGACCAGCGACCCGCCCGCCGTCGTGTCGCCGGGCGCGACGAGGAAGACGGTCCAGATCACGACGCCGAGCATCCCCAGCCAGGTGTGGGAGGCGAGCAGCGTCCCCGGGTGGCTGGCCGCCAGCCGCAGCCGGGTCAGGACGACGACGAGGGCCGCCAGCCCCGTCAGGACGTAGGCGACCACGACAACGGGGTCGGCGGTGGCACTGGACACAGCCGGCAATGCTCCTATGCGTCCGGTCGCTCGACAAACCCGGGTCCGGGAGCCGGGTCCTCGGCGGCCCCGTCGTGAACCCCGTCGTGAGCCCCGTCGCGGGCCCCGTCGCGAGCCTCGTCGAGCTCGCGGGCGAGCCGGTCCAGCAACGCGTCGACCTCGGCCGCCCGGTAGCCGCGGAAGGCCGTGGAGAAGCGGACCCGGCGCAGGTCCTCACCGCCCAGCGGACGGCCGGCCGGGACGAGGGCGTCGGGCCGGTCGTCGTACGCCGGAGCGAGGGGCTCCCCCCGGCCGGCGGCGACGACCGCCACGCCGCCGAGGAGGAGCACCAGCAGGACCGCGAAGACCCACGTCATCATCGGGCCGTCACCGGGCGTCGCGCGCCTTCACCATGAGCTCGACCATCTCCTCGACGTCGTCGGTGACGGTCAGCATGTCGATGTCGTCCTCGCGGATGCGGGCGTCGGAGAGCATCGTGCCGCGCATCCAGTCGATCAGCCCGCTCCAGTGCTCCGCGCCCATCAGCACGATCGGGAACTGCGTGATCTTCCGGGTCTGCACCAGCGTCATCGCCTCGAACAGCTCGTCGAGGGTGCCGAGACCGCCGGGCATGACGACGTACCCCTGGGAGTACTTGACGAACATCGTCTTGCGGACGAAGAAGTAGCGGAAGTTGAGCCCGAAGGTGACGTGGTCGTTGAGCCGTGCCTCCCAGGGCAGCTCGATGCCGAGCCCGATGCTCTGGCCACCGGCCTCCCGGGCCCCGAGGTTGGCGGCCTCCATCGCGCCGGGACCGCCGCCGGTGATGACCGCGAAGCCGGCCTCGGCGAGTGCGGCGCCCACCTTGGTGCCCAACGCGTACATCGGGTGGTCGGCCGGCGTGCGGGCGGAGCCGAAGACCGAGATGGCCGGGCCGATCTCGGCGAGGTCGTTGAAGCCCTCGACGAACTCGGCCTGGATCTTCATCACCCGCCACGGGTCGGTGTGGACCCAGTCGCTCGGGCCGCGGGTGTCGAGCAGCCGCTGGTCGTTGGTGCTGCCGTCCGGCCGGCCGGCGGTCGGCTTCGGGCCATGTCCAGTGCGTCGCGTCATCGCTGCTCCCCCTGGGTCTGCTCGTCGGTGAGCCAGGCGCGCAACGCCCGCTCGCAGTGCTCGATCTGGGCGACCGGCACGTGCTCGTCCTGCTTGTGGGCGTACGCCGGGTCCCCGGGCCCGAAGTTGACCGCCGGCACACCGAGCACCGTGAAGCGGGCGACGTCGGTCCAGCCGAACTTCGGCCGCACCTCCCCGCTGCCCATCGCCTGGACCGCCGCCACGAACGCCTTGGCGGCCGGCCGGTCCAGCCCGGGCAGCGCTCCCGGCGCGGAGTCGGTCACCCGGACGTCGTACCCCTCGAAGAAGTCGCGGACGAAGGCGAGCGCCTCCGCCTCGCTCCGGTCGGGGGCGAAGCGGTAGTTCACCGTGACCACGCACTCATCGGGGATGACGTTGCCCGCGACGCCGCCGGAGACGAACACCGCGTTGAGGCCCTCGTGGTACTCCAGCCCGTCGATGACCGGCCGCCGCGGCTCGTAGGCCTCCAGCCGCCGCAGCACCTCACCGGCGCGGTGGATCGCGTTGACGCCGCGCCAGCTGCGCGCGGAGTGGGCGCGCTCGCCCACGGTGCGGACCTCGACGCGCAGGGTGCCCTGGCAGCCGGCCTCGACGCCGCCGTCGGAGGGCTCCATGAGGATCGCGAAGTCGGCGGCGAGCAGCTCGGGGTGATGCTGGCCGAGCTTGTTGAGCCCGTTGTGCTCGGCCTCGATCTCCTCGGCCTCGTAGAGCACGTAGGTCACGTCGCGCACCGGCGCCGCCAGCGTGGCGGCCAGGCGGAGGATGACCGCGTCCCCGCCCTTCATGTCGCAGCTGCCCAGGCCGTGCAGGACACCGTCCTCCAGCCGGCTCGGCAGGTTGCCGTTGACCGGGACCGTGTCGAGGTGTCCGGCGATGACGACCCGCTCTGGCCGTCCCAGCTCGGTGCGCGCGACGATGGTGTGGCCGTAGCGGCTGACGACCAGGTGCGGCAGCGCCCGCAGCGCGGCCTCGACCGCGTCGGCGATCGGCCCCTCGTCACGGCTCACCGACTCGATGTCGACCAGCTGCCGGGTCAGAGTGACCACGTCGGTCGTCAGGTCCAGCGCAGGCATGGCGCTAGTCAACCATCCGCGGCTCAGAGCAGCCGGACCAGAGCCGCGACCAGCGCGGCGCCGCCCACGACGACCAGGAACGGCGCCCGCAGCACGAGCAGCGCGACGGCGGCGGCCAACCCCGCCACACGGGCGTCGAGGACCAGCGCCCGGCCGTCCGCGAGCACCTGGACGGCGACCAGCGCGCCGAGCAGGGCGGGCGGGATCAGCGCCGCGATCCGGTCCGTGGCCGGGTGACGCAGGATCCGCTCGGGCACCGAGAGGCCGCCGAGCTTCAGCGCGTAGCAGCCCACCGCCGTCACGGCGATCGCGAGCCAGATCACGGCGACTCCTCCCCGGGCACCTGACGTCTCTTACCGCGATCCCGCGTGTCGCGGTTGAAGATGTCAGGTGCCAGCCCCAGCAGCACCGCCACGGCGCCGCCGGCGATGATCGGCACGCCGGCACCGGTGAGCGGGACCAGCCCGGTCGCCACCGCGGCCCCGACCACGGCCACCACCCGTTGGGGCGCCGCGGTCAGCCGCGGCCACAGCAAGGCGAGGAAGGCGGCCCCGACGGCGGCGTCGAGGCCGAAGGTGCGCGGGTCCCCGATCGCGCTGCCGGCCAGCGCCCCGGCCAGCGTCATCAGGTTCCACAGCACGAACACCGACCACCCGGTCAGCCGGAAGGCCAGCCGCGCGTCGGCCTCGTCGCCCTGGCCCAGCGACATGGCGGTCGACTCGTCGATCACCACCTGGGCGTGGACCAGCCGGCGCCACCCCCGCAGCCGCAGCCGCGGGGCGAGCGTCACGCCGTAGAACAGGTTCCGGCTGCCGAGCAGGACCGCGGTCAGCGACCCGGCCAGCGGCGCGCCGCCGGCTGCCACCACCCCGACGAAGGCGAACTGCGAGGCGCCCGTGAAGACCAGCACCGAGAGCGCACAGGCCTGCCAGACGTCGAGCCCGGACGCCGTCGCGACAGCGCCGAACGAGACGCCGTACAGACCGGTCGCGATCCCGACGCCGAGGGAGTCCGCGACGACCTTGCGCGCCACCCGCCCTCAGGCCTTGGCCAGTGAGACGGTGGCCATCTCACCGCCGCCGAGCGCGACCTCCGTGCCGTTCATCGTCTCGACGACCTCGTACGACGTCGCGAGGGTCTCCCCCGCGATCAGCCGCTCGTGGGCGCGGACCGCGGCGACCACCGCCGGGGTGCCGCCGAGCACGAGCCGGATCCGGTCGGTGACCTCCAGACCGGCGTCCTTGCGGTGCTGCTGCACGGCGCGCACGACGTCGCGGGCCAGGCCCTCCGCGGCGAGCTCGTCGGTCACGACCGTGTCGAGCACGACGAAGCCGCCGCCCGGCAGCATCCCGACGGCGACGTCGTCGGACGCCGCCCCGGCGACCGTCTCGAGGGTGTACTCCCCCTCGACCAGCGCCAGTCCGCCCGCCACGACCGTGCCGTCGGGCTGTACCGACCAGTCGCCGCTCTTGGAGCCCTTGATCGCCAGCTGGACGTCCTTGCCCAGCCGCGGCCCGGCGGCCCGCGCGTTGACGGTCAGCCTCTGCGCCACGCCGTACTGCGACGCCTCGTCGCTCTCGGCCGCGATCACGCGGACCTGCTTGACGTTGACCTCGCTCCGGACGATCGCGGTCGCGATCTCCTCGAACGTCCCGGCGAGCGCGTCCGCACCCACCACCGTCAGCGTCGCCAGCGGGAGCCGGTTGCGCAGCTGCCGCGCCTTGCGCAGCGCCGAGGTGGCCGAGCAGACGTCGCGGACGCTGTCCATCGCGGTCACCAGCGCGTGGTCCTCGGGAAGCGACTCCGCCGCCGGCCAGTCGGTCAGGTGCACCGAACGCTCGCCGGTCAGCCCGCGCCAGATCTCCTCGGTCGTCAGCGGGAGCAGCGGCGCCACCACCCGGCAGGTGATCTCCAGGACGGTGTAGAGGGTGTCGAACGCGGCCCGGTCGTCGCTCCAGAACCGGTCCCGGCTGCGCCGGATGTACCAGTTCGTCAGGACCTCCAGGAACCGCTGCGTGGTCTCGCAGGCGTCGGCGATGGAGTAGTTGTCCATCGCCTCGGTCATCGCGGCGACGTACTCCCGCGTCTTGGCGAGGACGTAGCGGTCCAGCGGGTCCTCGCTGGCCGTCGACCACTGCGCCTCGATGCCGGCCGCGTTGGCGTAGAGCTGGAAGAAGTACCAGCTGTTCCACAGCGGGATCATCACCTGCCGCACCGAGTCGCGGATGCCCTGCTCGGTGACGACCAGGTTGCCGCCGCGCAGGATCGGCGAGGACATCAGGAACCAGCGCATCGCGTCGGCGCCGTCGCGGTCGAAGACCTCGGAGACGTCGGGGTAGTTGCGCAGGCTCTTGGACATCTTGTTGCCGTCGCTGCCGAGCACGATGCCGTGGCTGATGCAGCTCTGGAACGCCGGACGGTCGAAGAGCGCCGTGGCGAGGATGTGCAGCGTGTAGAACCAGCCTCGCGTCTGGCCGATGTACTCGACGATGAAGTCGGCCGGGAAGTGGTGCTCGAACCACTCCTCGTTCTCGAACGGCACGTGGCTCTGGGCGAACGACATCGAGCCGGAGTCGAACCACACGTCGAGCACGTCGGCGACGCGGCGCATCGTGCTCTTGACCCCCTCAGGACGCGGGTCGTCCGGGTTCGGGCGGGTCAGGTCGTCGACCCACGGCCGGTGCAGGTCCGGCTCCCCGGCGGCGTTGCGCGGCAACCGGCCGAAGTCGCGCTCCATCTCCTCGAAGGAGCCGTAGACGTCGATGCGCGGGTACGCCGGGTCGTCGCTCTTCCACACCGGCACCGGGCTGCCCCAGAACCGGTTGCGGGTGATCGACCAGTCGCGGGCGTTCTCCAGCCACTTGCCGAACTGGCCGTCCTGGATGTGGTCGGGGGTCCAGCGGATCTGCTGGTTGAGCTCCAGCATCCGGTCCTTGAACTTGGTGACCTCGACGAACCAGGAGCTCACGCCCTTGTAGATCAGTGGCTCACGGCAGCGCCAGCAGTGCGGGTAGGAGTGGTCGTAGGACTCGCGGCGCAGCAGGACCGTTCCCGGCGTGACCGAGCCCGCGGGCTCCCCCTTCGTCGCGGCCTTGAGGTCGTCGATGATGAAGCTGTTGGCATCGAAGACCAGCATGCCGGCGTACTCCTCGACGGGGTGCGTGAAGCGCCCGTCCTTGCCCACCGGCATGACGGGGGCGATGTTCTCGCGGTCGGTGACCTCCTTGTCGACCTCGCCGAAGGCGCCGGCGGAGTGGACGAGGCCGGAGCCGTCGGTGGTGGTGACCGCCTCGTCGGCGGCCACGACGCGGAACGCGTTCGCGTGGTCGGCGAAGTAGCGGAACGGCGGCGCGTAGGTCAGCCCGACCAGGTCGGCGCCGGTGCCGCGCCAGGTGATCGTCGCTGCCTCGGCGTCCGGGAAGAGCTCCTTCTGGTACGCCGGCACGCGGGCCTCGGCGAGCAGGAACGTGGTGCCGTCCCGCTCGACGCCGACGTAGTCGATCTCGGAGCCGACCATGACCGCCAGGTTGCTCGGCAGCGTCCACGGCGTCGTGGTCCAGATCAGCAGCTTCGCGCCGTGCAGCTCGCCCGGGGTCGTGACGTCGAAGCCGACGGTGACGGCCGGGTCCTGCCGCATCTGGTAGACGTCGTCGTCCATCCGCAGCTCGTGGTTGGACAGCGGCGTCTCGTCGTTCCAGCAGTAGGGCAGGACGCGGAAGCCCTCGTAGACCAGGCCCTTGTCGAACAGGCTCTTGAAGGCCCACATGACCGACTCCATGAACTCGGGGTTCATGGTCTTGTAGTCGTTGTCGAAGTCCACCCAGCGCGCCTGGCGGGTGACGTAGTCGCGCCACTCGCCGGTGTACTTCAGCACCGAGGCACGGCAGGCGTCGTTGAACTTGTCGATGCCCATCTCGACGATCTCGTCGGTGGTCTTGATGCCGCCCTGGCGCATCGCCTCGAGCTCGGCGGGCAGGCCGTGGGTGTCCCAGCCGAAGCGGCGCTCGACACGCTTGCCGCGCATGGTCTGGTAGCGCGGGACGATGTCCTTGACGTAGCCGGTGAGCAGGTGGCCGTAGTGCGGCAGCCCGTTGGCGAACGGCGGACCGTCGTAGAAGACGAACTCGTTGCTGCCGTTCTCCCCCGCCTCGCGCTGCTCGACACTGGCCTGGAACGTGCCGTCCTCGTCCCAGTAGGCCAGCACCCGCTCCTCGATCGCGGGGAACCGCGGGGAGGCCGGGACGGCGTGGGTCGGGTCGGTGGTGACCTTGGGGTAGGTCATCGAGGCATCTCCTGCGGTCGGTCTCATCGGGCCGCCAGGACGACTCGCGCCGCGGTACCACCTGGCTTGCCGACGCCCACGGGGAGCGGCCGACCACTCGTTGACGGCTGTGACGGGCCGGACCCGCCGGGTTCTAGTAGGCCGGACCCTTAACCCGCTGATTAAGAGTCAGGCCGTTCTTCCCGGGGCTCGCCGCTGATGACGGCTCGAGCGCCTGTGGCATACAGCGTAGGCCGTCGTAGGTGAGTCGCGCGAACCAGATCCGGTTCGCAGCGCACAGACCAGCATGCGGTGACGAAGAGTGGAGCCTTCTGCCACAGGCGCAGGCGGATCGGTGGCGAAAGGCTCCACTTGCCGGCACGGCGACGGGGGTGGTCTAGATCACTTCGCAGTAGCATCGAGATACCGGCTCCGCCGGTGACCTCACAGCTGAACATCTGCGCCTCGGGAGCTCGCATGTCAGTCACGACACCCTCACGCCCTTCCCTCTCCGCCCGCGGCATCGCCGTCTGGACGATCGTCGCCCTGGTCGGAGCCACCTGCTGGGCCGTGCTCGCGCTCTCGCGCGGCGAGGACGTCTCGGCGCTGTGGGTCCTCTTCGCCGCGCTGGCGTCGTACGCCATCGCCTACCGCTTCTACTCCCGCTTCATCGCGCGGCGGGTGCTCGAGGTCGACGACACGCGAGCGACACCGGCCGAGCGACTGCAGAACGGCCGCGACTTCGACCTCACCGACCGGCGCGTGCTGTTCGGCCACCACTTCGCCGCCATCGCCGGGGCCGGGCCGCTGGTCGGGCCGGTGCTGGCCGCCCAGATGGGCTACCTGCCCGGGACGATCTGGATCATCGTCGGCGTCATCCTGGCCGGCGCCGTGCAGGACATGATGGTGCTGTTCTTCTCGATGCGGCGCGACGGGAAAAGCCTGGGCCAGATGGTGCGCGAGGAGATCGGCGCCGTCGCCGGTGTCGCGGCCCTGATCGCCGTCTTCGCGATCATGATCATCATCCTCGCGGTGCTCGCCCTGGTCGTCGTCAACGCGCTCGCGGAGTCGCCGTGGGGCGTGTTCTCGATCGGGCTCACGATCCCGATCGCGCTCTTCATGGGCTTCTACCTGCGCTACCTGCGGCCCGGCCAGGTCCTCGAGGTCACCGGGATCGGCGTGGCCCTGCTGCTGCTGGCGATCATCGGCGGCGGCTACGTCGAGGAGATGGGCCTGGCCGACGGCCTGACGCTGTCGAAGGAGACCCTGACGATCTGCCTGGTCGTCTACGGCTTCGTCGCGTCGGTGCTGCCGGTGTGGATGCTGCTGACGCCGCGCGACTACCTCTCGACCTTCATGAAGATCGGCGTGATCGTGCTGCTGGCGGTGGGCCTCGTCCTCGCGGCACCGGCGCTGCAGCACGAGGCGGTCAGCAGCTTCGCGACGGCGGGCGACGGTCCGGTGTTCGCGGGGAAGCTGTTCCCGTTCGTGTTCATCACCATCGCCTGTGGCGCCCTGTCAGGCTTCCATGCCCTGATCTCCTCGGGCACCACCCCGAAGATGATCGCCAAGGAGAGCCACGTCCGGATGATCGGGTACGGCGGCATGCTGATGGAGTCGTTCGTCGCCATCAGCGCGCTCATCGCCGCGACGGTCATCGACCCGGGGATCTACTACGCGATGAACGCCCCGCTCGGCGCGACCGGCGGCGCGGCCGAGAGCGCCGCCGAGTTCGTCCGGGGACTGGGCTTCACGCTGACCCCGGCCGACCTCGAGACGGCGGCCGCGTCGGTGGAGGAGGAGATCATCTCCCGCACCGGTGGCGCGCCGACGCTGGCCTTCGGCATCTCGCTGATCTTCACCGAGGCGTTCGGCGGCGCGCTGGCGGCGTTCTGGTACCACTTCGCGATCATGTTCGAGGCGCTGTTCATCCTCACCGCCGTCGACGCCGGCACCCGGGTCGGACGCTTCATGGTGCAGGACACCGTCGGCAACCTGTGGAAGCGGTACGGCGACGTCTCCTGGCGTCCCGCCGCCTGGTCGGCCAGCGCGATCGTCGTGGCGGCCTGGGGCTACATGCTGTGGATCGGCGTCGGTGACCCGCTGGGCGGCATCAACCAGCTCTTCCCGCTGTTCGGCATCGCCAACCAGCTGCTCGCCGCCATCGCGCTCACGCTCTGCGTGACGCTGCTGATCAAGCACGGCAAGGCGAAGTGGGCCTGGGTGCCGGGGATCGGCCTGGTCTGGGACCTGATCACCACGATGACGGCGAGCTGGCAGAAGGTGTTCAGCGACAACCCGGCCATCGGCTACTTCGCCCAGGCCGACGCGGCCCGTGCGGCACGGGACGCGGGCGAGCTCTACGGCACCGCGCAGACGCCCGACGACGTCGACCAGATCGTCTACAACTCGATGCAGAACGGCATCCTGCAGGCGGCGTTCGCGGTGCTCGTGATCGTGGTCGTCGCCGGCGCTCTCATCACCTGCGTCCGGGGCCTGCGGGCCGGCCGGCTGCCGACGACCGAGGTGCCGCCGACGCCCTCGCGGGTCGTGGCGCCGGCCGACTTCTTCGCGACCGCGGAGGAGAAGGAGGCCGTGCGGGCCTGGGAGGCGGAGCACAGCCGGCGCGGCGGCGAGCTGACCGGAAGCGGTCGGCCGTGAGCGCGCTGCGCCGGGCCTGGCGGCTGCTGCGGGAGGCGACCGGCGAGGCCAAGTGGGACGACTACCTCGCGGCGTGCGACCGCGCGGGCGTCGTACCGGTGTCGCGACGGGAGTTCGAGCGCGACCGCTGCGACGCTCGCGAGCACCTCACGAACGGCCGCTGCTGCTGAGCGCGCCCGCCCCCACGAGCAGCTCGTCGAGCGCTCCGGCCACGTGTGTGCTCCACGTCCGGCTGACGTGCGAGGCGTCGTTGTACATCCCGATGCCGGCCGCCACGGCCGGGCAGTAGCCCGCCGCGCACAGCAGGGGCGTCGGGTCCACCCAGGTCAGTCCCGTGGCGGTGACCTGCTTGTGCAGCCACTGGTTCGTGCGCACGCTGGCCGACGGTCGGGCCAGCTCGCACTGCGCGATGCCCTGCTCGGCGGTGGCCAGGCAGTCCGGGACCGAGCCGGCGCGCAACGGCGTGTCCGCCAGGACGACCAGCCGGTGACCGAGGCCGGCCAGCCGCGGCATCGTGGCCCGGATCGCGGTACGCCAGCCCGCGCCCACCGGATCGCCCGCCTCCGCGGTGCGCTCGTCGACGATGCTCGTGAGGACCACCAGCTGCGGGTCCAGGTCGGCGACCGCGCGCAGCGTCGCGGCGCGGTACTCCCCACACGCCGGGTCGTTCCCGTCCCTGCCGCCCGCGAAGGTCTCCAGCTGCCAGACGGGGCAGCCGGGCTTGACGAAGGGCACGAGGTCCAGGCCCCGGTCCTGCGCGAGCCGCTGGAAGGCGGGCAGCCACTGCCCCACGTGGGAGTCGCCGACCACGACCAGGTCGGGCCGGTCCACAGCGAGGTCCCCGGCACAGGCGGTGATCGACTCCGTCCGGGCGTGGTCCCAGCACCAGGACCCGCTCGCGAAGCCGTCGGCGGCCAGTTCCTCCGCCCGGATGCCGGGCGGTACGGGGGCGCCGAGCCTGGCCAGGTCGGCGCTGCAGGCCAGCTCGGCGCGGATCTCGGCGAGCGTGGCCGGGTCCACCGGGCGGGCCTCCTCGCCCGGGCACGCGTCGGTGTGCTCGGCGTACCAGCCCGCGGCATCCTGCTGGACCAGCGTCTGACGGTGCTCGGCGTACGCCGTCGAGGCGAACGCGACCGATACGGCCGTGACCGCGGCGACCGGCCACCACACCAACGGCCGCAGCCCCCGGAACACGGTGCGCCGACGTCGCAGCAACGGGTCCTCGACCAGCCGGAAGGTCAGGTCGGCGGCGACCAGCGAGATCCCGACCAGCAACGCGACCCGCGCGGCCTGGGACCAGTCGTCGGGGACCAGCGGGTCGCCGAGCACGATCACCGGCCAGTGCCACAGGTACAGGCTGTAGGAGATGTCGCCCAGCCACCGCAGCGGCCGTACGCCGAGCAGGCGGTTGACCCCCACCTGCTCGCGCATGCCCGCCGCGAGGAGGAGCACGGCGCCGGTGGTCGGGACGAGCGCATGCCAGCCGGGGAAGCCGTCCTCGGTCATCCACAGCGCGGTGCCGATGATCATCGCCGTGCCCGCCAGTCCGCCGAGCCACGCGAACCAGCGCGGCACCCGGGTGACGCTGAGCGCGGCGAAGGCGAGCAGCGCCCCCAGGCCGAGCTCGAAGGCACGGGTGTAGGTGGAGAAGTAGGCCTCGGAGGGATCGGTGACCGTCAGCGAGATCGACGCCCCCAGCGAGAGCGCGCAGAGCATCGCGACGACGAGCATGACCGAGCCCGGGCGCAGCGCGCGGAGCAGCAGGATCAGCAGCAGCGGCCAGACGAGATAGAACTGCTCCTCCACCGACAGCGACCAGAAGTGCTGGAACGGCGAGGCGGCGGTCTCCGCGAAGTAGTCGGTGGCCTGGCGGATCAGGTGGAGGTTCTCCAGGAAGGCGGCCGACCACAGCGCGTCCTCCGCGTACTGGCGCACGCGCAGCGAGGAGGTGAGCAGGCCTGCGGCCGTGATGATGGCGGCGCTGACCACGACCGCGGCCGGCAGGATCCGCTGGGCGCGGCGGGCGTAGAAGTCCCGCAGGCTGATGCGGCCCTTGAGCTCGAACTCACGCAGCATGAGCGCGGTGATGAGGAAGCCGGAGATGACGAAGAAGACGTCGACGCCGGCGAACCCGCCGGGCAGGCCGGCGAGGCCGAGGTGGGTGGCGACCACGAGCCCCACGGCGACCGCTCGCAGGCCTTGGATGTCGTTGCGTCGGGCCGGCAGCGGGGCGGGCGGACGCTGCTCGGCCAGGCTCTCGCCGATGACGGCGGCCGCGGGCAGGCCGGGCGGCACGTCGTGGCCCGGGTGGGGCGGGGTGAAGAAGATCCAGTCCGTGAGGGCCCGGATGCCGGCGAACTCGTCGCCGGAGACCTGGTAGGCGGTGTTGCCGCGACGGGAGCGCACCGCACGCATCCGGATCGGCTCACCGCCGGGGAGCCGGACGGTGACCTCTCCACCCGGCGTCGCCGCGGCGGGTGGCTCGCCGTCGAACGCCACCGCGAGCCCGGTGGTGGAGATGTCGCGCAGCGGGGCGCGGACGCCGTCGACCTCGACGGTGGCCGGCACGTTGAACCGGTAGGCCACTCGGCGCGTGGTCCGGAAGTGCGGGTCCCGGATCCGGGCGATGCCGAGCAGCAGCACGACCTCACCCCACAGCAGCCAGACACCGCCGGTGAGGGTGGCGGCCGTCGAGCTGGGCCAGGGCAGCGGCACGATGAGGGTCAGCACGCCGTACGTGAGCACGACGCCGAGTGCGACGGCGAGCACGACCAGGGCCGTCGGGATCTTCCCTTCACGGCGCTCGTCCGCGGCACCCTTCGGCGTCACCTCGAAGTCGAGCTGGCGACGGGTCACCAGCCACCACATCGACGCGAGCCCGATCGGGATCCGCAACACCCGCAGCTCCAGGGCGTGCCGCCAGCGGATGTAGTGGCGGTACAGCAGGTTTGCCCCCAGCAGGCGACACAGCACCATGGCGGCGACCAGGGCGGCGTAGAGCGCTGGGTCGGTGTCGACCGGCTGCACACCGGAGATCAGGATCGCCGCGGGCAGCAGCAGGGCGCCGGCCGTGAGCGCGCCCTCGAACCACCAGAACGCGGAGATGAGGTACTCCAGCTGGTTGCGCAGCGTCAGCCAGCGCTTGGGGCGCCACAGCTTCTCCAGGACGTGGACCTGCATGGCTCCGAGCGCCCAGCGGCGACGCTGGATGAGGTACTGCTCCGGGGTGTCCGGCGCGAGACCGACGGCGAGGATCTGGTGGTGGTAGACGCTGCGCCACCCGCGCTTGAGCAGCTTCAGCGTGGTGTGGAGGTCCTCGGTGATCGTCTCGGTGGCGATGCCGCCGACCTCCTCGATCGCCGAGCGGCGCACGATCGAGGTGGAGCCGCACCACGGCGGGTCCTTCCGCCGCCGCGAACGGGACACCATCAGCGCGTGGAAGAAGATGCCCTGCTCGCCGGCGAACCCGTCGCCGTCGAAGGCGTTCTCGTTGAAGTACGCCTGCGGCGCCTGGACCAGCGCGATCCGCGGGTCGTCGAACCAGCCGAGCGTCTCGTGGAGGAACCCGTCCAACGGCACGTGGTCGCAGTCCAGGATCGCGACGAACTCGGCCGGGCTGCCCTCCTGCGCGAGCAGGGCCAAGGCGTGGTTGATGTTGCCCGCCTTGGCGTCCTCGTGCTCGGAACGCTGGACGTAGCGCGCGCCGTACGCCTCACACAGCTCGCGTACCCACGGCCGGTCGCCGTCGTCGAGCACCCAGGTCTCGTGGGCGGGCTGGAGCCGACAAGCGGCGGCCACCGTCGGCGCGAGGACGGCCGCCGGCTCGTTGTACGTCGGGATGAAGACGACCACCGGCCCGAACTGCTCGGCCACGCCGGCCCGCGGGGCGGCGAGGCGTCCAGCTGCCACAGCGTCACCCAGCGCAGCACGAGCCCGAGCAGCGGTGCGCCCTCGAAGACCAGGAGCCCCCACCCCACCGCCCGCGCGACGCCGTCGTCGGGCATGGTCCATCCAATGCGCCAGGTCAGGTAGGCGACCATCGCGAGAATGCCGAGGAGGCCGCCCGCCCGGGCGCGCCAGGACGTGCGACGGTCCTCCCGTTGCGGGGTGCTCAACAGCCGTGCCCAGGCGGACATGCTCGCGTTCGCAGCGGTGATGGCCGTCACTCCTTTTCGGCACCCGATTACCTAAAGCCGATCCTCTCCCGACAGCGGTCGGTAACCGAATCCGTGACGACTGATCCCGCCGGTAGGATCCTCGCCCGTGACCTCTCAGAGCGCCTGGGGCTACGGCCTCGCGACGTACGCCGGCACCGCCTCCCAGCAGACCGTCCTCGACGTCTGGTTCCCCGAGCCCGCGCTGGGCCGGCGGCCGGCCGACGCGACGGCGCCCGCTGACCTGTCCGCGCTCGAGGGCACGGACGCGGCGCGCGGCGTCGAGAAGAAGGTCGTCCTCGTCGAGATCGCCGACCTGGCCACGGCCCCGGCCGACACGGCCGACGTCTGGCTCCGGCTCCACCTGCTCTCGAGCCGGCTGGTCCGGCCGCACGGGCAGAGCCTGGACGGCATCTTCGGCCTGCTCGCCAACGTCGTGTGGACCTCGGAGGGCCCGTGCGCGGTGGACGGGTTCGAGCTGACCCGCGCCCGGCTCAAGGCGGCCGGCCGCCACGTGAGCGTCTACGGCGTGGACAAGTTCCCCCGCCTGGTCGACTACGTCGTGCCCAGCGGCGTGCGGATCGCCGACGCCGACCGGGTCCGGCTCGGCGCCCACCTCGCCGCGGGCACCACCGTCATGCACGAGGGCTTCGTGAACTTCAACGCCGGCACGCTGGGCGCCTCGATGGTGGAGGGCCGCATCTCGGCCGGCGTCGTGGTCGGCGACGGCTCCGACATCGGCGGCGGCGCCTCGATCATGGGCACGCTGTCGGGCGGCGGCACGCAGGTCATCTCCCTCGGGGAGCGCTGCCTGCTCGGCGCCAACGCCGGCATCGGCATCTCGCTGGGCGACGACTGCGTCGTCGAGGCCGGCTGCTACCTCACCGCCGGCACGAAGGTCACGCTCCACGACGGCACGGTCGTGAAGGCCCTGGAGCTCTCCGGCGCCTCCAACGTGCTGTTCCGCCGCAACTCGGTCACCGGCGCCGTCGAGGCGGTCCCGTGGCAGGGCGAGGGCATCGTCCTCAACGAGGCGCTGCACAAGAACTAGTGGGGCGACTCGTCGCCGCGGTCGTCGTCGTGGTGCTGCTCGCCGGCGGCGCGACGGCGGCCTGGCGCACCCTCTCCGAGGAGGTGCGCACCCTGCTCCCCGACGAGTGCGTCGCCGAGGTCGGCCCGCTGCGGGCCACCCTCACGCCCGAGCAGGCGGAGAACGCCGCGCTGATCGCCGCCATCGCGGTGCGTCGCGGCCTGCCGGCGCGCGCCGTCACGATCGCGCTGGCCACGGCGCTGCAGGAGTCGCGGCTGCGCAACATCCGCTACGGCGACCGTGACTCCCTCGGCCTGTTCCAGCAGCGCCCCTCCCAGGGCTGGGGCACCCGCCGGCAGATCATGGATCCTGTCTACGCCACGCACCGGTTCTACGACGGGCTGGAGCGCGTCGAGGGCTACCGCGACCTGCGCGTGACCGAGGCCGCCCAGCGCGTGCAGCGCTCCGCCTTCCCGGAGGCCTACGGCCAGCACGAGCCGGAGGCACGGGCGCTGGCCTCCGCATTGTCGGGCGCCTCGCCCCACGCCTTCGGGTGCCGCGTCGGCGAGCCCTCGGTCGGCGACCCGGCGACAGTGCGCGACGAGGTCACCGGTGTCTTCGCCGACCTCGTCGCTCGACCCGTCGTGACCGGCTCGACCCTGACCGTCGGCGTGCCCGGGCGACGTACCGGCTGGGCGCTCGCGCACTACCTGGTCGCCCAGGCAGACCGGCTCGGCGTGCGCCGGGTCGAGTACGCCGGCCGCGCCTGGGACGGTGACACCGGCTGGGCCCCCGACGACTCCACCCTGCGCCGTCAGGTCCGCGTCGACGTCGCCACCGTCTGAGGCGGCTGCTTGGCCCAGCGCTTGTTGCCGGCCGCCATGATGTGCCCGTGCGACGGCTCCCCCGGCTCCCCGCTCTGCCCTGGCTCGCCGGGGGCGCCGCCCTGCTGCTGCTCGTCGGCCTGATCGGCTACGCCGTCCTCCGGGAGCGGGTGACCCTCCCCATCCCCGGCCTGACGCCGGAGCGCTGCACGGCCACGGTGGCCGACACGACCGTCACCCTCGACCTCGAGCAGGCGGCGCGGGCCGGTCAGGTGGCGGGGCTGGCGGTCGGCCGCGGCCTGCCGGCACGGGCCGCCACGGTGGCGCTCACGGTCGCGCTGGCCGACTCCGACCTGGCGCGGCTGCCCGGCGGCGGCCCGGACGGCGTACTGGCCCTCCTCGACGACGTCGTGGCGGTGCCCGGCTACCGGCGGCTGGACGTCGCGGAGGCCGCTGCGGCCGCCGCCGGCGGGGAGTCGGAGGACTATGCCGACGCGGTCGCCGACGCACGGGCGCTGGCCTCGGCCCTGACCGGGAACTCCGAGGAGGCGTTCAGCTGCCGCATCGGCGGCGACCCCGACGAGGCCTCCGACGAGCTGAACGCCGCCGGACTGGTCCCCCGGGCAGAGACGGTGCGCGCGGAGATCCGCGAGGTCTTCGGCCCGCTGCCGCTCGGCGGCTTCGAGCCACGTGGCGTCAGCACCGGACACATGGCGGGCTCGGCCCACTACGAGGGCCGCGCCGTGGACGTCTTCTTCCGGCCGGTCACCGCGGCCAACCAGGTCCGCGGCTGGGCGCTGGCGCAGTTCCTCGTCTCCCAGGCCGACCGGCTCTCGGTCCGGACGGTGATCTTCGACGACCGGATCTGGACCAGCGGCGCACGCTCAGGACAGGGCTGGCGGGACTACGACCCGCCCGCGCGCAGCGGCGACCCGGCGATCCTCGAGCACCGCGACCACGTGCACGTCGACGTCCACGACTGAGCTGCTCACCCCGTTGGCACCAGGCACCTGACACCACCGACGGCGACACGCCGACAGCCGGTGAGAGAGGTCAGGTGCGCGCCTCAGTCGGCGGTCAGGCGCTCGACGGCGGCGTCGATCCGCTCGTCGGTCGCGGTGAAGGCCACCCGGACGTGGTCCTTGCCGGCCGCCCCGTAGAACGCGCCGGGGGCGGCGAGGATGCCCCGCTCGGCCAGCCAGGCGACGGTGGCCCAGCAGTCCTCGCCCCGGGTCGCCCACAGGTAGAGCGACGCCTCGGAGTGGTCGATGGCGAAGCCGGCGTGAACGAGCGCGTCACGCAGCCGCGCGCGCCGGGCGGCGTACCGCTCGTACTGGTCGTCGGCGTGCGCGTCGTCGTCGAGCGCGGCGACCATGGCGGCCTGCTGCGGCGCCGGCATCTGCAGGCCGAGGTTCTTGCGGACCGCGAGCAGCTCGCCGACCAGAGCAGGGTCGCCGGCGACGAACGCGCAGCGGTAGCCGGCCAGGTTGGAGCGCTTGGAGAGCGAGTGGACGGCGAGGATGCCCTCGAACGACCCGCCGCTGACCGAGGGGTGCAGCACGGAGATCGGCGGCTGGCCCTCCCAGGCGCACTCGATGTAGCACTCGTCGGAGACCAGGATCGTGCCGCGGTCGCGGCACCACTCGACCACCTTGCGCAGGTGCTCGACCGGCAGCACCCGACCGGACGGGTTGGAGGGGCTGTTGAGCCACAGCAGCGCCGGCACCTCCGGGCCGACCGCGGTCAGCGAGTCGGTGGCCATGGCGCGGGCGCCGACGAGCGCGGCGGAGACCTCGTACGTCGGGTAGGCCAGCTCGGGGTAGACGATCAGGTCACCCGCGCCGATCCCGAGGTGGAGCGGCAGCGAGGCGATCAGCTCCTTGGACCCGATCGACGGGATGACGGCGTCCAGTCCGAGGCCCGTCACCCCGTGGCGCCGCGCCAGCCAGTCGATGGCCGCCTGGCGGGTCGCCGGGTTGCCGACCGTGACGGGGTAGCCCGGCGCGTCGGCCGCCTCGCACAGCGCCCGCTGCGCGACCTCGGGGGTCGCGTCGACGGGCGTGCCGACTGACAGGTCGACGATCCCACCCTCGTGGGCACGCGCGGTGGCGGCGTACGACGTCAGCTTGTCCCAGGGGAAGTCCGGCAGGCGCCGCGAGACGAGCGGACGGGTCACCGGGCTCAGTGGTCCTGGTTCTGCGGCGGCAGCGCCGCCACGAACTCGGCGTCCTTGTCGATCTCACCCATCTTGGCGGCACCACCGGGCGAGCCGAGGTCGTCGAAGAACTTCACGTTCGCGTCGTAGTACTCCTTCCACTGCTCCGGCACGTCGTCCTCGTAGAAGATCGCCTCGACCGGGCAGACCGGTTCGCACGCGCCGCAGTCGACGCACTCGTCCGGGTGGATGTAGAGCATGCGCTTGCCCTCGTAGATGCAGTCGACCGGGCACTCGTCGACGCACGCACGGTCCTTCACGTCGACACACGGCTGGGAGATGACGTAGGTCATCCGACTTCCTCCTACGGGGACTGGGGCTGAGAGGCCCAGCCTAGTATCCCCGCGTGCCCGCTCACCGGTTAGGTCCACACGTTGTCGGCCAGCGCGTCGTCATCCGACGCCTGGTGCGCGGCGAGACCGGCCCCACGGGCGGACCGGCGTTCACCGACCTGCTCGGGATCTGCACGGACTGGGCGGAGGGCTGGTGCGTGGTCGCGCCCGAGTCGGGCGCTCCGGTGCGCATCCCCCTCGCCGACATCGTGTCCGGCAAGCCGGTGCCGCCGCGGCCCTCCGTACGGCACCGCGTCTCGGTGCGGGAGGCCGAGCTGCGCACGGCCGCGCTGTTCCCCGGACTGGAGACCGCGTACGTCGGCGAGTGGCAGTTGCGCGCGCAGCCGCGCCCCGATGCTCCCGTACGCCGGCGCGCCAACTCGTGCCTGGCCATGGGCGACCCCGGGGCGCCGTTCGACGAGGCGGTCGCCGCGGTCCGGGCGTTCTACGCCGCGCGGGACCGCCCGCCGCTGGTCAACGTCGAGGCGGCCTCGGAGACCGAGGCGGCGTTCCGGTCACACGGCTGGCTGCCGGTCCCGGGCGACGCCCACTTCCTGCTCGCCTCCGTGGCGCGGGCGCGGCGGCTGCTCGCTCGGTCACCCGCGGTGGCACCGGCGCGCTCGGTGGAGGGCGACCGGGCGCGCGTCACGGTGGCCGGGCGGGCCGAGGGGCAGGCGGCGGTCGACGGTGACTGGGTCGGCCTGTTCGGGCTGACGGTCGAGCCGGCGTACCGCCGTCAGGGGCTGGCCACGGCGGTCCTCGCCGAGCTGCTGGCCTGGGCGGCCGAGCAGGGCGCCCGCACGGCGTGGCTCCATGTCGAGACCGGCAACGACGCCGCGATCGCGCTCTATGAGGGGCTGGGGTTCGAGACCCACCACACCTATCGCTACCTGGCCCCGGGCACCCGGCCCTAGCGGACCACCTTCGGCGTCTTGCAGATCACGTGGTCCTGCGGGCGGTAGACGGTGTGGAACTTCTCGGTCTTCTCGACCGTGTCGCTCCCGGGCTTGCTGAAGTAGCGCCACACGTCGACGGAGAAGCCGCGGGCACCCTCGGTCGGCTCGCAGTTGCCGTCGGTCACGGTGCGGGTCTTGAAGTCGGTGAAGGCGTAGCGGTCGCTGGTCCGGGTCGTGATGTCCCAGACCTTGGTCGACCACATCGACACGGTCACCGACCCCTGGCGGCCGGGGGTCGAGGGCGTGAAGCCCGTGGTCACCAGGACGCCGTACGGCGTGTCGTTCTGGAACCGCAGGTCCAGCGCGCCCCAGGCCACCGTCGCCTCCCTGCCCACGGGGTAGCGGGAGATGTAGAGCGAGTGCGCCTTGTGCTCGACGTCCTTGAGCCCGGCGAAGAACATCGCGTTGAACGTGGTGGTCGCCAGCTGCGAGACGCCGCCGCCCAGGTCGGCGCGGAAGATGCCTTCCTGGATCGTCCAGCCCTCGGTGAAGCCGTTCTCGCGGGTGCGCTCCCCCACGACGCCGTTGAGGGAGAACGTCTCGCCCGGCTCGACGACGGTGCCGTTGACGAGCTCGGCGGCGCGGCCGATGTTGGTGTTGCGGTACTCCGCGTACGGGAAGTGCGTGGTGAAGGTCGAGACCCGCTCCTTGATCTGCCAGGCCTGCGCGTCCGCCGTGGAGATCTCCGGCTCGGCGACGGTCGCGGTGATCGGCGCCCGCCGCTGGCCCTCGGGCTTGGTGACCAGGTCCAGGAAGACGCGGGAGACCTCGGCAGGGTCGAAGGCGACGCCCGGCCGGGCCGGCACCACCTGAGGCTTGCCGCCGACGATGCGGACCGTCGCGTCGACCGGGGCGCTGGCGTCGTCGGCGATGCCGGCGGCGACGAGCTGCTGGAGCGCCTTCTCGTCGAGACCGGGCACGAGGGCGTCGCCCTGCGGCTCCAGGCGCAGCGCCGCGGCGTACTGCTGCGGCCGGAGCACCACCGGCGACTCCCCGAAGACCAGCGTCACCGGCGCGGCCATGGCGGGGTTGGCGAAGCTCGTCAGCGCCTGCTGTACGTCGGCCTGGTCGATGTCCGGCACGACCTCGTGCAGCGCCAGCTCGACCTTCCGCTCGTCCGACGGGATCGCCTCGACCAGCGCGTCGCGCAGCTCGTCGGGGTCCAGGCCCTGGCCGACGGCGGCGTCGGTGACCTGCACGCCGTCCTTGCCGAAGGCGACCGCACCGTCGCGGGCCGGCGCGCCGAGCGCGGTGTCGAGCCGTTCCAGCGCCGTGTCGAACGCCGCCTCGTCGAGGTCCAGGACCGGCGCGACCTCGTCGCCCCCGGTGTAGTGGTTCCACAGGTCGCGCGGGTCCCAGCTCCGCTCGGCGCCGGCACGCGCCACGGTCGCCTCGACGTCGATCGAGAGTCCGGCCCGGGCGGGGACGACGCGGGCGGTGTTGCCGCCGACCTCCACCTGGACCGCCTCGTCGAGGCGGTTCTCGAGCCGCTCGCGCAGCCGCTGCTCGGCGGCGTCGACGGTGAGGTTCCCGATGCCGACACCCGCGACAGTGGTGCCACTGGGAAGGCGGTCCTCGGCGAAGAAGTACGCTGCCGCCCAGCCGCCGCCCACCAGCAGTGCGAGCATCACGACGACGACCAGGACGGCCCCGAAGCCGGAGCGCTCACGCTTGACCGCCGAGGTCTCGGCAGTGTCCTCGATCGGTCCGGGAGGGCTCTGGTCCTGCGTGCTCACGACCGTGAGCCTATGCAATCCGGCCCAGCGAATCGCTAGGACGGGCCGGAGCGCCGCCGCGGTCCGGGCACCGTCGCCACCACCAGCACCACCACCACCAGGCCGAGTCCGAGCACGGCGTACCCGGCCGGGTCGCTCGAGATCACGAAGTCGCCCTCGGGTCGCGCGAACACGAACCAGCCGGCCGCCACGACCCAGCCGACGCCGTACGCCAGCCGGCGCCAGCCGGCCGGAGCCGCGACGAGCGCGGCCAGGGTGGCGGCCGCGCCCAGGGCGAGTCCCCAGCCCACTGGATGCACCCAGACGGTGGCCGTCCCGACCGCCGCTCCCAGCACGAGCAGGCCCGCGCCGGCGGCCGCGGCCCGGGCGCCGGTCACAGGCCGGCGACGAGGCCGGCGAAGAGGTCGGCCTCGAGACCGTTCTTCCCGACCGGACCCTGCGTGCCCTTGGCGATCCGGAAGTGCTCGAGGCCCCAGACCTGGTTGCCGATGTTGTTCGACAGGGCGAAGAACGGCCCGTCGACGGTGATCTGGGTCGCGTGGGCGCGCATCGCGGCCATCTTCTGGTCGGCGTAGTCGCAGGCGTCGATCTCGGCGGCCAGGTCCTCGTCGGGCGTCGTCATCGGCAGCGGTCCGTCGGGGTCCATGCCCTCGAAGGAGCTGTGGTCCCCCGCCTCGCGGAGCCGGCGCAGCCCTTCGCGCATCCGGCTCTCCGACATGGCCAGCCAGTAGATCTTCGCGATGTCCCAGGGCTCACCGAGGTCCCTGCGGTACGACGGCACGGCGGCCAGTTGCGCGGCGTACATCGCCACCCGGTGGGCCTGGATGTGGTCGGGGTGGCCGTAGTTGCCGAACTGGTCGTAGGTGACCAGGACCTGCGGGCGGACCTCGCGGATGATCCGCACCAGGTGGTCGGCCGCCTCGGTGAGGTCGGCGTGCCAGAAGGCGTTGTCGTGGATCGTGTCCGCCGGGATGGCGTAGCCGTCCTCGTGCCACTGCATGCCGGAGTCCCGGTAGGTGCCGAAGCCGCCGAGGAAGCGGTGGTCGGTGACGCCCAGCTCCCGCATGGCGGCGGCGAGCTCCTCGCGGCGGTGCTCGCCGAGCCGGTCGTCCTTGTCGGCGGCGAGGTGCTCGAGCTCCGGGACGAGGACCTCACCCATCTCGCCGGCCGTGCAGGTGACCAGGGTGACGCCGCGGCCCTCGGCGACGTACTTCGCCATCGTGGCGCCCGTGCCGATGGTCTCGTCGTCGGGGTGGGCGTGGACGAGGAGGAGTCGCTGCTCGGGGACCGCTGCCATGTCTCCGAGCCTAGTGGGCTCAGCCGGTGTCGCGGAGGTCGGGCGAGACGTCGCGGGTGGTGTGGCGGTCTGTGAGGAACTGGTGGCCGTGGGGGCTGGTCCAGAGGTGTTCGGCTGGGCCGAGGCGGGTGTAGGTCCAGGCGGTGTGGGTCTTGGTGCGGTGGTGGCGTCGGCACAGGGGTGCGAGGTTGTCGCTGGCGGTGGCGCCGCCGGTGGCGTGGGGGTGGATGTGGTCGAGGTCGAGGCTGTGCGCGGGGCGGTCGCAGTGGGGGAAGACGCAGGTGCGGTGTAGGGCCACGGTCTGCTCGCGCAGGGTGGTCGAGGGCTGGTAGCCGGTGCTGGTCAGCAGGGCGAGCAGGTCGATGACCGGTTTGACGGTGATCTCGGCGTCGGGGGTGGCGCACCATTGCTGGACCTGCTCGACGGTGACCGGGCCCAGCGGCCGGCCGGTGGGGGTGGCCAGGGTGGCGATGCCGTCGCCGCAGCCGTGCAGGGCGGTGTCGGTGAGGCTGACGTGCAGCACCAGCTGCCGGCGCCGTCCGCTGCTGGTCGCGGGAGGCTGGTCGGGCTGGTGGGGTAGTTCGCCGCGGGCCAGCAGGCCCAGGGCCTTGGCGCGGCGGACGTCGAGGGGGTCGGTGTCGCCCGCGGCGGCCAGGCTGGCGGCGATCTGGGCCAGGATCGTGTCGAGCTCGAGGGCGTCGGCGGCGTCGACGACGGCGTCGAGCCGGCCGGTGGCCAGAATGCCGTCGGGGACGTGGTTGAGGGTGACGCGGGCGTGGCGGGTCTCGAGGTCCTCCAGCGCGCGTTGGGCGGCGGTCTCGGGGTCGAACCGGACGATCGCGTCGGCCACCAGCCGGTCCAGGGTG